>CAVPWA010000010.1:0-16714 GCA_963709375.1 uncultured Solirubrobacterales bacterium
AGCCACCTGTTCCTCGTCTGAACCGGCCGGGACCTCGATCGCCTGAGGTGCCTGCCCGTCGCGGAACTGGACCAGTACCTGGCCCTCCACGTACTGCTCGCCCGGTGCGACCTCCTGTGCCGCGGCCGACTCCGGTGCGGCGCCATCGTCTGCCCGAGCGGATTGCGGCAGGGCCGCTGCCAGGACCAGGGCTGTCGCCACGAGCAGGGTCGACAGAACGGAAGCGACCGTGCGGGTGAAACGAGGGGTGGGTTTTCTGTCTGAGGTCCGGATCATCGCGAGGCGTGCCTTCATGGCACGACATACCGATAAACACCCCGGAGGCCGCATAGTTGCTGGTTTCGTAGTCTGGATCGGTGGATACGGACCAATCGCACATGGAGTCGGCGATCGCCGAGGCCCGCCGGGCGGCGGCCGGCGGCGACGTGCCGATCGGAGCCGTGATCGTGCGCGCTGGGGAGGTGATCGCGGCGGCCGGCAACCGTCGCGAGGCCGAGCTCGATCCGACCGCCCACGCCGAACTGCTCGCGATCCGGGCAGCAGCAGCGGCCCTCGGCGGCTGGCGACTGCCCGAGACCACTATTTTCGTCACGCTGGAGCCCTGCGCGATGTGTGCCGGCGCGATCGTCCTGGCCCGCATCCCGAGGGTTGTCTTCGGGGCTGCCGACCCCAAGGCGGGCGCGGCGGGTTCGGTGCTGGACGTGCTCGGGGAGCAGGCACTCAACCATCGCCCGCAGGTGACCGGGGGCGTGATGGGCGAGCAGTGCGGGCGCCTGTTGAGCGACTTCTTCGCCGCCCGTCGCTGAGCCGGGCGCTCTCGCGGGCCCCGGCTACGGAGAGGGTGGGATTCGAACCCACGAGGCGAGAGATCCCGCCCACGCGAGTTCCAGTCGCGCTCCTTAAACCACTCGGACACCTCTCCGGGGAAAGCGCAGAATATCCGAAAGGCGCCCTTTCCGCCAACCCGACCCGCCGCCGGGCACGGCGCGGACCCCTCCTTCGGATTGTTAGATTTGTGAGCCACCCTGGAGGGGTGCGAGAGTGGTTGAATCGGGCAGTCTCGAAAACTGTTGTGCGTTTCGGCGTACCGTGGGTTCGAATCCCACCCCCTCCGTTTCGAATCGGCCGCCTGAGGCGACGCCGGGTGGCGGTAATTCGTCTATCCTGTGCCGATGGAATCCATGAAGAAGTCCTTTTTCGCGTTCGGAACTGCCGTTTTCGTTTCGGCCGCGGTCCTGGTTGGCTGCGGCGGCGACGACAAGCCCCAGTACTGCTCCGACGTCAGCACGCTTGAGGATTCCGTGAATCAGCTGACCGACATCAATCTCGGTGCCGGTGCGATCGACACGTTCAAGACCGACCTGCAGACCGTCGAGGACAACGCCAGGGCGGTCCAGGCTTCGGCCGAGTCCGACTTCCCGACCGAAACCTCGGACCTGGAGAACTCGGTGAACGACACGGTGGACGCGGTCCAGAACCTGCCGTCTTCTCCTTCAGCCGGCGACCTCGCCGCACTTGCGGCCGACGCCAGCGCAGTCGCGAATTCGGTCAAGGCTTTCCAGGACGCGACGTCCTCGGCCTGCGACTGATCCGGACCGGCTACTGACCGGTAAGGAACCGCCTGGTCCGGTGGATCAGGCGAACTCGTCTGTGGCTTTTCCGGGATCGGAATTCGAGACTGCGGTCGAGGCCTCGGCGCTTTCGCCGACGGTCGCCACGGCCGCTTCGGGCCGACCCAGCAGGTAGGAGCAGACACCGGCCAGGGTCACCGTGGCCACGATGATCAGCAGCGGCCCTGAATCCTCGGTGAAAGAGCCGACCAGCCCGCCGGCGAGCCCGCCGACCAGCGCGGCCGGCCAGATCGGACCGGCGAAAGGCTCGAACATGCGGCGGTTGCGAATCGCGAAGGCCGCGGCGAGCAGGCAGAGCAGAGTGATCAGCGGCATGGCCTCCCGCCAGAGCTGCTGCCAGGCGAGAGTCGAGCGTCGCTCCACGGTTTCGAGGAACCCCGAAGCCGAATCGAGCGACAGAACGCTGTTGCTGAGGTGTCCCTGGCCACCGGCGGTCAACGCGTCGAGCGCTGCAAGCAGGGCGAGACCGATCGCCGGGCTCAGCACCAGGATGGCGATGCGCTTGGCGTCCATGCGGCCGGGCAGCATCATCATCGCCGCTACCGCACTCGCGCCAGCAACGATGAAGGCTGCGCCGACTCCGGCTCCCAGCCTCCCGGAACCCAGAACCGCCCCGAGTGCGAGCCCGCAGGCGAGCACGATCAGTGCGTTTCTCCGTGACTTCGGCTGGTTCGTAAGTGCCGCAGCTATCCCGGCCAGCAGCAGAACCATCAGGCCCGACTTCAACTCGTTGCCGACCCCGTAGAAGCGCGATCCGAAGCCGGGATTGGGACCGAGGATTGACCGGGTGATCAGGTGGGATCCGAGCGCAAGATCCACGGTGATCGCGCCGAGGCCGACGACGGCCGGGATCAGCGGTGCCCTTGGCCAGGGCATAAGGCGGTCGCTCAGCCAGCCCAGCCCGAGGCTGCCGAAGACGATGATCGAGTACTCGACCTCACGCGAGGGGTTGCCGAGCGCTGCCGGAATCAGGATCAGGGAGGGGATCCAGAGGATCGCGAGGCCGCCGATCCTTCTCACCGGCAGGCGACTTCGCTCGATCCCGCGGATCGCACCGGCGGCAAGAAACAGCGCCAGCCAGCCGACGCCGACCAGAATCAGGGCCGGATTGCGCCGTGGCCCGAGTTGGTCGAGCCGGTCGCGGAACGGGGTCAGTTCTTCTGGTTGGCGATCCCCGTCGCTGCGCATCACCCGGCCTTTCATCTCGTCGGGGATGTCGAGGCCGAGGTGGTCGAGTACGGTCGGAGCGATGTCGATGCCGGCGACCAGGTTGGGCAGGTTCGTCGTATCCGAGGTCAGGCCACCGGACGGTCCGTCGAGGCCCGCGGCGCCGATCGGCAGCAGCGGCAGGATGGCCGCCTCAGGCGGCGACTGCATCGCGATCACGAGCTGGCCCTGCGGACGGCCTTCGATGATACGCCGGAGTTCCGCAAGGCCCCGGCGGCCTCGGGAGGCATTGAATACGGTCAGGCCGTAGCGGCCGGAAAGCGCGGCGACCAGGGCCGCGGTCGACCCGGGCCTGGAACTCGACCGGACCCCGGCCGAAGCGATGATGCCGCGACGATCCGCGGCGGGAATCGCGGCTTCGGTACGAACCGTCGAGGCAGAAAGCCAGGCTGCGCCGCCGGGAATGGAGCCGGCCAGCAGGCCCGGCTCGATCGTCTGCGGGGCCGAGTCGGCCCGGCGCAGAATCTCCGGCCAGTTGCTCAGCTTTGCCGCCGGCAGGGACTGTGGAGAGTCACCGACTGCCGGCGTGCGACCGTTCACCGGTCTGAAGGGTCCCGTCAGGGGTACCTCTTCGGGTGAATAGGTGGAACGCGAGACCCGTGTCCCCTGGCTGATGTCGAGCAGGGCCTGACCGCGCCGGTAGGACCCCTGGGTGGCGCTGGTGAGCCCGAGTGAGAGCTCCGGGATCGAGACCAGACCATCGAGGATCCTTTCGTCGTATTCCGGCTCCGCCGATTTCGACTGGGGGATCAGGACCAGCACGGCGGAACCGTCAGGCCGGGGCTGGGCGGCGCCGGCTGGGGCGAGGGAAAGGGCCGTGACGGCAAGGAGGGCGATCGCGGCGCAGAAGGCCGCGACGGTGCGGTCGATCACGGCGGGCAGTCTATTGGCAGGATCGTCATGCCGGACCTCCCGGCAGCGGGTGGCCGCCGCCCCGGCGGTAGGGTGGTGCGATGAGCGATCAATCGGAGCCCACCACATCCGCACGCATCGGCGCCCTGGCACAGGAGCTGATGGAACAGGTCGAGCGCGACACCCCGGGTGCCCGGCTCGATCAACTGGTCATCTCGGCCGTCCTCAGCGAGGAGGCGGGGGAGGACGAGCAGACGATGCACGTGCAGCTGGTCTCCGATTCTTCGGATCCGCTCTCGGTGGTCGGTCTGCTCACGGTCGCGCTCGACCTGGCCAAGGGCCAGCTGACCGGCGACTGAGGACCGGGTTCCCGGCGCGCCCGGCGTTTGTCGGAAGGGCGCTGCCGGAAGGCTTAGCGCGAGTAGTGCTCGACGATCAGGCGCTCTTCGATCGGAGCGGCGATGTCGTTGCGGTCGGGAAGGCGGTTGACCGTGCCCTTGAGGCCGTCGTGGTCGGCGAGCAGCCAGGCCGGTGTGGGCCCCGCAGTATCGGTCGACTGCCGGGCCATGGCTTCGATTGAAGAATCGGGCCTGACGGCGATCTGGTCCCCGGCGGCGACTTCGTAGGAAGGGCGGTCGAGCCGCTTGCCGTTGACGGTGATGTGCTGGTGGACGACGAACTGGCGGGCCTGGGCGCGGGTCGCTGCGAGTCCCAGCCGGTAGACGACGTTGTCGAGGCGGCACTCGAGGTGGCGCATCAGGTTCTCGCCGGCCATGCCCTCTTCGCGGTTGGCCCGGTCGAAGAGCTTGGCGAACTGGCGCTCGCGGAGTCCGTACATCGATTTGGCACGCTGCTTCGCGCGCATCCGGACCGAGAACTCCGAAGCCCTGCGACGGCCACGGCCGTGCTGGCCGGGCGGATAGGGGCGACGCTCCATGGCACTCTTGCCACCGAGGGCGCGTTCGCCCTTCAGTCCGAGGTCCACGCCTTCGCGCCTTGACAGCTTCTCTTTTGGTCCGGTATATCTACCCATGATTGCGGCGTAGAACAGTAGCCGATTCGGGTCTGCCCCGCTTTGGCGTCGGCCGTGCCGGGCTGCGGAGTTCGTAGCGACCATCGGGCCTGCCCCTGTGCCGGCGAAGCCGCCGGGTACGGCTGCGCGCATCCCTATAGTCCGTGGCGGTCCAGTAACCATGGCCGAATCCCAACGAGGAAAACTGCTGATCGCCGCTCCCAGCCTGTTCGATTTCTTCAGGCGGACCGTCGTGCTGATCGTCGAGCACACCGAGCAGGGGGCCTTCGGCGTGATCCTCAACCGCCGGGCTGATGCCGACGTGACTGAACTCGTGCCCGATCTCGGACCGCTGGTAGAGCGGGGAGCACCCCTTTGGGTCGGAGGGCCGGTGGCGCCGGACTCGATCGTCGTACTGGGCGAGTTCGAAGAACCGGACCAGTCGGCCGGAGCCGTAACCGGGAGGATCGGCGTGGTCGATCCGGACGGGGACTCCGAAGTCCTTCGTGCGCGGGTTTTCGTCGGCCACGCCGGCTGGGGTCCGGGCCAGCTCGACGAGGAAGTCGAAAACGACGCCTGGATCGTCGCTGAACCCGATCCGGAAGACGTCTTCGCGGTGGGTGATCTCTGGTCGGACGCGGTCGCCCGTCGCGGCGGGGACTTCCGGCTGCTCGCGACCATGCCTGACGATCCGAGCCTGAATTGAGAGACGTAGAACCGACCCGCAGCGACCGTGCCCTCTCGCGTGAGGAACTCGATGACGATCCGATCGCGCAGTTTCACGTGTGGTTCGAGCAGGCGGCCGCAGTCAACCCGATGCCCGAGGCAATGTGCATAGCCACGGTGGATGAGCAGGGTGCCCCCGACGCAAGGATGGTGCTGCTCAAAGGAGCCGACCACGAAGGCTTTCGCTTCTTCACCAACTACGACGGGGTCAAGGCTGCACAGATGGAAGCGAACCAGGCCGCGGCACTGGTCTTCCACTGGGTCGAACTGGATCGCCAGGTCAGGATCCGCGGTCCGGTTGAAAAGACGAGCGAAGGTGAATCCGACGAGTACTACGGCTCCCGGGGTCGTGGAAGCCAGATCGGTGCCTGGGCCTCGCCGCAGAGCCGACCTCTCGGGGACCCGAGGTCGGAACTGGACGAGCTGACACTGCAGGCCGAGAAGAAGTTCGAAGACGTCGATCCGATTCCGAGGCCGCCGCACTGGGGCGGCTACCTGATCCGTCCGGTGCAGATCGAGTTCTGGCAGGGTCGCCGGGCCCGCCTTCATGACCGCTTTCGTTACCTGCCCGAGGGCGAAGGCTGGTCGATCACGCGCCTCGCGCCGTAGCCCGGGCGGGGGCGATTCGGGAAAGCCCGCCGGTACCTGTAACTTTCGACTCGAGGTGGGCGAGGATTCGTCGGCTTCGAAACCACTGGGAACCGGGAGAGTCTGATGAACGCAGGGAGAATCGGCAGGACATCCATATTCGCCCTCGCAGGGGTCATGGCCGGCATGGGTCTTTCGGCTTCGCAGGTGTCGGCCGAGGCCAAGAAGCCGAAAGCGCCCGCGAAGACGGCACCGGCGAGCTTCGAGGCGCGCGGCAGCGTCGGTGAGGTTTACGTACTCGGCGCTCAGAGAGGCGACCGGCTGATGCTGGTTTCCCCGCGGCGAAAGGTCCTGCGGACCTCGACCGCCGACCAGTTCGGAAGCAGGATCTTCTCCCGCGTCAAGCCTGGTCCCGGCTATACGGTGCGCCTGCGCAAGGGTGGCGAGGTCTACGGCACCGGCAAGTTCCGCGTCCGCCGAAAGGATTCGAATCCGAAGCCGTCCTTCTACGAGAAGGTAGATCTGAACCCGGGCCTGAACTACGTCACGATGCGCGACGGCGTCGAGCTGGCAATGACCGTGCGGCTGCCGGTCGGAAAGACGATGGCGGACGGACCCTTTCCGACCTACGTCGAATACTCCGGCTACCAGGTCGCCGCGCCGAATTCCCTGGTCGACCTCGTTATCGGTGGCGGATCTTCGGACCCGCTTGCGCCGGCTACTTCGACTGCGGTCGGTTCCCTGCTCGGCCCTCTGCTCGATTTCGCCGTGGTCTCCGTTCAGATGCGCGGCTCCGGATGCTCGGGCGGCGCCTTCGATCTGTTCGGGCTGCCGACCACCTACGACGGCTACGACGCGATCGAGTCCGTCGCTGCCCAGGACTGGGTCAAGGGTGGCAAGGTCGGCATGGGAGGCATTTCATTCTCCGGGATCACGCAGCTCTTCACGGCAGGCACCCAGCCGCCCTCGCTGGCCGCGATATCGCCGCTGTCTGTCACGGACGAGATCTATCCCGCGGGCGGGATCTCGAACAAGGGGTTCGCAGCGTCCTGGATCGCGGACAGGATCCGGGATGCCGAGCCGGCACCGGAAGGCGGGCAGGCCTGGGCGCGCATCCTCGCCGATCCGCAGAGCCCGGACTTCGACCCGAACTGTGCTGCCAACCAGAGGCTGCGCCTGCAGACGCGGGACTTCCGGAACCTCAACCGTGAAAACGAATACCGGACCCCTTCGCTCTTCGCGGATCGCACTCCCGGTGCCTGGATCAACCGCATCGAGGTCCCCACTTTCCTGGTCGGAGCGTTCCAGGATGAGCAGACCGGGGGCCACTTCGTGGACAGCCTGCGCAAGTTCCCGAAGCAGAATCGGGACGTCTGGCTCAACCTGAGCAACGGAGTGCATGCCGATTCGCTCGGCCCGAGCACGATCACCCGCTGGGTCGAATTCATGAACCTCTTCGTCGCCGACCGGATCCCGTCGGTGCCGCCCCTTATCCTCGGGCTCAGCGGGGCGCTCTACGAATTCCTGGCCGACGCCCCGGCCCTGCCGGTCGAGCAGTCGCAGTTCGTCGACTACACAAGCCTCTCCGAAGCGAGGGCAGACTTCCGCAGCAGCTACAAGCGGACGCGACTGCTGATGGACAACGGCGCGGCGATCGACGGCATGCCCGGTGCGATCGGCGCCACCTGGGAGATGAACTACGGCGCGTGGCCGATCAGGCAGACCGAAGCGCGCAAGTACTTCCTCGGCCGGAACGGAAAGCTGAACCGTAAGAAGTCAGGCAAGTTCGCGAAGGCGGCCTATACGGGCGACCCTTCGGCGCGCCCGAGGCAGACCCTGAACGGAGCCAACGAATCGGACTCCTGGGTCGCCCAGCCCGACTACGAATGGGCACCGGTCTCCGCCGGCAACGGACTCGGCTGGATCACGCCGGTCCTCGGCAGGGACGTCGTCATCGGGGGCGCCTCCAGCCTGGACGTCTGGGTCAGATCTTCAGCCCGCGACACCGACCTCCAGGTGACTCTGACCGAGGTCCGGCCTGACGGCAAGGAGACGCTGGTCCAGAACGGATGGCTCCGGGCTTCACACCGCCGGCTGAACCGCCGGCAGTCGACCGCTCTGAATCCGGTGCCGACCCACCTGCGCAAGCACGCCCGCAAGATGCGCAAGGGCAAGTTCGAGCTGGTCCGCGTTCCGATCTTCCAGGTGGCCCACGCCTTCAGGGCAGGTTCGAGGATCCGGATCAACCTGCAGGCGCCGGGTGGCGATCGCCAGATCTGGGATTTCGACACGATCGAGAACGGCTCGATCCGCAACGTGATCGGCCTGGGCGGCAGATACCCGTCGAAGATCGTGCTGCCGGTTCTGAGCGGCGCCACCGCGCAGGGCAACCCGCTGCCGCCGGCGACCGCACTGCGCGGCCAGCCCAGTCGCGACTACGAGCCGGCCGGCAACGGCGGCTGACCGCCGGCGGCGGTCTCGTCGGCGCCACGCCCGATGACGTCGACCCTGGGCATAGACCTCAGCGCCGATCCGCGCCGGACTGCCGCCTGCTCGATCCTCTGGCATGAAGGTCGGCCCGGCCGGGTAGACCGGCTGGTGGTCGGCAGTGACGATTCCACCCCGCTGGGTAACGACGAGCTGATCGGCCTGATCCGCGAGGCGGATCTCAGCGGGATCGACGCGCCTTTCGGCTGGCCGGTGGCCTTCGTCGAAGCGGTTCGCAGCTGGGACGAATCGAGAGGCTGGCCCGCGGGAACCGACGTGACCACGCTTCGCTACCGGGCCACCGACTTACGTGTGGCAGGCCGCCGCCGGCCGCTCAGTGTTTCCTCGGATCTGATCGGCGTCACCGCGATGCGCTGCGTCTCGATCCTCGACAGGCTCGGCGCCACGGTCGATCGCTCCGGCCTCAGCGGACCGGCGATCGAGATCTATCCCGCTGCGGCCCTCAACCGCTGGGGCCTGACTTCGACCGGATACAAGGGCCGGGCGCGGTCTGAGGTCCGAAAGAGGCTGGTTGCGGACCTGTGTGAAGGCCTGGTCGGGATCTGCGAGGTCGACGAAGCCGCCGCCGGCCTCTGCGAGGCGAGCGACGACGCGCTCGACTCCCTGGTCGCCTCGTTGGCGGTCCGGGCCCGCATGCTCGGGCTGACCTCTGTGCCGGATGGCCCGGAACAAGAGCGCTCCGCGCGGATCGAAGGCTGGATCCACGTTCCCGACTGTGAGATCGGCGATCTGTCCGGTTGACCAGCCTCCGCGGGCAGCCACTTGGTCGGGGCAGAAGAGCGATCCAGCAGGCAGGAGAGAACAGACCCGGACCGGAGCTCTTGCGCCGGCCGCCGGACTGCATCCGGTCGTTCGACTTGCGATTCCGAGGCGCGGGCTCTACCCTTTGCGCTCCGGTGAGGCCCTCCAGTCCGGCCCCGGTTGAAGATGCCAAGCCAGCGAAGCAACAAGCCCCTGCGGCTGGCCGTCCCTCGTGATCGGCTTCTTCCTGCTGCTCGCACTCGGCTTCGCTCCCTCGGCCTCGGCGCTGACCCTGCCGCCGCCGGAGTTCGAGCCCCCGGACACCCGCCCGATCGTCAAGCTCGCCCGGGCCGAGCTCTCCAAGCAGGTGAGCGAGCGCCGGAGCAACAACGTGCCCCGTTACCGCAACGGCAAAGGCAGGGTTGCCCCTTACAGCATCGGGGACCAGTGGTGTGTCGCCTTCACTACCTGGGTCTGGCAGCGGAACGGCTACGACGCCTACCTCGGTGCCAGGTACCTGCGCCGCTCCCGTGACCGCACGGTCGTCGCCATCCAGGTCGCGGACATGACGCGCTGGGCCAAACGGAACGGCTACTTCTCCTACCGTGCGATGGCCGGATTCGCTGTCGTCTACGGCGGTCGGCACATGGGCATCGTTCGCAGGGTCGATCGTGACGGGCGCGCCGTCGTATCGATCGAAGGCAACAAGTCGGACCGGGTCACCCGGGTCAGGGTCCCGATGGATGAGGTGACCGGCTACATCAGCCCGTTCCCGCTCCTGCCCGCCCAGGAAGTCGCCCGCAGTTCGAAGTTCGCCGACGTCGACTGATTCGTCGCGAACAAAGTGGCCAGGGCCACTCGAATCCCTGCCCGGTTCCTGAACCGGACATCTGTTAGGTTGCCCTAACTCTTGTCCGAAGCGAATGGGAAAAACGATGTCTCGCGTCCGTCAGCAACCGAAGACGGAGAGCGATTCTGCGATGAGGCTACCGGCCGTCGCTGGAGGCTGCCGCTTTCCTCCCGGGTGGCCTGGTACCTGCTCGGCTTCGGCATCTTGTCGGGCCTCGTCTACCTGATGGCCACCGGCGGCACGGGGCCGGCCGATCCGTCGGAGGCCACCCGCGGCGAAATGAGCCACGCCACCGCCGTCTTCAACTCTTCGATGATCGTATTCAGGGAAGGTCTCGAGGCCGTGCTGATCCTGGCCGCGGTCACGGCGAGTTTCAGGGGCGCGAACATCCAGCATCGCCGCCCCGTACTCGCCGGCGCTCTGGTCGCTTTCGGCGCTTCGATCATCACCTGGGTTGCCGCCGGCGCGGTACTCCAGCAGTTCTCCGGCCTCGGCATGCGACTCGAAGCGATCACCGGATTCCTCGCGGTCATCGTGCTGCTGATCGTGCTCAACTGGTTCGTCCACAAGGTCTACTGGTCCGGCTGGATCGCCAAACACAACCGCCGTCGCAAGGAAGTCATGGGCGGTGCCGGGATCGGGGTGCTGATCGGGCTGGTCGCACTCGGCTTCACCAGCGTTTATCGGGAAGGCTTCGAGACCGTGCTCTTCCTCCAGAACCTGAGGGTCACGGTCGGTTCCGCCGTAGTGCTGGAAGGGGTCGCGATCGGCCTTGCCCTCACCGCCGTCGCCGGTACTTTCGTCTTCATCCTGCAGCGCAAGCTGCCCTACAAGAAGATGCTGATCGCCACCGGCGTGATGATCGGCTTCGTCCTGGTGGTGATGGTCGGTGGCACGGCAGCAACCTTCCAGGACCTCGGCTGGCTGCCCAAGCATGAACTCGGGGCCGATGTGATCCCGGGCTGGGCCGGGGCCTGGTTCGAGATCTATCCGACCTGGGAGACGATCGGCGCCCAGGTGCTTGCGGCCGCCTTCGTCATCGGCAGCTACTACGCCGCCGAATACATCCAGCATCGACGGCCGGCAAAGCGCGGCGAGCCCGTCGCGGTCAAGGCCGAGGCCCCACCGGAACCGGTCGGCCAGCCGACCCGCTGATCAGTTCCGGTCCGGGGGAATCCCGAGCAGCCCGCCGACTCCGGAAAGCAACCGCATCGCCATGCGGTCGCGGCGCCTGGAGGGGACCAGGGTCTCTTCGAACTCGAAAAACGCGGTTGAGAGGCAGATCGCGATCCGCGGATCACGTTTGCGAGTGACGCCGCTCTGCTCGAGCAAGGCGCCGACCCGTTCGATGAAGTCCTCGAACCCGACGGCCGGTTGATGCCGGTTGAGGACCCTGGAGACTTCGCCCGACCGGTTGCGGTAGGTGTGTTCGACCCCCACCGGGACCGAGGCGGATTCGCCTTCGACCAGCGTGCTCCAGTCGCCGTCGATCATCACGTCGATGGTGCCTTCCACCACCTCGTAGCTCTCGACCTGATGCGGATGGACGTGTGGAGGCGGGGCCACGCAGCCGGTAGGCAGGACGAACTCCATCTCGACGAACTCGCCTCCGCTGTCGGCGGCGGGTCGCCTCACCGTGAAGACGCTGCCGTCGGGCATGTGGAAACTCTGTCCGGCCTGTGCCATTCGGCCATCCTACAATCGTGGTGTGGCCGGATCCCGCCGGGAGCGACGATAATCGACGCATGGCTGCTTCTCACAAGGACGGCAGGCCGATCGTCGAGGCGGCTGACCTTGGTCAGTGGCGCGAGTGGCTTTCGGCCAACCATGCCGACGCGGCGCCGGTCTGGGTGACCAGCTCCAGGAAAGACGGCGAAGTACCTGCCGTCAGCTACACCGACGCAAGGGACGAAGCACTCTGCTGGGGTTGGATCGACAGCACCGTGAACCGGCTCGACGAGCATCGCTACCTCACCCTCTTCGCCCGCAGGAACCCGAAGAGCGGATGGTCAAAGGTGAACAAGGAGCGCATCGAGGTGTTGAGGGAATCGGGCCGCATGCAGGGGCCCGGCGAAGCCGCGATCGTGACTGCACAAGAGAACGGCTCGTGGTCGATGCTCGACGCTGTCGAGGCCCTGGAGGTCCCCGACGACCTTCAGGAGGCGCTGAGGTCAGAGCCGGAGGCCGAGCGTGGCTTCCAGTCGATGCCGCCCGGAATGAAGAAGGAGCTGTTGCGAAAGGTGATCCTCGCCAGGCGCCCCGAGACCCGGCAGAAGTGGATCCGCCAGGCCGTATCCGATGCCCAGACTCGCGCCGGCATCGACCGGGAGGCCGGCTAGCCGGAGGTCTGGATCAGCCGGGAGCCCCGATCCAGTCGGCGATCAGGCCGTTGATCCGGTCGGGATCCTCGAGGTGGAGGAAGTGGCCGACCCCCGGCACCGCCTCGAAGTGGCTGCCCGGCGGCAGCCGATCGGCGTAGATCTTCCCGATCTCGACCCGGGCGCAACCGTCGCCCTCCCCATGCAGGTAGAGCGCCGGAGCTTTCGGGTTCATCTCGAGCAGTTCGCCGAATCCGGTGGTCAGGGTGTTTCGGTAATAACGAAGGGCCGCCCGTCGGCGACCGGGACCGTTCAGGGCCTCGAAGGTCCACCTGAGGTCTTCGTCGGCCTCGTAGCCCGGTGACCAGTCACGCCACAGCTTCGGGATCAGCCAGCCGAGGCTCCGCTCGCTCTCCGGCAGCTGGTTGAAGAGGAAGTACCAGCTCATCTTCAGCTGCCTTGCAGCCACCCCGAGGGCGGCGGGTGACCTGAGCAGCTCCAGGATCGCGTCCGCGGGAGGCACGCTCATCGCAACCAGCGATGAGAAACGGTCGGGCTCGACCGAGCTCACCTGCCAGGTCGCGACGGCTCCCCAGTCGTGCCCCACGAGCGCAGCCCGTTCGTCGCCGCCGAGCGCTTCGTGGATCGCGAGAACATCGGCCGTCTGGTCGGAAACCGCGTATCGGTCGTCGGGGGCGAGGTCGCTCGGGGCATACCCGCGGGTAAACGGGGCGACCACTCGCCAGCCACGCTCGGCAAGGTGTGGCCCTAGGTGCCTCCAGGTCCAGGCGCTGTCCGGGTAGCCGTGGACGAGGATCGCGAGTGGTCCGTCGGCCGGGCCCCAGGCAAGGGCACCGAAATTCAGGCCGTTCGCGGTGATGGTGATCTCCTGGGGTCGCCTCATCGGTCGCGCAAGCCTTCCACAGATCTGCGCTAGCGTCCCGGTCGTGACCGCCTTCACGACACTCCGGGTGGAGCCTGCCGAGCCGCTGGCCCGGATTACGCTGAACTCCCCCGATCGTCTGAACGCCCTGAGCCCGACCACGCTGCGCGAGTTGATCGAAGCCGCCGATCTGATGGGTACAAGCCGCGGGGTGAAGGTGGTGCTCGTCGGTGGCGAAGGCAGGGCTTTCTCTGCCGGCTTCGACCTCGATTCCGCTTCTTCAGAACCGCCCTCGGCCGAGACGATCGACCTCGGGCGACAGATGGCGGAGGCGGTGGCAGCGATACCGGCGATCAGCATCGCCCGGATCCACGGCCACTGTGTCGGGGGAGGACTGGTCCTGGCCGGTGCCTGCGACCTAAGGGTGGCAGCCGAGTCGACCCGGTTCTCGATCCCCGAGGTGGACTTCGGCATTCCACTTGCCTGGGGTGGCATTCCCCGATTGGTCAGGGAACTGGGCCCGGCGGTTACCAAGGAGCTGGTTCTGACCTGCCGGCCGTTCACGGCCGGCGAGGCACTCTCGCTGGGCTTTCTCAATCGCGTCGCAGACGACGACGATCTCGTCGCCGAGGTCGAAGAACTGGCGCTCGAGCTTTCGAAGAAGCCCGGCTTCCTGATCCGTCAGACCAAACAGCTTGTTGACGCGACGGTCGAGCAGGCCTTCCCGACGGGACAGAGTTTCCGCGACGCGCAGATCACGCTGGCCGCCCTGGCCGACCCGGAGTCGAGGCAGGCCGCCGAGCGATACCTGAAGCTGCACAGGCGCTGAGCACCGGGTCAGCCACCGGGTCCGTCCGCCGTCAGGCGCTCGCCCGCATCAGCCGGTGGCTGATCGAGTGCGGCAGACGCTCAGTCAGCCCGGCGGGCTGGCCGGCCTTTCTCCTTCGGCAACGTTTCAGGGCACCGGCATAGCGCCAGAAGTCAACCTGCATCGTGTGACGGGCCGATCGCACGTAGCGCCTCTCCATGGCGGCCTGATCGGCCGCTATCCACTGCCGCATCTCCTCTTCCGGCGGCAGTACGCAGGCGCCTGTCAGGAGGTCCGCAGCCCATTGCGCCTGGAGCTCCATGAGCGGGATGTTTGAGCCGACCGTCTGGACGAAGCCGATGAAGAACAGACCGGGAAGTTCCGGGCTCAGGACCCTTTCGTAGAGCGGCATCGTATTGCCCGCAGGGTCGTAGACCCCGGGGTCGAAGAACGGCAGCGAGATCCGGTAACCGGTTGCGTAGACCAGCAGGTCCACCTCGATCGAGCTGCCGTCCTCGAACCGGACGGTCTTGCCGTCGAGCTTCTCGACGCCCGGCTTGATCTCGATGTCGCCGTGGCCGACCCGGTCACAGAATTCCGAAGACACGGTCGGGTGGGCCGAGAGCAGGCGGTGGTCGGGCTTCGGCAGGCCGCGGCTCTCGGGGCTTCCGTTCGAGAAGCGCTGGATCACCTCGTAGACCTTGCGCTCGACCGGGAAGGGAAGGTATGCGTTGATCGGCGAGCCGAACTGGTCGATCGGCCGGCCGAACGCGTACTTGGGAAGGACGTGGACGCCGTGCCTGGTCACCACCGAGACGCTCTTTGCCAGTTTGACCGCGTCGCAGGCGATGTCCATGCCCGAGTTGCCCACCCCGATCACCAGAACTCTTTTTCCTTCGAAGACCTCGGGCGTCATGTAGTCGTGGGCGTGGAAGGACTCGCCGGTGAACTCGCCGGGGAAATCCGGGATCGAAGGTTCGCTGTGGTGGCCGTTGGCGACGAATACGTGCTCGTACGTCTTCGTCCCGGCGGCAGTGGTGACCGACCACCCGTGCTCGCCGTGCCGCCCCGCTCCCGGCAGCGGCTGGACCTTCTCGACCGGCGCGTTGAAGGTGATCCGTCCGGTCAGGCCGTGACGGTCGGCGAAGTCCTGGAAGTAGTCGGCCATCAGCTCATGGGACGGGTAGTCCGGCCAGTCCTCCGGCATCGGATCCGATGGGAACTCGGTCAGCGGCCTCGAACTGTTCAGGTGGAGGGTTTCGTATGCGGCGGCACCGCCGTTGTCGTTGTCGATCCGCCAGAGACCCCCGACCATCGAACCCTTTTCGAACCAGTCGAATTCGACACCCCGGTCGACCAGGGCTTTCGCGGTAGCGAGACCGGACGGGCCGGCTCCGATCACGCAGGCCGTCGAATCTGTGGTCTCGGTGCTTTCGCTGGTCAAGAGCGTCTCCTGGGTCGGGGTCGGTCCTGTCGTTCGGAACCTATGGGCACGGCTGGTTTCGAACCAGCGACCTCTCGCGTGTGAAGCGAGCGCTCTCCCGCTGAGCTACGCGCCCGGGAGAGGGCATCATAGTTGGAGCGGCCTGATCCAAGCGGCCGGACTTTCGGTTGCTATTTCGGCTTTTTCCTGACCGCTTGCCCGTCAAATCATGCCCCGGGAGCAGCGCCGAGACGGTTCTCCGTGTGAATCGGCGGCGCAATCGGCTAGGATCCGACCCGGACCGTGCTAGGCGGGGAGTCAGCGGTGCCCTGTCACTTGCAATCCGCTTTAGCAAGGCCGAATTCCGTTCCGAGGGGCTGGCCATCGGGGTCAGTACACCGAGGGAGGTGTTGACGGTCAGGTCCCGTGCGACGCAAGCCCGTGAACCAGGTCAGGTCCGGAAGGAAGCAGCCTTAAGCGGAAACTACGGGTGCCACGGGTCAGCCTTACCCGAGCCGAACTCGATGGATACGCCCGGTGACTTCGTTTCGAAGGCGGATGCACGGTCCACTTTTTGCCCCTCTCCTGCCATACGGGAACCGGGAACCGGTGTACCGAACGCCTCCGGGTGGCACAATCGGAGCCATGAGCGCACGCGAATGGAATGTCTACCTGGCCGGCGAAATCCACTCCGACTGGCGCCGTGAGGTCGCTGAAGCCTGCGAGGGCCTGCCGGTCCGCTTCTCCGCGCCGGTGACCGACCACCCGGCCTCCGACGCCGCCGGTACGGGAACTCTCGGCGATGAGATCGAGAGCTTCTGGGCCGACCACAAGGGAGCCGGGGTCAACTCGATCCGGACCCAGACCCTGATCGCAGACGCCGATGTGGTCGTAGTGCGCTTCGGCGACAAGTACCGGCAGTGGAACGCCGCCTTCGACGCCGGCTACGCCTCGGCCCTGGGCAAGCCTGTCATCACCCAGCACGATCCCGAGTTCGACCATGCCCTGAAGGAAGTGGACGCCGCCGCGCGGGCGACTGCCCGCACGCCGCAACAGGTGGCCGCGGTCCTGCGTTACGTGATCACCGGCGAGATACGGGACTGACCGGGCACCCGATCCTTCCGGTTCGAGTTGGCGTCGAGCACCG
>CAVPWA010000011.1:0-184727 GCA_963709375.1 uncultured Solirubrobacterales bacterium
ATCGAGACCGTGACCGTATTCCACGAGATCGTGATGTCCGGGTGGTGACCCATGCGCTCGGCCGGCTCGACCACAGAGTCGACGAACTTCACCGAGCCGACGAAGTCGTCGAGCTTGAATTCCCGCACGATCTCCTCGCCCTTGCGCTGCCAGCCTTCAAGGGCTTCGAGCCTTTCCGCGATTTCCTGTTCCTCAAGAAGTGCCATACCGCCATGGTAGGGCCTGGCGCAACCGGGCTCGTACCGCCCCAGCCGATGCCTGATCTCGTGGCGGTCACGGAGAGCGTGGCTGCTGCCGCCCGGCACGATTCGGCCAGGGAGGCTGACTCCTGCATAAGCCCAGCCACATGCTCAGTCAACCCCGCAGAATCAGGGCCACGGATCCACCTCGAAGGGGAATATGGGTACCGTGGCATCGAAACGACCGGAAAGGCTCCAAATGGCAGGCAAAGTGATCTATACGGCTGAAGCTCACGTCGACGGAGGGCGTCTCGGCGGCCGGGGGCGCAGCTCCGACGGCGTCCTCGAGGTTGATATCGCACTCCCGGGCGCGGATGAGCCGGGCACCAACCCCGAGCAGCTCTTCGCGGTCGGATACGCAGCCTGCTTCGGAGGTGCGCTCAGCGCGATCGCGCGTCGGCAGAAGGTCGATCTGGGCGATGTCGGGATCGACTCGGAGGTCGAGCTCAAGACCGCCGATGACCGTGGCTTCGACGTCGGCGTCCGCCTCCACGTCAGCATGCCTGGAATCAGCGACCCCGAGCAGGCGAAGGAGATCGTCAACGCCGCCCACAAGGTCTGCCCCTACTCGCGGGCAACCAGGGGGAACATCGAGGTAGAGATGACGGCCAACGGCGAGCTGATCTGATCAGCGGGGCGCCGGCCGTCTCGCGGCCACTCCGGTATGGCTCCGACCACTTGATCCCGAACACTCCCGCTGGAGCGGCAAGCTTCAGTGAGATCCCTGGAGTCGAACTGGTCAAAGTCGGCATCCTGATCGTTGGGTCGGGGATCCGTTTCTGAATGCCTGCAGCGACAGCTCCGATCGTTTGGATCCGGGCGCGAGCGCCAAGACAAAGACCTCGATTCTTCGTCAGCGCCTGGGACGAGACCTTCAGCGACGCCGCCCCCAGACGTGGCGCTCGTGGACTGTCTCTGACCGTCCTTGTGCCTGCTCGGGCAGAGGCCGGGAACTCGGGCTACCTCTTGACCTTGATCTTCTTCTTGACGGTCTTACCGCCGGCGTTACCGGATGTCACCTTGAACTTGGCCTTGATCTTGCCCGGCTTCTTCGGCTTGATCTTGATCTTGACCGTCTTGGTCTTCTTCGCGCCGACCTTGCCGACCGAGGTGTTGAAGCTGAGACCCTTGCCACTGACCTTGAGGCGCACACCGGTCGCTGCCGCGTCGCCTGAGTTGGAGATCTTGACCTTGTAGGTGGCCTTCTTCTTTCTCTTGACCTTGGCCGGGCCGCTCACCTTGACTCTGTTGATCTTCGCCATGCCAACAGGCTCGGGCGGGACAGGCTCGGGCGGAGCACTCTTCTCGCCCCAGTGCGAGAGGTAGTTATCCAGGAAACCGTTCAGCACGTCGAAGGAATTCCCCCGGACCCGTACGGAGTATGGCTGGGTCTCGAACTGGTCTTGACCGGTCTCTGGCCAGTGGCTGACGTAATTGAAGTTCTGGTCGAACCTCTGAATCCGGTAGCCGTCGCCATCGACGATGTAGACGTCGCGGCCGGATGTCGGATTGCTCGAGCCGTCGACGTGGGTAACCACGTCGATTCCGTAGATCCGGTCTGCGATCTCGCCATTGCCGTAGCCCTGCGGCAACTGGGTCTTGCTCTGGATCGGATTGCCGAAGCTGGCTTGATTCATCTTGAGGACGGCCGCCCCGTTTGTGGTGGCCCAAAGCGTGTTATCCCCGTCCGCTGCCATGTCCACAACACTCCCGAAGTTGCCGCTGCCGTCCGGGTCGTTGACCTTTCCCAGGAAGGAGCCACCAAAGCTGAACTTCTGGATCCGGTCATTGTCGAAGTCGTCGACGAACAATGCGTCCGGTCCGACCGCGATTCCGGTCGGGTTAGAGAACTCACCGTCAACAGATCCGTGGTCGCCGCTGCAGGTCGGGGGCCCTCCCTTGCCCCACTCGGAGACGAAGGCACCGGTATCGGCCCGGAACTTCAGCACACAGTCCCGGGTGTAGTCACTGACGAACACGTCGTTACCGGCCACACCGATACCCCAGGGGAACTCAAATTGACCCTGTCCACTTCCGCTTGACCCGAACTGACGCAAGTAGTTGCCACTCGGGTCGAAAACGGCGACGCGGTCATTCGCCGCGTCGGCCACGAACACGTTGCCGCCAGGGCCATAGGCAAACTGTCGCGGAGCGCCGAGCTCAGCCGGTCCCCCGGTGGCCCCGCCGGCATACTTGTTCGGGCCGTACTCCCTGATCAGTCCGAACTCCGCCTGAGCCGTCGCCGTGAAGGTCATCGAAATGACCAGACACGCGACTATGATCCCAACGAGATTTCCCCTTGACTTACTCATAGCGCGGACGCTACTCAAGGTCGGCGCGCCCTACATCCGTATTTGACCGCAACCTCTACGCGGTTTTCCGAGGTATCAGGGTTGCTGGACTTGAACGGACAGCCTTCTGTCAAGTGGGGGTTCGATCCGCAGCCTGAACAGCTCAGAAGCTCCGAGGGACCGAGCGAAGCCTGAGCTACTTCTTGACCCGGACCGTCTCCTTGGCGCTCATGCCGCCGGCGTTGGAGGAAGTCACCTCGAAGTCGAGCTTGACCTTGCCAGCCTTCTTGACTTGAGCCTGGCCTTGACGGTCTTGGTCTTGCCGGCCGCGATCGTTCCGACCGAAGAACTGAAGCTGATGCCCCTGCCCTTGACCTCGAGCTCCACCCCGGTAAGACGGACGCGCACGGACGCGCGAGCCCTCCTCACTTGACCGGGGTCAGTTACAGGCAGCGTCTGCGGTCGCCGAGGCGGTCGCGGCAGCCGACTGCGCAGCTGTCAGGTCCCCATCGGCCTTGGCCTTGAGGTTCTTGGCCTTCTTGAACTTCCCTGCGGCCTTGACCTTCAGCTTCCTGGCCTTCTTGAAATTCGCGATCGCCTTCTTCTTGGCCCGCCTGGATGCTTTCCGGCTCTTTAGAACCTTCCGCTTGATCCCCTTGGCCCGCTTGAACTTCTTGGCGGCCTTGTTGCGCTGTGCCTTGCGCTTCTTCAAGTTGCTGGCGGCAGAGTCGGCTTGCTGCTGGGCGGCGGTTGCCGCCGCGGCGGCGCTCCCAGAGGCGTCGAGCGCGGCGGCGCAGCCCGGAGGCTTGGCCCCCGATGCGACCACCTGAACACCGCTGTTTACTCCGGGGAAGCTCTCGAGTTGCTCGATCTGCTTGACGTCGCCGGCGATGGTATCGCTGATCGGCTTCTCGCCGATTCGGGTGTAGACGCCGGGAAAATTGGGTC
The DNA here is from genome assembly GCA_963709375.1 of uncultured Solirubrobacterales bacterium. Lineage (GTDB taxonomy): Bacteria > Actinomycetota > Thermoleophilia > Solirubrobacterales > 70-9 > 67-14. Next base: position 3,479 of record CAVPWA010000011.1, read on the forward strand.
GAGCACAGCCGATGCCCCAACTCACGATGCCGGCCAAGCGGTAGCCGCCGCCGTCGATCGGAACCTGTAGCGGTCCCCCACTGTCACCCTGGCAGGAGTCCTGGCCGCCTTCCACGTACCCGGCGCAAAGCATGTTCGGCGCGTGAAAATCGGAGAAGTAGGAATTGGAACCCGAGCAGACCGCATCGTCGAGGATCGGCGTGGTCAGCTCCTTGAGGGTGGGGCTGCCGCTGCCGCCCTCAACGACCCTGCCATAGCCGGTGACCACCGCATTGCGTCCGGCTTTCCAGATCGCGCGTTCGTCGGCTCCGGCTACCTTGATTTGCGGCCGTGAGGACGGACTCGCCAGACTGAGGTAGCCCCAGTCGTTGTCTTTCGTCGACGGGATGTACGAACTGGTATCCGCCCAGAAGCTCGATATCTGGAGCTCTTCGCCACCAGAGTTGGTCTGAGTGCGGCCCGTGTAGGCCTTGAAATCGAGGTTATACCAAGTCGGGTCCGCGAAGAAATCAAGGTCATCGTCGACGATGCAGTGTGCCGCGGTGAGGACGATCATCGGGTGGATCAGCGAGCCCCCGCAGAACTGGTTGCCGTTCGCGGTAATGAGGACCTGCCAAGGGTACTTGTCGGAGGTGGTGTCGTTGCCGCCCACTATGCGTGGCTGTCGACCCGCAACCCTTGGGCCCGCGTCAGTTGCAGATGCCGCGGAGTCGGGAGCAAAGCTCCCGGCGGAACCGTCGTCGGGCACTTCGAATGAATCGAGCCCTGCCGACGCCTGTCCCGCCGCCGGCATCGCCAAGAACGAGATGCCTGCCACGCACAAGACTGCGAGGAAAAACCTGCTCCCCCTCACGCAAACTTCTCTCACCGTTACCCCCGTGTGGTCACCAGTCATTGAACCGTTTTTTTAAGCTAACAGGCATCTCGGGCTACGTCAACTTCGTGGCTTCGGGCTTTCTGGAACCCGCCGTTCGAACGACACTCCGGGCACACGCCGACGGATCCACCCCTGTTGGAACTCGAAATTTCCCTGAGCCCCTTCCGGCCACTCTGAAGAATCGAATCGTGGGGAAACCACCGAGTGATCGAGCAGGGGCCGCGCGCCGGACACACCTAATTGCCCCGGGCCCGCGGATCCGTGCAGACGCTCCCGTCACCGTCCCGGGGACAATGGGACGAACTGGGACGGACGGATTCGGGAGTTCGCGCTGTTAGTTGGTCTCCCTGCGATCGAATTCCGGCCCAATTCGAACCTGCGCGCTTCGCCTCCGAGATTCGTGGTCGGTTGTGCAGACCGAGATCACTTGCTGACGAATCGCGCATTTGTCCGAGCGTTATCGCTACCAGGCGGACCATGCCCACTTGAAACGACCCGACCGGACCAGAAGCACCGCGGCCCCGATACCGATCGCATCGATCCCGACGTCAATCGCGCTGCCGTTTCTTCCGGCCACAAGTGTCTGGTGGTATTCGTCCGTGATCGCGTAGAGGATCGAAATAGTCACTGCCGCGAGCAGTGCCCTTGCGGTCAGTGGGCCAAGCGCGCGCACCCAGAGCAGGGTGAGTGTCGCGAAGACGCCTGCGTGGGCCAGCTTCCTCAGCACGAGATCCCAGAAACCTAAACCGGTCGACAGGTCGGGCTGCGCGGACAACGCATAGATTAGAGCCATCAGCGCAAGCGGAGGGACGAAGCGCAGGGCTGTGGACGGTCGCATGGCGAGCATCTTGCCCGGCACGACGGCCGAACGTCTTGACCCGCGCCCTGGCGCCTCCTGGAATGCCCACGAATTCGCCATCTGCGGATGCTCATCTGCCAGGCTTAAGGCCCGGATCGACCGGCGATCGAGGCGGCCGCCACTGCCGGAGATCACCATTTCAGGGGAGAGATCGCCCGAAGAAGCGACCCCCCGCTCGCTTCATTTCTTCTCCCTGGCTTTCCAGAGTTGCCCGCCTCAGTTGCCCTTCTTGGGGCGACTGCGGCATCTGAGTTGGAGAACCAAGCCGTCACAAAACCGAATGGGAAAGTTCATCGCCTTTCCCTCCGCCGGCAGGGCTCGCGGTTTCTCAAGGCGTCACCGCGTCGGCCGGCCCCGAGTCAGAGCGGCAGCAGCGACAGCGCGCCTAAGGAGGCCAGTTGCTCGCTCAGGGTGAAAGCCGGTTCGGAAATTGCTATGGCCGCAAAGAGCGAAACGGCCGCGATGGCCGCGAAGCCGCCGTACTCGAGTACCTTCGCGTTGGCGCCGAGGCGACCGCGCTCGCCGGCGACGATCAGCATGCCGCAGAGGACTCCGCCGATGAGGCCGCCGAGGTGGCCGCCGATGCTGATGCCAGGGATGGCGAAGGTGATCAGCAGGTTGATGCCGAGGATCACGCCGATCTCCCGGGCGATCGTACTCATTCCACGGCCCCTGGCGATGATGAAAGTGGCGCCGAAGATGCCGAAGACGGCGCCGGAGGCCCCGACCGTGAGCACGAAGCTGCCTGAGAGCAGGATGGCACCGAAAGATCCAGCGAGCAGAGAGGCGAAGTAGATGGCCAGGAAACGCGGGGTGCCGATCGAGGGTTCCAGCACGCGACCGAGGAAGTAGAGAGCAAACATATTGAAGCCGAGGTGCATCAGACCGGCGTGGAGGAAGCCACCGGTGATCAGGCGGTAGAGCTCGCCGTCGGCCACGCCGGCGCCGAGCAGGCCGAAGTTGGTGATGAGGCTGTTGGCGGTGCTGTTCAGGCCCCCTGAGCCCGAGGCGATCTCGACCATGTAGACGCCGACGCAGATCACGATCAGGGCGAAGGTCGCCGGGTTTGCATTCGAGGCAGAGACCGCGGCTGGTCCTCTCGTGACGCGGGTCTTCTCGCGGGAGCACTCCGGACAGCGCATGCCGACCGGGGTCGGTGTCATGCAGTCCGGGCAGATCGGCCGGTCGCAACTCGAGCAGGATACGCGAGTCTCGACGTCCGGATGTCGGTAGCAATAGGCCACGGCGAAGAACCCTAGATGAAGGGCACAGCGTGCAACCGGTCCAGCCGCGACAATAGGCGGGTGGAGAGAGCGGGCTATACGAGGCTGTACGCGACTCTGAGCGGGGCGCTGCTGATCCTGCTCGGCCTCGCCGGGCTGATCGAGAACGCACAGTTCGACGAACCGGAGTTGTGGTCGGAGCTCTTCGGCTTCTACGCGCTCAACGGCTGGCTTTCCCTGCTCCAGATCGGCCTCGGGCTGATAGCCCTACTGCTGGCCCAGCGCCGATCACGGCTCTGGGCTCCGCTTGCCTGCTTCGTTTTCCTCGGGCTCGGCATCATGGGCGTGCTCGCCGCCAACTCCACCCTGCTCTTCGGGGTGCTGCCGGCAACCCGGCCGGTGAATGCGCTGAACCTGTTGCTTGGCTCGCTCGCCCTGGTCGCCCTCGCCGCCAGCCGCTGGGACCGGATCACCGCGATCGTCTCGGAGCGGGAAGAGCGACTGAAGCAGAGGCGGGTCAATCGCAAGCTCAAGCGCGAGCGGGAGCTGAGGCGAAAGCGGCTCGGCTCGGAAGGGACCCGACAGAAGCCGGCAAACCGGGAAAAGAAGGGCTCAGAGTCCAGTTCGTGAGCGGGTACTGTCGAGCACGCTCTCGAACCTCGACCGGCGCCGGCGTCCGCGTCGGCGCAGTTCTACCACCACTAGCACGCCGGTAGCGACGCCTCCCGCCGCTACGGCGGCCACAGGCCGCACCCAGTTGCGCGGATCTCGAAGCGAATCGAGTTCGCTCTCGGTCAGTTCATCTGCCCACCCGGTCAAGTCGTCAGCGGCCGCGTCGCGGATCGCCGAAAAGGTGTCCCGCAGCCGGTCCGAGAACCGCTCGGGTGGCTCCACCGGCTGAAAGACGTCTGCCAGAAGGTCCTCGAGGCTGATCTCATCCGTCGGCATCGTCATCGAGCCCTTCGCGCAGCTGCTTGATCGCTCGGTGGAGCAGGACCTTGGTGGCGCCGTCGGACTTGCCCATCGAACGGGCGATCTCCCGGTTGTCCATGCCGAGAGCGAAACGCATGATCAGGGCTTCCCGCCGCTCCTCGGGCAGTTCGTCGATGCCTGCCATCACCGCCCTCAGTTCGGCCCGGCCCTCGGCCACCGCTTCGGTCGTGTGGCGGGCGGCCGGCGGCTCGATGCTGTCGAGCGGCGTCTGCGGGCGACGCGAGCGGTCGCGGTAGTAGTTCGAGGCAAGGTTGTGGGCGATCCGGATCAGCCAGGGTCGCAGTGGACGGCCGTCCGACTCCCGTCTCGCCCGTGGATAGTGGCGGTAGGCCTGCAGGAAGGTCTGCTCGGTCAGATCCTCGGCGTCGTGGTGGTCGCCCACCCGGTAGTAGGCGTAGGAATAGACGTCCCGAAGGTGATCCCGGTACAGCTGCTCGAAGCCCTTGTCGGTCTCGGCCTTGCTCTCCTGTGGAGCGTTCCGGCTCTGCTTCGCAGTTGCCTCCGGTTCCTGTGTCGGCGTTTGATCCACCGGACCACCCTACCCCGATGCTGATGCCCGGACCACGACCGGCGCCCAGCCGCCAGAAGCCCATCAGGCGGCCCGCCTCAAGTGGCCCCCGCGCCTCAGGGCGGCCACCCACTCGTCGGAAGTGATCCGGCCGGTCGCCAGGTCGGCGAGCCCCTGGGTGGCATCGTTTCGACAGCCCGACGAGGCCAGGCTTGCGGCGATCTGTGGCACCGAGTCGAGTGCCTCGGAGGCCTGGCCGAGGGTGCGCTTGATCTCCTCGGCGTCGCTTCCTTTGCCCAGCAGCTCGCCAGCCCTGCGGTTGCGGCTGTCCGGAGCCATCACTGTCGCCAGCAGGTCTCCTACGCCGGCAAGCCCGTTGAAAGTGTCCAGGTCGGCACCCTTTACGACGGCGAAGTCGACGCACTCTTTCCAGACTGCGGTGGCCGCGATGCCCGCGGCGTTCAGACCGTGGGGCTCGGCGGCGGCTGCGGCCAGCACGGCGGCGTTCTTGGCGGCGCCGGCCATCTCGACTCCCGCGGTATCTCGCGAGCGCTCGCAGATCAACCCGGCCCGGTCGAAGACGTCGCCCAGCTGGGCGCGCAGGCCTTCATCGGCGGAGCCCAGCACCAGAGCGGCCGAACCCGAAACCGCCTCACGGGCGTGGGCCGGGCCTCCAAGGCAGGAGATCCCCCGCGCTTTGATCCTCTCACCGACGTATTCAGAAGGCAGCTGTCCTCTCGGGGCGATGAGACCCTTCGCCAGCAGCAGTACGCCGGTCCGCTTGCCGATCCGGTCGGCAACTGCGCCGACCGCCTGGGGATAAGAGGCCGAGGGCACCGCGATACAGAGCAGATCCACGCCGGCCAGTTCAATTTCGCTGGAGGCCCGGACCTCGATCGCGTCGGGCAGCCTGACCCCGGGCAGGTACTGCGCGTTCTCGCTTTGCCCGGATATGGCTTCAGCCTTGGCCGCAGTCCTGGTTCCGAGCTGAACCTCCAGGCCCCCTCTGGCGAGCAGGACAGCCACGGCAGTTCCCCAGCTCCCGGCGCCGATGACGGCCGCCCGGCGCATCGGGGGCAGCCCGCCGATGTCCTCCCACTGAAGCTCGATATTCGGCCAGATGCGGGAGGTGACCGAAGCCGCCAGGGCCGGCGAGGGGTTTTCGGCATACGGGAAGTTCATCGGGCGGCCGACTCGCAGCTTCACTTTGCGCGGACGGATCCTCCAGCCGCGGCGAACGTTTTCGGTGCCGCTGACCGCCACCGGCAGAACGGCCGCGCCGCTGCGCATGGCGAGCCGGCCGACCCCTCGTTTGGGCGTGCCCAGCGAGCCGGTCCGGATCCGGGTGCCCTCGGGGAAGATGCAGATCGCTCCGCCGCGTTCGAGCACGAGTTCGGCGGTTTCAATCGAGTCTTCGTCCGCCTCCCCGCGCCGGATCGGAAAGGCGCCGAGGCGATTGAGGAAGTAGCCCTGCCATGGCTTCTCGAAGAGTTCGACCTTGGCGACATAGTTCATCGGCCGGTTCCACGGCAGGCAGGCCCCGATCACGAAGGGATCGAGAAAGCTGCGGTGGTTGGCAGCGACGATGATGCCGCCCTTGATGCGCGAGTTCTTACGGCCCTGGCGAGAAAGCGCGAAGTAGACGAGGAAGAACGGCTGCAGGAATACCCTGGCGAGCAGGTAGAGGCCTCGGTTGACCCCGTGGCGGCGGGTGAATTCGTGGTAGCTGGCAAGACGCTCTTCGGTCACAGGGTTCGTTACACGTCCGGGGTCGCGGCGTTACAGGCTGCCGGCGGCAACCCTATGGACCGGACCTTCGTCGTCCGGCCCCGGGAACCTCTGGATTGCGCGGCTCGACCGCGAAGCGGAGAGGTCCTGCAGCGCCCAGGCCAGGGCAGGGTGTCGAGCGGGCCGAAGACCCGGGCCCGCCACCACCTGCGAGCCTCAGGGTTGGTGAAATCGATTCTCGCGGCCGGCGGTGGGTCCGAGCCGAATGTGCGCAGCCAGGGCACAGACCTGATGTCGAGTGCGCGCACCCCGCCGGGTTCAGGGCAAAATCTCGTGGCGGCGGCGGTCACGAACGTGGCTCCTCCCCGTTTTACGAGTCTCTATGCGGTGGCACGGATTCAAACTCCTCGGGGCAGAAGGTGATGCGGTACAGCGAAACAAAGCCTCCGGTCACGCAGCCGGGTAGGGTTGCTTCTTCGGTTTTCCCGAGCGGAGTGGAGAAGATGTCGCAACAGTCGAAGGTGAGACCGTCGAGGCTCGAGCAGCTTGTCAGGCACCTTCGACGGCGCCAGATCATCAGCATGTTGCTGCTCACCCGTTTTCTGCCGGACCGGAGCGGGGCCCCCGAAGTACCGCCACCCTGGCCGGACAGCGATCGCCAGATCCCCGACGATCTGCTGACCTACCCGGGCGAGATCCGGAACGGGGACGAAGAAGACAGGGCCTCCGGTGCGGAGCCGCTCAACGACTTCTTCTCGGTCCACCCGGAGGCGAGCGAGTTCATCGTCAGCCACGGCAAGGGCTTCCTCCTTCCCACCTTCCCGCGCGTGGCGAAGGCCGTCCACCGGATCCGGCGTGCCACCCGGATGAGGCCGTCACCGCGCAGACGCCGATACGGTCCGGACGAACTGAAGCAGATGCTCCTGGCCGAGGGGCAGCGGATCGGGCTGAGCCGGATCGGCATCGCTGTGGCCGACCCGCGATACACCTTCGAGACCACGGACGCCGAGCAGTTCCCGACTGTGATCGTCTGCCTGCTCGAACAGGACTGGCAGCTGACCCAGAAGATCCCCAGCGACGAAGCCGAGCAGGCTGCCTTCTTCGGCTACGCCGAGGGCATGGAACGAACGGCACGCCTGGCCGAATTCCTCAAAGGCATCGGTTACCAGGCCGCACCCCAGGGTCTGACCGGCGACGGGGTGGCGATCCACTACGGGGTCGAGGCAGGGCTTGGCCAGCTCGGAATCAACGGACAACTGCTGACGCCGGAGGCGGGCTCGCGGTGCCGGATCCTCATGTTGACCACCGATGCCGAAATCACGGCCGACAAGCCGGTTGACTACGGCCTGCACAAAGTCTGCGACGAGTGTCAGGCCTGTGTCCGCAACTGCCCGGTCGGCGCGATCCCGAAGGCCCGCAAACCGTTCCGGGGGGTGGTCAAGTCCAAGCTCAATACCGCGCGCTGCCTGCCCGTCGTAGCCCAGGCGAGCGGATGCGGGATCTGTATGAAGGTCTGCCCGGTACAGCGCTACGGACTCGATGCGATTCTCGAGCACCGCGAGGCGACTGGCGAGATACTCGGCCTCGGCAGCGACGAGCTGGAGGGCTACGACTGGCCGCTCGACGATCGGCACTACGGCCCGGGCGAGACTCCGAAGGTGGGCGAAGAGGTGATCTCGAACCCGGATCTGACCTTCGACATGGAGCGCAGGAGGCCCTGGGGCGATACGGAGCCGATCCGCTTCGTCGGGCCCGGGCGAAGCCGCGGATAAGGCGGCCGGGCTTCGGTCCCGGGCAGGCTTCCCGCGGCCCGAGACCCTTCTATCGTGTGCGCGGTGAACGAGAACGAACTGGAGACGATCGAGCGCGACGCAGGGAGCGTCGAAGTCTGCGTGATCGGGGCCGGCTTCGCGGGGCTGACCCTCGGCGCGGCCTTTGAGGCTGCCGGTACCGACTACCTGGTTCTGGACAAAGGCCGCTCGCCCGGAGGGCGCGCCGCGACGAGGCGGATGGACAGCGCGAGGGTCGACCACGGCATCCCCTGGCTGACCAGAACCGGAGGCGAGAGCGACGGACTCATCGACCGTCTTCGCCGGGCAGGGCTGATCGAGAGGCTCTTCGTCGGCGGTTCGGTCGGCGACGCGTGGATCGCACCCGCCGGCATCACGTCGACCAGCAAGTACCTCGCCGAAGATCTGAACGTGCGCTTCAGCCACCGGGTCGAATCGATCGAAGCAGGAGACCCGAACCAACTGACCGTCACCGACGCCGACGGTGCCGGCTATGAACTCACGGCAAGGCATGTAGTAATCACCGCGCCGGTCCCCCAGGCGATCGAGATGGCCCCGGCGATAGCGGAAGAGCTGAAGGAAATCGATCCGGAGAAGGTCTACGAGAAGGCGGTCCTCGGTCTGGCCCGCCTGGCCCACAGCGGTGAGATCCCCGATCAGGCCCTGTTCGAAAACCCGGCAGCCGGGATCAGCAGCGTGATCGTCGAGAGCGCAAAGTTCCCCGACCGGCCACCGTCGGTATCGATCCGCTGTGACCCCGCGGCCAGCGAAACGCTCTTCGATGCGACTGACGAAGAGGCCTGGCGATGGATGGCCGGGCAAGTGTCGGGCCTTGCTTTCCTCGAAGGCGAGCCGGAGGAGCGTCAGGTCAAGCGCTGGCGCTACTCGAAGCCGGCCGAAGCGATCGGCTCGCCCTACCTGGCGATTCAAACCCCGGGCGGCTCGATCTGCGCCTGTGGCGACGGCTTCGGGAGCGGATCCGAAACCGGCCTCGAGGCTGCACTCGTATCGACCCGGGCCCTGCTCGACTCACGCGCCTGGTAGCGGCGAACTCGGGCCGGTCCCGTGTCCCGGCTCAGCCGATTACGCGGCCCCTGTCTGTGTAGACGTTCAAACGGCCTCGGGACGCGAAGCCGCAGAGCGTCATCCCCCGGTCGCCGGCCAGCTCGATCGCGAGCGAGCTCGGCGCCCCGACACCGACCAGGACCGGCGCTCCGGCGACGGCCGCCTTCTGGACGAGCTCGAAGGAGAGGCGACCGGTGACGCAGAGGATCCGGCCGACGAGGGGAAGCATCCCGGCGGCGAGGGCGCGACCGATCACCTTGTCCATCGCGTTGTGGCGGCCGACGTCCTCGCTGGCCGAAAGCTGTGTGCCGTCGGCGGTGAAGAGGCCGGTGGCGTGGAGTCCACCGGTACGGTCGAAGGCAGGCTGATCGATCAGATCGGGCAGGCTGGCCAGGAGTTCCCTCCGCACCTGCGGCCCCGGCGTCGCCGGCGGTGCCATGACCTCGACTTCCTCCAGCGCCCCGCGACCGCAGACCCCGCATGAGGAGGTCGTATAGAAGTTGCGAGCTGCCGGCTCCCGCAGCAGCGGCCCGGCGACCTCGACCACGTTCGAGGCGAAATCCCGGGTCGGTCCGGCGGACCGGGGCGAATCGATCAGCCCCTCGCCGAAGAGGAAGCCCAGCGCGAGTTCTTCGTCGTGACCCGGGGTACGCATGGTCACCGCCAGCGGACGGCCGTCCACCCTGATCTCGAGTGGCTCCTCGATCGCGACCTCGTCCCCGACATCACCGTCCCGCAGCACCGCGGCGATCATCCGGGCTTCTGTGCTGTCCGGCATCGGAGCCGACTCTAGCGGGGGATATCCTCGACGAGTGAGCGAGCGCGCCGAAAAGCACGACGGCTCCGACGACGAGCCACGGATCGGCTCGCCAAAGGAATCGTCAGCCGGGCTCGCCGGTGTTGTCTCCTCGCTGAAGTTCGCGACCCGGGCCGGGCTGTCGCGGACCTTGCCAGGGCTGCTTCGAGTCAACCAGCCAGACGGCTTCGACTGCCCGGGCTGCGCCTGGCCGGAGTCCGGCAAGCCGCACCGGGCGGAGTTCTGCGAGAACGGGGCCAAGGCGGTCGCCGAAGAGGCGACCAGGAAGCTCGCCACACCGGAATTCTTCGCCCGGCACGCGGTTGAAGACCTGGCCGGACGCTCGGAGCACTGGCTCGGCCGCCAGGGTCGGCTCAGCGAGCCGATGCACCTGGCTGAAGGCGACGACCACTACCGTCCGGTCAGCTGGCAGGACGCCTACCAACTGGTTGCCGACGAGCTGAACGGACTCGACAGTCCCGACGAGGCGGTCTTCTACACCTCCGGCAGGACCAGCAACGAAGCCGCTTTCCTCTACCAGCTGTTCGCCAGGGCCTTCGGCACCAACAACCTGCCCGACTGCTCGAACATGTGCCACGAATCGAGCGGCTGCGCCCTGACCGAAACGATCGGCACCGGCAAAGGAAGCGTCTCGCTGGAAGACATCAAGCGGGCCGACCTGCTGCTGGTCGTCGGCCAGAACCCCGGAACCAACCACCCGCGAATGCTGAGCGCACTCGAAGAAGCAAAACGGAGCGGCGCCCGGATCATCACGGTCAACCCGCTCCCCGAGGCCGGCATGAAGCGCTTCAGGAACCCCCAGCGGGCCTCCGGGGTGCTCGCGGGCGGAACCGAACTGACCGACCTCTTTCTCCAGGTCCGGATCAACGGCGACCTCGCGCTCTTCCAGGCGATAAACCGCCTGATTCTCGACGCCGCCGAGCCACAGCCGGGCGGACCGGAGTCAGCCGGGTTCATCGATTCGGAGTTCATCTCGTCGAAGACTGATGGCTTCGAAGAGATGAAGGAGCACCTGGCGGCCCTGGACTGGGACGAGGTACTGGCCGCGACCGGGCTGCCGCGCGAACAGATCGAAGAAGCCGCGCGAATGATCATGGATGCCGACTCGGTGATCGCCTGCTGGGCGATGGGCCTGACCCAGCACCGCAACTCGGTCGCGACGATCCGCGAGATCGTCAACTGCCTGATGCTCGGCGGCCACATCGGCCGCCCGGGCGCAGGAGCCTGTCCGGTGCGCGGTCACAGCAACGTCCAGGGAGACCGCACCATGGGCATCCACGAGAACCCGGACGCCGCACTGCTCGACGCACTGGCCGACGAGTTCGGCTTCGAGCCGCCACGCGAGCCCGGTTTCGACGTGGTCAATTCGATCCGGGCGCTGAACGACGGCCGGGCGAAGGTCTTCTTCGCCATGGGCGGCAACTTCGCATCGGCGACCCCGGACACCGCGCTGACCGAAGACGCCCTGAGAAAGACACGCCTGACCGTCCAGGTGTCGACCAAACTGAACCGGTCCCACCTGGTCACCGGTCGTCAGGCGCTGATCCTGCCGACGCTGGGCCGCAGCGAAGAGGACCTGAGCGGCGGCCGGCAGCAGACCGTCACCGTCGAGGATTCGATGAGCTGCGTCCACGGTTCGCGCGGAAGGTTGAAACCGGCCTCGCCGGATCTGCGCAGCGAAGTGCGCATCGTCTGCGAACTCGCGCAGGCGACACTGCCAGGTGACCGGGCAGCCATCGACGGACGACGTTGCGACCGCCTCGGGCAACAGGGGTGCGACGGGCACTGGCGCGGATCCGGGGATCCCGTGGGCCGAGTTCGCCGGTGACTATGACCTGGTCCGGGAGCGGATCGAGAGGGTCGTGCCCGGATTCGAAGACTTCAACCGGCGCTGCCGGGAACCGGGAGGGTTCGTGCTGCCCCACCCGCCGAGGGACAGCCGCGAGTTCGACACGGCCAACGGCAAGGCCCACTTCACCGTCAACCCGCTGGAAGTACTGCGGGTGCCGGAAGGGCGCCTCCTGCTCCAGACGATGCGTTCCCACGACCAGTACAACACGACGATCTACGGTCTCAACGACCGCTACAGGGGTATCAAGGGAGGTCGGAGGGTTCTTCTGGTCAACCCGGACGACCTCTCTGCCCTCGGTTTCCGAGCGGGCGAAGCCGTCGACCTGGTCAGCGAATGGACCGACGGCGACGAGAGAATCGCCGAACGCTTCCGACTCGTCGACTACCCGACCGCGCGGGGCTGCGCCGCGGCCTACTACCCGGAGACCAACAGCCTGGTGCCGCTGGATTCGGTCGCCGAAACGAGCAATACGCCGGCTTCGAAGTCGATCGTGATCCGGATCGAGAGGCGGCCGGAGCCTCTCGCTCCGACTCCCTGACGGTGAGGCGGGACGTCGAACTCTCCGGCCACAGGCGATTCCTCGTCGCCCCCGATTCGTTCAAGGGGACCTTCAGCGCATCCGAAGTGGCCGACGCGATGGCGAGAGGGATTCGCGCCGGCGGGCCGGCTACCGTCGATACCTGTCCGGTCGCCGACGGCGGTGAAGGCACGGCCGAGGTCCTCAGGCGGGAGTCGGGAGGCCGGGTGTTGCCGGCTACCGCGACCGACCCTCTCGGCCGCCGACTTGACCTGCAGGCAGGGTTCACGATGCTCGCAGACGGCGAGACGGCGGTGGTTGAAACGGCTGCCGCGAGCGGATTCGGACTGATCCCGGAAGACGCACGCGATCCGGTCGCGGCCAGCACCTTCGGAACCGGTGAGCTGATCGCCGCCGCCGTTCAGGCCGGGGCACGGAAGAGTGATCGTCGCAGTCGGCGGAACCGCGACCAGCGATGGCGGAGAGGGCGCCATAGAGGCGATCGAAAACGCCGGTGGCATGTCGGGCGCCGGCCTGCTGGTACTCGCCGACGTCGAGACACCTTTCGAAAGCGCGGCGATCGATTTCGGCCCTCAGAAAGGTGCCGGCCCGGAACAGATCGCCCTGCTGACTACACGCCTGCTCGAGCTCGCCTCCCGGCTGCCGCGCTCGCCGCTCGCTGTGCCGCGAACCGGAGCCGGAGGCGGTATCGCGGGAGGACTCTGGGCGCGCTACGACGCGCAGCTGGTCTCCGGCTCAGCCTACGTGCTCGACTCGATCGGCTTCGACCGCAGGCTGGAGCAGAGCGACTGCGTGATCGTCGGCGAAGGCCGGCTGGACCGGCAGTCGCTCGACAGGAAAGGTGGTCGGCGAGATACTCTGCCGGGCAGAGGATGCCGGGGTAAGTTGCCATGCGATCGTCGGTGATGCCGAGCCCGATGACGAGGTATCGGACGCTTTCGCAAGCGTCCAGACGGCTTCGACCCTTGCGCAGATTGAAGCCGCTGCCGCAGCTCTGGCCGAAGAAGGAGGCTCCGGCCCGCTCAGCTGAGCGGCGCCAGCCAGCTTTCCGGGAACGCTCCGGCCGGGACGTCGCCGGTGTAGTCGCTCGGGAAGTGCCGCCGGGCCAGGCGCTCGGCGGCCGTTCCCTCGAACAGGGGTCGCAGGTCGCCGATGGTCAGCAGCAGGCTGGCCGACGAGGCGATCTGGAGGTCGGCGGCGGTCGGTGATTCGCCGTCGATCAGCCCTGCCTCGGCATAGCCTTCGATCCGCTCGACAGCCGCCGGCAGCTCCGCCAGGTCCTCTGTTGCCCTGACCGAGGAAAGGTCCAGCACCTTCCAGGCGGCACGGATGTACTTCATCGCGAAATCGGTGCCGGCCGGGTCCAGTTCGTCGCCGCCGGCGAAGGTGCCCATCGCACCGGGTCGGAAGTGCAGGACCTGCGAAAGGCAGCCGCCTGGCGAACTCCTGGAAGACCTCGTCGGCCCAGCGTTCCGCTTCGCTGACCTCGGCGGCGATCGCCTCCGGGTAGAGCGGTTGGTCAGGGACCAGTTCGTCGAGCCGCTCGAGGATGTTGACGGACCCGTGGACCGACTCATCGCCTATGGTCAGTACGGGTACGGTTCGCCGTCCTTCGCCGAACAGCTTTTCGACTTCGTCGCCGTGTCCGCGGTGCCCACCCGAGTCGACGGTCTGTTCGCCGTACTCGATGCCCTTGACTTCGAGACCGGCCCTGACCGTCATGCAGGGGTGAGAAAGCGGGACTACGTACAGGGTGACCGGCTCGGCTATCGACATGCCAGGACTCTATGCGCCCCGGCTCAGCCCGCGCCGAGAACGGCGCTGAGCGCATCACACTGCTCTGCGATGTCGCCACCGAGCCAGACGTCGGCATCGGCGCCCCAGGATGTCTGCTCGTTGTTGATGATCGCCATCCGGGACCCGGGCGGACGGTCGCCGGGGAAAGCGGCCACGGGGTAGACCACCATCGAAGACCCGATCACCAGAAGCAGGTCGCAGTCCGAGATCGCCCGCAGGCTTTGCTCGACCGCCTGCTCGGGCAGCATCTCCTCGAACAGCACGACCGCGGGCTTGAGCACCGCACCGCAGGGGCAGCGCGGAAGATCGTCCACGGTCAGCTCATCGAGGCGGGCCCGCGGGTAACGCTGCCCGCATTCCAGGCAGACCAGTTCACGCACCGAGCCGTGGACTTCGTGCACGATCGCCTCGTCCACCCCGGCCGCCTGATGAAGTCCGTCGATGTTCTGGGTGACCACGGCGGACAGCCTGCCGGCCTGTTCGAGGTGCGCCAGAAAAAAGTGACCCGGGTTCGGCTCGTAGGTATCTGCCAGATCGAGCCGGGCGCGGTAGAAGCGCCAGAAGCGACCGGGATCCTGCCGAAAGACGCTCAGGGTCGCCACCTCCATCGGATCCTCGTCGTCCCACAGGCCGCCGGGCGAGCGGAAGTCCGGAATCCCCGACGCGGTGGAGATTCCGGCACCCGTCAGGGCCACGATCCTCTCGGATTCCGCGATCAGGCTCGATCAGTCTCCGCGAGTCCGCGGTCACCGACAAAGGTAGAGCAGGAATGCCGTCGAGGCTGCGTGTACGCTCACCGGGCTTTGGCAAACGTGGCCTGGATTTCGATCGCCCCCGTCAAGGGGATGCGAATGCAGCAGCTCTCCGAGGTAGAGATGAGCCGGGAGGGAGCGGTGAGCGACCGCGAGTTCTTCCTGCTCGACGAGAGTGACGCGATGGTCAGCGTCACAAGGATCGGACCGCTGGTCGAAATCGTTCCCGACTTCCGCCCGGACCCGGACGACCCGGCGCTGACGCTCACCTTCCCCGACGGATCGATGGTCGGCGAGTCCAGATAGAGACAGGCGATCCGGTCAAGGCGAGCTTCTACGGCCTCGAACTCGACGCACGCCCGGTCCTTGGAGATTTCTCCGAGGCGATTTCCGCGCACTGCGGGGTCGACCTGCGACTTGTCCGGCGCCCTGAGAACCGCTCCGGAATCGATCGTGGGGCGATCGGCGGGGCGACCCTGCTCGGC
This sequence comes from uncultured Solirubrobacterales bacterium, assembly GCA_963709375.1. Lineage (GTDB taxonomy): Bacteria > Actinomycetota > Thermoleophilia > Solirubrobacterales > 70-9 > 67-14. Next base: position 18,763 of record CAVPWA010000011.1, read on the forward strand.
ATCGGCTCCCTCGAGCGACTCGAAGAAGCCGCCACCGAAGGCGGAGAGCCCGGGGCGATCGACCAGAGGCGCTTCCGGATGAACTTCGGGATCGACGGTATCGAGCCCCATGAGGAGGACTCCTGGGTCGGCCGTAGCGTCCAGATCGGTGAAGTCGACGTCCGCGTCCACGAGAAGGTCGGCCGCTGCGCGGCAACTACCCGGGACCCGGACGCGGGCGACGTGGACCTGAAGACCCTCCACCACATCCGCTCCTACCGCGAAGACGTGCCATCCGAGGAGCCGCTTCCGTTTGGCGTCTACGCGTCGGTGAGTCGTCCTGGAAGCATCCGGCTCGGCGACCCGGTGATTTCACCGGTGCCCTCAACCTGAGCCCCGGTAGCCGGTGCCCCGGTGCCAATCGGCAATCAGCGCGCCGGCCGGACCACGATCGGCGGCGATACGACGTTTCCGCCCCTGGTCCGAAGTCGGTAGATGGCATAGGGCTGGCCTTTCGACGGGCGGGGAATTCTGACCCGTACTTTGCCGTCGGGAGCTGAACCCATCTGCATGACAGCCACCGCAATCTGCTTGCGACAGCCCGTCTGTCGGGCGAGCACCACCCGGCTTATCCCGCCGGTCCTTGCGACGAGTGCCTTGACCCTCGGTCTGGCGCTTTTGGCTTTCGGGCCAGGCGGAGTCCTGTTGAGCACAGCCACCGCCTGACCCAGGCGGCGCGGCCAGGAGCGGCGTCCCTGCACCAGGGCGGTGAACTCGGACCTGCCCCGGAACACCTGGCCGGGATCAGCGGCCGAGGCCCACCACGTCCCGTCAGGACGCACCTGTGCTGTGGCCACTCGCTTCCCACGGGAACGGATGCGCACCGTTTCACCACGCAGTGAGAAACGGGCGACACCTTCGAAACGGAGCCGGTTCCGATGGCGGTAGACGTTCGTCAGCACGACCCGGCGCTTTGCGCACGGCAGGATTCCGGAAGGTTGAGGGGCCCGCGTGACTATCGAAGCCATCGCGGAAGTCCGACCGGGCTCGGGAAGCCCCGACGAAGGACCCAGCGCGACAAACGAAGTCATCGCCACCAGGCAAGACAGGGAGATCAGGGCCACGGATCTCGCCCACGATCGGCGGCCCGAAAGGGGTCGGACGTCGAATGACTTGGTGGACTCCCCCGATCTCATCGGGACAACCTATCGCGATCCGGCAAGCCCGCCTCCGGGATCGAACCGGAGACCTCCTGTTTACAAGACAGGTGCTCTGCCAACTGAGCTAGGCGGGCATGCGGCCCGCAGGGGCCGTCGGCTCAATGTTTGCACGCCGCCGGTGCCTCTGCCTGACCGGACGGCGGAAAACTGACCGGATGCGGATCAGACGGCGTATTCGCGACTGTCGAGGTGCCGGCCGACCTTGCGCTTGACCCGCTGGAGGGCGTTGTCCACGGCCTTGGTGTCAGTGCCGAGCAGTTCAGCCACCTCTTCATAGGAGCGGTCCTCGAGGTAGAAGCCGAGCACGCTGCTCTCGATGTCGGAAAGCGCTCCGCGCAGGTGGGTGACCAGGCTCGACAGTTCCTCCGCCGAGATCGCCTGATTGACCGGGTCGGAAGCGGACGGGCCGGGAAGGATCTCCTCCATGGTCGTCTCCGACTCGCCGTTCGCGGCCGGCGACTGGCCGAAAGACACGTACTGGTTGAGCGGGCTGTGCTTGTTCCGGGTGGCAGCCTTGACGGCGGTGATGATCTGCCGGGTGATGCAGAGCTCGGCAAAGTTGCGGAAGCTCGACTCGCGATCGGTCCGGTAGTCGCGGATCGCCTTGTAGAGACCCAGCAGACCTTCCTGGATCAGGTCATCCGAGTCGCCTCCGACGAGGAAGTAGGAAGAAGCCTTCAGCCTGACGAAGCCGTGGTAGCGCCTGATCAGCTGATCGGTCGCCTCGTTGCTTCCGCGCTTCGACATGGCAACCAGATAAAGATCATCAGGTTCCAGTCGAGGGTTAGGCTTTGATCGCGGGCCGTCATCATCGGGGTCGGAAACCGCTGCAAATACCGCATTTGAGGTTGGGGTAGCCACTGAACATTCTCCTTTTGAAGAAGGTCTGTGGCGCCACTTACCTCCCCTGGACGCCGATCAATTACGGGTGATCCTCAGACTCAAGTAGAGGTTCACCCTTTATCACTTCGTTAGTTTACGCATTCGCAGAGTTCTGTCAACCCCTTCTTTCGAATTCGTGAAATCGGGCTTGCATGAACGACTGCCGAAATGGAGCCCTGGCGGGAGCAATCGGTCGCCGGAAACGGCATCCGATGGCTGTTTCAGGCGCTGGTGGTCCGCTGGCGCAGGGACTCGAAGAGCAGCACCGAAGCTGCGGCGGAGACGTTCAGGGAATCGATCTTTCCGGGCTGCGGAATCGCAATCAGGCCATCGCAGGCGTCGGCGACCCTCGGTCGCAGGCCCTTCTCCTCCGTACCCATGACGAGGACGGTGGAGCCGGTCAGATCCACCTGCCACGGAGCCGCATCGGCCTCGCCGGCGGCGCCCCAGATCCAGAAGCCGGAGTCCTTCGCGGCAGCGAGCCAGTCGGCGATGTTCCTGACCCGGGCGATCTCGAGGTGCTCGACTGCGCCGGCCGAGGCCTTGCAGGTCACCGCCGTAACCGATGCAGAGCGCCGCTCGGGAATTACCACTCCAGCCGCCCCGGCGACCTCGGCCGAGCGGCAGACCGCGCCGAGGTTACGGGGATCCTGAACCTGGTCGAGAACCATGATCAGGCTTTCCTTCCGGCCGAGCAATGCGGATCCGTCGCCGTAGCGAAAGGGGTCGACTTCGGCAACCACCCCCTGGTGGTCGGGGCTGCCGCACATTTCGGTGAGCTCTTCGGCCGAGGTTTGCGGAGACCTCCAGGTGCGGTGGACCCGACGGCGCCCCTTCTCGGCTTCGGCGACCGGGCGCCGACCGTAGATCAATTCACTCTCGCTTTCCTGCGTCCTCTGACCCCGGCGAGACACTTCAGCCGCCTGAACGCGGGACCAGGCTGGCGCCTTCGGCGCTGTCGCGGACCTGCCAGCCGAGGTCGGCAAGCTGATCACGAAGCCGGTCAGCCGACTCGAAGTCCCGGTCGGCCCTGGCTTTTTCACGCTCGGCAAGCATTGCCTGCGCCGCCTCGTCGGGACCTTCGGACCGGGAATCGACCAGCGACTCCAGGCCGACCAGTTCCAGCATCTCGAGCACCGCGTCGCCCGCGCCGGCGATCTGGTTTTGGTTGGCGGCGCGCACCAGATCGAACAGCTCGCTCATCGCCCGCGGCGTATTGAAGTCGTCGGCCAGCGCATCGCGGAAGCGCCCGACCGCCGCGGCCGCCTCGGCGTCAGGCGCATAGCCGGAACCATCACTCGGCCCGTCCTCGCTCCCGGGCGGGTTCGAGCGCAGGAAGTTTCGCAGGCGGTCCACCCTCGCCACTGCTTCCGCGAGCTGCTCCTCGCCGAAGGCCAGCGGCTGGCGGTAATGACCGGACACCAGGTAGGCGACGACCGCGTCAGAGCCGAATCGTTCGATGGCCTCGGAGAGCTGGAAGATGTTGCCCTCGGACTTGGACATCTTCTCGGCGTCGGTTTCGATCATGCCGTTGTGCATCCAGATCCGGGCCAGGGGGCGGCCGCGGGCGGCCTCCGACTGGGCGATTTCGTTCTCGTGATGGGGAAACACCAGGTCGGAACCGCCGCCGTGAATCGTGAACGGCAGCTCGCCCAGTTCGGCCTCGGCCATCGCCGAGCACTCGATGTGCCAGCCGGGACGCCCCGGGCCCCAGGGTGATTGCCAGCTCGAATCCTCACCCTCCTTGTGGCTCTTCCAGAGGGCGAAATCGAGAGGGTCACGCTTCAGCGAACCCTCGTCGTCTTCGCCCTGTTCCATTTCTCCGGTCGGCCGGTGCGAGAGCTTGCCGTAGCCGTCGAAGCTGCGGACCGAGAAGTAGACGTCACCACCTGATTCGTACGCATTGCCGGAAGCGACGAGATCGGCGATCAGGGCGATGATCGGTTCGATCGTCGCCGTCGCCAGAGGCTCGGCGTCGGGCCGGCCGATGCCGAGGCTGTCGGTGTCTTCGAAGTAGGCGGCGGTCATCTGCTCGGCCAACGTTCCCGAGTCGACACCGCGCTCGGCGGCCGCCGTGTAGATCTTGTCGTTGATGTCGGTGACGTTGATCGCCAGCCGGACCCGGTAGCCCTCGCTCTTCAGGAATCTGGCCAGCAGCGAGAAGACGACGAAGGGACGCGCGTTTCCGATGTGGATACGGCTGTATACGGTCGGTCCGCAGGCGTAGATGCCGACCTCTTCGTCCGGGTCCAGGATGCGGCGCTGACCGCTCATCGTGTCCCTGATGCTTACCTCGCGCATGCTGCCGCCTCCGGCCGCCCAGCCACTCTAGAAGGTGCGGTAGCCGCCGCCGCCCGGACCTCCGCGACGGCGCGGAGAGGAAGCCTCGCCCGGTGCGCGGGAAGACTCGGTGCGCTCCCATTCCGGCGCAGTGCTCGAGGCGGCCGCGAGCGCTTCCTGCCTGGCACGGTCGGCGGCTGAACGGACTTCTTCGTCAGCCGACTGCTGCGCGAGTTCGGCCCGGCGGTCTGCCTCGCGGCGGATCCGCTCGTCCTCTTCCCGCAGTCGTTCCTCCGCCCGCTGGCGGGCGGTCTCTTCGGCTTCGCGACCGAAGCGTTCGATCAGTTCATCCACGCGCTCCGCAGCCTCCCGGCGCACCTTCTCGGTGCCTTCCATCACGCGTTTGTCGATCTCGGACTCGATCTCGGCGATGCGCTGCCTGGCGATCTGCTCGAATTCGTTGGCGTGAGACTCGGCCTGGGCGGCACGGTCCTGGGCCTTGCGTGCCCGCTCTTCGAAGGCGGCGATGCGTCCGGCCGCCTCGCGCTCGGCCGCCTGCCGGGATTCGCGGGCGAGCCGCTCTGCGGTTTCCTCGAGGTGTCGGGTCCGGGCGGCAAGTCTTTCTTCGCCTTCGGCGGCAACCTTGCCCAGAGCCTCTTCGCGGCTCGCCCTCTCTTCGGCGAGCGTTCCCTGGGCACGCTTGAGTTCAGCCTCCAGAGTTGCCTGGGCAGCACGCTGGTCGGTCTCCTTCTCCTTCAGCTCCTTGGCCTGCTCTTCGGCCTGCTTGCGCGCTTCCTGGGCTATCTCGATCTTCTCGCGAGCCTCGCCACTCAGTTTGCGCAGCGTGTCGCGTGCCTTGGCCTTGATCTCCTCGCGAGCCTCGGCCGTCTCCCGCGCGGCCTGGGTGCGGACCTGTTCGATCCGCTGGTCCACCGCGGCAGAGCGGGCGTCGGCATCGGCTGCCTTCTTTTCCCAGTCCTTGGCCTGGCTGACTGCTTCCCGCGCCTCCGCCAGGGCCTTGAGTTCGGACTCACGGGCGGCCATCTCCGCCTTGCGGGCCTTCGATTCACGTTCGTCGAGTTCCTTGGCATAGGCCTCGACGCGGGCGTTCATGCGGGCCGAAGCCTCGCCTACCGCGCGCAGGTCCGAAGGGAGGCTGTCCTTGCCGGCCGCCTCCTCCTGGGACGGAGCTGGGGTTGAATCGCTGCTCATCGTCTCCGCAAACCTACTACTCGAGCGCCCGTTTGAGAATCTTGCCGGTGGCATTTCTCGGAAGTTCCTCCATGAATACGACTTCCCTGGGGGTCTTGAAGGAGGCGAGGTTCTGGCGCACGAAGGCCTTGATCCCTGCTTCGTCCATGGCTCCGGGGTCGGCCGGGACCACCCAGGCCTTGAGCGCCTGGCCGAACTGCTCGTCGTCGACACCCATCACGGCAACCTCGATCACGTCTTCGTGACCGGCGATCAGGTCCTCGACCTCACCCGGGAAGACGTTCTCCCCGCCGGAGACGATCATCTCGTCATCGCGGCCGTCGATGAACAGCAGGCCACCGGGACCGAAGTGGCCGACGTCGCCGGTCGCGGTGTAATCGTCGATGCGCTCCTTGTCACCGCCGCCGGTATAGCCGTCGAAAGTCATGCTGTTGCTCACGAAGATGCGGCCGGTGTCGCCGGTCCGCACGCGCCCGCCGTCCTCATCGAGCAACCTGACCGAGGTCCCCCTCGGTGAGTAGCCGGCGGTGGCCGGATCGGTCCGCAGCTCATCCGGACCGGCGATCGCGGCGAAAGCGACTTCGGTCGATCCGTAGAGGCTGTAGAGGTTGTCCCCGTAGCGATCCATCCATCGTGTCGCGAGCCCTCCCGGCAGGGCCGACCCCGAAAGCGTCGTGATCTTCAGGTTGTCGGCCCGGAAGCGCAGGCTCTCCTCAGGTGGCAGGTCGAGAATCCGCTGGAGCATCACCGGGACGGCAACCAGAACGTCGGCGTCGTGGTCGTCGACGAGCTTCATCGTCCGGGCCGGATCGAAACGCCTGTCGAGTACGACCGTCGCGCCAAGGGTCAGGGCGATGACAGAGTTGATGAAGCCCCAGGAGTGAAACAGTGGCGCGGCGATGACCATCGTCTCGCCCGAGCGATGGGGGATCGCGTCGAGCAGGCCGGCCAGTCCTCCGAGGCCCTCGGGACTGCTGCGCTGGGCACCTTTCGGTGCGCCGGTGGTGCCCGAAGTGAGGATGATGAACCGCGCCGACTGTTCGGGGTAGCCGAGCGGACGGTCATCGGCCGACGCCATCAGCAGATCGAGGCTCAGTTTCTCCGGGTCGGAATCGCCCCAGGCAACGATCCTGGTCACCTCTTCAGACACGCCGTCGAGCAGGTCGGCGAATTCCGAGTCGTGGATCAGGACCTTCGGGTCCTCTCGTTCGACCACCTCGGCCAGCTGCGGTCCGGAGAACATCGTATTGAGGAAGAGTGCGGTCGCACCGAGCTTCGAGGCAGCGAGATTGGCTTCGATGAAGCCGCGGTGGTTTCGACACATGATCGCGATGCCGTCGCCTTCGCCGATGCCCATACGGGCGAGTGCCCTGGCCAGTGCGTTGGTACGCAGGTCGACCTGGGAAAAGCTGAGACTTCCGGCCTCGTCGACGATGAAGCGTCGATCGCCGTGCTTGATCGCGGCAATGCGGGCCGCGGTGGCAGGTGTCGTGCCGCCCTTGACCAGCGTTCCGATGACCCTCGCGGTGCGGTCCGGGCGCGTCGCGCCCACGATGCCGGTCTCGGAGAGCACCTTGAGCTGAAAGACGCCGTCTGAAAGGCGGTTCCTGAGTCCGTCGCCGATCAACTCAGTCGACCTCCACCGAGGCCACGGCGATCGCGGCGATACCTTCGCCGCGGCCGATCCAGCCCATGCCTTCGTTGGTGGTCGCCTTGACACTCACCCGGGCCGAGGTCACCCCCTCGAGCAGGCTCACTATCTCGAGCCGGTGGGCAGCCAGTTTCGGCTGCTCGCAGATCACCGTCACGTCGATGTTCACGATCGCTCCCCTGAGCATGCCGACGACGGTACTCAACATTCCGACCGAGTCGGCGCCCTGCCACTGGGGATCCGAATCCGGGAACAGCGAACCGATGTCACCCATTCCTCCGGCTCCGAGAACCGCGTCGATCACGGCGTGGGTCAGAACGTCGGCATCCGAGTGGCCGAGCAAGCCCCTTTCGAAGGGGATCTCGATCCCGCCGAGGATCAACGGCCGGTCGGCGCCGAAGCGATGGCTGTCGTAGCCGATGCCGACGCTCATCGGCATCCGACCGCCTCTCCGACCGGTTCGAGGTTGCGTCGGCGTGCTTCGAAGGTCGCTATCTCGCTTACCCCGTGGCGGCTGAGGAACTCGACCGCAGCCGGGTATTCGAAGCCGAGTTGCGCGGGCTCGTGCGCATCGGAGGAAAGCGCGAAGGTGGCTCCGGCGTCGACGCACATCTCCATGAAGGCGTCCGAAGGGTAGATCTCCCCCACCGCCTTGCGCAGGCCCGCGGTCGAGACCTCGACAGAGACCCCCGATTCAGCGATTGCCTCGACTGCCGGCTCGTAAAAATGCCGCGGGTCGCGAGAAGGAAGCCGGCCGGCCCGGCCCCAGACCTTGATCAGGTCGGGATGGGCGAGCACGTCGAAAAGGCCGCTGCGGGCCGCCACCGCGAGGGTCTCGAAGTAGCGCCGCCAGATCTCGTCAGGGTCGCTGCGGTCGTCCCAGATCGTGAACTCCTCCGTGTCGAGGGAGCGGTCGCCGATGAAATGGATAGAGCCGATCACGAAGTCGAAAGGCCGGCGCTCCAGAAGGTTTGCGATGCGGTCTTCCGCGCCCGCCACGAAGTCGGCCTCTATTCCGAGCTTGGCCGGCCCGGCCGCGACGACCTCGCAGTAACGGTCGAGATCATCGAGGGCCCACTCTTTCCAGAAAGGGTGATCCCAGATCGTGAGCGCCTCGGTGAAGCGGTACATGTGCTCGGCAAAGCCGAGTTCCGCGATGCCGGCGCGCGTGGCCGCCTCGCTGTAGAGCGCGATGTTCTCCGGAGTGAAGCAGGCATCGGCCGACGCGTTGATGTCGTCCTGGCGAAGGTGAACGTGGTAGTCGGTGAGCATCGGTTCAGGATCCTGTTCTCAGTCTCGATCCGCGATGAGAGCCTCGGCGAATGCCAGGTCTTCGCGGACTGTGACCTTGATATTGAAGGAAGGCGAGTCGATCACGACGACCGATCCTCCGGCCGCCTCGATCAGGGAGGCGTCGTCGGTCGCGTTTTCGGGCTCCCCGGCTGCGATCGCCTCGGCGAGAGCGGCCCGGCGGAAGACCTGTGGCGTCTGCACGGCACGCAGCGTCGAGCGGTCGAGGGTCTCTTCGACCAGCCCTCCGGCAGCGACCCGCTTGACGGTGTCGGTGACCGGAGCGGCTGCGATCACCGCATCGACCCCGGGTGACGCCTCGAGCAGGTTCACCGCCCGGTCGATCAGTTCCGCATCGACCAGAGGGCGGGCGGCGTCATGGACCGCGACCAGTTCGCAGTCGATTCCGGCGGAGTCGAGTGCCGCCAGGGCGTTGGCGACCGAGAGCGAGCGCGCCGAACCTCCTTCGACCAGAGTCGCGCCTCCGGCGTCCCGGAAGTCGCCCGCCCGGCCGGGCGGGACGGCGATCAGGACCGGACCGATCCTGCCGGCAGCCCGGAAGGCCTCGAGAGAGTGGCGGTACATCGGCCGGCCGGCGAGCGGAACGAGAGCCTTCGGAACGTCGGCCCCGAGACGCTCACCCGAGCCGGCGGCGAGAATCAGTGCGGCGGCCAGGCCCCGGCTGTCGGGACTGGCCGCCACCCCGGATCAGGCAGAGGCCGCCGCGGCGACCGAGGCTTCGAAACGCTCTTCGAGCAGGTTGTCGAGGTACTCCTCGGCCCCCTCTTCGTCCTTGTCGAGCGCATACATGAACTCCGAGGCGAGAATCTTCTTCGCCCGGGTGTACATCTGCTTCTCGCCGGTTGAGAGGCCCTTCTCCATCTCGCGAAGCGCCAGGTTGCGTACGACCTCGGCCAGCTCGAAGACGTTGCCCGTCTTGATCTTTTCCTTGTTGTACTTGAACCGGCGATTCCAGTTCTTGGGCATGTCGGAGACCTCGTCCGAGAGAACCGAAATGACCTTCTTGATCTCGTCCTCGTCGATTACCGGACGCAGGCCGGTGGCCTGGGCGTTCTCGGTCGGGACCTTGACCGTCATGTCGTTGTGCAGGATCTTGATGGTCAGGTACTCGCGGGTCTCACCGAGCAGCTCGGTGCTTTCCTTCTTGAGTACGACGCCCGCACCGTGATGCGGGTAGACGACCTTCTCGCCTTCTTCGAAGTCGCAAACCACGGGGACCAGCTCGATCTCTTCGTCGAGATCCTCAGTTACTACGTCTGAATCAGAAATCAGATGCTCCTTTGCTTCGTCGTGACGGCCGAAACCGTCATGTATTCAAGTATTGGTCGGAGTGGACGGACTCCTGGAGTCGCCGCACGCCCTCGCGGATCTCCTTGGCCCGGGCAGGACCCACGCCGTCCACTGATGCGAGCTCGTCGTCGCCGGCTGCCAGCACTTCGCCGAGATCGCCGAACTGGTTGACGATCTTCTGGACGACAAGTCTCGGCAACCTCGGAACCTGGCCGAGCAGGCGATGGCCGCGCGGCTGAATCCGGAAGTCGAGCGTATTGACCTTGCGGTCGTAGCCGAGAATCTCGGCCAGGCGTCCGAAGTCGAGCACGTCCTGATGCGAAAGGGATGAGACCTCGGCGGTGATCCGGTCGAGCGTCGCTTCGTCGTCCTCGGTCGCGTAGTCGCGGATCAGGGCCCGGCGATCGTGCGACACGCCGACCATGGTCTCTTCGAGCTGCATCTCGATCAGACGGCCCTCGGTGCCCAACTCGACGATGTAGCGCTCGACTTCGACCGCCATCCGGGAGACCAGCTCGGAGCGCTGCAGCACCGCGAGCGCGTCATAGAGCACAGCTCCGCTGTTGAACTCTGCCCGGGTCAGCCGCTGGCTGAGCTCGTCGAGGCGCAGCCGGTACTTGTTCAGCGTCGCCAGGGCCTGGTTCGACTTAGCCAGCACCGAAGGGATGTCCTGAAGGATGTACTTCATGCCGTCGAGGTAGAGCGATACGACGTCGCGGCGCTGGGATATGGCAATCACCAGGGCGTCAACCTGTTTCGAGATCCGCTCGGCGGTGCGGTGCCGGGTGCCGGTCTCGGAAGAGTGGATGGTCGGGTCGGGCATCATCTGGACGTTGGCCCAGCTGATCTTCGTGGCGTCCGCGTTGATCAGGATCGCGCCGTCCATCTTCGCTACCTGGTAGAGCATCGCCGGGCTGTACTCGATGTCCAGGCGGATGCCACCGGAGAGCATGAACGCGAAGTCTTCGGTCTCGCCTACGACGATGAGTCCGCCGGTGTTGGCGTGCACGATGTTGTCGATTCCCTCGCGCAGTTCGGTACCCGGTGCAACTGCGTCTATGGCACGGAGAAGCCTCGGATCCTGACGCTCACTGAGGTGAGCCAAATCGCTTTCCACTGCCGACAACATCCCTGCAATTATGCCATATTCCGCATTCCAATGCGGTCTGCTGCCGATCGGCATGGCAGCTTGCGAAACCGCCGCCGCCCCGCGACGCCGCGCCGCGGCCCCCCGGCCGTGAATCCCCCCGATCGCGGGCGGGATTCGGCACTTTCGCTCCGCCCGCCGCCTGCCTTACCCGCCGGAGCCCCGGGCACCCGATCAGGCCGATTCAGGCCGCTGCACGCCGCTGAGCGGTCGAAAAAGCGGCCTTGAGGGCCTGCCGCACCGTCGAGCACGGCGCCAACCCGGCCAGCCGTTCGCCGGATGGTGGTCCGATGACCGGGTCCAGGCCGAACTTGGCCGCTTCGGCGACGCGACGGTCGGCATGGCCGACAAAACGCAGGTCGCCGGTCAGGCCCAGTTCGCCGAAGCAGGCCAGCGGCTTTCCGTTCGGGCCGTTGGCGGGCTCGCCGCGCTGGGCAGAGACAACTGCGAGCGCCACCGCGAGGTCTCCCCCGGGCTCATCGATCCGCACCCCGCCGACCACGCTGACGAAGACGTCGGAGGTACCGAGGCCGACACCACCGTGACGGGCCAGCACGGCGAGCACCATGCTGAGTCGGTTCCGGTCGATCCCGTTTACGACCCGGCGCGGTATTTCCAGTTCGGACGGGTTGACCAGAGCCTGTACCTCGACCAGGACCGGCCGGGTTCCTTCCATCGAAGCCAGTACCACCGAGCCGGTCGCCCCGCTCGCCTCCTCGACGAAGCGCGCGGAAGGGTCGCTGACCTCGGTCAGGCCGCCCGATCGCATCTCGAACACCCCGACCTCGCTGGTCGCGCCGAAACGGTTCTTGACCGCTCGCAGGGTGCGGTAGGTGCGCTCCTTCTCACCGTCGAACTGGAGCACGCAGTCAACCAGGTGCTCGAGCACACGGGGGCCGGCGAGGCTTCCTTCCTTGGTCACGTGCCCGACCAGGATCATCGCCACGTCAAGCCGCTTGGCCGCCTCGGCCAGCCGGTTGGCGGCCTCGCGGACCTGACCGACCGAGCCCGGTGCGCCGCTGAGGTCGGCGTTGTGAAGGGTCTGGATCGAGTCGATCACGACGACCGCGGGCTTCTCGGCTTCCACCGTCGCCAGGATCGTCTCCAGCGAGTTCTCGGCAAGCACCCGGACGTCCAGCGCCTGCGGCCCCAGCCTCTCCGCCCGGAGGCGCACCTGTGAAGCCGATTCTTCGCCCGATACATAGAGCGTTTCGGCACCCGAGGCCTGCAGATTCGCCATCGCCATGCCGGTGATCGTGCTCTTGCCGATTCCGGGAGCTCCGCCGAGCAGGATCAGCGAACCGGGCACGATGCCGCCACCGAGAACCCGGTCCATCTCACCGATGCCCGTGGCGAGGCGCGAGACCTGCACCGACGTCACTTCACGCAGCGCTACCGGCCGGGCCGCCGCAGCTGAGGCGGCCGGGCGGCCACTGCCGCGGGCGCCGGACTTGCCGGCCGGCCGCTCGGCGGTCTCGACCAGCGTGTTCCACTCCCCGCAGCCGGGGCACTTGCCGGTCCAGGCCATCGCCACGTGGCCGCAGGTCTGGCAGACATGGGTGGATCTGATCTTCGCCACCACCTCAGGCTAAGGACCGGGCAGGACAGATCCCTCCCCACAGCCGGTCAATAGGATCCCGCCCATGGAAGTTGTGCTCTTCGTACACGTGATCGCCATGGCCTTCTTCGTCGGCGGCCAGATCATGCTCGCCGCGACGATCGTCCCGGTGGAGCGCAGCAACCCCGATCCGACCCGGATGAAGGCGATTGCGCAGAACTTCGGCTGGGGCTCACTGGTCGCGCTGGGGACATCGATATTCACCGGCATGCTGCTTGCCTCCCATTACGAACTCTGGGGCGAAGGCAGCCTCCACATCAAGTTGACCCTCTTACTGCTGACCTTCGTCTCCCTGTTCGCTCACATGAAGTACCCCAAGGTCCACGCGCTGATGGGCCTGACCTTCGTTCTCACCCTCGGCGTCGTCTGGTTCGGCCTCGAGCTTCCGGTCTGACCGGCCGGCGCCCACTGATAGCTTGAGCGGCCAGATGGAATCCTCAACCACCCCTCAGCCACCCGCGGATTCCGGCTCCGCCGACAACGGGCGGGACGCCGCGGGCCCATCTGCGGAGAAGGCCGACGCCGGGCGCCGCATGCGATTCCTGAACATCATCGCCTGGGTGGCGGTAATCGACGTGATCCTGCTGATCCCGCTGGTCTGGGCCTCGCGCTGGGTGGCCGACCGGCATGACATCGTTGCCGTGCTCGGTCCGGTCCACGGCTTCCTCTTCCTGGTGCTCATAGGCCTCTGCGCCTACGGCTCGCTGCAGAAGTGGTGGGGCTGGTGGTTCCCGATCCTCGTGGTAGTCACGCTCGGTCCGCTCGGCTCGCTCATCGGCGACTGGATCATCCGCCGGCAGATCAAGGCCGAAGCCGGCGGTCCCGCCCCGGCCGGCTGAGTCGGCCCCAAACAACGAATCGAACGGAGACGCCCGTTGAGCACACTCGAAGAAGTCACATGGCAGCTCGACGACCTGTTGGCCGGCGAGTCGCCCGACGACCCGCAGGCTGCGGTCACGTCACTTCTCGACAAGGCCGACGAAGCTGCCACGGCCTTCGCCGCAGAGTACGAAGGCAAAGTCGCAGAGCTCGACTCCGACGGCCTTCGCATCGCGATGGAAAAGCTCGCCGAAATTTCAGACCTCGCCGGCCGGGCGCTCAACTACGCCCACCTGCGCTTCGCTGCCGATACGGCCGATCCGGCCAACGGGGCGCTGCTCCAGATGGGCAGCGAACGCGCGACGGCCATCCAGACCCGGCTGATCTTCTTCGAACTCGAATGGGCCGCCCTGGAAGACGATCAGGCCGAAAAGATGCTGTCGGGCGAAGGCCTCGAGTTCTGTGAGCACTACCTGCGAAACGAGCGGCGCTACCGCGACCACCTGCTGAGCGAGCCCGAGGAGCGCATCGCCACCGAGCTCTCGGTCACCGGCGCCGGCGCCTGGAGCCGACTCTTCGACGAGCTTACGTCGGCGATCCGGGTCGAGATGCCAGGCGCAGAGGAGCCGGTATCCCTCGACATCGCCCTTTCCACCCTGGCCGACCCCGACCGGGAGGTCCGACGGGCCACGGCCGAGGCGGTCACCGAGGCACTCCAGCCCGGCGTCCGTACCCGCGCCTACGTCTTCAACACCCTGCTCCAGGAAAAGTCGATCAAGGACCGGCTGCGCGGTTACCCGCACTGGCTGGCCACCCGCAACCTCTCCAACGAGGCCTCGGACGAGTCGGTCCAGGCGCTGGTCGAGGCGGTCAAGGGCCGCTACGACCTGGCCCGCTCCTGGTACCGGACCAAAGCGAAACTGCTCGGAATCGACCGGCTGGCCGACTACGACCGCATGGCGGCGATCGCCACCGATGACCGCAAGATCCAGTGGGAAGAAGGCCGCGAGATCGTTCAGACCGCCTTCGACTCGCTCGGCCCGCGGGCCGGTGACGTGGTCGGGCGTTTCTTCGACGAGCGCTGGATCGACGCGCCGCCCGGCCCGGACAAGCGCGGCGGGGCCTTCAGCGCCTCGACCGTGCCTTCAGTCCACCCCTACGTGATGCTCAACTACACCGACCGCCGCCGGGACGTGCTGACCCTGGCCCATGAACTCGGCCACGGCCTGCACCAGACCCTGGCCGCCGAGCGCGGCGTCTTCCACCAGGACACACCTCTGACCGTCGCGGAGACCGCCTCGGTCTTCGCCGAGGAGCTGGTCTTCGGCAGGCTGCTCGAGGCCGAAAAGGATCCAGCCTCCCGGCTGGGACTGCTGGCCGAGGCGGTCGAAGGCCAGATCGCCACCGTCTTCAGGCAGATCGCGATGAACCAGTTCGAAGACCGGGTCCACACCGCGCGGCGCTCCGAGGGCGAGCTTTCGGTCGAACGCTTCGGCGAGCTCTGGTACGAGACCCAGTACGAACTGCTCGGCGATTCGGTCGAGATCACTGAGGGCTACAGGTCCTGGTGGTCCTACGTGCCTCACTTCATCGGCTCTCCCGGTTACGTCTATGCCTACTCCTACGGCCAGCTGCTGGCCCTCTCGGTTTACCGGCTCTACGAAGAGCGCGGCGACGAGATCGTGCCGGGCTACCTCGACATGCTGGCCGCCGGAGGCTCGCGCGCACCGGAAGAACTCGGCCGCATGGTCGGCGTCGACCTGGCCGACCCTTCGTTCTGGGACAACGGCCTGGATCTGGTCGCCGGCCAGATCGAGGCGGCGCAGGAGGCTGCCGAGGCCGTGCTGTCGGACTCCTCAGACTGAGCCGCGTTTCTTCCACAGCTCCCGTCTGGCGGCCCGCCGGGCCTGATCACGGCGGCCCGCCAGGCCTGTAAATGAGCCGATTGCGGCAGAACCCCGGAATTTAGGTTTCAGAATGATCCGATATGCAACAATTGCCGTCGTGAGTTTTCGTCTGTCGAACAGCGTGCGGCCCTTTTTCGCTGCGCTCCCCTCCTTTTTCCTTGCCGCCGCCCTGGTGCTGGTCGGCCTCTTCGTGGTGCCAGCGGCCGCCGATGCCAGTCAGGAGAAGAACCGCAAGATCGGCTGGGGCCCGCGTTCGAGCAAGGCGGCGGCGAAGCTGGTCGATCGCTCCGGCTGGGAACCGCGACCCGAGAACCGGGCCTCCAACCGCCGCGTGCCCAGCTGGAAGAAGGTCCGTGCGTGGAGGAATCGCAGCGAGATGCCCTACGCCCGCTTCGTCGATGGCCGTTTCAAGGGCACGACCGACGAGATCATCCAGTGGGCCGCCCACAAGTGGGGAATCAATACGAGGACGATGCGCGCCGTCGCCATCGTCGAGTCCTGGTGGCAGATGTCCACCCTGGGTGACAACGGAGACTCTTTCGGTCTCTACCAGGTTCGCCGGCCTTACCACTGCTGGGGCGAATGCAGGATCATGCGCAACTTCACAGCCTTCAACGCCGACTACTACGGCGGCATCATCCGCTCTTACTTCGATGGCAAGCAGACCTGGCTCAGGCGTGAGTCCGACAACGGAAAGCCCTACCGGGCCGGCGACCTTCAGGGAAGCATGGGCGCCTGGTACTCGGGCCGGTGGTGGGGTCCCCCGAACCGTCCGATCGAGCCTTACCTTGGCTGGATCAAGGAGCGACGGGCCGAGAGGACCTGGCTCCAGCCGTACTTCGTAGGCAGGTAGCGCCGGGCCGGGCCGGCCTTCAGTCGCCGAGCGGTTGATCGGCGAGCAGCCTTCGAAGTGAAGCGACCAGCCGCCCGGGCGAGCCTTCCATCATGCGGTGAGTCACCCGGACCGTGCGATAGCCGTTCACGAGTTGACCCAGGTCCCGGATCCGGTCCTCGTCGAAGCGATGGTGGTGGAACCCGAAGCCGTCGACCTCGACGATCAGCCGCTGTTCTCTCCAGAGAAAATCGACGACCTTGTTGCCGAGCGTGACGTCAACCTCGGGTAGCGGCAGATCGGCGACTCTGCACAGCCTCAGGAATCGGGTTTCGAGTTCCGAGCGGGTGGCTGAGGCCGATTGCTCGTACATCCGCAGCAGACGCGACAGCTCGGAAGCACCTTTGCGCTTCTTCATTCTCCCGAGAACCGTCCTCATGGCGTCAACGTCGAGCAAACCCAGCCTTCTGGCGGCGCTGAGCCGGTCGTCCAGATAGCGGGGCGTCGCTTCTGCGGCGAGGTCCATCAAGGTGCGGGCTACCGTAGTCACCGGTATGCGATCAACCAGGGTGCGGTCCGGTTCGAGTGGCACCCTGGTGCGGCGAACAGTCAGTCCGGGACGCCGGAGCGAGCGCCCCGTCCGAACCACGTCGATCGGAGAGCAGGGCTGTGAGAGCCCCCACAACGCCGCGGCACTCCGGTGCGAAAGTGCCGCGTCAGGACCTCCCAGCAGCACCGCTGCCATCCATCGGGATCTTGCGGTCAGCGCGCGGTGCCCGACTGCGTAAACACCTGGATGCAGCCGAATCAGGTAGCCGGATTCAATGCGCCTCTGGACCTGGTGCGAGGACAGGCCGAGCTCGATCAGCTGACTTCGCGAGACGATCCCATGTTGGCTCGAAGCCCGCTTTGCCACGGCCGGGAGAGATGCTTCGCGACCCATTCCCGGATCGTGCTTCCAGCAGCCTCAAACCTGGCACCCGGTCCGTGACGGAAGGCTGGCGACTCTGCGACGGAACTCGTCTCTGAAAGCGAACCTACGGGCGAACCCGCCAGGTGGAGTCGATCGTGCCCGCATAGCGCGCAAGACCGTGAACGGTGCCGGTTGGGTCCGGCCCGGAAGCCTCTCTGGAGTCGATCGTGCCCGCATAGCGCGTAAGACCGTGAACGGTGGCCGGATCTGGGCCGGCGCGATCCGGACCCGGCGTCGTGATCCGCGGCGCTGCTAGTCGGCTGAGGACTGGGCGGCTCCGCCGCCACCGGCGTCGGCCGGGGGTTCGGACGGCTTGTCCGGGGCGGAATCGGTCGTCTCAGATGGCGCCGAAGGAGCGGCCACGCCGACCTTTTCGGGCTCGTCCTTCTTGGCCGGCTTCTTGCGCGGCTTGGTGATCTTCAGCTTGAGCGGCTTGTCCTCTTCGTCGCCGGATTCGTCGCGCTTGGCGGTGACCAGCGAGCCGGCGACCGAGTCGCCCCCTCCCGCCCGCAGCACTTCGTCGGCCAGAGGGTCCTCGATGTACCGTTGGATCGCCCGGCGCAGGGGCCTTGCCCCCATCGACGGATCCCAGCCCTTGTCAACCAGATAGTCCTTGGCGTCGTTGTCGAGTTCAAGCATCAACTCGTGCTCTGCGACCTGGTTGCGGACGCGGCCTATCATCAGATCAACTATCTCGCGGACCTCTTCGCGGGCCAGCTTGTGGAAGACGATGACTTCGTCGATCCGGTTGAGGAATTCGGGGCGGAAGACCTTGCGAAGCTCGGACATGATGCGGCCCTTCATGTCCTCGTAGGTGATGCCGGTCTCGTCGGAGACAGTGAAGCCGATGCCCTGGTTGCGGGCGATCTCATTGGCCCCGATGTTCGAGGTCATGATGATGATCGCGTTGCGGAAGTCCACGGTGCGGCCCTGCGAGTCGGTGAGACGGCCGTCCTCGAGGATCTGCAGCAGAATGTTGAAGACGTCCGGATGGGCCTTCTCGATCTCGTCGAGGAGCAGCACCGAATACGGCTTGCGGCGCACCGCTTCGGTCAGCTGGCCACCCTCGTCGTAGCCGACGTAGCCCGGAGGCGAGCCGACCAGGCGGCTGACCGCATGTTTCTCCATGTACTCGGACATGTCGATCCGGACCATCGACTCTTCGTCGCCGAACAGGAACTCGGCCAGGGTGCGGGCGAGTTCGGTCTTGCCTACGCCTGACGGTCCGAGGAAGATGAACGAGCCCGCGGGCCGCTTGGGGTCCTTGATGCCGGCCCGGGAGCGGCGGATCGCCTTGGAGACGGCTTCGATCGCCGCTTCCTGGCCGACCACACGCTTGTGGAGCTCGCCTTCCATCTCGATCAGCTTCTTGGTCTCGGCCTCGGTCAGCTTGAAGACCGGGATGCCGGTCCACATCGAGACGATGTCGGCGATCTCTTCCTCACCGAGCACGGGGCGCTCGCCCTCTTCGCCTTCGGCCCACTCTTCTTCCAGACCGCGCTTCTTGGCGGTCAGCTGGCGCTCGGTGTCGCGCAGGTTGGCGGCCTTCTCGAATTCCTGGGCCTCGATCGCGGCTTCCTTCTCGCGGCGTGCGGTCTCGATCTCTTCTTCGAGATCGCGATAGACCGGCGGAGCGGTCATCGACTTGATGCGCATCCGCGAGGCCGCTTCGTCGATCAGGTCGATCGCCTTGTCAGGCAGGAAGCGGTCGGAGATGTAGCGGTCGGCGAGCTCGGCGGCGGCCTCCAGGGCTTCGTCCGAGATCTGGACCTTGTGGTGGAGTTCGTAGCGTTCCCGAAGCCCCTCGAGGATCTTCACCGTCTGCTCCGGAGTCGGCTGGTCGACCCGTATCTGCTGGAAGCGTCGTTCCAGCGCTGAATCGCGTTCGAGGTACTTGCGGTACTCGTCGAGAGTCGTGGCGCCGATCGTCTGGATCTCGCCGCGGGCGAGAGCCGGCTTCAGGATCGAGGCGGCGTCAATCGCGCCTTCGGCGGCGCCGGCACCGACCAGGTTGTGGATCTCATCGATGAACAGGACGATGTCGCCACGCTGGCCGATCTCCTTCATCACCTTCTTGAGGCGTTCCTCGAACTCGCCCCGGTACTTGGAGCCGGCCACCAGGGCGGCGAGGTCGAGTGTGTAGATCTGCTTGTTGCGCAGCATCTCGGGGACTTCCCCCTTGATGATCCGGGATGCCAGGCCTTCAACCACGGCGGTCTTGCCGACTCCGGGCTCGCCCAGCAGGACCGGGTTGTTCTTGGTCCGGCGGGAGAGGATCTGCATGATGCGCTCGATCTCGGTTTCACGGCCGACGACCGGGTCGAGTTTGCCGTCTTCTGCCAGCTTGGTCAAGTTGCGACCGAACTGGTCGAGCAGCTTGGAGGACTTCTTGCCGGCTTCCGCCGGGGCACCGCTGCCGGTTGATCCCGCGGTCTGGCCGGGACGACGGCCACCGGGACCGGAAAGCATGCGGATCACCTCGTTGCGGATCTTGTCCGAGTCGGCGTCGAAGTCGAGCAGGATGCGTGCAGCGACGCCCTCGTTCTCACGGACCAGGCCGAGCAGGATGTGCTCGGTGCCGATGTAGTTGTGGCCGAGGCTGAGCGCTTCGCGAAGGGCGAGCTCGAGCACCTTCTTGGCTCGCGGGGTGAAGGGGATCTGGCCGGAGGTGACCTCTTCGCCGGAGCCGACGATCCGAACTACCTGCGCACGGACGCGCTCGACCGTGATGTCGAGCGACTCGAGCACCCGGGCCGCGAGGCCTTCTTCCTCGCGGAGAAGGCCGAGCAGGATGTGCTCGGTGCCGATGTAGTTGTGCTTGAGCGTCCGGGCCTCTTCCTGGGCGAGGACTACTACCTGACGTGCGCGTTCTGTGAATCTCTCGAACAAATTTCCTCGTTACCTCAAACCTCGGGGTCTGAATGAGTATCGGTTATGGATCGGCGGTTGCAGGTAATACGTGGTTTCCGGTCTATCTGGTTGACGGTGAAAGATGGAAATCGGGATGGAAGATCGCCGGTTGCCCTATCCCTGTTTCAGTCGCTCGGACTTCGGGGGATCTGACCTCCGGTCTGTCGGACACAGGCGAATAAGCCAGTATAACGGGGGCGCTTGGCGGGCCGGACGGGGCCGGATTCCCGGCCCCGGGGGCCCGACTTGCGGGTCTGAGCGAAGGCAATCGGCCGGACATCCTGCCCGGTCCCTCCTCAGGCCGCGGCAGTCTGCTTGGTGATCGAGCCGATCAGGCCGTGCCAGGACTCAGCGAAGGAGTCCTTGCCTTCCTGCTGCAGCCTCGCGGCCAGCGCGTTGACGTCGAAGCCGGCATCGCCGTAGGCGGTGAGCACGCTCTCTGCTCCTCCCCCGTCGACCGGGATCGGCCCGGGCGCCTCTCCGTGCTCGGCGAAGGCGTGGAGAGTCTGCTCGGGCATGGTATTGACGGTGTTCGGGGCGGCCAGATTCTCGACGTAGAGAACGTCCGAGGCCTCGGGGTCCTTGGTGCCGGTACTGGCCATCAGCAACCGCTGGACACGGGCGCCCTGATTGGCCAGTCGCTGGGACCGGTCGGAAGCGATCAGCTCGCGGTAGCCGGCGTATGCCTGCTGCCCGATCGCGACGCCCAGCTTCGCCCGCAGGTCGGCCGGGACCTCGTCGATCACGGCGGCGTCCCAACGGCTGACGAAGAGCGAGGCGACCGAAGCGACGGCCGGATTGAGACCGGCTTCGATCCTGCGCTCGACGCCCTTCATGTAGGCGTCGGCGGCAGCCAGGTACTGCTCGCGGTCGAACAGCAAGGTGACGTTGACCGGAACTCCGCGGAAGATGACCTCTTCGATCGCGCCGAGGCCCGCCTCGGTGCCGGGGATCTTGATGAAAAGGTTCTCCCGCTCGGCGCGGGCGTGGAGGTCGAGTGCCTGCTCGATCGTCGCGGCGGCGTCGTCGGCCAGCAGCGGAGACACCTCGAGCGAGACGAAGCCGTCGACCCGGTCGGTGCGCAGGTGAGTTTCGGAGAAGAGATCGGCGGCGCGACGAAGGTCCGACATCGCAAGTTCGAAGAAGATCTGCTCCGGGTCGGCCCCGCTGGCCGCCAGTTCGCCGATCTGGGAGTCGTAGTCGCTGCCGCCGGAGATCGCCTTGTCGAAGATCGTCGGATTCGAGGTGAGGCCCGTGACCGAGTAGTCGTTGATGTAGCGGCCGAGGGTGCCGTCATCGAGCATCGAGCGCGTGATGTTGTCGACCCAGAGGCTCTGCCCGAGGTCGTGAAGGGCGCGGTTTCTGTCGTTCATCTCGTCTCCCGGGAAGTTGGTTGGCCTCAACGCCGAGACTATCTGGCCGGTGCACCGTCCGCGTCAGCGGGGTCGGCGGGTTGCGTCTCGCGATGTCCGGACGCCGGGGTGGCGGACGGGTGGAGTTCGCGCCTACCCCTCCAGCCCATCTCACCGCACCCCGACCGTCACCCCGGTCGAAGGGTCGGCGGCTCGGTCGGACTCGGAACGGAGCGGAGGCGGCGACGTGGCAGGAGGGAGCACCCGTGGCGGAGTCCCGGCGCCCTTGGCGGGGGTGGTGAGGGTGGGTGAATACGGGTTGGCGGGGTAGGCGTGAACCCACCTTCGGCACCCCCGCCCCGACGACGTTCGCTCTACCACGACCGGCTGCTTCGGCGGAGCGGTCGAGTCAGTCGCGCATTGCGGGGAAGAGAACCACTTCGCGCAGGGAACTCGTTCCGGTCAGCATCATCACCAGGCGATCGATGCCGAGGCCGACCCCTCCGGTCGGCGGCATTCCCTGCTCGAGCGCCTCGACGAAGCTCTCGTCGTAGGGCTGGGCCTCTTCGTCACCCCGCGCGGTTTCTGCGGCCTGCTGCTCGAAGCGGCGACGCTGCTCGTCGGGGTCGTTGAGCTCGGTGAAGGAGTTGGCTATCTCGACCCCGCCGATGAAGGCCTCCCAGCGTTCGACCACACCCTCCTTCGAGCGGTGAGCCTTGGCGAAGGGCGAAAGCTCTTCGGGGTAGTCGAGGATGAAGGTCGGTTCGACCAGCTGCGGCTCGACCCGCTTCGAGAAGAGGGTGTCGACCAGCTTTCCCCAGCCGGTCGCATCGTCCAGCTCGACACCCATCGCAGCGGCCAGTGATTCGCGGGTGGTCTCCTTCTCGATGTCGATTCCGGAGTTGTCGAGGATCGCCTGGCGCAGCGTGATGCGCTTCCAGGGCGGCGTCAGGTCGAGGGTTTTTCCGTCACGCTCGACCGTTGTTCCGCCGAGCACGCGGGCGGCGACCTCGGAGACCATGTTTTCCAGGTCGGCGGCCGTCTTGTCGTAGTCGGCGTAGGCCTCGTACCACTCGAGCATCGTGAACTCGGGGTTGTGCTTCATCGAGATGCCTTCGTTGCGGAAGTCCTTGCCGAGTTCGTAGACCCGGTCGATGCCGCCGACCACGCAGCGCTTCAGGTAGAGCTCCGTGGCGATACGCAGGTAGAGCTTGCGGTCCAGGGCGTTGTGGTGGGTGGTGAACGGCCGGGCCAGCGCGCCGCCGTAGAGCGGCTGCAGGACCGGTGTCTCGACCTCGAAGAAGGAGTGATCGTCCAGCCAGCGCCGGACCTCGGAGATCGTGCGGGCGCGGACCCGGAAGATCTCGCGGCTCCCCTCGTTGGCGATCAGGTCGAGTTCGCGTCGGCGGTAGCGCGTCTCGGTGTCCTCGAGTCCGTGGAACTTGTCGGGCGGTGGCCTCAACGACTTGGCGAGGACCTGCCACCCGCTCACCTCGAGCGAGAGCTGGCCGCGCCGGGTCACTATCGCCCGGCCGGTGACCCCGATGAAGTCGCCGAGGTCGAGGTCCTCGAGAAGCGCGAACGCCGCTTCGCCGAGCACGTCGGACTTGGCATGAAGCTGGATCTGCCCGGTCGAGTCGCGCAGGTCGATGAAGGCGGCCTTTCCGTGGCCGCGGCGGCCGACGATGCGGCCTGCGACCCGGTGGACCGAGTCCGTCTCCTCCCCGGCCTCGAGCCCGTTGTGGCTCTCGAGGACCGGTCCGATCTCCTCACGGCCTTCGAAATCGTGAGGGAAGGGGTCGATCCCGGCCGCCCGCAGGCGATCGAGCTTCTGGCGTCGCTCGGCCAGCAGCCCCGCGGCCTCGGCCTTCTCTTCGGCCGGTCCTTCCCCTTCGGCGTGCTCGGACTGGCTCATCGCGACCGGCCGCCTCCGGTCAGGCCGCTTCGATCTTCGTGATCTTGAACTGCTTCTCGGGCCCGCGCGGGGAAGGGATCTTGACGATCTCGTTGATCTTGCCGCCGATCAGGGCGGAGCCGATGGGCGACTCGCTCGAAAGCTTGCCGCCGGCCAGGTCGGCCTCCGTCGATCCGACGATCTGGAACTTCTTCGAGGTTCCCGAATCCTGGTCTTTGATGTGCACGATCGAACCGAAGACGACTTCACCGGTTCCGGTCGCGACCTCTTCGACCACGGTCGAGCGACGGAGGCGCTCTTCGAGCAGCGCGATCTGCTGCTCGAGCTGCGCCTGTTCGTTCTTGGCGTCGTCGTACTCGGCGTTCTCGGAGATGTCACCGAAGTCACGGGCCTCCCGGATGCGCTCGGACACTTCGCGACGACGGACTGTCGAGAGGTGCTCGATTTCCTCTTCGAGCTGCTTCAGACCTTCAGGTGTAATTTCAGACGGGCGACTCACTTGTTTGGACCTCTCTTGACATCAAGGGATTGCTTCCGGCAGACCGGGCTCACTGGCCCCCGGCCCCATAAATAACGCCCTGAGCGACGATCCGGGGAACGCCGACAGGGCAATAGAGCGGGCGATTATAACGAGGTCTGGCTGCCGGACATGAACTGCTCCAGTACCGCCACGAAGCGCTCCGGGTCCTCGACCTGCGGATAGTGGCCGAGATCCTCGAACCTGACCGTCGGAAGATCGGGTCTGAGCTCGAGCAGACCGTCGAGGACCTCGGGCACCACAACCGGGTCCTCCATGCCCCAGGCCAGCCTCAGGTCGCCCTGCCAGCGCTGGATCGCCCCGTGCCAGCGATCCGCATAGATCGCACGCTCCTCCATGTACGAGACGAGCTTGTGGCCGAGCCGGTTTCCGTCGTTGAAACACATCAGCGCCCAGTTGTCGGCCACGTCTTCGGCGGTGGCCGGATGCTCCTCGGAGAAGATCGACGCGAACTGCCGGCGGAAGAAGGCCTCGTTCGCGAATCTTGCGGCCAGCGGGCCGAAGGGGCCGCGGAGCAGCTTCTGGGCCAGGGTTGGATTGGACTTCTCGACCAGGATGGCGCCGTTGAAGATGGTCATACCGCCGAGTTCGAATCCGAGCTCGTCGACCAGGTCGCGGGCCAGGAGTTCGGTGGCAACCGAGGTGCCGAGGTCGTGGGCACAGACATAGACCGGCTCGCCCCCGGCATAGCGGTCGGCCAGCTCCTCGGTCAGATCCGCCTGCCAGGAGAGCGTGTAGTTGTGGTCTCTCGGTTTGTCGGAAAGCCCGAAACCGAGGAAGTCGAAGGCCAGCAGCCTGCGACCCGGCATCAGGCGGATCGCCTCGCGCCAGTCGTAGGAACTGGTCGGGAATCCATGCAGGAAGATCAGCAGCGGCCCTTCGCCGTCCTGGAAACGGGTTTGGATGTTGTGACCGCGGAACTCCTCCTGCCGGCCCTGAAGCCTCCAGGTCTCGATTCGCTCGTCGAGCGCGCCCGAGCTCATACCGGCACCGCCTGCCCGTCCCGGATGCCGGCGACGATTTCCCTCGCCCGGTCGAGTCCGGCGGTCTGGCAGAGCTCGTTGCGGACCAGCTTCGGCACGTCGATCCGGTCGAGGTACCACGGGTAGAACTTGCGCATGTAGCGCCCGGCACGATCGCTTCCGATGTGTTCCTCGGCCCGGTCCATCACCCAGAGCAGCTCTTCCATGATCTGGCGCTGGTCTGGTTTCTCGACCTCCCGCCCGGTCAGCTCGGCGAAGACCCACGGGTAACCGAGAGCGCCCCGGGCGATCATTACCGCGTCGGCACCGGACTCCTCGTAGGCGCGGCGGGAAGCCTCGGCCGTGCTGAGCCCGCCGGAAATGATCATCGGCGCGTCGATGCTCTGGCTGAGCTCCCTGGCCATCGCATAGTCGGGGTAGCCCTTGTGACCCTGTTTGGCGACCCGCGGATGGAAGCCGATCGCCGCAACGCCCGCCTCCTCGACCAGCCGGATCGCAAGGTCAAAACCGGAACGGTCCCCCGGCATCAGGCCCGATCGGATCTTGACCGTGACCGGCAGGCCGCTGCCCTCGGCCGCGGCCCGGGCGAGATCGAGGGCCAGTTCCGGATCGCTGAGCAGTTCGGCGCCGGCTCCGGTCTTGCGAACCTTGGGCACCGGGCATCCCATGTTTAGGTCGATCAGGTCGGGACCGGAGCGGGCGGCGATCTCGGCCGCCGAGCGCATTACTTCGGGGTCCTGGCCGAACAGCTGGACCGAAACCGGGTGCTCGTCCGGGTGGATCCGCATCAACTCGGTCATCGTGCGCTCGTTGCCGTAGTGGAGACCGAAGCTGGAGACCATCTCCGAGACGGCCATGCCGGCGCCGAACCGCTTCGCCTGCAGCCGCACGAACCAGTTGCCGATCCCGGCCAGCGGAGCGAGCAGGACCCGGTTCGGGATTTCGACTCCGGCGATTCGGAAGGGGTCGGTCAGGGGTGCCTGCTCAGGCACGGTTTCTCTCGTCGATGATGCGCAGGCCCTTGAGCGTAAGAAGTTCGTCGATCTCGGTGATCGTTTCGGTGAACGGCACGATGGTAGAGGCGAGTCCACCGGTCGCAATGAATCGGGCGTTGCCGCCGAGTTCGGCGTTGATCCGGCGGCCGACGCCGTCAACCAGCCCGGCGAAGCCGTAGAGGACTCCGGCCTGGATCGCGGCCCTGGAAGAGGTCCCGATCGCCGACTTGGGCTCGAACAGGTCGATCCTCGAAATCCTGGCGGCTCTCTCGGTCAGCGCGGTCAGCGAAATCTCCACTCCGGGCGCGATCGCCCCACCAAGGTAGGCACCGTCGGCCGATACCGCGTCGAAGTTGATGCCGGTACCGAAATCGACGCCGACACAGACGTCGCCGACTTCTTCGTAGGCGGCGATCGCGTTGACCAGACGGTCCGCTCCCACCTCGGCCGGGCTGTCGATCTCGATTGCCATGCCCGTCTTGATTCCCGGGCCGACCATCAGACAGCCGACGTCGAGGTACTGCCCGGCGAGCCGCTCGTACTCGACCCCGAGCGGCGGCACCACCGAGGAGACGACGATCCCGCTCAGGTCGCTGAAACCGATTCCGCGCAGCTTGAGCAGCCCGGAGAGGCGTTCGGCCAGTTCGTCGCCGGTCGCGCCGGCCCTGGTCTGGAAACGCCAGTGGTGTTCGAGGATCTTCTCCTTCGAACGCACCGACGTGAGTCTGGGTGTTGCCCACATCAATCGCTAGAAGCATCTGAGGCAGTTTGGCAGGACTGCGGAAAACCGGAGCGCGCGCCCCGCCGCGTGACCGTAGAAGACTTGCGTCCGGCCATCGAATCGAGGCCCTGCGAGCGCCTCGCCATGCGGCTGGTCCCCGACTACGAAGGCAGCCTGCCGGCGGGTCTGCCGGAAGAATGGCTGGCACCGCTGACTCCCGCGGGCCCGGCCTGAAAGATCCCGTGGCGCCGGACGCAGAGCCGGTGGGATGCGCCCGGGCGCTGCGGCATACACTCGGCGCCATGAGCAAGGCCACGCTTTACACACTTCCGGGTTCCCACCCCGGTGTCGCCACCGCCCTGATGCTCGACTACAAGGACATCGAGTACGACCGGGTGGACCTGATGCCGGTTATCTCGAAAGCCGCCCTGAGGGCGCTCGGATTTCCGGGGATCACCGTTCCCGCGATCAGGTTCAGCGGCCGCAAGGTCCAGGGTTCGGTCGAGATCGCCCGGGCGCTCGACGAAGTCGTCCCGGAACCGGCGCTGCTGCCGGCCGACGACAGCGAGCGGCAGCGCGTACTCGAAGCCGAACTCTTCGGTTCCGAAGAGCTCCAGCACCCGATCCGGCAGATCCTCTGGTGGCTGCTGAAGCGAAACCGCGACGCCATGCACAGCTACGCCGAGAACGCGAACCTGCCGGTCCCGACCGGACTTGCGGTGAAAACCGGCGGACCGATAGTCGCCGCGGCCGTCCATTTCAACAAAGCCAACGACGAGAACGTGAAGGCGGCGCTCGCCACCCTGGCCTCCCAGCTCGACCGCATCGACGGCTACATCGCTGACGGTGTAATCGGAAACGAAACGCCGAATGCAGCCGACTTCCAGATCGCAGCCTCGATCCGCCTGGCGTTGACGGTCGAAGACCTGAGACCGGCGATCGAGGCCAGGCCTGTCGGCCGGCTCGCCCTGGCGCTCGTGCCCGACTACGACGGCCACCTTCCTCCCGGCCTGCCACAGGAGTGGCTCGAACCGCTGCAGCCGAGCCAGCCGGCCTGAACCTCCGGCCCGGTCAGGCCGGAATCAGGCCTGCCGGATGAACCGCCTGGTCGGGGTCGTCAGCGAGCGCCTCGAGGCCGTGCTGGAGCCGCCGGCCGTCCGGCAGGGCGAGATCGGGGTCGATCTCCAGCACCGGCACGAGCACGAAACGACGGCTCGTCACCTCAGGGTGCGGAAGGGTCAGCCGGTCGGAGCTGAACTCCAGTTCGCCGAGCAACAGCAGGTCGATGTCGATCAGCCTGGGTGAGTGCCTCGGGCGCCCGGACTCGCGGCCCTGCTCGCGTTCGACGGACTTCAGCAGGTCGAGAAGCTCCTCCGGACCCAGTTCGGTCCGAACCCGGATCGCCGCGTTGAAGAAGTCCGGCTGGTCGAGGATCTCGCCGACCGGCTGGGTCCGCCAGGCCGACGATTCCGCTTCGATCCGCAGGCCCTTTTTCTCCAGGCGCCTGATCGCCTCGCGCAGGTTGGCGAGCGGTTCACCGATGTTGGAGCCCAGGCCCAGCCAGGCCGGGCGTGCGGAACCCCCGTCGGCCGGGCTCAGCTTGCGCCCCGGCTGACTGTCAACTCGACCGAAGCGCCGTCCATCACCACCGGTATCGGAGGTTCGGGCTTGGTCGCACGAACGGTCACCAGGGTGACCTCCGGGAAGCGCTCGAGCAGGTCCTCGCCGACCACCGCGGTCAGGCGCTCCAGGGTCAGGTAACTCTGCGCGGTCGCGGTCTCCACCAGCTGTTCGGTGACCTCCCCGTAGTCAACCGTGCCGTCCAGTTCATCGGTGGCGGTCGCGGCGCAGGCGTCCAGGGTCAGGGCCAGGTCGAAGACCATTCGCTGGCCGACCTCACGCTCGGCCTCGCCGACGCCGTGCTTGGTGTGGACCGAAACGCCCGAGAGGCGGATCGTCACA
This sequence comes from uncultured Solirubrobacterales bacterium, assembly GCA_963709375.1. Taxonomy (GTDB): domain Bacteria; phylum Actinomycetota; class Thermoleophilia; order Solirubrobacterales; family 70-9; genus 67-14. The sequence continues at coordinate 47,260 of CAVPWA010000011.1, forward strand.
CCGTCGGCCTCGAAGGAATTACTCATGCGGAGGAATCTACCGACCCGGAGATCCTGTCCCGGACCCTGAGCGCCTGAACCACCGGGGCGACGTCGTGGACGCGGACCATCGCGGCACCGCCGTCAGCGGCGGCCAGGCATGCGGCGATCGTGCCGCCGAGTCGCCCGGCCTCGGCGGACCCGTCGATCCGGCCGATGAATGCCTTGCGTGACGGACCGACCAGAACCGGCAGACCGGTCTCGGCGAACTGCCGGGTACCACGGAGCAACGCGAGGTTGTGCTCGACCGTCTTGCCGAAGCCGATGCCGGGATCGATCCAGATGCGGTCGCGGGAGATCCCGGCCGCGCATGCGGCTTCGACTCTGGCCAGCAGGAACTCGCGGATTTCGCCCACCGGGTCTTCGTAGCGGGGGTCCCGCTGCATGGTCCTCGGCTCACCCAGCATGTGCATCAGGATGACCTCGACCCCGGCATCGGCACATACCGAAGCCATTTCCGGGTCTCCGTTGAGTGCGGTCACGTCGTTGACCGTCGAGGCGCCGGCGTCGATCGCCGCAGCAGCAACCTCCGCCTTGCCGGTGTCGACCGACACCGGAGCGACACCGGCAAGCCCTTCGATTACCGGAATCACCCGGGCCATCTCCTCTGCGGCGCCGACCGGATCGGCCCCGGGCCGGGTTGATTCACCCCCGATATCGAGCACGTCCGCACCGGCCGCAGCCAGTTGCCGTCCATGTTCGATCGCGCGCCCCGGATCGAGGTAGAGGCCGCCGTCCGAGAAGGAGTCCGGCGTAACGTTGACTATGCCCATCACTTTCATCGCCTGTTCACCGGACCCGGATACTGCCATCGTCCGGGGCGGTCGGGGCTTCGGTGCCCGCCGTGCCGGCATCGATCACCTCGCCGGCAGCCCGGAGGCCGGAGCGCACCGCGCCCTCCATGTATCCGGCCCAGCGACTCGAAGTCTCGGAGCCGGCCCAGTGGATCCGGCCGATCGGGGCCCGGAGCGCCGCGCCGTGCGAGGTCCATGCACCCGTGGGCATGAAACCCCCGTAACAGCCGCGGGACCACTCGTCGGCAGCCCAGGCCTTGTCCAGATACTTCTCGGGCTCGCCCGCGTCCCGACCGAAGAGCCGGACCAGGCATTCGAGCACCACCGCGCGACGCTCCGCCGGCTGCAGATCGGTCGCCTGCCGTGCAGCCGCGCCCTCGAGAAAAGCGAGCAACACCCCGGGTGAGCCGTCCGGGGGCGAATTGTCGAAGACCACCGAAACCGGCCCGTCGGCACTGACCGCCCTCCCGTTGAGGCCCTGCTTCCTCCAGAACGGCTCCGGATAGATCGCCATCGCCTTGACCACCGAGCCCTGGACCATGCGCTGGGTCAGGCCGTCCCGGGCGGCCGGCAGGGCCGGCCTGTAGTCGAGCCTGCCGGCCAGGGCCGGAGGGATCGCGACGATGACCCGCCGCGCCGCGAAACGCAGGATCGCGCCGCTCTTCAGGTCTTCGGCCTCGACCGTTACCCGGTCTCCACAACAGTCGATTCGCCGCGCCGCCGTCTCCAGGCGAACGGCACCGGAGAGCGACTCGGCGAGTCGCTCGGAGATCAGCTGGGTCCCTCCGAGCACGCGGGACTCCTGCGATCCACCTTCGGTGTCCAGCAGGACCTCGACCGAGCCGGCGGAGCGCACGTAGAACATGACGTGGAGCAGCGAGATGTCTTCCGGCTCCGCCGCCCAGACGGCCTCGATCGCCAGTCGCATCAGGTCCCTGGCGGTTCTTGTGCGCAGGTTCCTGCGCAGCCAGGAGTCGAAACTGACCCGGTCCCAGGCAGACAGCTCCGGCTGGTCCCAGGGCGCATCAGGGTCGACCCGCGCCGCCATCCGGTTGATCTTGCGCAGAGCCCTCGCGACTTCCGCGAGCGCGAACGGATTCAGTTTCGGGATCGTCCCGCGATGAGTCCGCACCCTGCCGCGTCTCTCGAACAGACTGCGACCGTCGCCATAGGTGGGGAAAGTGCTCAGTCCGAGGTCGTCGATCAGGCCAAGGATGCGGTCCTGGCCAGGACCGACCCACTGCCCGCCCAGCTCAACGACTCTGCCGCCGCCGATCGCCTGGTTGACGGTACGGCCTCCCACCCTGTCGCGGGCCTCCAGCACCACCGCTTCGAGGCCGTCCCGCTCCAGAGCCCGGGCTGCGGTCAGTCCCGCCAGCCCGGCACCCACAACGACGCAGTCGGTCTCAGCCGAATTCATGCCTCGAGTATCGCGCCCTGAGCGCGCCGGCGGAAGCTAGGCCTGAGGGTCGGAATCCGGGCGCATGTCCGTCATGCCGCCGGCGTATCCGGGGCGCGGCGGACCGGGAGAGGGCTCGGTGCTCGGGTGGTGGATCGGCTCCGGCTCGGTCGGAAACTCGACCTCTTCGTCAGCCTCTTCCTCGCTCGCCGGGAAAACTTCTTCTTCGGCCTTGCCCTTGAGCAGATCCACGAACTGCTCGGCATCGATCGTCTCGCGCTCCAGCAGGATCTCGGAGATCCGCTTGAGGTCGTCGCGGTGGTCGTCGAGGATGTCGCGCGCGGTCTGGTGGGCGTTCTCGACGATGCGGCGGATCTCGTCGTCGATCTCGCGGGCGATCTCGTCCGAGTAGTCGGGCTCGCTGCCCATCTCGCGACCGAGGAAGGGCTGGCCGCGGTCGTGGCCGAAGACGCGGGGCCCGAGCCGCTCGGACATGCCGAAGCGCATGACCATCTGCTTGGCCGTGGCGGTCACTTTCTCCAGGTCGTTCGAAGCGCCGGTGGTGATCTCGTCGAAGACGATCTCCTCGGCGGCGCGGCCGCCCAGGGTCATCGCCATCGTCTCGCTCAGCTCGGCGCGGGAGGTCAGGAACTTGTCCTCCTGAGGCAGGGAGATCGTGTAACCGAGGGCCTGGCCGCGACTGATGACGGAGATCTTGTGGACCGGATCGCAGTTCGGCAGGACATGCCCGACGATCGCGTGGCCCATCTCGTGGTAGGCGGTGATCGTGCGTTCCTTCTCCGACATGATCCGGTTCTTCTTCTCGGGGCCGGCGACAACCCGCATGATTCCTTCTTCGAGCTCGGTCTGGGTGATCTCGCTCTTGTCGGAGCGGGCGGCGAGCAGGGCGGCTTCGTTGATCAGGTTGGAGAGGTCGGCGCCGGTGAAGCCCGGGGTCTGCCCGGCCAGCGCGTCAAGGTCCAGTTCGCCGGCCAGCGGCTTGCCCCGTGAGTGCACCTCGAGGATCTTCTTGCGACCCTCGCGGTCGGGCCGGTCGACCGCGACCTGCCGGTCGAAGCGACCGGGCCGGAGCAGCGCCGGGTCGAGGATGTCGGGTCGGTTGGTGGCCGCGATCAGGATGACGTTGTCCGTGATCTCGAAGCCGTCCATCTCGACCAGAAGCTGGTTGAGGGTCTGCTCGCGCTCGTCGTGACCGCCGCCCATGCCGGCGCCCCGGTGGCGTCCGACTGCGTCGATCTCGTCCATGAAGATGATGCAGGGAGAGCTCTGCTTGGCCTGCTCGAACAGGTCTCGGACGCGGCTGGCGCCGACGCCGACGAACATCTCGACGAAGTCCGAGCCCGAGATCGAGAAGAAGGGGACTCCGGCCTCGCCGGCTACAGCGCGGGCGAGCAGGGTCTTGCCGGTACCGGGCGGTCCGTATAGAAGTACTCCCTTCGGGATGCGTGCGCCGAGGGCCTGGAACTTCTTCGGGGTCTGGAGGAATTCCTTGATCTCGTGGAGTTCCTGCACTGCCTCATCGGCTCCGGCGACGTCCTTGAAGGTGATCTTCGGCGCGTCTACTGCCATCTTCTTGGCCTTCGACTTGCCGAAACTCATGACCCGCGAGCCGCCGCCCTGCATCTGGTTCATCAGGAAGATCCAGAAGCCGAGGAAGAGCAGGAAGGGCAGTACGTAGATCAGGACCGAGAAGATGCCGCCGCCGCTGTTGCCCTTCACGGTCAACGCGACGTCGTTCTGTACGAGCTGGTTCTGCAGGCTGAGCCCGGCATCGGGCGGGTAGCCGGTTTCGTACTTCTCCGGGCTGGCGGCCTCGCCGGAATCCGTGCTCTCGCCCTCGGGGACCTTCTCGGTCACCTCGAGGGTGTTGTCCTTCGTCTTCATCGTGACTTCGTCGATCTCACCCGCATCGACCTTCTGGAGGAACTGACCGTAGGTCGGCGGCTCCTCGCCCGTGTCAGGGCTGATCACTCGCTGCGCGACGAAGGCGAGGATCACTACCAGCAGTATTGGAAAAGCCGCGCTCTTGAAGAACCGTTTCAACTGTGTCCGTGTCTTTAGGGATGATGCGAGCCGGGGTTTCCGGTCTCAAAGCCGAAAAAGCAGCCTAGCAGGGAGTTAGCAGCGCCCTAGCCTGCCGGCGGACCGGGATCGACATCCTCCGGGAGTTCAGCGACGTAGGGCAGGTGACGGTACTGCTGGGCATGGTCGAGCCCGTAGCCGACGACGAAAGTGTTGGGGATCTCGAATCCGGTGTAGCGGATCGGCACATCGACCCGGCGGCGCTCGGGTTTGGTCAGCAGCGAGCAGACCTCCAGGGATGCCGGGTCGCGGGCCCTGAGATTGCGCATCAGGTAGTTCAGGGTCAGCCCTGAATCGACGATGTCCTCGACGATCAGCACGTCCCGTCCGGTGATCGAATCATCCAGGTCCTTGAGGATCCTGACCACGCCTGATGAATCGCGGGAAGATCCATAGCTGGAGACCGCCATGAAGTCGATTTCGCAGACCACGTCGAGGGCCCTCAGGAGGTCGGCGATGAAAACCACGGCTCCGCGCAGAACTCCGACCATGACCAGGTCCTTGCCCTGGTAGTCCCGGCTGATCTGGGCCCCGAGTTCGGCGACCCGCTGCGACAGGTCCTCGGGGGAGATCAGGACCTCGCCTGTGGGGGGCTGGTTCACGATGCCGATTCTAAGCCCATTCGGGGGGCGGACCCCCCTGTGCCTGTGCCGGTAGGCATGCGGTGAGCCGCACGGCACGCGAAGTCGCCGGAGCCAGGCGGAAGGCCTCGCCCACGGCGATACCGGGCACCCACGCGACTTCGCCTGCGGAGAGCAGGACCGGTACCCGGCGCCGCCGGGAGCGCGGGAGGCGACGGTCGGTGAAGAGGTCCTGCAGGGACTTGCTGCCATCGAGTCCGAGGGGTCGCATCCGGTCTCCCTCGCGCCAGGACCTGACCTCGAGCCGGTCTGCGAGGCGGTCGAGGTCGAGTGTTGCCACATCCGGTCCGGCGGCGGCGAAAGGTGGGCGCATCTCTTCGGCTGCGATCGCCCAGTCGTTCCATTCGAGGCTGCCGGGCAACTCGAGCACGGCAGGTGCCTCGGATCCGAAGGGCGGCGACGAACCGGAGTCGACCCCGACCCTGCCCGACTCGGCGACCAGCGAAGCCCCCTCCCCGATGTCGATGCGACCGCCTTCAGGATCTTCAACCAGCTCCAGCACCGCGGCAGCCTGCTGCCGGGAGACGGGAACCGCCCGACCCAGCACCGACTCCGCGACAGACCGCAGGGCGAAGCGCCGGACCGCCGGATGCGCGGCGGCGAGGTCAGAGGCCGCAACCGAAGGGGTGCCATCCGGGTCGAAGTCGACAAGCTGCGACCCGGCGGCCGCCAGGAAGTCGAGCTCCTCTGCCAGGTCCTCGCGAGTCCTCGCGACGGCTTCGAGCACCGACGGGTTGAGATCGGCCAGAACCGGCATCACCTCGTGACGGATCCGGGCCCTGGCGAAAGCGGGGTCGTCGTTGGAGCGGTCGTCGACGAACGGCAGCTCCGCGGCGGTTGCCGCCTGCCTGACCGCCTGCCGGCTCAGCCCGAGCAGGGGCCGGATCACCGCGCCGCGCCGCGAAGGCATCGCGGCCAGAGCGCGTGTTCCAGGCGAGACGGCAAGCCTGTATACGACCGTCTCGGCCAGGTCGCTGGCCGTATGGGCGACCGCGATCCAGTCGAGTGCCAGGTCCCGCCGGACCCGCTCGGCCTCCCCGTAACGCTGCTGCCGCGCCCAGGCGTGGAGGTTGCCGCTGCCGCGCTCCGGCCGGATCACGGTCAGCTCGATCGCCAGCCGCTCACAGAGTCGTGAGCAGGCAAGCTCATCCTCGCCTGATTCGGACCGCAGGCCGTAGTTGAGGTGGACTGCGTGGAGCGTCGGGCGTGGCTTCAGGCGGCTCAGCCCGAAAGCCAGCGCGCAGGAATCGGCGCCACCGGAAAGCAGAATCACCCCACCGCTGCCAGGACTGACCAGACCCGAGTCCCGAATCGCCGCTGAAAGGCTGTCGGCCTCAGCTCCGGACATCGGCCAGGAAAAGCGGGGTCGGCGCGGGAAAGCCCTTGAGCTGCGCCTGGCCGATCCCCCGGAGTTCGAGATCCTCGTGCCCTTCCAGGGCTTCGGCGACGTCCCCCGTGACCAGGACCTCACCGCCCTGAGCCCGGTTCACGACCCGATGGGTCAGGTTGACCTCGGCCCCGAAGTAATCACCGTCCCTGAAGACCGCCCGGCCGTAATGGATCCCGACCCTGGGCTTCGGCCGGTCCTTGAAGAATGCGATGAATCCGACCGCCCACTCGGCCAGCGAGACCGGGTCCGGTGAGACGACCATGACCTCGTCGCCGATCGACTTGACGATGTTGGCCTCGGGCGGCAAGGTGCCTTCGACCGCCTCGGTGAAGCGCTCGATCGCAGAGAAGGCCTCGGCGTCTCCCTCCTCGGCCGTGAACCTGGTGAAGCCCGTGAGGTCGATGAAACAGAGCGTGATCCGGATGTGGTCGATCTCGGACTCACCGGCGAACTCGTCTTCCATGTGGCCGACCACGTCCTGCTCCATGAAGTACCTGACGTAGCGGTCATGGAGGTACTCGAACAGAGGCACCGTGACCGGAGATGTGGAGTCGACCATCTCGCCGAGTTCTTCCGCCATCTCCATCGCCCCGATGCCGTCGCGGATCATCGGCTCGTGCACGAACAGGTGGAAGAGCCTCACTTCGGCATCGGCGATGCGGCGCACGGACTGCGCGTAGACCCTTGCCAGCTGCATCAGGGCTTCGATCGGAAGGCCGGCCTCGGCAACCGAGCCGAGCCGCTCGAGCGCCCCGACGTCGAGTTCGGTGAGCTTGCGTTCCCGGCCTGAAGGGGTCCCGAGAACCACCATGATGCGCTCGATCATCGCCTCGCTCAGACCGGTTCTGGCAACCGCCTCCTCGATCGGGACATTCGGGCTGCGGTCGGCGAAGGCCTCTTCTGCGAAACCGAAGGCGAGCTTGCCGTCCTTGCCGGCGGCCTTCAACTCCTCGAGAGTGTGGCCGCGCTCCCTCATCCGGGCCACGACCCGGGCCTGAGCCGCGGCCGCCGCGGTCCATCGGCCCTTCTTGACCGGAACCACCTTTTCGTCGGCCCAGCGCGAGAGCGTCGCTGTCGATACGCCGGCCCGCCTGGCCGCTTCGCTCAAGGTGATTTGCTCGGTCCCGGGCATGCTGACGAGGCTACAGGGGGATCGGGCGGCCGAGGGGCGGGTTGATACCTGCGGACATGCAACAGCGGGGCCGCCGAAGCGACCCCGCCATATGCACTGTCAGCTCCTCGCTATTCCGCGTGGATCTGGGTTACTTCGTCTCCTCGCTCGCCTGTCCTGATCCGAATCGCCTCCTCGACCGGGATGACGAAGATCTTGCCGTCTCCGATCTCACCGGTTCGGGCGTGACGAAGGATCGTCTCGACGATGAGGTCCTTGTCCGCGTCGGCAACGACGATCTCAAGCTTGAGCTTGGGTCGCACGTTGACGGTCACGGTCGAACCGCGGTACTGCTCGACGATGCCCTTCTGCCTTCCGGAGCCCTTGGCCTCGACGATCGAGACCGAAGGGAACCCCTTCTCGAGCAGATCGGACCTGATCGGCTCGAACGCTTCGTGACGGATGAATGCTTCGATTTTCTTCATCTGACTCAATGCCTCCTAGGCCTGGTCTTTGGTCGTCGATTCCATGGGCGCTACCGGGGTACCGGCCATGGTCGGCGTGTAGTTTCCGGCAGGGTATTCCGGCTGCGGAATGAAGGCCTCCGGGTACCCGTACATCCCGTGACTGGAGATGTCGAGACCGGCGTCTTCTTCTGCTTCCGAGACCCTCAGTCCCATCGTCGCCTTGATGATGGCGAAGACGAGGTATGAAGCGGCGAGCACGAATACGAAGGTCCCCACCACAGCCAGGGTCTGGACCCCGAACTGACCCAGAGCTGCGCTCCAGGACTGACCGTCGAATATCGCGTACCAGATACCTGATCCGGCGCCTTCCGCCACCAAACGCGGCGATCCGAAGATGCCGACCGCGAGGGTTCCCCAGATGCCGGCCAGACCGTGTGCCGAGAGGGCACCGATCGGGTCGTCCAGGTACTTCTCGAAGGCGAGCACGCCCCAGACCACGATGAAGCCGGCCAGCAGTCCGATGATCGGTGCCGCCCAGTACTCCACGAAACCACAGCCGGCGGTGATGCCGACCAGGCCCGCGATCGCGCCGTTGCCGGCCATGCCGACATCGAGCGCCTTGGTCTTGATGTAGATCAGGAGGCTCGCGCCGATCACGCCTGCCGCCGCAGCGAGCTGGGTGTTCAGCATGACCTCGCCGAAGAACGAGCCTTCGGTCACGAAGGTCGAACCACCGTTGAATCCGAACCAGCCGATCCACAGGATGATCACGCCGAGCCCGACAAGAGGCATCGAGTGACCGGGGATCGCCCGGGCTGAACCGTCAGGTCCGTACTTACCCTTGCGGGCACCGAGCAGGAGCAGTGCCGCCAGTCCGGCGGTTGCACCCGTGAGGTGTACGACCGAGGATCCGGCAAAGTCCATCACCGGCTTGCCACCGACGTCGGAGAGCAGTCCACCACCCCAGACGGAGTGGGCGACGATGGGGTAGATCAGGGCGCCGAAGACGACCGCGAAGGCCGCGTAGGCACCGAACTTGATCCGCTCCAGGGTCGTGCCCCAGACGATCGCCAGCGACACGGCACAGAATGCCAGCCCGAAGAGCATCAGCATCGCTGCGTCCGCGGTTACTGCCGTTCCGAGAATGTCCTGGTCGAAGTGGAAGAAGAAGCCGTCGGTTCCGACGAAGTTGGCAAGACTGCCTTCACCGAATCCGGCGATTCCGTAGCCGATCGCCCACCAGGCGATGGTCACCACCGCGAGGTTGATGAAGACCTTGGCCACTCCGGTGCCGGCGTTCTTCATCCGGGAGAAACCGATCTCCAGGAACATGAAGCCCGCCTGCATGAAGAAGACGAGGACCGTGGCAACCGCCACCCAGACCATGTCCAGTTCAAGCGACTTGGCGGCAAGGTCTTCAGCCACGTCCGCCGACGCTATCCCTGGCACAACCAGAGCGGCAAACATCGCCAGAAGCGAGGCTATGCCGAGTTTCTTGACACTCATACGAGTTTTTCCTCCTATTTCCCCCGGGCCCCAGCCCGGCGGTCGCGATTTGCGAATTGCTGACCGCGTAAACCTAGGTTCGCCGGCGAAGCCCCCTCTTGGCCGCTCGGAGGAAAATGGGCGAGCGGTCTTCTCACATTGTTAAACGCCGCCGCCGTATCCTCGGTCCAGAGCCAAATACGAGCGCCCGCAAGATCGGCGCACCGTCGCCCCGCGGCCACCCTCGATTGCCGCTGACGGCACTTCTGCCGCCTCGGGCGGCAGCAGCTGCGCCCATCACCGGGGCCTGCGCGCTGCCCGGCCCGGGCAACCGGGCCGACCGGTGGCGGGCACGTTCGTACCCGGTGGCGCGGCCGGTGATCAGAGAAAGGCTGAGCCGCGCCTGACCAGTCCCCGGTACAGGGCCTCCTGGACCATTTCCCGGATCTGCTCGGAGAGGTCGAAGACGAGCGAGCGGTCTTCGCTGGCTCCGGGGCCGTAGCCGGAAAGGTCGATCGGCTCGAGGAACTCGATCCGCCAGCGCGAGGGGAGCGGCAGCAGCCCGAGTGGGCCGAGCATCGGGAAAAGCGGCGTGATCGGTACGTATGGAGCGCCGGAGAGTTTCGCGAGGATCCCGGATTCACCGAACTTCGGGTAGATCTCCTCGGCCCCGACGACCGCCACGGGAACGATCGGCGAGCCGGTTTCGAGAGCCACCTCGACGAAACCACCGCGCCCGAAACGCTGAACCCGGTAGCGCTCGGAGAAAGGCTTGCCGAATCCCTTGGCGCCCTCGGGAAAGACCATCACCGGTTCGTCCTGGTCGAGCAGGCGTGTGAGGTTGGCCGGATTGGCGGCCACTCCTCCGATCCTGCGCATGAAGTAGCTGACGAAAGGAAGGTCGAATGCCCAGTTCAGGACCAGGGCCCGGGTCCATCGCGGCAGCGGGTGTTCCTTCTGGATCGCGGTTCCCATCATCAACGCGTCGAAGGGGAATATCGCCCCGGAGTGGTTCGCGGCGAGCAGGGCCCGCCCGTGACCCGGAACGTTCGAGACCCCTTCGACCTCGACCCGCCACCAACGGCTGTAGAGGAAGTCCCAGAGCGGGAAAACGGCCTCGGCAAACTCTTCGTCGAAGCCGTATTCGTCCTCGTGGTACTCACCGGCGACCCGCCGCAGCATGCGATCGAGGGTGTCCTGGACCGTCTGGGTCCACTCCAGTTCGAGTCCGGGGTCGCTCATCGGCCCAGGCTCCTGACCGGCGAGCCGGGATGCGGAGAGGGAAATATCGCGGAAACGCCGCGGCTCTTGGCGGCGAAGTCGCGAGCCGCGCCTTCGGAATCGAAGGCGAGTTCGTATCCGACCTCCTCCCGAAGGCGGCGGTTGTCGCAGCCGCGCCCGTAGCGAAGCAGAAGCTGACCGTCCTCGCTCATGCCGCCGCTGCCGAGCATGGACCCGACCCGCTTGAAAGCGATGCCCGCGACGACCGGCGGAAGCCCGATCGAGGGGCGGCCCGAGAGCTTCAGCAGACGGCTCAGCGAAATCGCGCCGTCCGGTGCGACGTTCACGGCGCCACGGACCGGGTTGGTCGTGGCGGCAGCCAGGGCACCGGTGGCATCAACCGAATGGAGCAGTTGGAGCCGGGGGTCGAAACCGAGCTGGGTCGGGACCACCGGCAGCGACAGGTATCGGATGAACGGGTTGTCGAGCCCCGGACCCACCTCGGTTCCGAACCTGAGCATGCAGCAGGTGATCCCGGGGTGGCGTCGGGCGAAGTTGTCGAAATAGCCTTCGAGCTCGCTGATGTCACGCTGAAACCGGGTCAGAAGTGGCAGTCGCCGGGCCATGTCCTCGGTGAAGAAGGCCGGCGCACCGGGAGCACTGCCGTAGATGGCGGCCGAGCCGCGGACAACCAGCGCCTTCAGGCCCTCGACCTTCTCGCAGGCGGCGAGCAGCTGGAGGGTGCCGATCACGTTGATGTCGTGGAGCGCTCTGGAGGGACGGTCCTTGTCGGGGTAGAGCACGATTCCGCAGTGGACGACGACGTCCGGCTCGAGTGCAGGCAGGATCCTCGAAATCACCGGGTTGCGGATGTCGGCTTCGACGAACTCGGTGGCACCGAGATCGACCGGCGGCGGGGAGGTGTCGATTCCGATCACCTCGCTGACCCCCGGATCACGACCCAGGCTGCGCGCCAGCTCCGAACCCCAATGGGTCGATACTCCGACGACTACGACGCGACCGGTTTCGGTCACTGCTCAGCCTTCGTCTTCGGAACCGGACCGCGATTCGAGCTTCGCGAGGCGCTCGGCAAGCTCTTCGACCCGCGCCTCGAGCAGGCGCAGTTCGTCCCGGCTGACCAGCCGCAGGCCTTCGATCGTCCCGCGGGCCCCTATTCCGCGTCGCGAAACCTCGCCAACCAGGTCCTGGGCGCGGTCTCTGGTGCGCCCTGACAGATCCTGGGCGCGGCCGCGTGTCTTCTCGGTCGCGGCGAAGGCGCCCTCGATCGCGTCGCGCAGTCCGTCCGGCAGCCCGCGCGTGCCATCTGTATCGGAGTCGTCGGCCATGGCCTCAGTCTACGCGCCGCGCTAGCGTCCTGCCAGCAACCGATGCCTTTTCGCCTCTCACCGATCATCGACCCGGCCAGCGACTCGATCGTGGTCGGCGACCCGCGCCGCGCCTTCGCCCTGGCCCAGGCCCTGACGGCAGAGCCGAAGATGAGCCACCTTGCGCGCGGTCTCTGGGGCTATACCGGAACGACCGGCAGCGGTAGACCGCTTACGGTCCAGGCCACCGGGATCGGCGGACCCGGCGCGGCCGCCGTGATCGCCGACCTCCACGGGAGCGGAGTACGAAGGATCGTGAGGCTGGGCACCTGCGTCGCCACCGGACCACTTCCGGGAACCTCCGCCGCAGCCGAACCGGGTGACGCCTTCCTGATCGGCAATGCGTACTGCGGGGACGGCGCGAGCGCGGCGATCACCGGCGGCAGGCGCGAAGTCGAACCCGATACGGACCTGACCGCATCGCTGGCCGGCGTCGCCGGTCGGGCCGAGGTATTCAGCCACGACCTTCTGCCGCGCCGGGATTCCGAGGCCTCGCAGGCCGGACCAGCTCCCCTGCGGGACCTTCAGACAGCGGCGACTTTCGCGGTCTCGGCCAGCCTGGGTATTCCCGCTGCCGCGATCCTCGTCGTCGCCGACAGCGAGTCCGGTGGCCCGCTCGCAGATCCGGAACTGGAAAAGCTGTTCATACCACTCGGCGAATCGGTGGCGGCAGTCCTTGGAGCAGGCCCGCCGGGCAATTCCTAACCCTCGAGTTGAGGGTTAGTCTTTGGGTCCGGAGGACTTCTTCGGCTTCGGCGGGGACTTCGCGGAGGACTTCGTGCGGCCGGAGGGCGACTTGAGGGTCTCGATCTCAGCGTTCAGGTCGCGCACCTGGGCCAACGCCCGGTCGAGACGATCCTCTGACTCCTCGAGACGCTCCGAGAGCACGCGCAGCCGACGCTCGAGGCGCTCTGCCTCGTCCTGGGAAGAGACGTTCAAGGCACCCATCGCGGCGCGTTGGGCTTCGCCGGCCTTTTCCCGCGCGGTAACCGCAGCGGATACGGCCTGGCCGAAACCAGGGCTGCTGATCAACGCCTGAGCGAGATCGGCAGCGGCCTTCTCCCCCTTTGACTGGACACGGTCCCTGATTGATTCTTCATCTTCTGGCATGAGGTCCACTCTATTTGACGACCGGCCGACGCCGTGCCGACCGACCGCGGTCCGGTTGTCGGTAACCCTTCTGCGATACGGTTTACGGGCCGCATCTCGGGAGAGTGTCGGCCGTGTTTGTTTTAGTTGGGAACCACCACGTGCCACAGGGATTCAAGTCGACACGCCGGAATCGATCGGTTGCAATTTCAGCGACCCTCCCGTTGCTGCTGTTTTTTGCGATGTGGGCTGCGATTCCGGCTTCAGCCGCAGAGCCTGCCGGCCCCCCTGCTCCGGGGCGGGCGACGGTTGTCTCGACCACCAACGCGGATTCATGCGAGCCCGGCGACCCCTCCTGCTCGTCGGCCACCGGCGAGCCGGGCGCCGACCCGAACCTCGCGCCGGACCCGTCACCGACGCCGGCTGAGCCCGCTCCGGCAAAGCCCGAAGCGCAGACACCGTCCGGAGGTGCCACCCCCGGGAAAGGCTCTTCACCCGATTCGAAGCGGCCTTCCACTCCTGCCCGTGAGCCACAGTTCATCGAGGAGGACCCGAGCCTCAGCGGAGGAGTCTCGCCTGACGACACGGCCGACATCCCGGCCGACCCGCTCGCCGCCAGTCCGCTGACCGTCCCGAACTTCCTGATCAACAACTTCGAGATCCCGCCGTTCCTGCTGCCGATCTACCAGGCATGCGGCAGCGAATACGGAATCCCGTGGCAGGTACTGGCCGCGATCAACCGGATCGAAACCGGCTTCGGGTCGAACGTGAACACCTCCTACGCTGGGGCGATGGGCTGGATGCAGTTCATGCCCGGCACCTGGGACGCCTACGGAGTGGATGCCAACGGCGACCGCAAGAAGGACCCGTACAACCCTGTGGACGCGATCTGTGCGGCCGCCAATTACCTCAGCGCCAGCGGTTACGCCGAGGATCCGGGCACCGCGATCTTTGCCTACAACCGCGCCGACTGGTACGTGGACGACATCCTGAGCAACGCCGCCGCCTACGCGAAGATCCCGCCGGAAATGATCAGTGCCCTGACCGGACTCACCGAGGGCGCCAGGTTCCCGGTGGCGGCCGAGGCAGATTACGAAGGCAAGGTCTCGGCCAGGCAGGCACGCCGCAACGGGACCAGCTCCCAGGAGGTCAGCTCGGACCGCGAGCGGACCTCGATCAAGATCGAAGCCGAAGGCGGCGCCCCGGTTATCGCGGTCAACGATTCGGTGGTCGAATCGATCGACAGGAGCTCAGGTACGGTCGTGATCGAAGACGCCTACGGCAACAAGTACTCCTACGCCGGCCTCGGTTCGGTTGCCAGCGTGCACCCGGTACCGCGCCGCGACGACTCCGATCGGACACCGGCCGAAAACGGCAACGGCGAGGTCGACCCTGCGCCGGCACCGGATGGAGACCTTGACATGGGACTGGCCAAGGCTGACGATGGACCCGACCGACGGGGCGGTAATGCTCAACCTCAGGTACAGGTCGAGGGTTCCGGTGAAGCGGACTCCCCCGCCGGGCAGATCTCCGAAGTACTTACCGATCCGCAGGCCAGCGCAGAGGCAGCCGCCGACGCAGGAACCGCCGGAACAGACCCCGGGTCCAATGACGAGCCGACCCTGGCCGCGGCCGAAGACCGCCGGGCCGAGCAGGCCGCGATCGCCGGGGATCCGGAGCCGCTCGAAGAAGGCAACAACACCGAGGACATGCGCGGCAGGGTCTACGCCAACCCGCTCCGGCCCCAGAATCAGAAGCGGGCCACCATCGAAGGACAGTCCGTCAACTCTCCCGCCCCGGCCGGTGTCGACGGCAAGCCCGGCGATTACGTGATCTACGACGGAAGCTCCTCGGGCATTTACCGCTTCGACCCCGACTCGACAGACCTGCGTCCGCTGCGCAAGGGATCCAGGATCATCGCGGGCACCGTGCTCGGCAGACTGGCCGAGCAGCCGACGGCTTCAATCACCTTCGCGATCAGGCCGGGCGGCGAAGATACGCCCCAGATCGACCCCAAGCCTTTCCTCGACGGCTGGGTACTGCTGGCCGAGACCAACATCTACAACGCCAGCGGCAAGAACCGCTTCGCCGATCGCCTCGGCGTGGGCGGAGTACTGCTGCTGTCCAAGCCGTCGCTGCAGAGGCGGGTCCTGGCCGATCCGAAGCTGAGCCTCGACGAATGCGACCGGCAGAGCATCGCGGCCGGCTCGGTAGACCGTCGTGTGCTGGCCACGCTCTCCTTCCTGAGCGAGAAGGGTTACGAACTCCTGATCACCTCCATGCTCTGCGGACGTGAGGCCTCGATCACCACCTCGGGCTACGTGTCCAACCACAGCCACGGCGCCGCCGTCGACATCGCCGCAATCAACGGCGAAGTGATCACGGCCGCCACTCAGGGACCAGGATCGCTGACCGACCTCGTCGCCCGAGCGGTCCTCAGCCTCCAGGGAACGATGGCCCCCGACGAAGTCATCTCGCTGCTCGAATACCCCCAGCTCGCGGGCTTTGCGATGGGCGATCACGATGACCACCTCCATGTCGGATTCAGCCCGGCCGGCGATTCGGACGTGGTCGGCGGTTCGATCGACGCCACACTCGGCGCCGAGCAGTGGCGTCGACTGACCGAGCGGCTCGGCGAGATCGGAAACCCCGAAATCACCGCGGGGCCCGCGCGGGCTTCGGCTCCCGACGAAGGTCCGAACAGGGGCAGCAGGAACTGATCGGCCCGCTATTCGGGTTCGTCCAGATTGAACTGACCGGCGCCCTGCGTTTGGAAAAGGGCCGCTACCTGAGTCGGCAGGGCGAAGAGCAGCAGGTAGTGGTGATCGATACCGAGGGTGCCCTGCCCCCTGCCAGGCGCCGCAGGCGCAAGGCGAAGCGGGTCGAGTCACAGCAGACCGTGCCGAACGTCGCGGTCAGCACGGTCACCGTGGTTCTGGCTTCGGCTCCTTTCAGCAGCGAAGGACAGGCTTCCGAGTGGCTGGCTGGGGCGACCGAAGACGAAGCGACCTCGGAGCTGCTGGACCAGGCCCTGGCATCCCTTGACAGGGCGCTCGCGGCCGAAGCCGCAGCGACCGGGAGGCCGTATGTGCCGCAGTTCGGCGTCGATGACCTGATCACGGCCAGATTCGGCTACGGGGACGGTGATTCAGTATCGGACGGGCGGTACCTCGAAGCTTTCGAGATCGACGCTCGCGGCGGGACCGCAGGCCCGCGGCGCGAGCGGCTCAACCGGACCCGTCCCCTGGCCCGCATCGCGGCAATCCTCGGCGACCGCGAGCAGGCTGCGGCATGCGAGTACCTGGTTCCGCGGATTCGTTCCGACCTCGACGGTGGGCGGGTCATGAGCGCGGCACTGGTCATCGAGGTGGCGGTACGAGCCACGATCGTCGAACTCGACAAGGTGCTGGACGACAGCGACCATTCGGCAGACCTCGACCGGCTGGAAGAGATGCTGCCGGAGCTGACCGAGCTGACCGATGCAGTCCTGACCGAGGGCAGACCCTGGCCCGGGCTCGCGGACTCCCTGAATCAACCGCTGGCGATCGCCGAGCGGATCATGCGCCGTCGCCGCGCCCTCGACCAGTAGCGCGACCGCGCCTCAGCCGGCGCGGTGAAGCGGGTCGATGCCGAGGTGCTCCAGCACGGTGTCGTCTTCGAGAGACGGCGCGACGATGTCGGCCTCGAGATCGACTCCCGGTACCGACGGGATCCCGATCACGAACAGTCCCGCGGCACGGCCGGCGGCAACGCCACCCGGGGAGTCCTCGAGCACCACGATCCCCGGGCCGGCATCGAGGCCCAGCTGTGAGCAGGCCTCGAGGTAGGCGTCCGGGGCCGGCTTGGCTTCCGGCACCTCATGCCCGCTGACTACAACGTCGAAATCGATCCCGGTCGCGGCGACTTCGTGGGATCTTTCGATGAAAAGCCTTGGGGAGTTCGAGACCAGGCCGACCGGAACCCCGGCAGAACGCAGCAGTTCGACCAGTTCAACCGCGCCGACCATCGGGTCCACCCCACCCTCGAGTTCGGCCAGGACCAGACCGTTCAGCTCCTCCATGATCTGCCTCTCACGGCCGGGCTCATCGAGGAAGGTGGCCAGTTTGAAGCCGGCGATCTTCTCGGAGGATCCGACCAGAGCCCGCTTGTGCTCGATCGTGAACTCACGATTTCGGCTCCTGAAAAGGGTTTGCTCCGCTCGACTCCAGACTGACTCGGTGTCGAGAAGCAGCCCGTCGTTGTCGAAGAGAACGGCATCCGGTCGCGGCATCCGGTCAGCCTAGAGGCCCGGCCGCGCCCGGGACCCCCCGGTACGCGGATGCGATTCGCCGATCAATTACCTCACGCCGGAACAAAGGGTCGCCAGGGGGGTTATAGGGACTCAGTGCACGACCAATTCAGGCAGAGCGAAGAGCGGGGGACGACGCGAAGAGACGTGGCGAAAGGCCTGCGGCAGGTGCCGCTGCTTCTGTTGATGGTCGCAGTCGTCTCGGTCGTGGTAGTCGGCCTCTCCAGCGCGGCGATCGCGATGGGATCACCGCCCTCCACCCCTGAGACCTCGCGCCCGGAGCCACCGATGCTGTTGCCCGGCGACGCCGTCACCAGCGCCTCCGGTTCCTACGGAGCCGATTCAGGAAGCTGGATCATCGGCGCCAGCCCCGGCGACGAAAGCGCTGATCTGGCCACGACGGCGGGAGCCGAAGCGGTTGACTCGGCCTCCGGCATCTACTCGATCGCAAGGAACCGGGCGAATGCCTTCGCTGAGACCCTGCGACGTTCCGGACTGCTCGTCTATGCAGAGCCGAACGCCCCGGTCGTTGCCAACGGATATCCGTCGGACCTGCTCGCCCCGGACCAGTGGTGGCTCGACAGCGTGGTCAGCACGACGGATGTCACCCCGCCACCGGTCTCCCCGAACAGCCCCCGCCTCGGACTGATCGAAGAGTCGGTGAACCCCCTCCACCCGGACCTGCTCGAAGCGAATCTGGACGGCTCTTTCGCCCTGAACTCCCCCGAAGACACGCACGGCACCGCGATTGCCGCAATCGCCGGCTCGCCCGGAGAGGGCGCGGGCATCCGCGGCGTATGGCCGGGCATGAACATGACACTCTTCCCCTCGGGCACCGACTGCGGCTCCACGACCGCAGCGGTCTTCGCGGCGGCACGGTCAGGGGTGGCGGCCATCAACATGAGCTACGGCTTCCCCTCCGATGTCTGCTTCTCCCACTACGTGGCTACCGAGGCGGCGGTCCGCAAGGGCGTCCTTCCCGTTGCCGCGGCCGGCAATACGGGGCGCCCCGAGCAGGGCAACGTCCCGATGCGCCCGGCTACCGACCCTCATGTACTCTCGGTTTCAGCAGTCGACGAGGATGGCGTCGTGGCCGAATTCGCCACCCGCAACCATCAGGTTGACATCACCGCTCCCGGCTACAGGATCATCTCGCCCTTCATCGCAGAGGCGCCCGGGGGCAGCGGACAGCCTCTGGATCTGTCCTGGGCGCTCAACAGCGGCACCAGCTTCTCCACCCCGATGGTCGCGGCGGCGGCGACCCTGCTCAGTCAGGAAAGGCCCGACCTCGATGCGCGGCGGATCGGCCGGCTGCTCACCGCCTCGGCGACCGAACTCGGAAAAGCCGGGCGCGACTCCCGCTACGGCGAGGGGCTGCTGAACATCGACGCCGCTCTGACTGCGGGCAACCCGCCCGCGGATCCGCGGGAGCCGAACGACGACATCGAGTGGGTCGACGGCTCACGCCTCAACGGAAAGGCCGGCTTCGTCTGGAAGCCCGGGCGCAAGCGCAAGGGTTCAGTCGTCGCAACGCTCGGTCAGAGCAAGGACCCGGCCGACGTCTACCGGGTACGAATCGCGCCACGCGGCAAAGTGCTGATCACCGCGGCCCAGTACCAGGGCGACGTCAAGCTCCGGGTCTTCTCGCCGAGGACCGAGACCATAAGCAAGCCGAAAGGCCAGCTGATCGTGCGCTCGGACAAGGCCCGTCCGAACACCGAAGGCGTCCTGGTCAGGAACTCGAAGCGCAGAACTCAGCTGGTCTACGTAGCCGTGACGGCGAGCAAGCGCTGGACCGGCGAATACTCGCGCTACAAGCTGAAAGTCAAGAAGCGCTGAGAGTCCTGGCACCCCGGTCGGCCGCCCGGGACCCGGCGGCCGCCCAGGGGTCCGCGGGTACGAAAAAGGGGCGCCTGCCGGCGCCCCTTTTCAATGACATGGCTCGGCCTCAGGCCGGCACCGTCGGCTACGGGGCTACTTGCCCTGCCACTTCGGACTGCGCTTGCCGAGGAAGGCGGAGATGCCTTCCTTGCCGTCCTCGGTGAAGAAGACGGTCGCGAAGCCCTGCTTCTCGGCGTCGATGCCTTCGTCGCTGTCGCCACCGGCGAACGAAACCTTCTTGACCTGCTCGACCGCGAGCGGTGCCTGACCCGCGAGCTTGCGGCCCCAGTTGACCGCGGTGTCGAACATCTCCTGATCGGGCACGACCCTGGTCACCAGACCGAAGTCGAGAGCCTCGAGCGAAGAGATCGGATCGCCGACCAGGTTCATCTCGAGTGCCTTGTTCTGTCCGACCAGCCTCGGCAGACGCTGGGTACCGCCGAATCCGGGGATGATGCCGAGCTTGATCTCCGGCTGCCCGAAGACGGCCGATTCGGCCGCGATCCGGAAGTCGCAGGCCATTGCCAGCTCGCAGCCGCCTCCGAAGGCAAGCGAGTTGACCGCGGCGATCGTGACGACCCGGCCGTTGCCGAAGTCCTTCAGCAACTCGTGGCCTTCCTGGATCAGCTTGGCCCCGCCCTCTGCGTCCATCTGGGTGAATGCCTTGATGTCGGCGCCGGCCGAGAAGACGATCGGCATCGTCGAGGCAATCACCATCGCGCCGATTTCGTCGTTGGCCTTGACCTTCTCCCAGACGGTGCCGAGGTCCTCGATCACCTGGGGAGAAATCGCGTTCATCGGCGGGTTGGCCAGCCAGGCGATCGCCACGTCGCCGCGGGTCTCGAGCTTGACCTTCTCCGGCTGGTCGCCGTCGTCGGCCTGCGGGTAGGGGTAGAAGCCCTGGCCCGTCTTGAATCCGAGGCGGCCCTGGGCGACCAGACGCTTGAGCGTGACCGGCGGCGCGAAGCGCTCACCGTGCTTCTCATGCAGGCGCTCGATCCGCTCCAGCGAAACGTCGAGACCGTCGATATCGGCCTTCCAGAAAGGCGGGAACAGGCCACGGCGCGGGTCCAGTCCGGCACCGGCCATCATGCCGACGTCGATGTCGCGGACCGAAGCGACGCCCTCCTCGAGCAACAGGCAGGCTTCGATCAGGGACTTGGCGGTGAACAGGTCGGCCAGTTCCTGGGCGTCGGCTTCACCGTCGCCGGCAACCTGCGGCACGCCGTCCTTGTAGAGGCCTTCGCCGCCCGTCTTGGCGCCCAGCTTGCCTTCGGCGACCTTCTGCTTCATGCCCTGGTGGACGTAGAAGGAGTCGCCGTAGGAGGCCTGCAGGTGCTCGGCGACGTGGTAAACCGTGTCGAGGCCGAGCAGGTCGCCGAGGATGAACGGGCCCATCGGAGCCACGTTGGCCGCTCCTACGCCTTCGTCGATCTTTGCGATCGAGAGGCCCTGCTCCTCCTGCGCACGCCAGATCTCGCCGACTGCCGAGTTCAGAATCCGGTTGACGACGAAACCGGGTACCTCACCGCAGGTGATCGGCTGCTTGCCGATGGCCTGGGCGAAGTTCGAGGCGATCTGGACGGTTTCCGAGGTCGTCTCGTCGCCGATGATCACTTCGACCAGCGGCATCACCGATGCCGGGTAGAAGAAGTGGAAGCCGACCACCTTGTCCGGACGGATCGTCGCTTCGGACATCTCCGAAATCGAGAGCGAGGAGGTGTTCGAGGAGAGGATCGCGTGGCCCGGGGTCACCGCGTCGAGCTCGGCGAAAACGGCCTGCTTGATCGCCATCTTCTCCGGTACGGCCTCGATCACGAAGTCGACATCGCCGAACTCTTCGTAGGTGACGGTCCCGGTGACCAGACCCATGACCTCGGCCAGGCGGGCGTCAGCCTGCTCCTGGCTGATCTTCTCTTTCTTGACCAGCCCGCCGAGCTGGCCGGTGGTCACGTTGCGGACCTCTTCGACCGCGTGGTCGACGAACTTCTGGTCGACGTCCTTGATTACTACCGGGGTGTCAGAAGAGGCGATGGCCTGAGCGATCTGGCCGCCCATGGTGCCGCCGCCGACTACGGCTGCCTTGTGTACGAACATAAGCTTTCTTGGTCCTCCGTAATGGGTCGTGAGTGGAAGCCTGGCGAGGAGTTGACTCGCGGGTCAATAAGGCTATATGCCGAAGCCATGCCGCGCATCCGCCCCGAAGATCCGTCCGCGGGTGGGGACGGCCATTGTGACGGCGCTCCGCCGGCCGGCTGCCGATACCTGCTAGCTTGGCTGGCGATGGTTGGCCGTCTGGTCGATCGTCGAGGTTCTGTTCCTTCCTTTCGCAGCAGCGTCTTGTGGGTTACCGGATCTCCCTCTAACCCCCTCACAGGAAGTCGAACACCATGTCATCGAAGTCTTTCGCCGATCTCGGCGTGTCCAAACCCGTAGTAAATGCCCTGAACGAGCGTGGATTCACCTCGCCGTTCCCGATCCAGCAGCAGGTCATCGAGGACGTCCTCGACAGCCGCGACGTGCTCGTCCAGTCCCCTACCGGCTCCGGCAAGACGCTCGCCTTCGGCGTGCCGCTGGTCGACCTGGTCGAGGCCCAGGACCGTCGCCCCGCGGCACTCATCCTCGCCCCGACCCGCGAGCTCGCCTCCCAGATCGTTGACGAGCTCGACTCGGTCTGCCGCTCCCGGGCGCTCTCGATCGCCGCTGTCTACGGCGGTGTCGGCATCCAGGCCCAGGCCAAGCGGGCAGCCCGCGCCCACATCGTGGTCGCCTGCCCCGGCCGGCTCGAGGACCTGCTCCAGCGCCGGGCCTTCACTCTCGACCATGTCAATCACCTGGTCCTCGACGAGGCCGACCGCATGCTCGACATGGGGTTCAAACCGGCCGTCGACCGGATCGTCAAGAAGATCAACAACAACCGCCAGACACTTTTCTTTTCGGCAACCCTCGAGGGTGCCGCCGGCAAGCTGGCCGATGCTTACACGCACGACGCGGTCACACACGTCAATCGGCCGGCTCCGGAAAAGCAGGGCAAGGTCGAGCACAGGTTCATCCATGTCTCGCATCAGGCCAAGGTCGAAACTCTGCTCAACGAGCTCGAGAACAGCGAGCGCGGTCGCACGCTCGTATTCGTCAGGACCAAGCACGGCGCGGACCGGCTGGTCAAGAAGCTCGGTCGCAGTCCCCAGATCAGGGCGGTGGCGATGCACGGCAACAAGTCTCAGAACCAGCGCCAGCGGGCGCTGGCCGACTTCGAGAAGGGCAAAGTCGACACCCTGGTCGCGACCGACGTCGCGGCCCGCGGCATCGACGTCGCCGACGTGACGCATGTGATCAATTACGACCTGCCGGAAGACCAGGACACATTCGTCCACCGGGTAGGACGCACCGGAAGGGCCGGCGCAAGCGGGCACGGGGTCAGTTTCGTACTGGCCGAGCAGGCGCGTGACATGGGCAAGATCGCCAAGTCCCTCGGCCTGAGCCATGAATACGAGCAGAGCGGAGGCCCCGTCTCGATCCACTCCGAGACCCATACGCCGAAGCGACCCGGTGGCAACCGGCATGGCGGTGGAGGACGAAACGGCCAGGGCAAAGGACGCAGCGGCGGCTCGCGCAACTCGGGCAGCAGCGACAATCGGACCCGCAAGAGCGGCCGTGAAAACGGTCCGGGCCAGCACTCGAAACAGGGCAAGGGGCAGAGCAACGGCCAGTCCCGCCGCGGGCGGCGCTGACCGGGATCAGCAGCCTGGCAACCACAGCCGGGCCGAACCCTGCTACGGTCCCGACCATAGGGCCGGTTTGAAAGATCCGGCAAAGACGTGTGTAGCGCTCGCAGTCGTTGCTTTACCAGCATCCTCCGCGTTTGCAGCACCATCAAGTGGAGGATTCAATGCCCACTGGCACAGTTAAGTGGTTCAGCGACGAAAAGGGCTTCGGTTTCATTACGCCCGACGACGGTTCCAAGGACGTTTTCGTCCATCACAGCGCCATTCAGGCGGACGGGTTTCGTACCCTCGCCGAAGGCGCCAAGGTCAACTACGAAGCAGAAGACGGACCGAAGGGTCCGGCTGCCGCTTCCGTGGAGCCGATCTGAGCCTCAGCCCAGCTGAAGCAAGCGAGCGCGCCCGCCATCCGGCGGGCGTTTCGCGTTAAGGAAGCTTTTTCCGGTGACCGGCGAGCCATAGCGCATCATCCGACTGCCGGTGCTGTTTCAATAGGCACTGTGAACACCCGGTTTCACCTCCGCGAACGTGTATTCGGCGACCTGAGGTCAGTCGGACACACAGCGCGCCGCCCCGGAAAAGGGCAGACCGGAGACACCGACGACGAGGAGCCCCTGGTCGCCGCGGGAATCACCGCGCCGGCCGGTCCCGAGCCCACGGCCATCGACACGTTCATGTTCGGTGAACCCGAGATGATGGCGGCCCACCTGCTGGCCGGGCCGAAGGCGGCGATCGTGGATCCGGGCCCGGCGAATACCGTGCGCAACCTGAAGGCATCGCTCGACGCGATGGGCGTCGACACGATCGACTCGATCGTGCTGACCCACATTCACTTCGACCACGCCGCCGGGGCAGCGAAGCTGGCTGAGCACTTCCCGGAGGCATCGGTCTACATCCATGGACGGGTCGCTGCTCTCCTGGTCGATCCGACCCGCCTGATCGAAGGCGTCCGGTCGGTCTGGGGCGAAAAGACCGAGCGGCTCTTCGGCCTGCCAGACCCGATCGAAGCCGAGAGGGTTGTACCGATCGGCGACGGTGATTCGATCGACCTCGGTGACCGCCGGCTCGAGGCGATCGCCACCCCGGGCCACACTCGGGCCCACATCTCATTCCGCGACAGCGAAACGGGAGCGGTGCTCTGCGGGGATGCGATCGGCCTTCAATTGCCTTCGAGCACCGTGATCCGGCCCTCCACCCCTCCTTCCGACTTCTCGTTCGCCGACGCGAGGGAGTCGATCGAACGGCTCTCGCAGACCGGGGCTTCGAGCGTCCACCTTCCCCACTTCGGGGAAACAAGCAGCCCGCCGGACCAGGTTTTCGATCAGGCAGACGAGGCACTCTGCCGCTGGCACGAGACCTTCCTCGAGAACCGGGAAGCATCGGAGGGCGACCTGGAGCTCCAGCGGCGCCTCAACGCCTGCGTCGAAGCCAGTCTCGAACCGGTCACGCCGGTTGTGCGCAAGGGCCTGGAGGCGGTCAACCCGGTCTGGCTCAATATCGCGGGGATGACCGCAGAAGCAGAGCGCGGCGAGCGCCGCTCGAGCCGACCCGACCGGTGAACGGCTGAAGAGGTCGGTCGAGCGGACCCGGCTTCAGTCAGGCGCCGGCGCCTGAACCTCGTCGGGCACGAAACTCGGCCGGGCGAGGTCGAGCGGATGCTGCTCGCCCGGAATGGCGACCAGCAGCTGGTGGATCGAGACGTCGCCGCGTTCGAAGGCAAGTGCGCTGGCCGTCATGTAGAGCCGCCAGACCCGCTCACGCTCGGTTCCGACCTCGGCGATAGCCGCCTCCTTGCGGTCCGCGAGATTCGCAACCCAGTGGCGCAGCGTCAAGGCGTAGTGCTCGCGCATGGACTCGAGGTCGCGGACTTCCTGCCCGGCCTCTTCGGCCGCAGCAACCACGGTCGCGACTTTGTGTAGTTCGCCATCGGGGAAGACGTAGCGCTCGATAAAGGTGTTCGGAGACTCGTCCTCCTCGTGCTGACGGCAGATGCCGTGGTGCAGGGCGAGACCACCCGGCCTACCGAGATTGGTGACCGTCTCCATGTACCGGCCGAGCTGACTGGAGCCGACGTGCTCGAACATGCCGACCGAACAGATCTTGTCGTAAGGCCCGTCCGACACCTCGCGGTAGTCCTGGATCCTCACCTCACACTGGTCGGCCAGCCCCGCATCCACGATCCGCTTGCGAGCGTAGGCCGCCTGCTCCTCCGACAGCGTCACGCCGACCACACGGACCCCGTAGTTGGCGGCGGCATGAATCATCAGCGAACCCCAGCCGCAGCCGATGTCGAGCATGCGCTCGCCTGGCTGGAGCCGCAGCTTCCGGCAGATCACGTCGAGCTTGCGGGTCTGGGCCTGCTCGAGCGAGTCCTCAGGACTCTCGAAGTAGGCGCATGAATAGACCATGGTCGGCCCGAGGATCATCCGGTAGAACTCGTTCGAGACGTCGTAGTGATGTGAGATCGCCTCGCGGTCGCGGCGGATCGAATGCAGTCGGCCACCGACTTTCGCCTCGACCGATGGCGGCTTCGGGGGCGGTACCCGGATCGCCCCGACCCGGGCCGCAGTGCGCAGGGCGTCGAGTTTCTCGCGGGCGGTGAAGTCGAATCCGTAGAGCTTCGAACCCGCGGACATCACCCGGTAGAGGTCACCTTCGAGCTCGATGTCGCCGGCGACCCAGCCCCGGCCGATGCCCAGCTGATCGGGACGCATGACCGCATAGGTCAGGGCGCGTCGGTTCCTGAGCACGATCGTATCGGTCGCGGAGCCGCGCTCACCCGGGCCGAGTTCGCTTCCGTCCCAGAAACGGACCGCGGCGGGCAAAGGCCCGCTGAGCCGCGGTTCGACCGCTGCGACGAGGTGGGCGAAACGATCTGCGATACCCCCGGTGCTGTACATGGATCAAGACTAGAACGGATCAGCGACCCGTTCAAGTCACGCGCCGTAGACCTCGCGCTTGATCAGCGTCACCGACTCGATCACCGAGTCGAGGAAAGGTTCGATCTCTTCGACCAGCCGGGCGTACTCCTCTTCGCCGACCGCCGTGATCGAGTAGAAGCGGCGGGTGCGCTTGTCGGGATGCTCCCAGTCCCCTTCGATCATCCCGCGGCCCTCCAGATCCCTCAGCAGCGGGTACATCGTATTCGGGTTCACCGATACGACTCCCTGGGTCATGCTTTCGATCGCGTCGATCAGGTAGTTGCCGTAACACGGCTTTTCGCGGATCAGGTGGAGTACCAGGAGCGGCAGAAGATCCCTGCGGCGCATCTCGCCGCCGAAAACGTCCGAAGCACGCCCGGCGGGGCGCTTCTTCGTGGCGTCTACCGCCTTGCTCTGCTTGGCCGCCTCGGTCGCCTCCGCGACTGCGGCCTGTAGCGGTTTGGAACCCTTCTCAGGCATCACTACGAGTTTACGGACACCGCCTCGCGGCAGTTTCTGGCTCCGCCCGGGCCACTAACCTCAACCAATGTCTGCGACTCCCGAACCGCTTTTCAGCAACGAAGGCCGATTCGAGGGCGCGGTCGAAGTCGTCCGGGAGATATTCAGGGCCGAGGACGACGGTTACGCGATCCTCGAGGTCCGCGACGGCTCGGGCGACGAGTTCGTGGTCACGGGCACGGTCGCCCACCTGACCGCGGGCGAAAAGGCCCGGCTCACCGGGGAGTGGCAGCACCACGACCGCTTCGGTCCGCAACTGCGCGCCGACACCGCGATGCCGCTCGATCCGGAAGACCGCGCCGGTCAGGTCGCGTACCTGAGCACGCTGCGCCACATCGGCCCGGTCCGGGCACAGGCACTCTGCGACCTGCACGGTGCCGAGGTCCTGGAGAAGATCGCGGCCGACCCTTCGGGCGTATTCGGGTCACTACCCAAGCTTGGTCGCAAACAGGCCGAGGCGGCCACCGAGAGCTGGTACGCAACCAGGGCGATCAGGGACCTACACGTGGAACTCGCTCCTCACGGGCTGGCCCATCTGGCCTCCCGGATCCACGCCCGCTTCGGCGACCAGGCGATGAAGACCATCCGCGAGGACCCCTACTCCCTGATCGAAATCGAGGGAGTCGGCTTCGTCCGGGCCGATACGATCGCCCTCGCCGCGGACGTCCCACCGGAATCGGACCGGCGCGCCCAGGCGGCCGCCTACTTCCTGCTCGGTGAAGCCGAGCGGCGGGGACACACCCACCTGCCGACCGAAACGCTGCTGGCAGAGGTCGCCAGACTGGTCGGCCATCGTCCGGAATCCTCCGTGATCACCGAAGCCCCCGGTCTGGTTGAGGAAGACGGCCGGCTTTACCGTTCGCGGACCCTCGAACGCGAAGAAAGGGTGGCCGGGGACCTGCGTGAGCGCGCGCTCTCCGAGCCGGCCCTCCAGCACGATCCGGAGCAGCCTGAAGACGAATCCCTGACCGGCGAACAGTGGCGGGCGGTGACCGGGGCCTTCGCCTCCAGGGTCTCGATCGTGACCGGAGGGCCGGGTGTCGGCAAGACCGTCTGTACCCGGGCGATCGTCACCGAGTCGCGCGCCGCGAATCTGAGGGTCGCTCTCTGCGCTCCTACCGGCCGGGCCGCCCGAAGGATGGCTGAGGCCACCGGTCACGACGCCGGCACGGTCCACCGGCTGCTCGAATGGCGACCCGGCTCCGAGCCGACCTTCAAGCCGGGACACCCGTTGCCGGTCGATCTGATCGTCGTGGACGAGGCTTCGATGATCAACCTTCAGATGGCCGACATCCTGCTCGGCGGGATCGGGGCCGATACTCACATCGTCTTCGTCGGCGACGCCGACCAGCTGCCGCCGATCGGTGCCGGCAAGCCATTTTCGGACCTGATCGATTCGGGGATCGTGCCCGTGACCCGCCTCACCCACATCTTCCGCCAGGCAGCGCGCTCGATGATCACCACGGCGGCCCATGAGATCAACCAGGGCTCGCCACCACACCTCGAGCCCGGCGAAGACCAGCGGCGCGACTTCCATTTCGTGGAACGCCAGACCCCGGCCCGCTGCCGCGACGCGGTGGTCGAGATGGTCAGCGAGAGGGTCTCGGCCGGCCTGGGGCTGGATCCGATCCGTGACGCCCAGGTGCTGGCCCCGGTATACCGGGGAGAAGCCGGGATCGACGAACTCAACCTGCTGCTGCAGCAGCGCCTGAATCCGGATGGCAGGCCGGCCGTATCCGAGCGATTCAGACTCGGAGACCGGCTGATCCAGACCCGGAACTCCCACGAACTCGGTCTCATGAACGGCACGATCTGCTTCCTCACCGAAGACGACCCCGACGACGAGACGGCAGTGGTCGAAACCGATGACGGCGAAACCGTGATCGTGCCCTACGACGAAGCCGGAGACCTCAAGCTGGCCTACGCGATCTCGGTCCACAAGTCCCAGGGCTGTGAGATCCCCGTGGTCGTCTTCGTCTGCAGCCGCTCGAGTTCCGGGATGCTGACCCGGCCGCTGATCTATACGGCGATAACCAGAGCGCGGGAAATGTGCGTCGTGGTCGGAGACCGCCCGGCGCTCGAGAACGGCGTCAGGAGGGACGAAAGCGGCCGCCGCAACTCCTCGCTGGCGCAAAGGCTGGTCGAGAGCGCCGACCGGTAGCGCGTCGCCGCGGGATCAGCGAATCACGTTCAGGCGATAGAGCATGGCCTTGTGGGAGCACTCGAACCGCTCCTTCATGATGCCGATGTCGCGACCGCAGTTGTCGGCATGCTCCCGGATCAGGTGCTCGGGCATCAGCAGTGCCGCGGCGAAAGCGTCGGCCTCCAGTTCGGGTATCGGCTTCGGGGTGGGACCCGACCGAGGCGGCTCCTCCTCTTCGACGATGTCGACTTTGCGGCAGAAAATCTGCGGCCTCCCGTCGCGATGGATCAGGTAGTGGCCGACCTCGTGGCCGACCGTGAACCGCCGCCGTGTATCCCACTTGCCGGCCTCCGCGGCGTCGACCCAGATCTCCCCCAGATGGGTCAGCAGAAGGCCCGAGACCTCTCCGGGCTTGAGGTCTTCGCAGCCCGGCGCCAGCGACATGTCTTCGGCCAACCGGACCTTCAGACCGAGCACGTTGTCGACGATGTCGTCAACCGGGACCGGAAGCGACTCGCCGTCCCAGATGAACTCCGGCACGCGTTCCAGCAGGTCGTAGGCCTGCCGCTCAACCCACCCGGTGTCGATCTCGCCCGCCTCCATTCGGCGGGACTCTAGCGATCGGGTTCGTCGTAATCGGGATCGGTGAACAGGCGATCGATCCGGTCCGGTTCCCCCTTGATCCGGGTGAAGCCCGACCTGTCCTCGGAGGAAATCACGAAGTCCTCGTCGGTAGCGCCGACGACCCGTGCGAAGACGATTCCGTCTGCGCTGCCCGGTGGTTCGGTCGCGGCGCCGGCCCGTTGAAGCACCTTTACCGTCGTCCCGTAGATGCCTGAAAGCGCCGAGAGGACCTTGCCGGAGACGCCCTTCGGATCGAGGTTGCCCTGCTCCATGTCGTGGTAGTAGGTGGCCACCTTCTCGGCCTCCTGCGAATCCAGGGCGTCGAGCGCCCGGGCCAGTTCGGACTCGACCCTTTCGCGCTTCATCCTCTTCCTGATCCTCAGCGACGGCAGCAGCTCGCGCCATCCCCCCGATGGGGTCAGCAGCGACGGCATGATCCGGTCCACCACCCGGTTGGCGGGTGAGTCCGCGTATGCCCCCGGGTCCCAGGAGTCCGGCTCTACGGCATCCAGGAACTCGTCCATTTTCCGGTCGAGCTCCTCCCGCTGTTCCCCTTCGACCTGATCGAGGTAGGGCCACGGGTCGGTCTGCCCGGCCCTGAAGGCGCTCGCGAATTCGTCGAGTAGACGGTCAACCTGCCTCATCAGTCCCCTCCCTCGTCGGGAAAGAGCTCGGGACGCAGCCGGTGCTTGAAGCGCGCGAATATCTGGTCGACGTTGGCCGGGGACATTTTCGTCTCGCCGCCGATCCGCTGCCGGTTGACCGTTTCGGCGACCTCCCTGGAAGGGAATCCTTCGATCCGCATCGCGATGATCGCCCGGTCGCGGTCCGGGTATTGCGAAAGGCACTGCTCGATCAGCATCCGGACCTCGGATTCGTCGGTGAACTCCTCCGAGCCGAGCAGCTCCTCGATCAGATCGGGACCATCGGGGTTCGAGGTCGCTGCCTCGGGCTCGCCTTCGATCTTCTTGTAGTGGTCGGCGATGCGCCGGTCGCGGATGATGAAGAAGAGCGAGAAGAACTCGCCGGTGAAGGTTCCCCTGAAGGCGGCGTTCAACATGTCGAGAATGACGTCCCCGAGGATGTCTTCGGCATCTTCCGGGCTCCTGACCTTCTTGCGGATGAAGGCGAGCTGCTGCCGATAGCGACGAAATACAAGGATCGAAGTCGCTGTCCTGACCTCATCGTCGTAGCCGCCGTCGCGTGCCCCGACAATGTATGCGACAAGCTGGTCGTCGGAGAGTTGTTCGAGTTGTCTTTCATCTTTGGGCCTGAAACTCAAGCGTTCCCCAGACATGTCTCAGTTCGGGGGGTCGATCTGACGCCTCCCTGTTTCCGGTCCGACCAAGATAGCGCGAGCGTCAGCTAGAGTCCTGAAATCGCCCTGCGTAAGGAAAAGCGCCACATCTGGCCGGTTACGCCTCCGACCGAGGCCGACCGGGCCTCCTACGCGGACGCGGAGCCGAAGCCCTTCTGGCTCGACCGCGACCGCCCGCAACCGTTCGAGGCACTCGACGGCCGCACCCGGACCGATCTGCTGGTCGTCGGCGGCGGGCTGACCGGCCTCTGGGCCGCGGTCCGTGCCAAGGAGGAAAAGCCCGATCGCGAGGTGACCCTGATCGATCGCGAAACCCTGGCGATCGGAGCCAGTGGCCGCAACGGTGGTTTCATGTCTTCGTCGCTGGTCCACGGTCTCGGTAACGGACTTTCCCGCTTCCCCGACGAACTGTCGGAACTGGAGCGGCTGGGCTTCGAGAACCTCGAGGCGATCGGGGAGGCGATCGAGCGCTACGGCATCGACTGCGATCTCGAGAAGCCCGGAGTGATCGGTACCGCCACCTCGCCGGAACAGATGGAGTATCTGGCCGAAGAAGTGGACGAATTCGCGCAGTACGGCCACGACGTGGTCCTGCTCGATCAGGACGCGATGAGGGCAGAAGTCGATTCGCCGATGTTCCTCGGCGGCCTCTTCCAGAAGAGCGGTGAATGGGGCGTGGATCCGGTCAAGCTCTGTGACGGCCTCGCCAGGGCTGCCACGGGTCTCGGGGTAACCATCCACGAGAACACCGAGATGACCGGACTCAAGGAGTCCGGAGACCGGGTCGAAGTCTCGACGAAGTCCGGGTCGATCGACTGCGCGCGAGTGCTGCTGGCGACCGCGGCTTTCGAGAGCCCGGTCCGAGCCGTCAGGTCGCGGGTCATCCCGGTCTACGACTACGTCCTGGTCACCGAGCCGCTGACCCGGCAACAGAAAGACGCAATCGGGTGGAAGAACCGGCAGGGTCTTTCCGATTCCACCAACCGATTTCACTACTACCGGCAGACGATCGACGACCGCATCCTCTGGGGCGGCTACGACGCGATCTACAACTACGGCGGCAAGGTCGAGGACCGCTACTACCAGCGCGACAAGAGCTTCGCCGGACTCGCCCAGCGCTTCAACGCGGTCTTCCCCCAGCTCGAGGGCATCCGCTTCACCAACCGCTGGGGAGGCGCGATCGACACCTGCTCACGCTTCTTCGCTTTCTATGGCCTCGCCCATGGCGACAAGGTCGCGTATGCGGTGGGCCATACGGGCCTCGGGGTCGGTGCGAGCCGCTTCGCCGCCGGAGTCGGACTCGAGCTGCTCGAAGGCCGCGAGAGTGAGGTCACCTCCCTCCAGTACGTGCGTGAGCGACCGATGCCTTTTCCGCCCGAGCCGCTGCGGTGGCCGACGATCCAGTTCACCCGCAACCGGATCGCCGCTGCCGACGCGAACGGCGGCGAAGACGGGCTCTGGCTCAAGACGCTGAGCCGGCTCGGCCTCGGCTTCGACAGCTGAGGCGACTCACGCAGACGGAGCTCACCCGCCGCCGCTCCGCGGCCCCACCTGCCAGCCTCCCCAGTGGTCGCCGCCTCCTCTCAGGACGGTTCGCAGCCTGCTCACAGCGTGACCGCGCACCAGGCGCCGGGAGTTTCCGTGGATATCCGGTGGTTTCCGCCAGCGCTTGAAGCCAAGCGGCCGGAATTCAGGTTCGTATTCGGTCTTTTTCCCGGCCGCTTGAGAAGCGCGGCCGGCTCGGGGCCCGGGGTTCTGGCCTGGTCCTCGAGCAGCTACTCGTAGGAAACGGCTTCGAGCACGTCGAGCTTGCTCGCCTTGCGGGCCGGGTAGATCGCTGCCAGCACGCCGGCGACGGCGGTGAGCAGGACGATCAGGGCGAGCACCGGGATCGGGTAGCTCAGCGCAAAGCCCTCCCCTTCCAGCGGGATGCCGATCAGGAAGGCGAAGATCACACCGAGGATCAGGCCGGCGATCGCTCCGAGCACCGCGGTGATCACGGCTTCGTAGCGGATCATGCGCCTCACCTGACGGCGTGACATGCCCACCGCACGCAGCATGCCCAGCTCCCGGGTGCGCTCGTAGATCGAGAGGATCAGGGTGACCACGATGCCGACCAGCGAGACCACGACCGCCAGGGCCAGAAGCACGTAGATCATCGCCAGCAGCGTGTTGATCTGCTGCTGCTGGTTGTCCTTCAGCTCCTGCTGGTTGAGCACGTCCACGGTCGGGAAGGGCTGCTGGAAGGCGTCGTCGATGCGCTGCTGGACGACGTCCACGTCGGCACCGGGCTCGGTCCGCACCAGGGCGAAGAAGTCCACGTCGACTCCGAAGTCCCGCTCCATCTCCTCCTGGGAGACGACGATGTTGCCGAGCAGGTCCAGGTTGCCGGAAGCGAGGATTCCGGTGACTTCCAGATCAACCGTCCTGCCGGTCTTGGACAGCACTTCAAACGAGTCTCCGACCGCCAGGTCCGCCGAATCGGCCAGCCCTTCGGAGACGACAGCCGTTCTACCACCCAGCTGGGCCAGGTTCTCGGCCGAGCCTTCTTTCCATTCGAGCTCGAGCACGTCGTTGACCGAAGACGGCTGCACCGACGAGAGGTCGCGTCCGCCGTCACCGGTGACCCGCACGTTGGAGTAGCGAATCCCCGATGCCGCCTGCACCCCCTCGGTCTCGGCGGCAAGCTCGGCGGCCTCGGGCGGGATCGGGTTGAAGCCGCCCGGACCCTGGAGGATTATCTGCCCCTTGAGGTTGGAATCGATCACGTTGGTGACCGAGCTGTTGAGGCCGGAGGCAAAGATCGTCACGAAGGTGACCAGGGCCAGGCCGATCATCAGTGCCGCCGAAGTGACCGCCGTGCGGGAGGGGTTGCGCTGGGAATTTTCCCTGGCGAGCTGGCCGGTGAGGCCGCCGACCCGCTGAAGCGGTGCGCCGATCGCTGAGGCCATCGGACGGACCAGCTGCGGGCTGAAGACCGATATCGCGATCACGACCGCGACGGCTCCGCCACCGATCCGCGCCGCTCCGGTTCCGCCGTCGGTGCCGCTGATCAGAACCGATGCGATCAGCGCCAGGCCGACGGCCGCGAGCAGACCCGAGATGAGAGCCCTCACCCAGACCCGACTCTTCCTGGCGGCCACGAGGCTCTCCGAGAGCGCGGCGATCGGCGGGACCCGCGTGGCGCGAAGGGCCGGGAGCAGCGACGCGACGAGCGTGACGCCGATACCGATGCCCAGTGAAACGATGATCGTGCGCGGAGCGACAACGAGCGACTTGCTCGGCAGTTCGGCCCCGATCGTCTTCAGCAAGGCACTCAGGCCTTCAGCCAGCGCGAAGCCGACGAGGATACCGGCGATCGATGCGAAAGCCCCGATCAGCAGGCCTTCGATCAGCACCGTGCGCAGGATCTGCGAGCGACCGGCACCGAGGGTCCTGAGCATCCCGAACTCCCGGGTGCGCTGGGCGACGGTGATCGAAAAGACGTTGAAGATCACGAAAGAGCCGACGAAGAGGGATATGGCGGCGAAGGCCAGCAGCGCGATCGAGAGGAAGCTGAGGTTGTCCTTGATCTCGCTGGCCTGCCTCTCGGCGTTCTCGTCTCCTGTTTCGACAAGCAGGTCCTTCGGTACCACCTTCGTGATGCGGTCGCGCAACTCTTCCGGACTGACCGCGTCATCGGCGGCGACTGAAATCTGGTCGAACTTGCCCTCTTCTCCGGTGAGCTGCTGGGCAACCGGCAGAATGACCTGGGCGATGGAAGTGCCTCCGAAGGATGCGCCTCCGAGCCTGGTCAGGCCGACCAGGGTGAACGGCCTCGCTTTGCCCGTGCCGACCAGGAGGATCTGGTCACCGAGTCCGAGGTCTGCCCGTTCAGCCGCAGCTTCGTCGAGTGCCGCCTCGGTCGGCGCTTCGGGCCTGCGACCCTCCGAGTATTCGGAAGTCTCGAGGCCTTCAGGAGATGCAGAAGCGATGAACTGCGGCGCAAAGCCACCCCCGGTCGAGTCGCCCTCGGTATCGAGGATCGCTCCCTGCGAGAAGACGTCACCCGAGGCTATGCGCACCCCGTCAACGGCTTCGACCTTGCCGAGGATCGCTGAATCGAAGGCCGGGTTGCTGCCGTCTTCCTGGGCCACCTGCTCCTTGGCAGTGATCGCGACGTCGGTGTTCTCGTTGGCGCCGACGAAGATGTCGTTGAAAGCCTCGTTCGTGGTGTCAGTCAGAACGTAGGTGCCGGAAACCAGTGCGATTCCGAAGACCACGGCGAGCGCGGTCATGAAGGAGCGCCACTTGCGCGCCCAGAGGTTCTTGAATGTGAGGCTGAGCAAGGGGCCTGGACCTAGGCGAGCGTTTTCAGCAGCTCGATCACGTGGTCAGCCGAAACCGGCGGCGCATCGTGGACCAGCTTGCCGTCGCGCAGGGCGATCAGACGGTCACCGTGGGCAGCGGAATCAGGCTCATGGGTGACCATGATCACGGTCTGGCCGTATTCGTCGACCGCGGCGCGCAGCAGATCGAGCACGTCGTGGGATGCCTTCGAATCGAGGTTGCCGGTCGGCTCGTCGGCGAACAGCACCGCCGGCTTGGTGACCAGGGAACGGGCCACGGCGACCCGCTGCTGCTGGCCGCCCGAGAGCTCGGAGGGCCGGTGGTCCCGGCGGTCGCCGAGTCCCACCCGGCTGATCAGCTCGTCGACCCAGGCCGGGTCCGGCTTCTGGCCGGCGATCGAGAGCGGCAGCACGATGTTCTCCTCGGCGGTGAGTACCGGCAGGAGGTTGAAAAACTGGAAGACGAAGCCGAGCTTGTCCCGACGCAGCTGGGTCAGGTCGCCGTCGTCGAGCTCGGTGATCTCGGTGCCCTCGATGTCAACCGAACCGGTGGTCGGGGTGTCGAGGCCTGCGAGCACGTGCATCAGTGTCGATTTTCCGGATCCTGACGGTCCCATGATCGAGGTGTAGACACCCTTGTCGAAGGTGACGTCGACGCCGTCGAGGGCACGGACCTCGGCTTCGCCTTCGCCGTAGACCTTGGTGAGGCCCGACGCGGTGACGATCGTCGCGTCGGATGCTCCGGACTGAGGGGTTTCCTGAAGAGTGGATTCCATGGTGTCGGTGACGCTAGCAGGGAAACGGGGTCCCGAACGGGGCCTCGGGGTCATCCCCGACAGACGGGCGAAAGACCCCTAGGGGCTGCAGAGCAGGAAGCGGCGCCCGGCTGTCCGGACGCCGCCTCCGATGCTCCGCGAGCCGGTTGGACCGGCAGGCGTTCAGACCTGACGCGGCATCAGCACCTCGCGCGCGATGACCATGCGCTGGATCTGGCTGGTGCCTTCGTAGAGCTGCATGATCTTGGCGTCACGCATGAACTTTTCGACCGGGTACTCCTTGATGAAGCCGTAGCCGCCGTAGACCTGGACGGCGTCGGTGGTGACTTCCATCGCCGAGTCGGCCGCGAAACGCTTGGCCTGTGAAGAGGACAGCGTGTTGGAGATGCCGTTGTCGAGCTGCCAGGCGGAAAGCCAGGTCAGCAGACGGGCAGCATCCACCTTGACCGACATGTCGGCGATCAGGAACTGGATCGCCTGGTGCATGGCGATCGGCACGCCGAACTGCTGGCGCTCCTTGGAGTAGTCGGCAGCGGCCTCGAATGCCCCACGGGCAATACCCGACGGCCATCGCGGCGACTCCGGGACGGGTGCGGTCGAGAGTCATCATGGCCAGCTTGAAGCCCTTGTTCTCTTCGCCGATCATGTTCTCGGCCGGGATTTCGACGTCATTGAAGCTAAGGGAGACGGTGTTCGAAGCCCGCTGTCCCATCTTGTCTTCCTTCTTGTCGATCGTGATTCCGTCCTGGCGATCGACCACGAAGGCCGAGATTCCGCGGCTTCCGGCCTCGGGGTCGGTCTTGGCGTAGACCGTGTACCAGTCGGCGTGCTGACCGTTGGTGATGAAGCACTTGGAGCCGTTGAGGATGTACTTGTCACCCTTCTTGACGGCGCGGGTCTTCATCCCGGCCACGTCGGAACCGGCGTCGGGCTCGGTCAGGGCGAACGATGCGAGCTTCGGCTCTTCAGCGAGCATGCCGAGGTACTTCTTCTTGGTCTCTTCGGACCCACCGAGCTCGACCGGCGCAGCGGCGAGGCCGTTGGCGCCGATGCTGGTGCCGATGCCGGAGCAACCCCAGGCGAGCTCTTCCTCGATGATGCAGCCGGAGAGGTAGTCCAGACCGGCACCGCCGTATTCGGCGCTGAGGTGGTTGTTCATCAGGCCGACTTCCCAGGCCTTGTCGATCACTTCCTGCGGCCACTCGCCATCTTTGTCGTACTTCCAGGCGACGGGGCGCATCTCTTTCTCGGCGAAGTTGTGCGCCATCTCGCGCAGGTCCTTCTGTTCGTCTGTAAGCGTGAAATCAACCACTTGTCGATCAAACTCCTTGGGTCGGGGTCGGCCGCGTCGTCGGGCCGGGCTTTTACCAGCGGGGAGCCGAAAAACGGCCCGATTGACTGGTCAGTCAATAACTTTCAGACAAGGGTACCGGATCGACCAGCGCCGCGGTCTAGTCTGACCGTGTGACTTGCGCGATCGGAGCGTCCGAATTCTCAGCGGTCCTCGTACTGACCGTCCTGATCGTCGTGCCGATCGCGGCGGTCGCTTTCGCACGCTCCGGCAAAGGTCTCGAAGAGCTGGGAAAAGGACAGTTCTACATCGACCGCGACGACGATCTCGGCAGCGGCATGACCGGGGCCGACTCCGCGGCCGCCGACGAGCGGCAAAGGGTCGAGGAGGTCCGCCAGATGATCGAGGCTGCCGACTTCCGCAGCCAGGCCCGTGGCGAAGGACGGCTCGATGTCGAGCGGGAGATCGAAGAACTTCTGGCGGGCGAAGAACGGCCCGTCGCCCAGGACCCCCCGGCCGAGACGGGAGTCCGGGCTGAAGTCCGCCAGTTGGTGGTCGCCAACAACGAACGACGGGTCCGCCGGGGCGAGCAACCCCTCGATGTCGAATCCGAGGTTGAGCGCCGCATGGAGGAATGGGGCTGAAAGTTCCGCCGGCGCGTTTAGGATGGAGCCATGGATGAAGACCGTGCCATCTACGAGCTCGAGGAACTCGCGGTTCAGCCGGGGACCTACTTCAACCCGCAGACCGAGGTCGTCGTGATCGTGGACGACTCCGCATCGATCGACCAGGAGATCTTCAACATGGAGTCTTTCGAGGGGGCGGACTGGGTGCGCATCGCAGAGGAGACAGCCGTCGACGAACAGCACCGGGACGAACTGCTGGAGCGCTTCCAGACCCACTACCACCCGGGCAGCGGCGGGTCGGTGTCGGCGACCGCCCTCGAACAGGGAGACGATGAGCTCGACGAAGGCGAGACCGGCCAGGAGCCCGGCCGGGAGGACTGATGGAAGCCGGTCGGCTCACCCTTCTGGGGGTGCCGATTGACAGCGTCGGGGAAGCGGGCGGCACCGAAAACGGCCCTTCGGTCCTGAGACGGCACCTCGCCTCCGACCTGAGCGACGCGGGCGACACCCGTATTCGGCTGCGCGGTGGCAATCGCGACCCGGAATCCGGATGGCTCGACTTCGGCGACGTCGTGCGGATGAGCACCGAGGTCCGTCGGCGGGTCGCGGAGATCACGGCGTCGGGTCAGGTTCCGCTGATCCTCGGCGGCTGCTGCTCGCTTCTGCCGGCCGCCCTTGCCGGAGCCCGGGACTCGCTCGGCGAGTTCGGCCTGGCCTATTTCGACGGTCACCTCGACCTGTTCACCGGCGATACCTCCCCTACCGGGGAAGCCGCCGACATGCCCGTAGCCACAATGCTGGGAATGGCCCCGGCTCCGCTCCTGGAAACAATCGGACCGGTCCCCGTCGTGGCGCCGGAGCGAATGGTCCTGATCGGAGCCCGCGACCCGGAGGAAGCAGAGCTGGTCGCCCCGCTGCCGGACGGTCTCGGCATCGGCCGGATCCTCGACCGCGAGAGCCTGCGCGATGCGGACCTCGCCCGGACCGGTGCCTCGATCGCAGACGACCTGAGCCGCAATGGCGGCCGGTTCTGGCTCCACCTCGACCTTGACGTGCTCGATCAGGAGGCCTTCCCCGCGACCGACTACCTGATGGACGACGGGCTCACGCTGGAAGAACTGCGGAACCTGATCGAACCGATTGCCGCCTCGCGCGGCCTGATCGGTCTCAATCTGACCTGCTTCAACCCGGACAAGGACCCTGACGGAAGCTGCGGGCGGTGGCTCGCCGAACTGATCGAAGCAACCGCAATCACCTCCAAGTGAGAATCAGCATAAGATTGTCGACGTGCTGGAAGCAGGAAAAAAGGCCCCGGACTTCAAACTGAAGGACCAGAAGGGCAAAAACGTCGCTCTGTCCGATTACTCGGGAAAGACCGTCGTGCTCTACTTCTACCCGAAGGCGAGTACGTCCGGCTGCACAACCC
Organism: uncultured Solirubrobacterales bacterium; assembly: GCA_963709375.1. Taxonomy (GTDB): domain Bacteria; phylum Actinomycetota; class Thermoleophilia; order Solirubrobacterales; family 70-9; genus 67-14. The sequence continues at coordinate 86,246 of CAVPWA010000011.1, forward strand.
AGGCCTGTGGTGTCCGTGATCGCATGAGCGAATACAAGAACGCCGGCGCCACGGTGATCGGCGTATCCCCCGACGAAGTCAAGGCGATCAAGAAGTTCGACGACGACCACGGCTTCGGCTTCACTCTGCTGGCCGACAAAGAACACAAGGTGGCCGAGAAGTACGGCACCTGGGTCGAGAAGTCCATGTACGGAAACACCTACATGGGTGTGCAGCGCGCGACCTTCATCATCGGGCCCGACGGAAAGATCGCCCGGGTATTCCCCAAGGTCCAGCCGAAGAAGCACGATGACGTCGTGCTGAAGGCGCTGGTCGAAATCAATACCACGACCTGAGATGAACGACTGGGGAGCGGGTTCGTACGAGCTCACCGCCGCCGAACTGGAACCGGTCTCGGCGGTGGCGATCGACGCGGTCGAACCGGTAGCCGGCAAGACCCTGCTCGACCTGGCCTGCGGCACCGGAAACGCTGCCCTCGAAGCTGCCGGACGAGGCGCCCTGGTGACCGGTGTGGATCCGGCGGTCCGCCTCCTCGAAGTCGCCCGTGGCCGGGCGGCGGAGGCCGGCGTCGAGGTGGACTGGGTCGAAGGCGACTTCCACGGACTTCCCTTCGCAGACGACTCCTTCAAGGTGGTGACCTCGGTCTTCGGGGTGATTTTCGGAGCTGACGAAAATGACATCGCGGCAGAGATATCCAGGGTTCTGGAACCGAGCGGGCGCATGGCGCTCGCCACCTGGGTGGACTCCGGACTGATGAGCAAGGTGGGAGCCCTGGTCCGTGGCGCGGTCGAAGAGAAGACGGACCTGCCACCCGCCGACCGGCCCCGTTTCGAATGGGGCGCAGAAGACGACCTCCGGTTCCTGTTCGCCAACCACGGGCTCTCGGTCCAGACCGAGACCCGGCAGATCTCCTTTCACGCCGACTCACCACAGCAGATGAGCGACGAGTGGGCCGACAATCACCCGATGTGGCTGGCCACACGGTCGGCGGTCGGCGACGAGCGCTACCAGCAGCTGCGCGACGAGATAGTCGAGACCCTCGAAGCCGACAACGAGGACCCTTCAGCCATGAAGTTGACCAGCGACTACCTCGTGGTCACCGGCAGCCCGGTCTGAGCCCGACCGGGAACCGACCCGCGAGGTGACAGGACGTCAGCCCGAGTCCGGGTCGGGCCTGGTGAGGCTGAACCGGATCCGCGAGGGAGGCAGCGCGTTGTCGGCATCGTCGAGGGAGAGGATCAGGTCGAAGCGCTCGAGCGAGCCGTCGTCTTCGGAGGCGAAGAGGTCGAACTCGGCGGCTACGAGCGTATTCTCGAGCTGATTCAGTTCGCCGACACCCGGGATCGCCTCGCTTTCCCCGGCCCCGGGCTGTTCGGTCAGGGGTCGGATCCGGCCCAGCAGACGGTCGACCGCGATCGATCCGGAAACGCGATCTACCTCCACCCCGTCGATTTCTCCGGAATCCCCTGCTGACAGATCCTCGATCAATCCGCCGAGGCCGGGGTCGCCTCCCTCACCGGAGGCATCCGTGGCGGAGCCGGCCAGGGCTTCGCGCAGCGACTCGTTCGTATCACGGTCGATCGCCAGCAGACGGCTTTCGAGGACCCTGTCCTCGAAGCCGAGCGATGCGACCTCGACCTCCGCATCCCCGATCGGCGGACTGAGGAGGGACTCGCGGCTGAGTGCCGTGTCGAGCACCTGCCGGGGATCGGGGTCGGAGCCGCCGCCACAGCCTGCGAGCGGCAGCAGGACGACGGCAAAGCAGAACAGAACGAGGCTTGGCCTGATCGGTTTCAAGGCCGGTGAGCGTATACGCTCGCCTGCCAATGCCACCCCGCACAATCCTCTATACAGGCAAAGGAGGCGTCGGCAAGACCAGCGTCGCCGCGGCCACCGCAAGGATGTGCGCGGCCGAGGGCCGTCGGACGGTGGTGATGTCAACCGACCCGGCCCACAGCCTCTCCGATTCGCTCGGGGTCGAACTCGGCTCCGAGGCGACGGAGGTTGCCCCGAACCTGTTCGGCCAGGAGGTTCTGGCACCGGCCGAAATGCGCCGCAACTGGGACCACGTCTCGACCTGGCTGTCGGCGATGCTGATGAACCAGGGCGTGGACCGGGTCCGGGCCGAGGAGTTGACCGTGCCTCCGGGAATGGACGAGCTCTTTTCGCTGCTCCGGATCAAGCAGCACTGGGACGACGATGACTGCGAGGTCCTGGTGGTCGACTGCGCCCCCAGCGGCGAGACGCTCAGACTGCTCGGCTTTCCGGAAGTGGCGCGATGGTGGGTCAAGAAGGCCTTCCCCTGGAACAGCGGCCTGCTGGGCGCCGCGGCGCCACTGGCCCGGGCGCTGGACCTGCCGCTGCCCGACCCGGAGATGATGGAAGAGGTCGACCGGCTGATTGAGAACCTGCTGGTCATGGATACGATCCTCAGGGACCGTGAGAACAGCTCTATCCGCCTCGTCATGAACCCCGAGCGCATGGTGATCGACGAAGCGAGGCGAACCTTCACCCACCTTTCGCTCTACGGCTACCCGACCGACGCGGTGGTCATCAACCGGGTCTTTCCGGACGAGGTCGAAGGCACCTACTTCGGCCCCTGGCGCGATCGACAGGCCGCCCAGCTGGAGCAGGTCGAGGCAGGATTCGCTCCGGTTCCGATCCTTACCGCGCGCTTCTTCGACCGGGAGGTGCTCGGTGAAGAGATGCACGGACTACTCGGCAAGGAGCTTTTCGGCGACCGTGATCCGGCCGGAATCCTCCATGAAGGCATGGCCCGCGAGCTGAGCAGCGACGAAAGCGGCACGGTGATCCGGATCGCCGCTCCTTTCGTCGAGAAGGACGAGATCTCGCTGCAGCAGGCCGGCGAAGAACTGGTCATCACTATCGGCGAAGTCAGGCGCACTATCATGCTGCCTTCGGGCCTGGCCGACAGTAACCCCAGCCGGGCCGCATTCGAAGAAGGAATCCTGGAGATCAGCTACGACGATGTCCGATCCACAGCGGCCCGGCCGCCCACCGACTGACACCCTCCCTCCCGGGGCCGAGCGCTTCTGGGGACAGTTCTCCGAGACCAAGGCCGGCCGGACCCATGCCGAAGAAGAGCCCCCGGCATCGCAGCCGGGCGAGCAGCAGGAAGAGGGCCAGCACTGCCTGGAGTGGTGTCCGATCTGCCGCTCGGCCGACATCGTGAGGGCGACGACCGCCCCCGAGGCGATCGGCCAGGTCCAGGCCATCCAGAACGAGGCGATCGGGGTTCTGCGGTCCTTCCTCGCGCTTTATGCCGAGCGCAGCGGCCAGACCGGTGACGATGCCGGTCCGTCCGGGGCCGACAGCGGCCGGCCGGCACGCGGATCGGCGGAGCGGCAGGGCCGCGGCCCTGAAGTCAGGGATATCTCAATCGACTGACGGCAGTTCCATGCCCCAGCGGAGCAGCCCGGCTTCGATCGCCTCGTTGACCGTCTTCAGCACCTGGACCCGGGCGTAGCGTTTCGAATCTCCGGGGATCACGTGCCACGGCGCGCATTCGGTGCCGGTCCTCTCGAACATGTCCTCGACCGCCTTTTCGTATTCGCCGCGGCGCTCGCGGTTGCGCCAGTCTTCATCGGTCAGCTTCCACTGTTTGAGGGGGCTGTCGGCCCTCGCCTCGAATCGCCTGAGCTGCTCCTCCGGGGAGATGTGCAGCCACAGCTTCACGAAAATCATGCCCTCGTCGTAGAGCCCGCACTCGAAGTTCCGGATCTCCTGGTACGCGCGCTTCCAGACCGGTTTCTTGATCAGCTTCTCGACCCTCTCGACAAGCACCCTGCCGTACCAGCTGCGGTCGAATACCGCCATGCCGCCCCAGCCCGGCAGCGGCTGGGCGAAGCGCCAGAGGAAGTGGTGGCGAAGTTCGGTTGCGGTAGGTGCTGCGAACTGGGAAACCCTGATGTGGCGAGGATCCATCGGATAGACGAGCCGCTTGATGGCGCCGCCCTTGCCCGAGGCATCCCAGCCCTCCATGACTACACAGACCGGCGGCCCGAACTTGCCGGAACCGATCTGCCCGCCGAGCGTCAGCCTCAAGGCCGCCAGTCGTTCCTGCTGCCTGGCGAGCTTCTTGAGTCCCTTCTTCTTGCCGTAGTCGAGCGACAGATCTACTTCGTCGAGCCTTCCCATTCGTGAAGCCTATGCCCGCGGCCGGGATCCGGCCAGTGGCCGGGCCCGGTGAATGCCCCCTATCCTTCAGAAGATGGCCGACCCCGTCACAGCCCCGCCGACCTCGCCGACCGAAGTAGAGGACGCGCTTCGAGAGGCCGCATACCTGGCTGACGAGTCGACCGCGCTGATCGCTTTCCTCGCGCAGCGCCTCGGAAAGCCGGTCCTGGTCGAGGGACCCGCCGGGGTCGGAAAGACCGAGCTGGCCAAAGCGTTGTCGCGCGCGACCGGCCGTGAGCTGGTCCGCCTGCAGTGCTACGAGGGCCTCGACGAAGCCAAGGCTCTCTACGAGTGGAACTACCGCAAGCAGCTGCTGCAGATCCAGGCCTCAGCCGGCGCCGGGCCGGAGGATCTCGCCGAGCCGAACGCGGCACCCGATTCCACGCCGGTCAACCTCGGTGGCATCTTCACCGAGGAATTCCTGCTCGAGAGGCCACTGATGCGGGCCATTGCGAATCCCGACCCGGTCGTGCTGCTGATCGACGAAATCGACAAGACCGACCAGGAGTTCGAAGCGATGCTGCTCGAGCTGCTCTCTGACTTCCAGATCACGATTCCGGAGATGGGCCGGATCGAAGCCAAGACGCACCCGATCGTGCTGCTGACGTCGAACAACTCACGCGAGCTGACCGAGGCACTGAAGCGACGCTGCCTGTATCTGTGGCTCGACTACCCGAATGCCGAGCGCGAGATCGAGATCGTGCGCCTGCATGCGCCCGAGATCGACCAGGCACTGGCCGGACGGCTGGTCGAAGTGATCGACATGGTCCGCGACCTCGACCTGAAAAAGGCGCCTTCGATCGCCGAGTCGATCGACTGGGCCAGGACTCTGGTTCTGATGGGAGCCGACGACATCGACGAAAAGGTGTTCCGCGACTCACTTTCGATCATCGTCAAGCACCGCAGCGACCTCGACCTCGTGGCCGAGAAGATCGTGCCCCAGCTCGGCAGGAAGCGCGGCAGCACCGGCGGCAACGGTGCCGGTCCCTCCCCGAACGGGAACTGAGATGGCAACGCCCTCCGGAATGGGCGAACAGATCCTCGCCTTCTGCGAGCAACTGCGCCGCGAGGGATCAGCGGTCGGCACCTCCGAAATACAGGATGCATTCCGTGCCCTGGAGATCGTGCCGTGGACCAGTCCCGTGGACTTCAAGGAGGCCCTCGCGACGACCGTTGCGAAATCACCCAGGGACCGGGAAATCTTTGACCTCGTCTTCGACCGCTTCTTCTTCCGGGCGACCGAAGAGGCGGCTCTGCGGATCTCGGCAGAGGGAGACGGTGGCGACGACGCAGTCGAGGCGACCGTGAACTCGCAGATCTCGCAGGAAGCGCTCGACTCGCTCGACCACGAACAGCTGGCCGAAGCGGTCCGCGAGGCGATCGAGGCCGGCGACGAATCGGCGATGAACGAACTTGCACGGCTGGCGATCGAGGCCTTCGGGCGCCAGGGCGAGAACTCCGGAGTCGTCGGTGTGGACCTGCAGCGGATCCGCCGCGGACTGGGCCTCAGCCCGTCTGATTCACCAGGCCCCGACGGCGAACCCCGCGAGCCGATCGACCGGGACCAGCTGGCCCGCTTCGAGCGGCAGCTGAGACGTGAGCTCCAGCGCCGGCAGATCGCCCGCCAGGGGGAGTTGCCGCCGGCGCGTCCGCTGTCGGAACTCAACCGGGCCCTGCCGATGCGCGGCGCACAGGATCTGGCCGAGGTGCATAAGGCGGTGGCCCAGATGAAGCGCCGCCTGGCAACCCTCGGTCACGATCCGCGAGGCGCCAAGCGCGCCCGGCAGGTAGACGTGCGGAGGACGATGCGCTCCTCGCTCGAGACGGGTGGCGTGCCACTCAACCTCAGCTACAAGCCGCGCCGTCCGCGCAAGCCCGAGATCTACGTACTCTGTGACGTCTCGACTTCAGTCAGCTCGGCTTCGACCTTCTTCCTCTCGGTGCTCCACGCCCTCCATGACTCCTTCCGCAAGCTGCGCAGCTTCGTCTTCATCGAGCGCATATCGGAGGTGACCGGCGTCTTCGAGGACGAGCGTGACTTCACGGCGATCTCCGAGCGCATCACTTCCGAAGGTGGTGTCGCCGACATCTCCGGATACACGGACTACGGCAGGGTCTGGAGGGAGTTCCTCGAGGACGTCTCGAGCGATCTCGGCCCGCGATCAACCGTGATCGTGCTCGGCGACGCCCGCACCAACGGCCGTCCGCCGGCGTCCGAAGCCTTCGCCAAAGTCACCGAGCGGGCGAACCGCACCTTCTGGCTGAACCCGGAGCCGGAGCTCTACTGGAACTACGGGGACTCGGTGATGAGTGCCTACGTTCCGTTCTGCGACGGTGCATTCGAGTGCTGGAAGACCGAGCACCTCGAGCGTTTCGTCGACATCGTCGCCGCCGGTCGCCCCTCCCTGGAGCGTCCCCGGACGCCGACCACGCGGCACCGCTACTGAAACGCTCCACCGCTGCCGAATGCGGGCAGATCCGGGGCAGTCGCGGCCGCTCGGCTCAGCGGGCCTGCCAGGCGTCTCTGGAGCCGGCCAGCTTCGTGACTGCTTCCGGAAGCTCACCGCCCGCGAGATCGGCCAGGGTGACGTTCTCGAGCACTTGCCGCAGGCTGGCCCGGACCGCGATCCAGACCTCCTGCAGACCCTCGGCGCTGCCCCGGTAGGAGATCGACTCCGGCGGGGCCGACTGGACGTGGGCGATCGGTCCTTCGACTGCGCGGATCACCTCGGCCAGGTTGACCTCGGCGGCCGGCTTGGCGAGCCAGTAGCCCCCCTTGGCCCCGCGCCTGGCGCGGACGATGCCGGCCCGCTTGAGGTCGAGCAGGATGTGTTCGAGGAACTGGAGCGGGATGTCCTGGGCCTCGGCAAGCTGCTCGCCCTTGATCGGGCCATCGGGTGAAGCAGCGAGCTCGACGCAGGCCCTCACGGCGTAATCGGTCTTGGCTGAGACACGCATCGGACTAGTAAACCAGCCCCCGCAGGCCGGCGGACAGTGACTCCCGGAAGCCGGGCGAACGCCCCGTCACGGCTCGCCTCCGGCCTTCGGCCGATCAGTCTCTGCGGGCGGCGAGCCGTTGCCCGGGCGGTAGCGCCCGTACCAGCGCGGGGCCATCAGGATCAGACCGAATCCGAGCCCGGCGACCAGGGCGGCGATCGGCCATACGACCGGGTCTCCCTTCTGGACTGTTGCGAAGCCGGAGGCGATCAGGACGACGCCGAGGGCGATCCGGATGTGATCCTGGTTGACCCGGTTCATCAGCGCCGCACCGATCACGACGCCCGGCACCGAGCCGAGCAGGATGTTGCCGACCAGGCCGAGATCGACGTTGCCGTGCCCGAAATGAGCCACGCCTGCCGCCCAGAGGACGATCGCCGCGTGCACCACGTCGGTGCCGACCACCCTTTTCGGGGTGAGGCGGTACACCGCGATCAGCAGGACGGCGATCACCGTGCCGGAGCCTGCAGAAGTCACACCGATCACGAAACCCGTCGTCGCGCCGATGATCACGGCGGCGACCTTGTGCCGGGTCCTGAGCTCGAAATCTTCGCGTTCCTGGATCGTATGGGCGAGGATCAGCGCCCGGGCCAGCGTGATGATGCCGACCATCAGCAACGTTCCACCGAGCACGGCGTAGACGAGCGAATCCAGCTTGTCCTCTCCGAGCCGGTCCTGCAGGATCGACACGAGCTGGACCCCGAAGACCGCCGCCGGCACGCTGCCGACGGCCAGCCAGAAGACCAGCCCGAGGTTCACCGTCTTCATTTTCAGATGCCGCCAGCCGCCGACCGTCTTGGTGATTGCCGCATAGAGGATGTCGGTGCCGATCGCGGTCGTCGGCGAGACACCGAAGAACAGGATCAGGAGCGGTGTCATGAGGGCACCGCCGCCCATGCCCGTCATTCCGACGAGGATGCCGATCCCGAGGCCGAAAAGGACGATTGCGATTGAGAATTCCATGTCGGGATGCTTGCTTGACTCTCCTGATACACAAAGTCAGGAATTGAGCAAGACCGGCACTATAGCCACCAGCGCCGGAAGCACCTAGAATCGACCCGGATGACAGCATCCTTGTCGGGCCGCGACCTCGGTCACTCATTCGCGGACCTGACCGTGCTCGACGGATTCGAGATAGAGGTGGCCGGCGGCTCCACGCTGGCAGTGGTCGGCCCGTCGGGTTGTGGCAAGTCGACGCTGCTGGAGTTGATCTGCGGCCTTCGCAGTCCAGACCGGGGCACGATCGAGGTCGGCGGCGACAGAACGGCCGGGGGTCGACTCGCCCGGTGCGCTTACATGCCCCAGACGGACTGCCTGCTGCCCTGGTTCAGCGCCATCGACAACGCCTCGCTCGCGCTGAGGAACAACGGTGCCACCCGGGGCGACGCCCGCCGGCAGGCCGCCGGGCTGTTCTCCAGGTTCGGGCTCGACGGCTTCGAGAGCAGCAGCCCGGCGGAGCTCTCCGGCGGCATGAGGCAGCGGGTGGCCTTCCTCAGGACCTTCCTCTCGGGAAAAGACGTTCTGCTGCTCGACGAGCCGTTCGCGGCGCTCGACGCGATCACCCGGGCCGAACTCCAGCAATGGCTGCTACCGGTCCTGGCCGACGGCAGCCGTACCACCGTGCTGGTCACTCACGACGTGGAAGAGGCGCTCTACCTCGCCGACACGGTGCTGGTCATGGCTTCACGCCCCGGCCGGGTACTCGAAAGGATCGAGTCGCCCCGTGACCCTGCGACGCCGAGAATCGAGCAGGTCACATCGCCACAGTTCACGGCGCTTCGTGAACGCATCCTCGAACGCCTGACGGCGCCGGCCGGCGCCGGCCGGGAGCCTGCGCCTTGAGCCGCCCTCCTTCTCGCAGCACCCGCCCCCTGAACGGGGCTTCGGGGTGGGTCCTGCCGATGCTGCTGGTGCTGATGCTGGTCGCCCTGTGGCAGCTGGCCGCCTCGAGCGGCCTGCTCGCCGACCGGTTGGGTCTCGAGGACTTCCTCGTACCCTCCCCGGCCCAGATAGCCGAAGTGCTCTGGCAGGACCGGAGCCTGATTGCCGAGAACGCCCGAGTGACCCTGGTCGAGGTCGTGCTCGGCTTCCTGATCGCCGTAGTGCTCGGGCTCGCCACCGCGACGACGCTGCACCTCTCCGATCTGCTGCGGCGGGCCAGCTACCCGCTCGTAGTCGCCTCGCAGACCGTCCCGATCATCGTTGTTGCTCCGATCCTGGTGGTCTGGTTCGGATACGGAATCGGCCCGAAGCTGGCCGTGATCGCCCTGATCTGTTTCTTTCCGATCACGGTCAACACCCTCGACGGACTGCAGTCGGTCGATCGGGACCGGGTCAGGATGATGCGCACTCTCTACGCGAGCCGGACTCAGGTATTCAGCCGGGTCGAGGCACCGACGGCCCTCCCCTACGCTTTCAGCGGCGCCAAGATCGCCGTCGCCGTAGCCGTGATCGGCGCGGTCTTCGGTGAGTGGGCGGGGGCCGACAGCGGGCTCGGCTACCTGATGCTCCAGGACAACGCCCAGCTGGAGACGGCCCGCATGTTTGCCTCGGTCTTCGTACTCTCGGCGATCGCCATATCGCTGTTCGCCCTGGTCTCGCTGCTCGAACGGCGACTGGTCAGATGGCGATAACCTGCGATACCCGTCCCTGCTTGCCGACCGGAGTCCGATGAAAAAGCTGGCCCTTCTCTGCTTCGCCCTGCTGACCGCAATCACGGTGACCGCCTGCTCGGGGAAGTCGGAGGACGTCACGCCGGTCCGGGAGTCCTTCAGCGTCGCTCTCGACTGGTACGCCAACCCAGACCACGCCGGCTTCTTCGTCGCCCGGGACAAGGGCTACTTCGAAGACGCGGGTCTCGATGTCTCCCTTGACGCCCCGACCGACCCCTCGCTGCCGATCAAGCTCGTCGCCGCAGGCCGGACCGACCTTGCCATCTCCTACGAGCCCGAGGTCCTGCTGGCGAGGCAGCAGGGGCTGGACGTGGTCTCGGTTTCTACCGTCGTCGGACGCCCGCTCACCTCGATGATCTGGCTCGAGAAATCGAAGATCAAGAACGTAAAGGGGCTCAAGGGCAAGACGATCTCCACCGCCGGCATCCCTTACCAGGACGCCTACCTGAGGACGATCCTCGAGCGGGCCGGGCTGAGCGAGTCGGATGTGACCAAGGTCGGAGTCGGGCAGGGCCTGCTTCCGTCGATCCTGAGCGGCAAGGCGCAGGCGACGCTCGGGCCGTTCTGGAACATCGAGGGAGTCGACCTGAAGCTTTCCGGGAGGAAGCCCGTAATCAACCCCGTGGACCGGCTGGGGGTTCCGACCTATAGCGAGATGGTGCTCGTCGCCAAGGGCAGCAGGATCGAAGAAGACCCGGAATCGATCCGGCTCTTCCTCAAGGCGCTGGAGCGCGGTACGGCCGATGCGGTCGCGCAACCGAACTTCGCCCGTGAGGCGATCCTCGGCGCCAACAAGGCGCTCGACCCGAAGACGACCAACGCCCAGCTAGAGGTCACGCTTCCCCTGCTCGCGCAGAACAACGGCAGGCGGCCCTTCGGCTACATGGACACCGCCCGCTGGCAGACCTTCATCAACTGGGCAGTCGAGAACGAAGTCCTGAACGCCCCTCAGAGGGCGGTCGACGCGCTGACCAACTCGTTGTTGCCGACCGGCAAGGTACGAACCGGCTGAACGAGGTTTCAGGCGGCCCGGGCGAGGCTGCGAATCCGGGCCCGGTTGCCCGGGCCGCTGACGGCCCGGCCGCGGGCGGCCAGGAGGAAGTCTCCGGCGATGCCACGAAACGGCGCGTAGGGAGCGTAGAAGGCCTCTACCTCCTCGATCTCGGCCGGTCGGCCGAGTCCGGCGAGGGCTGCGACCAGCTTGATGTGGCCGAGATCGCCGGCCAGAAGGGCATCGGGGTCTCCCCTGCCCCTAAGGGCGAGGCAGGCAATCGTCCACGGGCCGATCTCCGGGATCGCAAGCAGCCGCTTGTCGTCATCAGGATCGCGAAGGTCGCTTCTGCCGAGCGATACCTCGGTCGCACAGCGAATCAGGGCCAGGGCCCGTTTCGCGCTCAGGTCACATGCCTGCAGTTCCGCCGGCGAAGCGGCGGCGATCGCCTCGGGCGAGGGCGCGGTTCGCAGGCGGTCGACGCCGCCGGGTCGCGCGGCCTCCGGATCGGCATCGACCGAGATGCCCCAGCGCCTGATCATCCGGCGCTGGATGGCAGCGGCACGACGGTACTCGATCAGCTGTTCGGTCACCGCCCAGGCCAGCGCCTCCCAGGGATCGGCACGGCGGGACGACCTCGATTCGATCCGTTGCCGGATCGCCGGACCGAGCAGCGGGTCTTCGATGAAGGCTTGCCGGAATTCGGTCATGTCTTCGTCGATGCCGAGCGAGAAGCGCAGGTCCTCGATCGCTGCTTCGAGTTGCTGCGGGCCGGCCTCGCTCAGATCCGCGCTGCCGGGCCCCGAGGTCTGCTCCGGCGGCACGGCGATCGCCAAGAACCGGTAGCTGCCGCTGCCGGAGGGCCGGACCGATACGACTACCGGTGTGCCGTCTTTGATCAGCAGGCGGCGAAGTCCGCTGCCGTAGTTCTGGACGATGCGGTCGCTGCCGTTGCGGCGTGGGAGCCGGAACGGGGAGACCGGCCTGACCTCGACTTCCATCGGGTCATGCTGGGTCGAACTCACGCCGGGGTACTCAGCGACCGAGCACGTGAACGTCAACCAGGAACGAGCGGCTGGCCACGACGTTGGCCGGACGTGCCCGCTTCGCCATGCGGGCGCCGCGACGCCTGGAGCCCCCACCGCTGACCGCGCGCACCGCAGCCACGGTCGCAGCACCGGCCAGGGCGCCGCCGGCCACGGCAATGGCCGCAGTGGTCATCTCGCTGCGGATCGCAGGCAGGGCCGATCTGTCAGCTTCATATTCGCGAGGTAACGCGCGAACGGCGTCGGAGTCGCTCGCCTCGACGTCTTCCTCTGAAATCAACTCTCCGTCTACTTCGAAATCTGACACGACCGCAAGACTAGCGACGGTCGAGGTCGGAAGACGAACCCCCTGCTCAGAGCGACTTTTCGTAGATCCGGAACTTCTTGTCGACCACTCCGCCCATGCCCTCGAGGGCCCGGTTCATCGCTTCGTTCGTCTCGAGGATCCAGCCGGCTTCGCCGGTCATCACCCCGTCCGGGTCGGTGGTCTGGATGTGGCGGACGTAGAGGGCCGCGGCGACGCCGGTGTGCTGCCACTTCTTCTTCACGCCGAGGGCCAGGATCCGGACCACGTCGATGTTCCGTTTGCCCCGGAGGAATTTCAGCCAGCCGAGAGGCAGAAGGCGTCCGTTCATTTTCGCCAGGACCTGATTGATGTCGGGAAGGGTGAGCGCCGCACCCACGACCTCGCCGTCGGCTGTCTCGGCGATCATCGCCCAGTCTTCGTCGAGGATCAGCTTCAGGCTCGAGGCGTGGAATTCGACCTCGTCGTCGGTGATCGGCACGAAGCCCCAGTTATCTCCCCATGCTTCGTTGTAGACCTCGTGGAATCGGGCAACTTCGCCGGCCATGTCCGACTTCTTCATCGAGCGGATGGTGATGTCGTGCTCGTCGAGGCTCTTCTGGGCGGCTTCGTGGATGGCCGGGTGGAACTCGAGGCCCTTCTGCAGCTTGCCCATCTCCAGGTGCCACATCAGCAGGTCCATCGCCTTGTCGAAGCCGGCGCCTTCGACCAGTCGCTGGTAGTAGGGCGGATGCCACGGCTCGAGGATCACCGGCCGGTGCTCGAAGCCTTCGATCAGGATTCCGAGTTCGTCGTTGGTGGTGAAGTCCATCGGTCCGTAGACCTTTTCGCGGCCGCGGGAGGCCAGCCAGTCACAGCCCGCATCGAGCAGGGCGGTGGCGACCCCCGGGTCGTCGATGGTCTCGAAGAAGCCGAACTGGCCGTCGTTGCCGCCGCGGTACTCGTCCCAGCGGGAGTCGATCTGGGCGCTGATCCTCCCCACCGCCTCACCGTCGCGTTCGGCGATGAACAGCTCTACCTCGGCATGGTCGAAGTAGGGATTCTTCGAGCGGTTGAGGAAGTTCATCCGGTCCAGGATCAGCGGCGGCACCCATTGCGGGTGGTCCCGGTGGATCGAGAACGGGGTCTTGACGAAGCGCCGCAGGTCGCGGCGGCCGGAAACCGGCCTGACGGTAAGTGAGGACACGCGCCGAACCTAGCACCACCGCCGACCGCAGGAGGGCCGGGATATCGCAGCTGCCACCGTGGTCGGCAGAGATCCGGCGATAGCGCGATACTCACCAAATAGTCACCGACCGCTCCACATTGACCATCCTCTTCACCGACGCCGTAGGCTCGACAGCGCTCGTCACGAGGCTCGGCGACGAACATGTGCGGCTGGTCCTCGAACGCTCGGCGGGGCTCGTGCGCGACGCGGTGGTTGAACACGGAGGCCGGGAGATAAAGACGCTCGGTGACGGTTCGCTTTGCTGCTTTCGGGGACCCAGGGCGGCGATTTCCGCGGCGATATCGATACAGCGGGCCCACGCGGACTGGGATCAGGAAGAGGGCTCCGATGCGATCCCGGTTCGCGTCGGGATCCATACCGGGGAAGTCCACGAGGCCGACGGCGACCTTCAGGGCGAAGCCGTCAACGCGGCGGCGAGGATCTGCGCGGCTGCCGGCGGCGGGGAGATCCTCGTGACCGCAACTGCCCGGGGCGCAGCCGGCTCCGGGTCAGGCCTGCCTTTCGAGACCAGGGAACCCATCGAGCTCAAGGGCTTTCCGGAACCATTCGCGGTCTTCGCGGTCAGCTGGCGAGAGCCGAAGGCCGGCGACCCGGCCCGCCTCGACCAGCAGATCCGCTTCACCCAGGTGCTCGGCCACCGAATCGCCTGGGCCAGCGTCGGGGACGGCCCTCCGCTGGTCATGCCCGCTCCCTGGCTGGCCAATGTGAGTGCCGACTGGGAAAATCCTAGATACAGGAGCTTCATCGAAGCACTGGCCGCCGAATACACGGTGATCCGATATGACCGGCCCGGCACCGGCATGTCGGACCGGCACCTGCCGGAGGAACCGAGCCTGGATTACGACGTGCTCGTCCTCGAAGGATTGCTCGAGCACCTCGACCCGGGTCCGATCGCCCTTTTCGGGATCTCGGCGGGAGGGGCGGTATCGCTCGGCTTTGCCGCTCGCAACCCCGCGACTACCACCGCACTTGTCCTCGCCGGCTCGTACCTCGACGGCTCGAGGCTGGCTTCGCCGGAAGTCCGTGATTCGCTCGTCTCGGTGATCCGCGCGAGTTGGGGAATGGGAGCGAGAATGCTCTCGGACATATTCGTGCCCGGAGGCACCGATGCCGAGCGCGAAGCGTGGGCCAGGCAGCAGCGTGAATCGACTGATCCGGAGACAGCCGCCGAGCTGTACGAGCTGGTCTACAGCTTCGACTCGACCCGGGCCGCCCCCCACGTGGCGGCGCCGGCCCTGGTGCTCCACCGCCGCGACGACGCTGCGGTGTCATTCGATCTGGGACGGGAACTCGCGGCAAGCCTCCCGAACGCGCAGTTCGTGCCGCTTGATGGAACCCGCCACCTGCCCTGGTACGGCGATACGGAATCCGTGATCGAAGAATCGCTCGACTTCCTGCGGATCAACGTGCCGACCGACTCGTCGCCCACGGCCACCTCAGAAGGCAACCAACCGGCGCAGAACTCGAAACCGGAGCCGCCCCGAGGGATGAGCGGTCCGATCAGCCAGCCGGAACTGAGCAGCCGCGAAACAGAAGTACTGAAAATGGTGGCGCAAGGCAAGTCGGACCGGCAGATCGCGGAAGAGCTTTTCCTCAGCCCCCACACGGTGCATCGGCATGTCGCGAACATCCGTGTGAAGCTCGGTCAGCCTTCACGCGCCGCGGCGGCGGCCCAGGCTGCACGCCTCGACTTGATCTGAGCGCCGGTCCGGTGGCCGATTGCGGCCATCATGCAGCAAGGCCTTCAGATGGCCGGATCAGGGGAAGAATCGGGACCGTCTTTGCCCGATGCTGCTACTCAATCACCAAAAAGGAGATCTGAAGATGTTCGAAAAGCAAACGATGGAAGTCAACGGTCTGGAGATGGCCTACGTCGACGAAGGCGAAGGACCCCTCACCTTCCTGCTGCTCCACGGAAATCCCACTTCCTCCTACCTCTGGCGCGACGTGATCCCCCCTCTGCTCCCTTTCGGGCGCTGCATTGCGCCCGATCTCATCGGGATGGGTGATTCGTCGAAGCTGCCCGATCCGGGTCCCGGTTCCTATTCTTTCGTGGAACACCGGCTCTATCTCGACGGACTGCTGGATCAGCTTGATCTTCCCGGCCGGGTCATCCCGGTCATCCACGACTGGGGCTCGGCTCTGGGTTTTGACTGGGCCCGGCGAAACCCGGAACGGGTTGCCGGGATCGCCTACATGGAGGCGATCGTGAGGCCGGTCACATGGCAGGAGTGGCCCGAAGGTGGCCGGAGGGCATTCCAGATGCTTCGCTCGCCGGAAGGCGACGAGAAGGTGCTCGACCAGAACTTCTTCGTGGAAGCGATCCTGCCCTCGAGCGTGATCCGTGATTTGAGCGACGAAGAGATGGACGAATACCGCAGACCGTTCGCCAATCGCGGCGAAGACAGGCGTCCGACTCTGACCTGGCCGCGCCAGATCCCGATCGACGGGGACCCTGTGGAAGTCATGGAGATCGTCGCCGAGTATGCGAACTGGCTCGAGACTTCTGACCTGCCGAAGCTGTTCGTCAACGCCGAACCCGGAGCGATCCTGACCGGCGCACAGCGGGAATTCTGCCGCAAATGGCCGAACCAGAGAGAAGTAACCGTGGCGGGACAGCACTACCTGCAGGAGGACAGCGGGGAGCAGATCGGAGAAACGATCGCAGCCTGGTCCAGGGAGCTCCAGCGGGCCGAGTCGGGCGGCTGAGCCGGAGCCCGGCCGGGTCGGGGCCGTGCCGGGCCCCGGCCTCGTTCAGGTGGTGAGCAGGCCGCCGTCGACCGGCAGCAAGGCCCCCGTTACGTAAGAAGACGCGTCGCTGGCCAGGAATACCGCGGCGGCCACGAGTTCATGAGCCTCGCCCTTGCGGCCGGCCGGCACCCTGATCATCATGCTCTCGAGGTAGCCGTCCGGGTACTGGTCGGTCATCTCCGACTCGAAGAAGCCGGGTGCCAGAGCGTTGACCCTGATCTTCTTGCGGGCGGTCCACTGCTGAGCCAGGTCTCTGGTCAGCCCGATGATCGCCGCCTTCGAAGAGGCGTATGCGGCCTGGGGCAGAAAGGCGGTGGTCGAACCGAGCACGCTGCCGATGTTGACGATGCTGCCACCGGACTCGCCGATCGCCCGGCCGAAGGCCTGGGCCATGAAGTAGGACCCGTTCAGGTTGATGTCGATGACCCGGCGGAAATCGTCAGGGTCCTCCCTGGTGGCCGGTACCGCTGTGCCGATGCCGGCGTTGTTGATCAGGACGTCGACCTGACCCAGACCCTCGACGGCCTCGGAGACGACCCGGCTGCAGTCGTCCGGATCGGTGACATCGGCAGGGACGGCGATACAGCGGCGGCCCAGGGCTTCGACCTGCGCCCTGGTTTCTTCGAGCCTGTCAACACGACGGGCACAGATCGCGATGTCGGCGCCGGCCTGCGCGAGGCCGTTGGCAAAGGCCACGCCGAGCCCGGATGACGCACCGGTGACGATCGCGACCTTGCCTTCCAGCGAGAATGATTCAAGGATTTCGTTCATGCGAAGCACCCTAGACCGGATGCTGACTCAGGTAGGAGCCGCCCGGTCGGACTCGTCGCCGCGCTGGCGGAACACGGTGACCACCGCGATCACCAGAAAACCGACCGCGGCCGCCTGCGGGGCCACGATGGCGAGCAGTATCACGGCCGCGTAGAAACCCAGGGTCGGAGTGGTAATGCGCGAGATGTGTTCGACCTCCTGGTCGGTGACACCCGGTTCGAGCAGGTCACGGTTACTGGCGATGTGCCGCCAGAGCAGGCTCAGGATGATCGAGATCGCGAGCAGGACCGCGCCGTAGAAGATGACCGCGGCGGTCTCCTGCGATGGCGAGTCGATCGCCTCGGCCAGGAGCTTGGTCGGGAACGGAAGGAAGGAGACCAGCATGAGCAGCAGCAGGTTCACTCGCATGACGCGCGCGTCGGCGCTGGTCAGCCGGCGGAAGATCGCGTGGTGGGCCAGCCAGATGCCCCCGATGGTGAGGAAACTGGTCACGTAGGCGAGGTATGACGGCCACTGGTCGGCGATGCCTTTCCAGAGGTCATCGAACTGACTTTCGGGAACCCCGATTTCCAGCACCAGCAGGGTTATCGCGATAGCGAAGACGCCGTCGCTGAATGCCTCGAGCCGGTTCGTACTCCATCTGTTGCCCATGACCAGACCTTTGACGCCCCGCTCCGGACTCCTGCCTGGCCCGGGCAGGCTGCCGGCCGCGGTCTAGCCGGCGGTTTCGGCGCGGCGCATGCCGGCCATCGCCCAGAAAGCGAAGAGGATGATCATGCCGAAGGCGACCGCGTAGGCGGCCAGGATGCCGGTCGGCTCACCGGCCATCAGGCTGCGGGCGGCGTCGAGCAGGGCGGTCACCGGGTTGACCGAGGCGACCGGCTCGATCCATCCGGTCAGCAGTGCCTGGGGTACGTAGACCGGAGCAAGGAAAAGGATGATGAAGACGGGCATCTGCATGAGCGGGCCGGCCTGGAGGGTGCGGAAACGAAGCGCGATTCCGGCCGAGAAGAGCAGGGCGGCGACGTTCGAAAGCAGCGCCAGGCTGTACATGCCGGCCAGGTCCACCCCGCTGCCGGCCACCTCCATGCCGCCGAGCAGGGCTACTCCGGTGACCACGGTCCAGGTCACCCCCAGGCGGGCCGCTGCTCCGATCGCGTAGCCGAGCACGATCGCGCTTCGGCGGCTGGTCGCCAGCATCATCCGGCGGCCCATTCCCTGCTCGAAGTCGCCGGCGATCGAGAAGCCGGCGAATACGCCGGCCAGCGCCGAAGCCTGGATCAGGATGAAGCAGAACTGGAATGCGGTGAAGTCGTAGTAGCCGAAGTTCGGGGTATTGCCCACCGCCGAGAGTCCGCCGGCGAATGCGGCGAGGAAGAAGAGCGGGAAGAGCAGCGACGGGATGAACATCGCCGGGCGCGTATAGAGGTTGTGAAGGTAGCGCCAGCTGATGCCGAGCGCCGAGGAGAAGTAGGCGCGGTTCACGACTTCAGCATCCTTCCGCGAAGGGTGAAGGCAGCAACGGTGATCGTGGTGATGGCCAGCGCGATCGCGATCGTGAAGCCGAGGGCGAGGGCTTCCATGTCCCAGCCGACGATCATCAGGCTTCGGATCGCCTCGATCAGGTAACTGACCGGGTTGATCGTCGCCAGGAAGCGGAACCAGTCCTGCTCGATCAAGTCCCGCGGCAGGGCCATCGAGCTGAAGAAGAGCAGTACGAACATCAGCGGGAACATCCCCTGTACCGCCTCGCCGGACCCGGTCCTGAGAGCCATGATCAGGCCGATTCCACCGAAGCCGACGGAGATGATCGAGACCAGGACGGAGAGCACGAAGATGCCGCCGATGCCGGCCTCGAAGTCCGCCCCCGTGGCGAAGCCGACCGCGAGGTAGAGCAGCGCCTGCATCTGACCGAGCAGGACCAGGCCTGTCAACTGGCCCGCCATCAGGGCAGACGGCCTCATCGGGGTCAGCACGAGCCGGCTGAAGAAGCCGTTCTCGATGTCCTGCGCCAGCCCCTGGCCGGCGTTCATGGTCGAGAAGATCGCCGCCTGGATGAACGTGAAGCCGAGCGCGAAGGTGATGTAGGAGTCGGTCGGAAAGCCGGGGATGTCGGTCGCGCTGTTCAGGCCTCCGGCGTTGACGGCGAGCAGGAACATCGGGAAGATCACGCTCGGGACCACGGCCGCCGGCTGGCGTACGAGGCGGACCACCGAACGGCTGGCCATCGCGCCGATCTGGATCGGCAGCGGCGATGCGGTTGCCAGCGCGCCGCTCAACGCTCGTGCGCCCCGGCCCGGACTGCCATCGCCTCTTCTGTCGCGGCCTCGCCTTCGAGTTCTTCCTCACCGGCACCCTCGAGGTGGCGTCCGGTCTTGGCCAGGAAGACGTCGTCGAGCGTCGGCTCGTTGAGGACGAGGCTGGCGAGCTCGATGTCAGCCGAGTCGAAGGCGCGGACTATGCCGACCAGACCGTCCGAGCCTTCGTCGAGCCGGACCTCGATCGCTCCGGTGCCGTCGTCGATCCGCTCGCCGAAACCGTCGAGGATCTGCGCCGCCTGTTCGCGACGGGAGCCGTCGTGGGGGCATATCTCGACGCTGGGCCGTCCGATCTCGGACTTCAGAGCTGCCGGGGTGCCTTCGGCGGCGATCCTGCCGTCGTCGATGATGCCCACACGGTGGGCGAGTTGATCAGCCTCTTCGAGGTACTGGGTGGTGAGGAAGACGGTCACACCGTCGTCGCGCGAGAGCCGGGTCACCTCGTCCCAGAGGGCCGAACGGCTCTGTGGATCGAGGCCCGTGGTCGGCTCGTCGAGGAAGAGAACGCTCGGATTGTGAACCAGGGCGAGGGCCAGATCGAGGCGGCGCTTCATACCTCCCGAGTAACCACCCACCCGGCGATCGGCCGCCTCCGAAAGGCCGACCCGCTCGATCAGTTCTTCGCCACGCTTGACTCGAAGGTCATGGGGCAGCCCGTGGAGCGCCGTCTGCAGCCGCATGTGCTCGGTCGCCGTCAGGTGGGGATCGAGAGCGGCCTCCTGAAGGGCTGCTCCGATCACCTGGCGGACCTTCGGTCCTTCGCTGGCAACGTCGAAGCCGGCGACGGTCGCGCGTCCGTCGGTCGGCGGCAGCAGCGTAGTAAGCATGTGGACGGTCGTCGACTTGCCGGCGCCGTTGGGGCCGAGGAAGCCGTAGATCTCCCCGGGGGCGACTTCGAGGTCGATTCCGTCGACTGCCCGCGGACCGTTCTTGAACTGGCGGACCAGCCCTTCCACAACGATGCCGTTATCCAAGATCGACTCCAGCCGGGTCGGTTTTCAACATGACCGATCAATCCTAGTGCGGCGGCTCCGCCGGGCCCCTTCCCGCGGGGCGCCGGGACGCAGGACGGACCTGCGCTTGGCCGCCGCCCCCGGTTTTGGCAGACTGCTTGCATGAGCGAAACAACTTCGGCGCCGGTCGACCTTTTCGAAAAGGTCAGAAACCACGAACGCCGGGAACAGCTTGAGGCGGCCAACGCCGCCGACCTCAACCCATATTTCCGCCTGCTGACGTCGCAGGCCGGACCGGTCGTTGAGATGGAAGGACGCGAGACGATCATGCTCGGGTCGAACAACTACCTCGGCCTGACCGGCGACGAACGGGTGCGTCGCGCGGCCCACGAGGCCCTCGATCAGTACGGCACCGGGGTCACGGGTTCGCGCCTGCTGAACGGGACCACACCCCTCCACGTAGAACTCGAGAGGGAACTGGCCGAATGGATGGAAACCGAGCAGGCGGTCGTCTTCTCGACCGGCTACCAGTCCAACCTGGGTTGCCTGCAGGCGATCCTCGGCCCGGGTGACACCGTCATCGCCGACTCGGGTGACCACGCCTCGATTCTCGACGGCTGCAAGCTGTCGGGCGCCAAACTGCGACCGTTCCGTCACAACCAGACCGAAAAGCTCGAGAAGATGCTGCAGCGCGCCCAGAACGACGGCGGCGGCATCCTGGTCGTGGTCGACGGCGTCTACTCGATGGAAGGCGATCTGCCCGACCTGCCGAGGATCACCGAACTGGCCCGTGGCTACGGGGCGAGGCTGATGGTGGACGAAGCCCACGGCGTCGGCGTTCTGGGCACCCGCGGCGCCGGGGCCAGCGAACTGTTCGGCCTGGAGGACCAGGTCGACCTCCGGATGGGCACGTTCTCGAAGAGCCTGGCCTCCTGCGGCGGCTTCATCGCCGGCTCGGCCGACGTGGTCGAGTACCTCAAGATCAGCTCGCGGTCCTTCATCTTCAGCGCGTCGGGAGTCCCCGCCGCGGTCGGCGCGGCACTGGAAGCGGTCAGGATCTGCCGGGCCGAAGGGCCGGCCCTCTACTCGAGGCTGCTCGACAACGCTGCCTACCTGCGCGAGGGCCTGAAGTCGATCGGACTCAAGGTCGTCGAGCCCGGCCACATGCCCGACGGCTCGGTCGCCACGACTCCGGTGGTGCCGGTCGTGATCGGCGACGACTGGAAGGCGATCCTGATCTGGAAGGCCCTGTTCGAAGCCGGCGTCTACACCAACGTCGCGATCCATCCGGCGGTCCCCCACGGTGGTGCTCTGCTGCGGACCAGCCTCATGGCCACGCATGAGAAGTCGCAGCTCGACCAGGCTCTCGGGATCGTCGAAGAGGTGGTCGCGCAGTTCGACGATCTGCCGCAGCCGACCCCTTCAGACTGACCCGGGTTTCGCGCTACGGGTTTCAGGAATATTCGGTCCTGTCCCAGAAAAAAATACTGCTATGAGCGGTTTTTGGGACCTTTCTGCATTGACCCTCGCCGGCGATTTGACTAGGTTGTTCCCTGTCGCCTGAATTGAGGGATTCACGCGGGCGACGGGGGATCGGAAAGGGTGGCCGCACCCGTCATACCCCGATGCCGAACACCAGTCAACACAGCAACCCGCCTGAGGGAGGAGCGTCAGTGGAAGCAACCGCCAGCCCATCGTCTGCGTCAGAGGAATCAGTACCCCAGCATCTCCAGGCTCTTGAGAGAGCCAACAGGGTGCGACTGGCCCGGGCCGAGCTGAAACGCTCGATCGCCAGCGGCAAGGTCCCGGTGACCAAGGTGATCAGCGATTGCCCTTGGGAGACCAGCACGATGACACTCTCCGAGCTTCTGCGCAGCCAGTCGCGCTGGGGACGAACGAGGACCCGAAAGCTGCTCTCCTCGATCGGACTGAACGAGAACAAGCGACTCGAGACTTTGACCGAGCGTCAGCGGATGCTCCTGGTCAGCCAGCTCCGCCCCCACTGAAACGGGGCCGGGGCACCTGAGAAGTCCGGGACCGGCCCCGACCGGTCGGTCCCGCTGCGGTGATCTCAGCGTACGCGGAAGCTGAGCCCGCCGCTGGCGGTCTGAAACGCCCGGCGGAAGAGGCCGAAGGAGACACCGAACAGGGTCAGGCCGATCGCCAGACAGACCCAGAGGACCCAGCCGACCAGGAAGTACGTGACTCCGGTGGCGACCATCAGCACGACCGAAGCGAGCAGGGTCGTATGCGAGCGGTAGCCGGCGAAGTGCTCGCGGATCGAGAGCTCCAACCCGCCCGCCGAACCGAGCAACAGGCCCATCACCAGTGGCGTGATGCCGCCGGTGACGAAACCGATGATCAGCAGGACCAGCCCGGCCAGAACGGTCAGCTGGGTCAGCGGAAACGAACCCCAGGGAGCGGGCGGCGGTTCGTCCCTTTTCGCCGGCGGTTTCGGCGGCTGAGCGGGTTTGCTCGGCGGTGGCGGCTTCTTGCGCCTGCTGGACTTCTTCCTCGACTTACTGGCCATCGGCAAAGGAGCGTACCTGTGCGCTCAGCTCTTCGACCGTCGTCCGGCCGATCTCGGCACTCTCCAGGACGCCACCGGGTGCGATGAACAGGAAGGTCGGGCAGCCGCCGACCCGGTAGATGTTGGAAACGGCCCCGTCGGTGTCATGGCCGACCGTGACCTGCCAGCCCCGCTCATCGATCAACTCCCTGACCCGTTCGCGGTCGTCGCGAACATTGATCGAGACCATGCCGACCCGGTCGCCGAAACGCTCGGCGACGGTCTCGAAGACTTCCTGCTGCTCGATGCAGGCAGAAGCGCCGGTGGTGAACCAGAACGAGACCACGGTCGGCCGGTCGAAGTAGTCGCAGATCCGCAGGACGTCGTCGCCCGGCAGGTCGCAGGCTTCGTCGGGATCGATGTTTGCGTCGCCCTCGAGATCCGAGGTGGCGATCGGCACGGCAAAAGGGGCGACTTTCTCTCCGATACCGACATCACCGATACCCACCGTGCCGGACTCGCGGCTGGTCAGCAGGCTGAAAACTGCGACCGCGATGATCAGCGCGAAGACCAGACCGACCAGCGCCCCGTAGTTGAGGGGCAGTTTGACCTTGGCCGGCGGCGTACCGGCCTCGGCCGGCTCCCGCTGCTTCTGTATGTCATCCGATCCGGTCGGGCCCGCGCGTTCCGGCGGATCGACCGGTCCGGCGCTGATTCGCCCCTTACCCTTCGCCGGGGGGCCGGACCGGTCGGGCTGTCGAGGAGCCGGATCTGCTCCCCGGCCACTCAGCAGTTCGTCAATTTCGCGCTCGCGATCTTCCCTGGCCGCTGCCTCGGGCTCGCGACCGGAGTCCTGCTCCCCGTTCTCCCCCGACCCACTCAACGCCGCTCCATCCAGGTAAGGACCGCCGGCAGGACCAGGGCGACTCCGAGCAGGGCCACCCCGAGGTCGAGCACGGCGATCAGGCCGAACTCACGCAGGATGCCGACGTCGCTGGTGACCAGAGCCGCAAAGCCGGCGATCGCAGTTACCCCGGATGCAGCGATCGCCATTCCGGTGCGACCGTAGGCAGAGCGCAGCGCAGCGGCCGGCGTCAGGCCATCGGCACGATCCTGGTAGTAGCGCCCGGCCAGGATTACGCTGAATTCGGTGGCGATCGCGATCACCATGACCGAGAGGATCGCCGAGAGCGGGTTGAGAGCAATGTCGAGCGACGCGATCACGAGCGACGACCAGCCACCGGCAACCAGAATCGGCACGAGGGGCACGATCACCCTTCGGACCGAGCGGTAGATCGCGAGCAGTACCAGGGCGACCGCGACCAGCGCGGCCAGGATCAGCAGGTAGCGCGAAGCTGCCAACGCGTCGACCGACTCGGTCACGACGACGGGCAGGCCGGCCAGTTCGGCCGAGAGCCCGTCCGGGGCCGGGGTCGAATCGGCCACCCGGCGGATCAGGTCGATCGCCTCGGACTGGCCGTCAACCGAACTCGAGCGCACGATGAACGGGATCTTGGTCTCGGTCGGTGAGCCCTGCGGACCGACGCCGCCGGCGACGATCGCCGCGCGCTCATTCGGCGGCAGGGTCCGCAGCGCATCACGGATCTGGGTCGAGTTCAGCCCCTTGCCACCTTCGGGAACGAAGTCGGGAATCGACGGCCCGGGGCAGAGCTCGGCCCCTTCGCAGGAAACCCTTTCCCCACGCTGGTAGCCGGATTCGACCAGGATCCTCGTTCTCACACGATCGAGCCAGGCGACGACCTCCGGGTCGCTCACGTCGCCGGCGCGCACGATCAGGTCGATCTCGCCGGTCGAACCGGTAGCCCGGTCGAGGCGATCAAGGTCTTCGACTGCCGAGTTGCGACTCGGCAGCAGCTGGCTGATCTCGGTGGCCGGACTGGCCTGGGTGCTGACCGCCCAGCCGCAGGCAGCGATGAGGATGCTGACCACCAGCAGTCGGGACGGTGCGAGGATGGCCAGCCCCATTGCTGATTTCGCCCAGTGACGGGCGGTATCGGCCAGCCCGAGCCGGCCGGCGCGAACCTCTCCCCCGCGACCCGGTCCGCGCAGGGAGAGCGCCGCGAAACCGAAGAGGAAGGTCACCAGCAGACAGACCAGCACGCCGGCTCCGAGCAACAGGCCGAACTCGGCGACCAGCGGAAACTGCGACAGACCGAGTGACGCAAAACCGAAGGCTGTGGCCAGGCAGGCGGTGGCGATCATCGGCATGCCGAGCCGGGCGGCGGTGCCCGCGGCTTCGGATCTGCGCAGCGAAGCGTCCATCTCGTCGAAACGGGCCTGGATCTGGACCGCGTAGTCGACCGAGAGGCCGATCAGGATCGGAGCCGCCCCGAGCGCCGCGAGCGAAAGCTCTCCGCCGAGCAGCCTCAGCAGCCCGGCCGAAACCAGCACCGCACTCGATGCCATCAGCAGGGGAAGCAGGCGCCAGGTCGAACCGAAAACCAGGGCCAGGGCGATCGACATCAGGATCAGGGCTGCCACGGCGAGGATCACGACCCCGATCTGGATCGAGTCGCCGAGGCCTTCGAAGACCACCGGAGAGCCGGAGACGATGTAGGGCCCGGTGGTCAGGCGGGTAGCTTCGTCCCGGGCGACCGTGTTGATCAGGTCAATCGTCTCGCGGCGCTCGGAATCGGTCAGGTCAGACCTCAGCCTGAGCAGAACCTGGGCACTTTCGGAATTGGGGAAAAGGTAGGACAGCCTCGGCTTGGGTCCGTTGCGTACGCCACCCGGACCGAAGACGACGCGGTTGATGAAGTCGGGATCATCGAGAGTCGGCGGTGCGATCAGCCCGAAGCGGGCGATTATCCGGGTTGCCTGCTGGATGATCGCCTGACGCTCGACCTGGGCCTCCGGTGTGTTCGGGAGGTTCTCGAGCCGCCGGATCTGCTGCTCGTAGAGAGTGCCTATGCCGGCCACTGCCCGGCCCAGGAAGCTGGCCGGACCAGCCAGAATCTGGACCGGCTGGAGCTCGGAGAGGCGCTCGCAGGATTCGAAGAGCTCGCCCCGCCCGCGCCGGATGTCCCCGGCGAGGCAGGTCTCGAGCACGCTCAGGCTCTCGAGGTTCTGTGCGGTGACGATCTCCTCGAGGTCACCCCGGGCGAGTACCACCACAGGGTCGGTGCCGAAGGTCTGCTCGGCCCGCTCGGTCGCCTCGAAGCCGTCTGTGCCGCGGTCGAAGAATGCATCGGTGACCGGCTGCACCTTCATGCCGGCGAGCCCCGCGCCAGAGGCGATCGCGAGCGCTGTGAGCAGGACCAGTACCGGCCAGGGCCGGCGGGCTACCGCGGCCGCCGCCGCGCCGTAGAGAGCCGCCAGGCTCAATCCATCGCGAGCGGACCGGTCACGTCAGCCCGGAGGAACTGGTGCACGAACTCATTGTTGGATTCGAAGAGCTCGTCCTTGGGACCGCTCTCGACGATCTTGCCTTTCCAGAGCACCGCGATGAAGTCGGCGATCCGCCGCGCGGTTCCGAGGTCGTGGCTGATCACGAGGTAACAACCCCCGCTCTCGGCGTGAACTTCCTTGATCAGCTCACAGAGCAGTGCGGTACGGACCGGATCGAGTCCCGAATCCGGTTCGTCGAACATCACGATCTCCGGGTCCAGCACCAGCGCCCGGGCAAAGCCGGCGCGCTTGCGCATACCGCCCGACAGCTCGTTCGGCATCTTGTAGTGAGCTTCTCCGAGGCCCACCTCGCGAAGGCGCCGGGTGACCACGTCTTCGATCTCGTCTTCGCCACGATCGGTGTGCTGGCGCAGCGGGAAAGCGACGTTGTCGAAGATGTTCATCGAGCCGAACAGCGCCCCGTCCTGGAACAGCAGGCCGAACTTCTTGCGCATGTCGAAGAGGTCGTCGTCGCTCAGCTCCGGGACCGAGTCGCCCTTGACGATCACGTCGCCGGAGTCCGGGTAGAGCAGGCCGACGATGTGCTTGATCAGCACGCTCTTGCCGGTGCCCGACGGGCCCAGAACCATCGAAATCTGGTCATCGGGAAGGTCGAGATTCAGTCCGTTGAGGATCCGGGTCCGGCCGAACTGCTTGACCACGTTCTTGATCTCGATCGCCGCTGTTCCGCCGGCTTCCTTCTTGGCGCCGGTATGCCACTTGTAGGGATCGGTCTCACCAGGTGCGACTCCCGGCAGCAGGAAGTCCCGGCCGAGGACCGCACCGTCACCGGCGACGAATTCTTCGCCCTGACCGGGCTGTGGCTCGTTCGAAACCTCGACCCCCGAGAGGGATCCGTCGGCCGCGGCAGCTTCGTCGTCGCGCTTCCACCTCTGCGCCCAGGCGGGGCTTCCGGACCAAGGTCTTCTATCGCGTGCTCGACTTCAGGTGCTTCGATCGGCTCGGGCGCATCGGTCGCCTGGTCGATTCGGATTCTCGTCGCTCAAAATCTCATCCTCCTATCGGGGCTCTCGGGTTTGCTCCCCAGAAAACCAGCGTTCCCAACATACCGATGACGTGCACCAGCACAATGTTGAGCACCATCGACTTTGCCGTGGCCGTACCCACCCCCACCGGTCCGCCCGAGGCCGTATAGCCGTAGTAGCAGCCGACGAGAACGATCACGGTCGCCATGGTCATTGCCTTGATCATCGAAAAGAGCACGTCGGGAGGGTTCTGGAACATCCAGAAAATCAGCAGGTAGCCGCCCGAGGACACATCTCCGATCTGCTCGACGACCGCGATGTAGGAAGCGATGTAGCCGACGCCGATCGCCGCCATGTACATGAAGGGCAGGGTCATCCAGGCTCCGAGCAGACGGGTCGCAGCGAGGTAGGTCACCGGCGGGACTCCCATGACTTCAAGCGCGTCGATCTCGTCAGAGATGCGCATCGCACCGAGCTCCGCCACGATTCCGGTACCGACTTTGGCCGACATCATGTATCCGAAGGCGTACGGGATCGCTTCACGCAGGTCGCACCATGCCGCGAAAACGCCGGCGTAGGCGGGCGCGCCGACAGACCGGTTGAAGTAGGCGCCCTCGATGCCACAGGTCAGGCCGATCGTGAAGACGAGGCCGAAGATCACCGCGGTCGAGCCGAGGATCAGGATTCCTGCCTGGTTCAGCGCCTCACCGAAATAGCGGGTCACGCGACCCGAGTAGACCTGGCCCATGACCATCCCGCAGAAGCGGGAGATCTCGCCCATCGACTCGATCCAGTTGCGCGGGACTGTAAGCCAGCCGGCACCCATTACTTGATCGTCTGCAGTTCGGGATTGGTTGCCAGCATGGCCTGGGTGAAGACGTAGTTGAAGGCGAAGACGCCCAGCAGCGAGATGACGACCGCCTCGTTTACCGCCCGGCCGACGCCCGCCGCACCGCCGGTCGCGGTCATGCCCTTGTAGCAGCAGACGATCGCGATGATCGCGCCGAAAAGGGTGGTCTTGGTCATCGAGAAGAAGAGTTCGGTGGTGGAGGCGTTGGAGAAGAGCGTCCCGAAGAATCCGCCGAGGGGCTGGCGGTACAGCAGCATCGCGCAGACTCCGCCGAAGATGCCGAACAACAGCGCGAAGATGTTGAGCAGTCCGGTCAGGAACATCAGCGAGAGAAAGCGCGGCACGACGAGGTTCTTGATCGGATCGACGCCGAGGACCTGAAGGGCGTCGAGTTCCTCGCGGATCTTCCGGGCACCGAGGTCGGCGGTGATCGCGGTGCCGGCGACACCGGCGACCACGACCGCGGTCACGAACGGCGCGAACTCACGGATCGAGGCCAGCACGAAGAAACCGCCGAGCCGGTCGAGGGCTCCGAACAGAGAAAGGAAGTTTGCGGCCTGGAGGCCGGGGGCACCGAAACCGAAAGCCACGGTGGAGATCAGCATCGGGAACCAGCAGAGCTGGAGCGCGAAAAGGAACTGGCCGATGAACTCGTTGCCGTAGGGGTACGGCGCCCTCAGGGCAGAGCCGATCGTCCGGCCGGTGAGAATGACCATCTCACCGATCTCGACGAAGAAGCTCCTGGCGGGCTCGAAAGCCCTGTTTGCGGCTGCTTTGACCATCTCTCCCCGGCGGGTTTCGGATCGGGCATAAGCCTCTCTCCGCCGTGTTCGTGAGTCTAGGGGATCATCCGGCATCTGTGACAGTCGGCACACGCGTGTAATGTTCAGACCGCCTTGCGGGAGAAGAGCCGACATCTGGTCCGAACGTCCGGCGCGGCTCTGCTCGCCTTCGCCGCAGCGACGTTGATCGCGGCATGCGGCGGTAGCGGCGAGGTCGGCGATCAGTTCTCCAACGAGGCTCCCGGTGAGTACCCGGTCGAGGTCGTCAGGGCCGAGTTCAAGCCGCGGCAGTTCGTCGCCCGGACCTACGACCTGAAGATCGCGGTGCGCAACAGCGGCGACGAGACGGTGCCCGCACTGGTCGCGACGATCAACCTTCCCCGGCAGGATTCGACCCTGGCCTTCGCGGCTCGAGACCCCCAGCCGGGGGTCGCCCAGCCCCAGCGACCGATCTGGGTCATGGAGTCGGGGTATCCGAAACTGGCCGGGACGATCGGGCGTGGCGGCGCTGCGACCGCCAACCGGCGAACCTTCAACTTTCAGGAACTGCCACCCGGGGAGACCGCCGTAATGGTCTGGCGGGTGACCGCGGTCGAGCCCGGCAACTACGGACTGACCTTCCAGATCGACGCCGGCCTCGGCACCGAGACGACCGCGGTTGACGCCGCGGGGGAAATCCCGAGGGGTCTGCTTCCGGTGAGGATCACCGACCGGGCGGTCCTGACCGAGGTTGACGAGAAGGGCAATGTCGTACCATTGACCCCGCAGGAGCAGCTCAGACTGAAGCTGCAGGAAGCGAACTGACTGGAAGGATTCTCTTGGGCGCGCAGGGCAAGAACGCGGGCGGCACCGGAGGCCTGCGATCAAGGCCCGCCCTGGTCGCCTGCCTGCTTCCGCTCTTCGCCCTGAGCCTCGGCGCCACCGCCTGCGCCAGCGACACCGGAAACCAGCCGACCAAACCGCTGTCGGCAGTGCGTCGAATTCCGGGGCCGACTCCTCGGCGGGGTCGGGAAAGCTGCGCTTCACCCGGGTCGCCGACTTCAACCAGCCGGTCGAGGTGAAGGCCGCGCCCGGTTTTCCGAAGCTCATGTTCGTGGTCGAACAGGAGGGGACGATCCGTGTGATCCGCAAGGGCCGCAAGCTCAGCCGGCCCTTCCTCAACATCAAGTCGCGGGTCCGCTCGGGCGGTGAGCAGGGGCTGCTGTCGGTCGGCTTTCCGCCCGACTACCGCAAGTCAAAGCTTTTCTACGTCTACTACACCGACGACACCGGGGACATCAGAGTCGACGAATACAGGAGGCGCAGCGCGGTCAGGGCAAGGGTGAATACACGCCGCCCGGTCATCACGGTCCCCCACCGCTCGGCCGCGAACCACAACGGCGGCCAGATCCACTTCCTCGGCAAGAACATGTTCTTCGGCACCGGCGACGGCGGTGGCTCCGGCGATACAGAGGGCAACGCACAGAACCTGGACTCCCTGCTCGGCAAGATGATCAGGATCGACCCGCGAAAAAGCGGGCGCAACAGCTACACGGTGCCGCCGGGCAATCCGTTCGTAGGCCGTCGCGGGCGGGACGAGATCTACTCGTACGGCCTTCGCAATCCGTTTCGGTGGTCGTTCGACCTGACCGGCAACAAGCCGCGCATGGTGATAGCCGACGTCGGCCAGAACGAGTTCGAAGAGATCAACTACCTGACCGTGGGCGCGGCCCGCGGCGCAAACTTCGGGTGGAATGCGCTCGAAGGCTTCAGCGAGTTCGAACCGCCGGTGCCCGCCGGAACCCGCAAGCCGGTCCTCGTTCTGCCGCATTCCTCCGGCTACTGCTCGGTGATCGGAGGTGTCGTGGTCCGCGACCGCAAACTGCCCGCCCTGCGCGGCCGCTACATCTTCAACGACTTCTGCAACGGGGAGATCCGGAGCTTCAAGCCCCGGACCGGGCGGGTCGGCTCTGCCCGAGCCTCGGGGCTCTCGGGCAGCCAGATCTCCTCATTCGGTGAGAACGCCAAAGGAGCGGTCTACGCCAGTTCACTGTCCGGCCCGGTCTACAGGCTCAGGCAGTGACGATCCGCCGGGGCCTCTCGATCGCTGCTGCAGCTCTGGTTGCGGTTCTCGCCTTTTCTCCGCAGGCTTTCGCCAAGCCGGCCTTCAAGAAGGTCGCCGAGGTCCGCAGCCCGACCAGCCTGACCAACGCCCCCGGTTCGAAGAAGGTCGTCTTCGTGACCGAGCGAAAGGGCCTGGTCCGGGTCATCCGCCGCGGCAAACTGCTCAAGCGACCGTTCCTCGACATTCGCGGGCGGACCGTCTCCGACTGGGTCGAGCAGGGTCTGCTCGGGCTGGCCTTCTCCCCCGACTACCGCAGGACCGGAAAGTTCTACGTTCACTTCACCGTCAAGAACGGCGACGTCCGGATTGAGGAGTTCCGGCGCAAGGTCAAGAAGCCCCTGCTCGCGAATCCGAAGAGCAGACGAACTGTGCTGAACATCCCCGAGGTCGCAGCCGACGCCGGCCACAACGGCGGCGGTCTGAGATTCCTGGGCCGCCACCTCTACATCTCGGTAGGCGACGGAGGCAATCCGGGGGACCGGCTCAACCAGGCCCAGGACACCGAGAGCCTTCGCGGCAAGATCCTCAGGGTCGACCCCAGGCCGGACCGGGTGACCGGCCTCGATTACCGGGTTCCCGCCGGCAACCCGTTCGCCGGCGGGCCGGGCGAGGACGCCATTTTCGCCTACGGGCTGCGCAACCCCCATACCTTCAGTTTCCACCGCGACGGTGACGGGCAGCGCCACATGCTGGTCGCCGACGTAGGCCAGGAACGCTACGAGGAAATCAACTTCCTGCCCTGGAACGAAGCGCTGGGCGCGAACTTCGGCTGGAAGATCTACGAGGGCCTGGAACTTTACGACTGCGAGCCTGAGCTCTGCCCCAACGGAGGATTCGGCGACCCGCCGCCGGTCGACCCACCGGACCTGACCTGGCCCGATGTCGTCTACTCGCACGACGAAGGCTGTGCGGTCATCACCGGGCCGGTCATCCGCGATCCCGCGATGGGCGCGCTGACCGGTCGCCTGATCACCGGCGACTTCTGCATCAACCGCCTCTTCACCTGGAACCCCGACGGAGGATCACTCGACGATCGCCGGCAGCTCAAGGCCTTCCTGCCGCCCGGCAAGGACGAACACCCGACGCTGAACGGTTTCGGTGAAGACGGATGGGGCAGGGTTTACCTGTTCAGCAACACCGGTGGCATCTACAGGCTGTTCCAGTCCAGGGGCAAAGCCCGGGCCAGCGCAGCCGAATCGGCAGGTCGAGCAAAGGAGACGGAATGAGCACGGTTGATTCCAGCGTCGGCGACGCCGACCTCAAGGCGATCGCGGTTCAGAACCCGGCCAACGGCGATACGGTCGCGGTGGTCGAGACGGACGGACCGGATTCGGTCAAGCGCGCGGTCGATCGCGTGCGCGCCAATCAGGCTGAATGGGAGTCGATCGGCTTCAAGGCTCGCAGCCGCTGGATGGGCGAGCTTCGCGACTGGATGCTCGACAACGCCGACCGGATAACCGACATCATGCAGGCCGAGACCGGCAAGGTCCGTGCCGAAGCCGCCAACGAGGCCTACTACCTGGCCGACCAGATCAACTTCTACTCAGCCAGAGGTGGCAAGTTCCTGAGAGAGGAGAAGGTCCGCGGCCACTCGATGCTGACCGCAAGCCGCAAACTGAGGATCCAGTACCGGCCTTACCCCGTGGTCGGACTGATCAGTCCCTGGAACTTTCCGCTCGTGCTCTCGCTCGGCGACGCGATTCCGGCACTGATCGCCGGCGCGGCCGTGGTCATGAAGCCGTCCGAGTTCACCCCGCTGGCGATTACCGAGATCGTCGATGCCTGGCGCGACGAGATCGGCGGACCGGACGTCATGGCGGTCGTCCACGGAACCGCAGAGACCGCATCTGCGCTGATCGACGAGTCCGACTTCATCGGCTTCACCGGATCCGACCGCACCGGCAAGCTGGTCATGAAGCGCGCCGCGGACACCCTGACTCCGGTCAGCCTCGAACTCGGCGGCAAGGACCCGATGCTGGTTCTCGAAGGCGCCGACATCGACCGCGCGGCGAAAGCCGCGGCCTGGGGCGGGATGATGAACTCGGGCCAGATCTGCATGTCGGTCGAGCGCATCTACGTCGAGGAGCCGGTCTATGACTCCTTCGTCGAGAAGCTCGCAGACTCGGTCTCTGAACTCAGGCAGGGGCCTGACGGTCCCGAAGTCGGCTCCGATGTCGGCGCGATCACCTCGCCCCAACAGATCGCGATCATCGCCGGTCAGGTCAGTGAAGCGATCGAACACGGAGCGCGGGCTCTGGTCGGGGGGCGCCACGTCGACCGTGCCGGGGACTACTACGAGCCGACCGTGCTGGTCGACGTCGATCATTCGATGAGAGTGATGCGGGACGAGACCTTCGGGCCGGTGGTCGGTGTGATGAAGGTCAAGGACGCCGACGAAGCCGTACGCCTGGCCAACGACACCCGCTACGGGCTTTCGGCAACCGTCTTCGGCCCGAAGCGCAAGGCCGAGCAGATCGCCAGGCGCATCGAGTGCGGAGGAGTCAACGTCAACGACGTTCTGACCAACTCGATGGTGCCCGGGATGCCGCTCGGTGGCTGGAAGGAGTCGGGGATCGGCTACCGCAACGGCAAGTACGGGATACGCAAGTACTGCCGTTCGGAATCGATAGTCACGGCGCGGACGCAGCTGCTGCCCGAGCCCTTCTGGTACCCGTATACGCCCGACCGCCGGGACGCGGTCGAAAAGCTGACCCGTTTCGTGAACTCCCGCGGCATCCGTCGCCGTCTGGGCCTCTAGGAACCGCTCGCCGGCCCCAGGTCAGGGTCCGGTGACGCCGGTGGCCCCGGTCGCACCCGTGGCGCCGGGCCTGACCACGATCGTGCGGCCGTCCTCCAGCTGGTAGAGCGTGCCCAGGGGCTCGCCGCGCCCGACCACTTCCTGACCGGGCTGGATCTCGATCGTCTCGACCTGATCATTGGGATCGACCAGCACGGAGTCGGCCGGGACCGTGGCGCTGTTTTCCAGCGACTCGTTTCGCTCGGTCAGCACGGAGGTCAGATCGAGCGAAGAGAGTGCCGCCAGCAGGAAGGCGACAGAGAGCACGATGCCGATGTCGAAGAGGTTGACCAGCCCGTCCAGGGGATCGCCGGCCCGATCTTCGCGGCTTCGCGCCTTGGCGGTGACCCGGGTTCCGAGACGCTTCACGGGTTGCCCATCGCGACGACGGTACTGCCACCGTGCTGGGTGGTCGAGGGGACGATTCCGACCGGCGAGCGATCCGGTGCCAGTGATGCGGCGGCGAACTCGACGTCGGAGAAGTCCTGAGCGTAAACCCGGTCGCGCACCAGCGAGACCGAGAACGCGATGGCGCCCGTCAACAGACCGACGACGGTCACGCCGAAGGCGATCCGGAGATTGTCGGTCAGCTCGGTGACGTTGCCGTCCGCCAGGCCGGCCAGAGCCGGGGAAAGCGGGATCAGCGTGCCCATCAGTCCCAGCGCCGGTCCGAACCGGACCAGGATCCGCGTCCGCTCGAGCCTTCTCAGGGAGCGGTAGTCGTAGTCGGCCATGCGCTTGGCGATTCGGTTTTCGGCATCCGGCATGCGGCGCAGAGTGACGATCGACTCCATCATCTCCTGCATCGGGCGGTTCCAGGAAACGAGCGACAGCTCGGAAATCGCAGCCAGGTCGTCGCCTCTCGCGATCTCCACCGAAGCCCGCTCAACCGCCGCTTCGAGCGCGCCCACCGAGCGCCAGCGACGGCGCCATAGCTCGGCCAGCAGGATGCCGGTTTCGACGATCGCCCAGGCCAGGCCGAGGATGGCCGCGACCAGCACCGGCCAGAGCAGCGCTTCCGAGATTGAGAAAAGGAGTTCTTCGATCGCCAAAACGGCCTTCCAGTCTAGACCCCGGCCGCTTCCGCCAAGCCTTACGCTCGACACGTGAACGAAGTCGTCGATGCCGCAGTCAGCCGGATCGCGGTCGCCGAAGCCGACGGCATGAGGCTGCTGGTCGAGCGCCGGTCAGAGCCGGCCGGGGCGTGGTTCCCGGTCTCCGAGCTGCTTCAGAGCGACGGCGCACCGGCGGTCCTGCTGACCCGGATCCGCGGCATGACCGAGGTGCCGGCCGAGCACATCCGGGCCGAGTGGCTGTTCGAGAGCTATGCGCGTGTGCTCGGCGAACTCGGAGCCGCCTTTCTGCTCACCGAGGGGCGGGCACCTGAGCTTTCAGCCGACAACCTGCTGATGGCGACGCGAAACGGCCTGATCGCCGGAGTGGCCCTTCGGACTGACCGCATGGGGTCTGCCTCGGAACCGACAGACGGTTTGCGCGCGGACCTGATCGGCCTGATCGGCCCCTTCGCATCGTGGTTCGACCGCCACGGTCTGCGTCCCGAGAAGACCCTGTGGAAATCGGCATCCGACCGGATAGCCGAGGCCGCGCTGTGGGCCGGCCGAGCCTTCGACGAGACGCAAGCGGCGCGGGCGCTGGCCGCGGAGCTTCTCGGCGTCCGTGGTCCGCTTCAGATACCGCTCGAAACCGTGGTCGACGCTCGCGGCACGGAGCGCCACCGACGCGTCACCTGCTGCCTGGCCTACCGCGCCACCGGCGGTTCGCTCTGCTTCGCCTGCCCGATCAACGGTTAGCCGGGGCCGACCCCTAGCCGCGACCGGCGGCCATTGCAGCAAGCCTGGTGACCGTATTCATGTTGCGCGCGGTCGCCGGCCCAAGGTCGAAGCTGAGCTTCGAGGGCCCCTGGCCCTGCGGGTAGTGAATGAATACTTCGGATGCCGCGGGCAGCATGATCTCGTCGTCGAGTCCGCTCGCCGACGCCTCGAGGTCCGGAGGCGGACTCCGCTCGAGGAACAGGACCACCACCCGGTCGCCGGCTTCGTCGGCGAAAGGGTTGGCCTCGACCAGGTCGGCCATCTCCCGGGCGGTGCGGACCAGTACTCCGATCTCCCTTCCCGCCCAGGACTCGAGCCGTTTTTCGAGTATCTTGCGGGCGCGCTGCGGGCTGTCGTCGGACTCGAAGACGACGTTGCCGCTGGCGATGTAGGTCTCGACCGACTCGAAGCCGCACTCCTCGCACATCAGCTTCAGTTCTTTCATCGGTAGTTTTCCCGTACCGCCGACGTTGACCGCCCTGAGCAGGGCCACGAGGACCGGCATGACTACCGCCAGCCTCCTGGCAGTTCGAAGGCCGAGTCAGACCTCTCCGGCCGCTGGTGCGCGTCGTAGTGGCCCAGGATTGCCTCGGTTGTCTCCCCGTCCATGCCCAGTCTCTCCTTCAGGGTTTCGGCGAAATCGTCCATCGCCATGCGCAGCATCTCCCCACGGACCCGGAGCGCATGCGGACGCGAGTCCTCGCGGGCCTCGTTCACGAGCCGGGCCAGGAACGGCATCAGACCGGAGAGTGCCTTCTCGTCGTCTTCGGAGCGGAAATGGATCGTGATCGGAAAGTGGATGAGGTTGCGGCGCGCGGCTATCAGCTGCGCGCTGAACGAAGCCAGCAGGCGCTCGAGCAGGTCGGGGTCGGCGTCGGCCAGCTTCGCCCCCAGCCGTTCCTCCGCCCTGCGGCTGAGCTGGACTTCGTGAGCGAAGGCGTCGCGCTGGGAGATCGCGTTGTAGATCGAAATCAGCCAGGAGACGCTCGCGGTCACGAGGCTGAGGCCGAAAAGCGTCTCGATCGGACCCAGGATGCGCAAGAGGGAAGCCTCCGGCGAGATGTCGCCGTAGCCCAGGCTGGTCAGGTTTACCAGCGATATGTAGAGCGCGTCGACGAATCCCGAGTGATCCCCGGGATTGAGCCCGGAGGCGAAAGCGAAGCCGTCCGGCAGGTAAGGGAAGAAGATCAGAGCCCAGCCGAAGACCAGCAGCGCAGCCCAGCTCGCAACCACCACTACGTAGCCGACCGGCCCGATCAGCACCGTCGCCGGCCCGAAGCGCGGGGCAAGCCGATGGCCGGCCCTGGAAACCAATCCGACAACGCGGTGACCGATGTGGCCGCGCCCGAGCGGGTGAAACAGCGTCGCGAAAATATCGTGGAGGGTGGCCAGGATCACCGCCGTTCCGGCCACGACCCAGATCACGTCCATGCCGGCCCCGGCGTCAGTGATTCCGGCGGGAGTGCGTGAGACCTGCCTCGGTGGATCAGCTTCACTCCAGCGAGACTACAGCCGCCCGGGCTCCCCCTGCGCAAAGCGTCCCGGTAGCCTTGACGGGTGCCCGAACGTGACTACCTGAATGCGATTGCGGACCGGATCGTCGTCTTCGACGGCGGGCTCGGCGCGACGCTCGAAGAGTTCGACCTCACCCAGGAGGACTACGGCGGACTGGCCGGCAAGTGCCACGAAGCGCTGGTCCTGAACCGGCCAGACGTGATCGAGGACCTGCACAGCTCGATGCTCGATGCCGGGGCCGAGGTGGTCGAGACCGACAGCTTCCAGGCATCCCGGATCAAGCTCGAGGAATGGGGTCTGGCCGAACACACCGTCGAGATCAACAAAAAGGCCGCGGAAATCGGCCGCAAGGCCGCCGGCCCGGACCGCTTCGTCGCCGGTTCGATCGGCCCGACCGGATACCTGCCCGCCTCCGACGACCCGACCCTGGGTGGTATCCGCTTCCCGAAGCTGGTCGAGGTCTTCACCGAGCAGGCCGCCGCCCTGGTCGACGGCGGAGTCGACCTGATCATGATCGAGACGGTCCAGGACATCCTCGAAGCCAAGGCAGCGGTGTTCGGCGCCAGGGCCGCCTTCGAGCAGGTCGGCCGTTCGGTGCCGATTCAGGTTTCGGTCTCGCTGCTGCCGAACGGCGGCAAGATGCTGCTCGGCACGGACATATCGGCCATGCTCACCACCCTCGAAGCCCTGCGGGTTGATGTGATCGGCCTGAACTGCTCGACCGGCCCCGAAGACATGCGCGACGCGATCCGCTACCTCGGTGAGCACTCGACCGTGCCGGTCCACTGCATACCGAATGCCGGTCTGCCACTTCAGGGCCCGGACGGAGAGACGATCTTCCCCGAGAAGCCGGCCCCGCTTGCCGAAGCGCTCGGAGAATTCGTGGAGAAGCACGGCGTCGGGGTGGTTGGCGGCTGCTGCGGAACGACTCCTGATCACATCCGGGCGATCGCCGACCGGGTCCGGGACCTGAAGCCCTCCCCCCGGCCCGCCAAGGGCGAGCTGATGGTCTCGTCGATGATGACCGCCACACAGCTCGTTCAGGAACCGCGCCCGACACTGGTCGGCGAAAGGGTCAACTCGCAGGGATCGCGACGCGCCAAGGAACTGCTCCTGGCCGACGACTACGAGACCCTCAACCAGGTGGCGGAGGATCAGGTTGAAGGCGGTGCCCACGTGCTTGACGTCTGCGTCGCCCTCGTTGAACGTGCAGACGAAGACGAACAGATGCGCGAAGTGGTCAAGCGCATCTCGCTCACCCAGCCGGCACCGATCCAGGTCGACTCGACCGAACCCGAGGTGATCCAGACCGCGCTCGAGCAGATCCCCGGCCGCGCGATAGTCAACTCGGTCAACCTCGAGGCCGGGCGCGACAAGCTCGACACCGTCGTGCCGATCGCCAAAGCCCACGGCGCGGCCCTGATCGCCCTGACCATCGACGAGGTCGGCATGGCGAAGACCGCCGAGCGCAAGCTCGAGATCGCCAGGCGCATCACCGAACTGGTCTGCGACGAGCACGGCCTCGAACCCGAGGCCCTGGTCTTCGACGCGCTGACTTTCACGCTGACCACCGGCGACGAGGAGTGGCGCCCCTCGGCGGTCGAGACGATCGAGGGAATCCGGCGGATCAAGGCCGAGATCCCGGGCGTCAAGACCTCCCTCGGTGTCTCCAACGTCTCCTTTGGCGTCAGCCAGCCGGCCCGCGCCGTACTGAACTCGGTCTTCCTGCACCACTGCGTCGAGGCCGGCCTCGACCTGGCGATGGTCAACCCGAACCACATCAAGCCCTACGGCGAGATCGCCGACAGCGAGCGGGAGTTGACCGACGACCTCGTCTTCAACCGGCGCGAGGACGCACTCGAGAAGTTCATCGAGCACTTCGAGTCGAAGGGCGAAGAGGCCGAAGAGGAAAAGGAGGACCCGACCGCCGACATGGAGCCCGAAGAAGCGCTCCATTTCCACATCCTGCGCCGCCGCAAGGAAGGCGTCGAGGACTGGATCGACACCTCGGTCGACAAAATCGGTGCGGTGCCGACCCTGAACGAGGTTCTGCTTCCGGCGATGAAGGAGGTCGGCGACAAGTTCGGAGCCGGCGAGCTGATCCTGCCTTTCGTACTCCAGTCGGCCGAGGTGATGAAGAAGGCTGTCGCACGGCTCGAGAACTACCTCGACCGGATCGAAGGCCACACCAAGGGAAAGGTCGTGATCGCGACCGTATTCGGGGACGTGCACGACATCGGAAAGTCGCTGGTCAACACGATCCTGACCAACAACGGCTACACGGTGATCGACCTCGGCAAACAGGTCCCCGTCGATGCGATCATCGATGCCGCGGTCGAGCATGAAGCCGACGCGATCGGGCTCTCCGCCCTGCTGGTCTCCACCTCGAAGCAGATGCCGATCGCGATCCGCGAGCTCCACGAACGCGGCCATGACTTTCCGGTGCTGATCGGTGGCGCAGCGATCAACCGCGATTTCGGGCGGCGGGTCCTCTATCCGCTCGGCAAGGAGTCCGACGAGATCTACGAGCCGGGCGTCATCTACTGCAAGGACGCCTTCCAGGGCCTCGACACGATGGACGCCCTGGTTGAACCCGAACCCCGTGCCGCCCTGCTCGAAAAGCTGCGCAGTGAGGCCGAGACCTTCCGCAACAAGCCGGTTGAAGTAGACGACGGCCCACCGGTCACCGACAACTCGGTGCGCTCCGCGGCCGACCCGGATGCCCCGATCCCGGACCCCCCGTTCTGGGGCGCGCGTGAGATCCCGGTCGAGATCGAAGACATCTTCAACCACCTCGACCTCCATGTGTTGTTCAAGCTCCACTGGGGCGGGCGCGGCGTCAAGGGCGAAGAGTGGGAGAAGCTGGTCGGCGAAGACTTCCGCCCGCGACTGGAGCGCATGTGGGCAGAGCAGGACTACCTCCACCCGAAGGCGGTGCTCGGATACTTCCCCTGCAACGCCGAAGGCAACGAGCTGGTCATCTTCGACCCCGAGGACCAGGACAGGGAGATCAACCGCCTGGTCTTCCCGCGCCAGCCGAAGCACGACCGGATCTGCCTGGCCGACTTCTACCGCCCCCTGGGCGATGACGGCGTCCGTGACGTAGTCGCCCTCCAGGGGGTGACCGTCGGCTCAGAAGTCACCGACCTGATGGACAAACTCGAAGCCGACGGCGAGTTCGCCGAGCAGCTGTTCACCCATGGACTCGGCGTCCAGTCTGCCGAAGGTCTCGCAGAGTGGCTCCACCAGAACGTCCGTTCGGAACTCGGAATCGGCCCCGCCCAGGGACGCCGCTACTCATGGGGATACCCGGCCTGCCCCGAGCAGTCCGAACACACCAAGGTCTGGGATCTGCTCGACCTCAACCGGATCGGCATGTACCTCTCCGACGGCTACGCCGTGATGCCCGAGCAGTCGACCGTGGCGATCATCAGCCACCACCCCCAGGCGGTCTACTTCGGCATGAAGTCGGGCTTCATCCCCAAGGACGGTCCATCCGACGACGAAGTCATCGCCCTCTCGGACCGCAGTGCCAGCCCTCCCGAAGAGGACCCGGAAGAGGGCCCGGTCGAGGCCGAAGTCCCCGGCGAGCAGCCGGCCAGCGCCTGATCCCGCCAGAGCTTCGCCACACCGGCGCCTGTGCGCCGCCGCGCTCAGCCGGGTATGCGGCACAAGCGGCCGGGATAGCGGTTCGTATTCCGTCGCTTTTCCAGCCGCTTGCGCGTAGGGATCGTTCGCGAGCCGGCCTCTGCTCCCCGCGATCGGACGGCGTCCGAGCCGTATCCGGCCGGCAGTGCCGGTCCCGAGGGCTGGCCCGACTCAGCCGCTGATCCCGTATAGCTCGCGCCAGGTCGGCAGGTCACCGGCCGATGCCTGGGAGCCGTACGGGCCCGAACCGTGCACCGCCGAGGCGCCACAGAAGGCCCCGAGGCTGATCGCCTCACCTGTGTCGAGGCCCATGCCGAGCCCGCAGGTCAACCCGGCGGCGAAGGAGTCACCGGCGCCGTAGGCGTCATGAATGGCCCCGGGCAGCGGTCTGGAGGACCATTCGGTCACTTCGCCTTCGGCCGACTCGAGCGTTCCCCCGTTCGAGCCATCGGTTCGCACCACCCACCCCGGTACCGGGTCGACGTCCCCCCGCCGGTACTGCTCACCGCGATCGTTGACGCTCGCGACCAGTACGTCCACCTGGACTCCGGACTCGGCAAGGGCTTCCTGCGCCCGGACCGTCACGACGAGGTGCCGCGCGGCCCGGGCCGCATGAAGCGCGGCGGCGTCGCCGGCCGTGAAGTAGACGGCGTCGACCCCGTTGAGCTCGCCCCACGGCAGTGGATCGCCGCCCCGTGCGCCCAGCCGCTCGCCGATCGTCGTGATCGTGCGCTCGCCGCGCGAGTCGAGGTATACGAATGCTCGGCGCTGGGCCGAATCTCGCCGCGCCGCATGTACCTCCATCCCCATGTCTTTCAGACGCTCCAGGGTGATGTCGCCGGCGCGGTCTCCGCCGAGTGCCGTGAAAAAGCGGCAGCCTCCGGTGAGCCTGGAAGCCTGCACGGCCGCCACTGCCCCACCACCGGCGGCCTCGACCCCGGCCGTCTCGGCGTGGACGATCTGGCCGGCGGCCGGAACACGGTCGACCTGGACGAACTCCGCCCATTCGCAATGGCCGACGACCGCGACCCTTGGAGTCGGTGCCGTTGGTCCCGGCGGCTGAGGCCGCGTTTCCCGCGGATTCATCACTGAACCGCGAAATCGCGGATCAACCCGGCGGTCTGCTCCGGAACGTCCAGCTGCGGACAGTGGCCGACACCTTCGAGCAGTACCCAGTCGGCATCCGGCAGGGACTCGGTCCGAAAACGCTCGGCCGCCGCAGGCCAGGGCAGGACGCGGTCCTCCGTTCCCCAGACGACCCGGACCGGGCAGGTGATCCTTCCGGGGCCGAGACTCCAGCCGACCTCGCGGCCGAGCTCGACCAGCCGCACCGCCTCCTCGCAGGCCGCCACCCCACGCACCTGATGGGCGATCAGCCCGGGCGGGATGTGCTCGTATCTCTCGCTGATCAGTCGTGTCGCCTGGCGCCGCCCTTCCGGGGTCGAGACGATCGCGTCGATGTGGGGCACCGCGGCGACGACCATGCCGTGCATCTGCCGGAAGTAGTCGACCAGGCCGTCGCTCAGCCCGCCACCGCCCGGCCAGCCTCCGGCCGGTGCCAGCGCGACCACCGACTCGGCCCGGCCGCGTTCGGCGAGCTGCAGGGCCGCGAAACCGCCGAGTGAGTTCCCGGCGATGTGGGCGGTCTCGAAACCTGCTTCGTCCATCGCCGCCTCCAGGGCGTCGACCAGCACGCTCTCGCCCGCCCCCCGGGGCAGCGGGGGTCCGCCGGCGTGTCCGACCAGGGTCGGAGCGAGCACGTCGTAGTCCCGCTCGAGCGAGGCAAGGACCAGCTCCCACCCTCGCCAGGTATCCGTGAATCCGTGGATGAGCAGGAGCGGCGGGCCCGATCCGCCGCGATGGAAAGGCGTGAACTCTGCGCTCAAGACCGGGCCTCGGCGGAGCCGTCTGGCTCCGCGGGCTTTCGGCCGAACATGACCGCGTAACCCCGGTCCTTGAACAGGCAGTCGACGTCTTCGAAGCCGGCTTCGGCCAGCCACTCGAGCTGATCGGGCAGCGGACTCAGGTGGTCGGCGGTCATCCGGTCCTCGGCCGCCGCCCATTCGTTGTCGTCGATGCCGGCCGTGCGGGCTTCGCTCTCATGCCAGCGCCTGTACTCGGCGTCGAGTGAAGGTGTCGGACCGAGCACGTGCTCGGAGTTGACGAAGATGCCTCCCGGACGCAGGATCCTCAGCACTTCGGCGAAAACGTGTCGTTTGCCGTGGTCCTCGAGGTGGTGGATAGCCAGGGCCGAGACGATCGCGTCCCAGGGGCCTTCCGGCAGCTCTTCGTACATGTCGCCCTGTATGAAGCTGACCGGGCGGCCCACGAGGGCTTCGCGGGCCCGGTCGAGCATCTGCTCGGCGCCGTCGAACAGCGTCACCTCGCAGCCCGGATACGCGTCGAGCACGAAGCCCGTCAGCATGCCGGTCCCGGCTCCGAGGTCGAGGATCCGCTTCCTCGGTTCGGCGGCCAGCGACACCGCCTGCACCGCCGCACCGTAGAACGGTTCGAACGGCGGGATTATCCGCGTACGCGCCGCGTCGTAGCTGACGGCATGCTGATTGAACTTGGGAATCGCGCCGGAGATCTGCCGATCCTATTGGTCCACCCGAGCAGGTCGTGGTCGAGGCAACCGGAACCCGTGGAGCCGGGCCTTGCTGCTTTTAGGGGTTTTCCCCGGGTTCCAGACCGTTTCGATACGGCTATGTTGAGGGGATGGAAGTCACAGGCACGAAGCGCAATGAAAGCGGCCTCAGGCCGGGG
This sequence comes from uncultured Solirubrobacterales bacterium, assembly GCA_963709375.1. Lineage (GTDB taxonomy): Bacteria > Actinomycetota > Thermoleophilia > Solirubrobacterales > 70-9 > 67-14. The sequence continues at coordinate 129,671 of CAVPWA010000011.1, forward strand.
CACGAATGGCGGGAGCAGGCCCGGTCCGAGCGATGGCTCGCGATACGCGACCGGCTCCCCGGGGGCGCCCAGATGCGGGAGGTGCTGCTAGACGACGTGATCGGGCAACGGCGCCCGCGGCGGATCCTCGACCTCGGCACCGGCGGAGGCGCGCTGATCGCCGACGTGCGCTCGATCGCCCCCGACGCGGAGGCATACGGTCTCGACATCTCTCCCCCGCTGCTCGCAGCCGCAAGGATGAATTTCGTGGGCGCGAAAGGCGTGCATTTTCGCGAGCACGACCTGCTCGACCCGCTGCCGAACGAGTTCGGCAAGTTCGACCTGATCATCTCGGCATGGGTCATCCACCACCTGCCGGACGAAAGAAAGCAGCAGCTCTACTCAGAGGCATTCGACCTGCTCGAGCCGGGCGGGCTCTTCTGCAACATGGATCTGGTGGCATTGCCGACGGCCGAACTCCAGCGGCGTGCGCTGGAGGTGTTCACGTCGATGGACGACGAGGAGGACACCTCCGACCAGCCGGCCCCGGTGGAGGCCCAGTTGGCCTGGCTGGGTGAATCCGGCTTCGAGAACGTCGACTGCTACTGGAAATGGCTGGCGACGGCGATGCTGGTCGGCGAACGTCCGGCCTGAAGCTCAGGCGTCTTCTACCAGCGGGACGAATCGGACCCGTTCGGCAACCTCGACCGCGATCTGCTCGCCATCGCGTACGACCAGCAGCAGGCGCTGGTCTTCGCCGTCGACCGGGATGACCATGCGACCCCCGTCGGCGAGCTGCTCGATCAGCGCCGGCGGGGTACCGTGACGGGCGGCGGCGGCGACGTTGATCGCTTCGTAGGGTGCCTCGTCCGGCCAGCCCAGGCTTCCGTCACCGACCACCAGGCTGACATTGTCTACGCCGGTCCGGGCCAGCGATTCTGCCGCGGCCTCGCTCAGCTCGGGGTATCGCTCGATCGATATGACCCGAGCGGCCAGCTTCGCCAGGACAGCCGCGTGGTAGCCCGATCCGGTACCGACGTCGAGCACCGTCTCCTCGCCGGTCAGCGCCAGGAGCTCGCACATGCGGGCGACTATCAGGGGCTGCGAGATCGTCTGTCCCTCGCCGATCGGCAGCGGACCGTTCTCCCAGGCCCGCGACCGCAGGTATTCCGGTACGAAGGCCTCCCTCGGTACATCGCCGATCGCTGCCAGCACCCGAGGGTCGCTGATCTCGCCCGAGATTTCTTCGATCAGCTCGAGCCGGTCCATGAACCGAGCCTAGCCCCCGCTCGAACGTGAACGTCCGGAGAGCATCGCCCGGCAGCAGGTGCTGATCGACTCCGGCCCCCCGCCCCGGCGGCTAGGCTCAAGCCATGGAGAACTCGAAGATTTCACTCGGACCCAAGGGAATCGCTCCGCTCAGCGGGCACTGCATGTGCGGGGCGGTCGAGTTCGAGATCGACCAGCCACTGATCGGCGCGGCGTTCTGCTGGTGCGGCCGCTGCCAGCATCGGACCGGAACGGCGTTCTCCGTCTCGGCGCTGACCGTGCCCGGTTCGACCCGGTTCACCGCCGGAGAGGACGAAATCCGTTTCTTCGAACCCGGCGACGGCGGATGGAACAAGTGCTCCTGCTCGGTCTGCGGCAGTCAGACCCACACGGTCAATCCGGAGAACCCCGAAGTCGTACTGGTTCGGATGGGTGCGCTGGACCAGGATCCCGTCACCCGCCCGATGGCCCACCAGTTCGTCGATTACGCATCGGCCTGGTACCCGGTCCCCGACGACGGCCTGCCACGCTTCCCCGAACGCCTCGACTGGAGCCTGGTGGACTTCAACGCCTGACGCCCGGAATCGGTCAGTCGAGTCGCGGCGGCGCTCGACGGCCAGCCGGATCGCTTCGATCTCGACGGCTTGATCGTGCTCGGGACGTCCATCTCGACCGGGTCGGCCTCGAGGGCCGGTTCGAGCCCGGCAAGGGCCTCGACCGTGGCCAGGACGCAGAACGGCATGTGGTCGATGCTGTAGCCGCCTTCCTGGATCGCGGCGATCCGACCGCGGGCAGCGACCCCGGAGACTCGGACCAGCTCGACCAGCCGCCGGGTCATCAGGCGGAAGCCTTCGGCGGTGACGCTCATCCGGCCGAGCGGGTCGCAGGCACCGGCGTCCTGGCCGCTGGAGAGCACGATCAGCTGCGGGCTCGAAGTCGGCCAGGGCCGGCAGGACGACCTCGTCCAGTGCGGCGAGGTAACCGGCGTCACCGGTCCCGGCCGGCAGCGGGATGTTGAGGTTTGCCCCCACCCCCTCGCCTTCTCCGCGTTCTTCGACGAAGCCCAGGTCTTCCGGGTAGAGGCCCGTCCTGGTGGAGCGAGATGAAGAGCACGCTCGGATCGTCGTAGAAGACCGCCTGGGTGCCGTTGCCGTGGTGGACGTCCCAGTCGACGACGGCTACGCGGTCGAGGCCGTGGGCTCGCTGCGCGTGACGGACGGCGATCGCCGCGCTGTTGAACAGGCAGAAGCCCATCGCCTGATCGGCCGAGGCGTGGTGGCCCGGAGGCCGGGTCAGCGAGTAGGCCCGTCCACCCTCGTCGGCCATCGTGTAGTCGACCGCGGTGAGCGCAGTTCCGGCCGCGACCAGCGAGGCCTCCAGCGAACCGGCTCCGACCCTCGCCTCGGGTCCCGGCACGAAGGGTCTCGGGCCGCCCGGCCGCTGCCGCCGCTTCGGCCGCTTCGCAGGCCGAAGTGATTCTCTGAACGTGAGACTCGGTGTGAACCAGGCTGAGCTCTTCCGGGGTTGCCTGTCGCGTTTCGAGCGTATCCAGGCGCCCGACCACCCCGGCCGCGACGAGCACGGCGTGGGCCCTGAGAATCCGGTCCGCGCTTTCGGCATGGGCAACCGGAATCCAGCCGACAGCGGCTTCGTCGACCACCATCGAGCCGTTGTCGTGAGCCAGGCAGACCGGGTCGTATCCGAGCGCGGACCTCATTTCAGGAGATCCTCATCCCGAGAGGGGCTCAGCGCATGTAGTCGGAGAAGGAATCACTGCTCTCGCGGCGCGCGGGCCTCGAGCTGAGTTCGACCGGCGCGGTCGAGATCGCCTGCAGGCGAAGGTCGCTCCAGGTGAGCCCTTCGCGGAACAGGGCGGGCAGGCCGAGGCCGACGGCGGTTGCGATCTCGACCGCCTGGAGGATGACGCCGTAGGCAAGGGCGTCGGAGGCCGAGACCCCCCAGCCGGTGGTCAGGACGCTGATCACGGCGAGCTGGAAGATGCCGACGTTCGAAGGAGTGGCCGGGACCACGGCGGTGACGTTGACCGCGAAGAGCACCGCGGCCGAGGCCCCGAGACCGGCCTGCGCGTCGAGACCGAGGGCGAACATCAGCGCCCAGCAGGATGCGAGCTGAATCGCCCAGGCCGAGGTCTGGAGCAGGAATGCCGGAACCCCGAGGCGCGGCTGCCTGAAGATCGCCAGGCCGGAGCGCACCTGGACCAGTGCCGAGTGGATCGCCGCGCCCACCTTGCCCAGCCGGCTGTTGCCCTGCTTCTTGAGGATCGACGGCAGGACGATCACGAGCAGCAGCAGAGCCAGCGGGATCAGGCTGAAGGTGAAGACGGTCTTGGTGCTGTTGTGGAAGAGGTCGGTGCTGGCGATGATGATCAGGCCGAGCATCAGCAGGGCGATCAGGTTGAACACGGTCTGCGAGACCAGGGTGCCGACCACGACCGGCAGGTTTTCGCGGGCCCTGCCGGTGTGACGCGACAGCGCGAGGGCTCTGGCGGGTTCGCCGAGGCGGGCGGGCAGCGTCGCCGACATCAGCACGCCGATCATCGTCGCCGAAGCGAAATCGCGGCGCCGCAGGGGGACTCCGGGCATTGCGGCACGGGCGATGTAGAACCAGGACTGGGCACGCACGAAGAGCGAAGCGCCCATCAGGGCGAGCGCGACGAATACCCAGGAGAGGTCCGACCGGACGATCGATTCGGCGACCCGGTCCACCCCGATCTTGCGCGCGGCCAGGACAGTCATGCCGATTCCGACCAGGCCGACCAGGCCGAGGGCGAGCTTGCGGAACTTCTGCATGTCGCCCGGCTGCGACCGGGATCTCCGGCTCGATCGAATCGAGCCGCCTTGCCGGCTGATGCGGAAGGCCGTCGCTGGGCACCGCCCCGAGGCGCCGCCTCACCCGGTCGCCGGCGCGTGGCCGGCTCCGGAACCTCGATCGCCCGTTCGTAGACCTCGCTGACCTGGTCGGCGACGCTCTGCCAGGCGAAGCGACGGGAGCTCTCCCTCGCGGCCCGGCCCATCCGGGCGAGACGGTCCGGTTCGTGGTGGGCGCGCTGGAGCTCTTCGGCCAGACGCTGGGGATCGGCCGGCGGGACCAGGACGCCGTCATGCCCGTCGGTGACCACATCGCGGTATCCGGCGATTCCCGGAGGCGATCACCGGGGTTCCGGCAGCGAAGGCCTCGGTCAGGACCATGCCGAAGCTCTCTCCGGAAAGCGAAGGGGCGCAGAGCAGGTCGGCCTCGTGGAGGTGGTTCCAGAGGTCGGCGCCCGAGACCCTTCCGTGGAGATCGAGGTGGGGCTCGATGTCGGTGTGGGCGATCAGCCGCCGGACGTCGCCGGCATCGCAGCCGACGATTCCGAGGCGGGTCGGGACGTCGTGCTCGACCAGGCCCTCGAATGCCCTGAGCAGCACCGGCAGGCCCTTGCGTTCATCCGGGCGGCCGACGAACAGGACCCGCAGGTGGTCGGACTCGGTCTTCGGACCCCGCGGCGCGGCCTCGACGTCTACGCCGTTGGGGATGATCGTGTAGTTGCCGCCGTACCAGCGGCGACCGGTCCAGGCGGCCGCCTCGGATACCGCGATCCGGGCGGAAAGCCGGTTGAGAACCCGTCTTGGCGCCGGCGAAGGCGGCGAGTCGGTGCGGAATCGGCTTGGTCGCGTAGGCGTGGAAGGTGCCGACCACGGGCGTGTCGCTCGACAGGCAGGTGTCCCAGCCGTTGACCGGGGTGGTCGGCTCGTGCAGGTGGACCACGTCGAAGTTGCCTTCTTCGATCGCCCGGCGGGTGGCGCGATCGACTCCGGGAAGAGCGGGATGTTCGAGATCGAGCCGTTGGATCCGATGCCGACGGTGCGCCCGGCGGGGATCAGATAGTCGGGAAGCTCGACCTCTTCAGCCGGTGCCCGGTGGAGCAGCTTGGAAAATCGATCGGGTGGATCGAACGGGGCAATGACACGTACGTAGTGGCCTCGGTTGATGAACTCTTCGGCCAGCGACTGGATGTGCCGATTGACACCGCCCTGATACGTCCATGAATACGGGGTGACGAGGGCAATTCGCACGAACCACCAGCATAACTCACGATCCGGCCCCGATGGGCCGCGCAGCCCAGATGAACGCGATCGCCAAACCCAGGTAGAGCACGCCGACGTGGATGAACAGCGCGCCGGAATCGTTGGTGAGCGCCCCGACCAGCGAGCCGGCGGCGGCGGCGACCAGGCCGGCCCGGAGCGGATCCAGCCCGTCGAGCAGTCGCGCTGATCCGGTCCCTCTTCACCCAGGCAAAGCCGATCAGGACCAGGGCGAGCAGGGTCACCGGCAGCCTCGAGAGCCTGGTGAAACTCTCGGCGGTCGACTCGAGTCGATGCGCGATCACGTCGATCGCCGAATCCGACGAGCCGCCCTCGAACAGCGATCGGACGAAGTGGGTTTCGTTGCCGGTCAGCGTGTCGGTCAGCGCCAGCAGGACCAGGGCGGCCAGCGCCGCGAGCGCACCGAGCCAGATCAGTCGCGGCCTCCCCAGCACGACTGCCGCTGCGACGACGGCGGCGACCGGGAAGATGATCGCCGCCCCGACGTCGGCACCGAACTGGCCCGAGGCGAAGACGATCGTGCCCGCCGCACCGGCCGCCAGGAAGGCGGAGGCCTGACTGCGGGCCGCGCAGGCTGCCTCCCCAGGCCAGGATCGCGGCGCCGGTACCGACCGACGTCAGCACCATCAGGGTCGATTCGAGTTCGTTGCCGATACCGTAGAACCTGGCTCCCAGACCGGGATTGGGACCGATCACGGCCTTCGGGCGTGAGGGCCAGGCCGGCGACCAGGTCGATCGCGAAGGCAGCGACCGTGATCGCGCAGGCCAGGGCCAGGCCGGACCATCCCGGAGACCGTCTGAGGATCAGCACCGCCACGGCTACCGGAAGCAGCCCGGCGATCACCGACTCGAGCGCAGCCGAAGGGGCGAGCGCCGCGGTCAGCAGGAGTACGGCGGGCAGCAGGATGACCGAAAGGCAGAGCACCGATACGACCGGCGCGGCCAACCGGCGGCCGGCTGCCGACAATCAGCCCGGTCGCGATCAGAAGCCAGGCAACCAGCGGGAACAGGATCGCCGTGCCCTTGCTCTCTCCGACCTGCCGGTAGCGGCCCTCGAGCTCGGCCAGCGCGTCGTAGTCGACCGCGACCACCGGACTCGATCTCGAGTCCGGTCATCGCCCGCGGGACCGGCAGGCCGAAGTGCGAGATCACGGTCGGGGCGAGATCGGTGCTGAGCACGTAGCCGGGCGTCCTGGTGCTGGCCGAACTCAGCATGCCGTCGAAGCCCGGTCCGGCGATCGCGATCGCGAGCTGCTCGCCGTTGCCGGCCGGAGGGGCTTCGACCACGATCAGCAGTTCGCCGCGGGCACGCCGGTCGGCAAGGGCCTCCGGCCTGGGAAAGGCTCGCCCTGGCCACGACCAGCGGCACGTCGCAGTCCGGGCCCGGACAGCCCGCGGGTGCCGCGGTCAGCCGACCGCTGCGGGCAACGACCGCGATTGCCGCCCGAAACCCGTCGGCACCGAGTCCAGCCGCGGCCGGCAGCAGGCCGTTCCGCCTCAGGACCGAGGCCAGCAGACCCGGCCGGATGTCCCGGCCTGCACTTTGCGCTCGAAGCTAGCGTTTTTTCCCATCCCCGAACGAAAGGAGGAGTTGCGAACATAGTGTTCAACGGCGTGTCATACTTTCCGTCAAACGCTCTTGCGCCCTGACTCACGTCGAGCCAGGTCTGCTCCGGGCCGACTTCACCCAGGCCGGGGTTCATCAAGCCCACGGCCGCGCCATCGATCACGCCGAGGTCCTCCGGCAGGATCTTCCCGGGCACAACGAGAATCGTCGCCCGGGGTTGATAGGAGCCACTCGGGCGTCGGCGGCGCTGATTCGACTGCAGAGGCCGGGCCCGCAAGCGGGGCCCAGAGGAGATCAGCGCGAGCAGCCGTTATTTTGACTGCCACCATGGCCGACCTGCCGATTGCCCCTGCATGCGCGCCCACACGGGCAACGATACGGGCTGCGAACCCGCCGCAACCCCGCTATGCCGGTAGCGACCGGAGCGGATCGCGAGCGGAGGCCGGCCCGGATGAGCGGCCTCCGCGGTCAGCAGAGCAGTTCGCCCCCTCGGGAGACATCCGGATCGCATTCGACGATCGCGGCAGCCCCGACGATCCGGCGCTGCTGATCGTGCCCGGCCTCGGCGCCCAGATGATCTACTGGGACGTCGAGCTCTGCGACATGCTGGTCGCCCGCGGCTTCCGGGTGATCCGGATGGACAACCGCGACTGCGGCCTCTCCACCGTCCTGAACGACGAGGGCGTGCCCGACACCCTGCCGATGCTGCTCGGCCTGCCGCGCCAGCTGCGCTACGGACTCCACGACATGGCCGACGATGCCGTCGCCGTGCTCGACCACCTGGGCATCGACCGGGCTCACATCCTCGGCTTCTCGATGGGCGGAATGATCGTGCAGACGATGGCGATCCGGCATCCGGACAGGGTTTCCTCGATGTGCTCGATGATGTCGCGGACCGGCGCGAGACGCGATGCCTTTCCCGGGCTGCGGGAGCTGATCGCGCTGTTCAGGACGAAACCGAAGACGCTCGAGGAATACGTGAAGCGAATGGAGATGCTCTCCGAGGCGATCGGCTCGAAGGCCTACCCGACCGACCGGGCGAGGCTGCGCGCCCTGGCCGAGCTCGGTTGGCAGCGCGGCGTCCACCTGGCGGGCACCGCGCGCCAGCTCCACGCGATCAACTGCCAGCCGGACCGCACCCGCGACCTCGGGCGGGTCAGGGTTCCGACCCTGGTCATCCACGGGTCCGCCGACCGGCTGGTCTTCCCCCGCGGCGGCCGGGCGACTGCGAAGGCGGTCCCCGGTGCCAAGCTGCGCGTCTACGAGGGCATGGCCCACGACCTGCCCGAACAGCTCTGGCCGCAGTTCGCAGCCGAGATCGACGCGAACGCGAACCGTTCGCTCTAGCATCGCCACTGCCATGAGCCGACCCGGAACGCCCGAAAACCCCCTCCGCATCGCGATTATCGGTGCCGGACCGTCAGGCTTCTACGCCGCCGAGCAGATCATCCGCGATCCCGATACCGATGCCCAGGTGGACCTTTTCGACCGGCTGCCCACCCCCTATGGCCTGGTCCGCGGCGGCGTCGCCCCGGATCACCCGAAGATCAAGTCGGTGACCCGGGTATACGAGCGCACCGCCGCGAAAGAGGGCTTCAGGTTCTTCGGCAACGTCGAGGTCGGTCGCGATCTGACGATCGAGGACTTCGAACGCCACTACCACGCGGTGCTCTATACATTCGGCGCCGAAGCCGACCGCGAGCTCGGAATCCAGGGTGAAGACCTGCCCGGAAGCTACGCCGCCACGGCCTTCGTCGGCTGGTACAACGCCCACCCCGACTACGCGGACCGCGACTTCAGCCTCGACCGGGTCAGGCGGGCTGTGGTGATCGGCAACGGCAACGTGGCGATGGACGTCGGTCGCATGCTGGCCCTCGACGACGCCGAACTGAGGCGCACCGACATCGCCGACCACGCGATCGACGTGCTCGACGCGAGCGGGATCGAGGAGATCGTCGTGCTCGGCCGCCGCGGTCCGGCCCAGGCAGCCTTCACGAACCCCGAGATCAAGGAGATCGGCGAACTCGAAGAGGCCGACGTGATCGTCGATCCCGCCGAGGTCGAACTCGACCCGGCCAGCCGAGCCTGGATCGACTCCGACGATGCCGACAAGACGGCCCGCGTGAACGTCGAGATCCTCGAGCAGTACGCGAGCGGGCCCCGCAAGGCCGACCCAAGAGAATCAATCTCCGCTTCCTGGCCTCGCCGGTCGAGATTCGCGGGGGCGAACGGGTCGAAAGCATCGTGATCGGCCGCAACGAACTGGTCATGGACGAAGGCTCGCTCAGGGCGAGGGACACCGGCGAGCGGGAGGAACTCGAGTGCCAGCTGGTTCTGCGCTCGGTCGGCTATACCGGCGTGCCGCTTCGCGGCGTTCCGTTCGACGAGCAGAGGGGCACGATCCTCAACCACGAAGGGCGGGTGCTCGAGTCCCACGGGGGCGAGCACCGGACAGGCCACTACACGGCCGGCTGGATCAAGCGAGGGCCCCTCCGGAGTGATCGGCACCAACAAGAAGGACGCACAGGAGACGGTCAACCACCTGCTTTCGGATGTCGGTGAAGGCCGTCTGCTCGAGCCCGAAGATCCCGGGCCGCAGGCGATCGAGAACCTGCTGGCCGAGCGCAAGGCCAACTTCGTCAGCTTCAGCGGCTGGCAGAAGATCGACCACGAGGAGGTCACGCGGGGCGAGCCGCATGAGCGCCCGCGGGTCAAGTTCGTGAAGATCGACGAGATGCTCGACGTAGCCGCCCGACCCGAAGTGGAGGAAGACTGAAATGCCGGCAGACCTTGAAGAACTGAAGGCGATGATCGAAGCGGCCCTGCCTGGTGCGCAGGCCGAGGTGATCGACGAGACCGGCACCGGCGACCACCTCAGGGCCGAGGTCAGAGCGCCCCAGTTCGAAGGCCTCACCCGGATCAACCAGCACCGCCTCGTAAAGGCGGCGGTGCGCGAGCGCTTCGACGACGGCACCATCCACGCGCTTACGATCAAGGTTCTCGACTGAGCCGGCGATCGGGCGCGGGCCGCGGGACCCGATGTTCTAGCATCACCCCATGGCCGATCCGGAACTGACTGAACGTGTCCAGGAGCTGATCTCCGAGAACCCCGTGCTGCTCTTCATGAAAGGCACGCCCAGCGCACCGCGCTGCGGTTTCTCGCTGAGGACGGTCCAGGTACTGGACCAGATGGGCGTCGAGTACGGCGCGATCGACGTACTGCCGGCACTGCAGCCGCTGCGCGAGATCACCACCGAGATTTCCGACTGGGAGACCTTCCCCCAGCTCTATGTCAACGGAGAACTGCTCGGCGGCTGCGACATCGTCGAGGAGATGTTCGCCAACGGGGAGCTTGCAGGCACCCTGGGAGTGGAGCAGCCGGAGGTGCCGGAACCGGCTGAACAGCCGCAGAGCGCCCAGGATCTTCCGGCCCAGAGCCCGCCGATGAAAATCGAGGGCAGCAACTGAGGCGACAGCCTCCGATGTTCCGGTGCCGGCGGACGCGGGCACCGTGGCCCGGCCCGGGTACTAGTGGAGCGCGGGTTCTTCCTCTTCGTCCTTGACCTGAAAGGAAGAGCCGCAGCCGCAGGCGGCGACGACGTTCGGGTTGTTCACCTGGAATCCGGCGCCGGTCAGGCCTTCGACGTAGTCGACTTCCGAGCCGAATACGAACTGCATGCTGACCTTGTCGACGATCACCTTGACGCCCCGGTTTTCGAAGACGTGATCGTCTTCGGACACCGAGTCGAAGGCAAGGGCGTACTGGAAACCCGAGCAGCCGCCACCCCTGACGGCCACGCGCAGGGCCTGTTCTTCGCCTTCGGTCTGATCTCCGATCAACTCGGCGATCTTTTCGGCGGCGATTTCGGTCAGGACAATTGCTGATTCGGGCGCATCGGACATAAACAGAGGTTAGCGGTTGCCGAACTCGCCCTCAACGTACTCCACGATCCGCCTCGAATCGTGGATCACCTGCTGGCCGTCCACGAGGACCGGCACCCGCTCCTGGCCGGTCAGTTCGACGATTTCGGGCCGCTTCGATCTGCGTACCGCCACCCGCTGGGTTTCGAAGTCGACGCCGGCGCCCTTGAGGGCACGGGCGGCCCGTCCGCAGGAGCAGAGACGATCACTCGGGGCGGGGCATCTGAAGAGAACCGTTTTCGCCACGAAAGAAGATTACCCGGCCGATTGTCTGATAGAACCGTGACGTGTCCTCCGAAACCGAAACTGCTCTCGTCACGGATTCGACCGCCTCGCTGACGGCCGAAGACCGCGAGAGACTCGACATCAGCGTCGTAAACCTCTATGTGATTCTGAACGGTCAGCAGCGACCCGAAAACGAGATCACAGATTACGGATCCTTCTACAAGGCGGTGATCGAGAGTCCCGACCTGACCACCACTTCGCAGCCCTCTGTCGGCGACTTCATGGCGGTCTATGAACCTCTGCTCGCCGAGGGCAAGGAAGTGATCTCGATACACCTCTCTTCTGCGATCTCCGGGACCTGTGAGGCGGCAACTCAGGCTGCCGCGCAGCTGACCGAAGAAGGCAAGGGAGGAGAAAGGGTCAGGATCGTCGATTCCCGGACGACCGCCGGTGGTCTGGCGCTCACCGTGCTCGCAGCGGCGAACGCGATCAACGACGGTGCGACCGCCGAAGAGGCGGCCCTGAAGGCCGAGGCGGCCCGCGAAAACCTCGGCACCTGGATCATGGTCGACACTCTCGAGTACCTGCGCAAGGGCGGCCGCATCGGCAGCGCCCAGGCCTGGATCGGTTCGGCCCTGAGGATCAAGCCGATCATCACCCTCGAAGAGACGGTCAAGCCGGTGGAAAAGGTGCGGACCCAGGCGAAGGCCATGCCAGCGGCTCAAGGACATGGCGACCGAAGTCGCGCGCACCGGCGAGACGACCTGGACCGCCCAGCACATTCAGGCACCGGAGCTGGCCGGAGATCTCGCGGCCCACTGCCGGGAGGTATTCCAGTGCGAGGGTGCCTTCCTCGACGAGATGTCGACCGTGCTCGGCTGTCACGCCGGGCCGGGCCTGGTCGCGCTCGGCACCATGCCGACCGAGCTGGTCGGGTCCAAGTTTTGAACCTGGCGGTGACCGCGGTCGGGCGAGACCGCCCCGGCATCGTCGCCGCGATCACAGGCGTGCTGCTGGAATTCGACGGAAACGTCGACGACTCGCAGATGTCGATCCTCCACGGCCAGTTCGCGGTCATGCTGATCGTCTCGGTTCCGGCCGCCTCGGATATCGAAGCGATTTCGGAACGGCTGCAGGAAGTCGGCCGGCAGCTCGAGCTGGGCGGGGTCACGGTCAGCGAAGTTTCCGGCCTCGATCGCGGCGCCGGGCCGACTCACGTACTGACGGTCTACGGAGCCGACCGCCCCGGGATCGTCCACGACGTCTCGACCCTGCTGGCCGAACGCGAAATCAACATCACCGATCTCAGGACAAGGCGCACCGGGGACTCGATGGCACCGCTCTACACGATGATGGTCGAGGTCTCGATCCCCCACCCGGACCCCGGCCTGGACGAGGCCCTGGCCGGCTTCGCCGGCGAAAAGGGCGTCGAGGCGCACCTGGCCGAGCTCGAGACCGAAGTGCTCTGAAGCTCCCGTGGCCGTCCGTGAGGTCCTGACCTACCCGCACCCGCTACTGAAGCAGGTCTGCGCCCCGGCTCAGCCCGACGAGATCGAGCCGGTCGTGGCTGACCTGCTCGACACGATGAACTCCTTCGATCACTGCGTCGGGCTCGCCGCGCCGCAGATCGGCCACGCTCTGCGCATCGCGGTCGTAGATATCACCGGGCACCCCAGGGCCAAGGACCCCCAAGGCCTGATGGTTCTGGTCAACCCGAAGGTGACCCGCCGCTCGGAGGGATCCAAGGTCAGCCGCGAAGGCTGCCTCAGCCTTCCCGACCTGACGGCGAACGTGAGGCGCCCGCGCAAGGCCAGTATCGCCTTCGGCGACCGTGAGGTCGAGCTGGCGGGATTCGAGGCCCGCTGCGTGCTCCACGAGATCGACCACCTCGACGGCATCCTCTTCCTCGACCGGGTCGCCTCGATAACCGACGACCTCTTCCGCCGCCAGGAATACCGGTAGGTCAGCGTCGGCGGAGGGCCATCAGGCCCCCGACCACGAAGCCCGTGGCGACGGCGCCGACCACGATCGAGCGGCGGTGCTTCTTGATCTGGCTGCGCCAGTCCGTGATCTCGGTGACCTTCTCCCGAAGGTGGTCCACCGACTCGCCGAGCTCTTGACGCTGGCGGTCCATGTCGGCCCTGATCTGGGCGGAGGTCCGCTTCGGCGGCGGCGGCTGGTAGGGCGAGCCCGGAGAACCGGCCGGCGGTGCGGGGGTCCCTTCGGCCGGTGAAAACCGGTTGCCGGAAGGGTCGGCGGGCTGCTCAGGACCGGTGCCTTCGGGCCGGAACGGTCCCGGTGGCTTCGGATCTCGATCTTCGCTCATCGCTCCTCCTCACCCGGCATCAGTACAGCCCGGGTCTTCTGGGCTTCTTCGATCGCATCGGTCGGAACCGGTGCCCCGGTCGTCTCGAAGGACCGGTAGGCGAAGGCTCCGGCCCCCGCGGCGATCAGCAGGAACAGCACAGCCTCGATCAGGTATCCGGCCCACGGCTCGCCTTCGAAGAAGAGCGAGTTGAGGCCGAGCGCGAAGGCATGCATCAGAAGGATCAGGGCCAGGAAGGCGAAAACTCCGGCCGCGATGCCGACCGCAGAGCCGCGGGCGAGGGTCGTGACCTTCTCGCTGACCTCGGTCTTGGCGAGTTCGATCTCTTCCCGGATCAGGTTTGAGGTCTGCTCGGTTACCTCATAGACCAGCTCACCGACGGTCTTCTCCGAGTTTGGTCGATTCGGATCGGGTGGTGCCATCGTTATTCGGGCGGATCCTCGTTGAAGATGCGGCGGTAGGCCACGGCAGCGAGCCGGGCCGCGATCATCGTCGCCAGAGCCCCGCTCGCGGTGAGCATGAGACTCCAGGTGACGCGCTGAACGATTTCGTTGTCCTTGTCCATATGGCTTCTCACAATACCCACCGTGCTCCCGTCATTGATGCCGGGCCCGATCGCGGATCCCGACTGCCGCCGGCTCAGGGCTTCGGGCCGGGCGCGATACGCAGCTCAGCGCAGGTCGAGGCCGTCGCAGATCGTGGTCACGACGAGGTCCTTCGCGCCGTCGAAATCGGCATCCTCTGCCGGGATGAGGCCGAAAATCCAGCCCGAGAGAAGCTGCTCGATCACGCCGTAGAAAGTCATCGAAGCGAAGTAGGCGTCGACGTCGACCCGGAAGCTGCCGGAGGCCTGACCTTCGGAAACGATCTTCGCGATCAGCCGGTAGGCCTCGTTGATCTGCTCGAGGTGGGTCTGGCCGAAGGAGTTGGCGGCGCGGGTCACCTCGACGATGATCACCTTCATCAGTTCGGGGTCGTAGCGGTAGGAGTCGATGATGAAGCCGGCGACCGTACCGAGCTTTTCCTGGGGCGACAGCGTGCCTTCGTCGGCCGCCCCGATCGCCTCGATCAACAGCGACCAGCGCTGGCGGAACAGCTCATCGAGCACGTTCTCCTTGGAATCGAAGTAGTGGTAGACCAGCCCGTAGGCAACGTCTGCCTCGTCGGCGATATCCGCAACCCGGGTCGAATGGAAGCCCTGCCTGGCGAATACACGAACCGCCGCATCGAGGATCTGGCGTCGCCTTTCGGCCGCCGCTTCACGGGCCATCAGTCCTCGCCACCTTCGTGCCGCAGACCGGCCTGCCCGCGCTCGAGGCGATCGAAGAGTTCCGGCCGGCGATTGGCGAGCGCGGGCAGGCTTCTCCTGATCTCTTCCTGCCCGGCGAAGTCGAGGTCGGCCGCGGCAAACCCCTCACCCTCGCCGTCGATCCCGGCCAAGCACCGCGCCCCAGGGATCGACGATCATCGAATGTCCCCAGGAGTCGAACTTCGGCTCGGCCCTGCCGACCTGCCCGGCGGCCAGGACGAAGGCCTGGTCCTCGATCGCCCGGGCCCTGAGCAGGACCTCCCAGTGATCACGGCCGGTCGGCACCGTGAAGGCGGAAGGCAGGGTGAAGACGGTGGCCCCGCGATCGACCAGGGCGCGGAACAGTTCAGGAAAGCGCAGGTCGTAACAGACCGCCATGCCGATCCGGGCGGGCCCGCAGTCAGCGACAACGACCTGGTCGCCGGCGTCCTCCACCTCGGACTCCCGATAGGTGACGCCGCCGACGTCCACGTCGAACATGTGGATCTTGCGATAGCAGGCGGCGATTTCGCCATCAGAGTCGATCAGCAGTGAGGTATTGCTCGGCCGGGCACCTTCGTGGGCCTCGGTGAAGCTGCCGGCCACAAGCGCGATGCCCTGTTCCTGCGCCCAGGAGCGCGCGGCGGTGACGGCGGGACCGTCGATCGGCTCGGCACCGAGGGCAAGGTCCTCGCCGGATGCCATCAGCGGCCACTTTTCGGGCAGTACGACGAGTTCGAGCTCCGTCTGCCGCAGCAGCCCGCACCTGGCGCTCGGGCGGCAGCGAGGTTGGCTTCGCGGTCGGAGGTCGAGTTGATCTGGACGACGGCGGCTCTCATCGGGCTGTTGATTGACCGGTCAATCAGTCCAAGTATAGGCGGGCACTCCGCTTCCGGTCGGCGCTCATCCGACCCCGGTCATCGTTGTCGATCAGGCAGCGCCGTCCGCCCCGGCCCAGCGGGCCGGAGCGGCACTGCCGGAGCTGGCTACCAGCCGTTCTTCACGGCCTTGGCGCCACCGTTCAGCTTCGTGACCTTCAGATCCGGCGACTTCTTCTGCTGCGAAGCGCAGAAGCGGTCGTTTACCCAACCCTCCTCCGAGAACAGCTTGGTCTGATCGGCGTAGTGGGGAGAGGACTCGTTGGTGGCAGCCTGCGAGTAGGTCAGGATCGTCTTCACGTCCGGACACTTCTTGCCTTCCAGCGAGGCCATGACGATGAAGCTCGAACCGTGGCGCACCGAGTCGTACTTGCCGGTGGCGTTGTTTCGGATCGAGCTGATCACGTTGAACACTCCCTGTCCGCCGAATCCGCCCGGGATCGGGATGTCCACCCCGTTGCGGGTGACGAACTGGTAGTCGCGCCAGGTCGCATCCATCGGTATCGCGAGGTTGCTCAACTCGGTGACCGAATCCGAGAGCGCCTTCGGTACATCCGGATCTGGCCGTATCGAGGCCGTTCGGGGTGTGAACCGGATCGCCGAGCGAGAACGCGTTTTCGAATGCCACCGGACACGCCGCTGGAGGCGCACCCATCACTCGGCGCCACAGCACCGCTCCCGGGTCGTCGAGGTTCTCGGTCTCCCCGTAGTTGGCGAGTACTCCGCAGGCCTCACTCACGTCCACCGTGTTGATGATCGGGTTCGCCTGGCAGTACTCGACGAGCGGATCCACCCAGAGCTCGGCTCCGTAGTGCCGGTTGTTGGTGATGAATTCGCGCAGCAGTTGCGGCGTGTACTTGTTGCCGGGGATGCCGTCGGTGCCGGCCAGCCGCTGCTCGATCTGGTTCAGGCCGTTCCTCGTCCTCAGGGACCGGGCGCTTCGCTCGTTTCCAATGATCCTCGAGAAGCCCTCGAGCGGCTGCTCGGGGTTGGTCAGCCAGTAGCTGTCGTTCATGTTCGACACGTAGTCGTCACGAATCAGCAGCGGCATCTCGTCGGGCGGGATGATTCCCTTGGCCACCGCACCCGGGGCCTTCTTCATGTCGCATTCGGGCCGGGTTCCGTCGAGCACGCCGACCTGAGTCGAGGCCCAGGCGATGTCACCGAGCCCGGGGGTCCCGCATTCGTCGACCCTGTCCTGGTCGATGTCGGGAATCGCACCGATGTCCGCGTACAGCGACTTGCCCTTCGAGTCGGCGGCGATCGTATTCACCCACGGCACGCCCTGGTTCTTGACCAGCGCATCCCTCAAATCGCCGACGCTCTGGGCGCGGTTCGTATCGAAGAAGTGGTTGATGAACCTGAGCCCCTGCGAGTTGGGGTCGAAGATCGTGTACGCGTAGTCCGCCGTCCACGGGAAAAGCGGCGTCTTCTGGACTGAATTGAAGACCGGACCGTGAATCGTCGAGTAGAGGGTGCGCGTCTCCGTCTGGATCGAGTCATCGGGCTGTTTCACGTCGACAGAGACCTCGGTCTCCTCCATGTCCCTCGCCTGCCCGTCAACCAGGTACCTGGTCGGCTGGCCCGGAACGAGCGACTCACGGAATGCCGAGAATCGCCTTGCGGACGAAACGGTGTGGCTCCAGGCCAGTTTCTGCGTGTGGCCGATCAGGACCACCGGCGCGCCGAGCAGGCTGGCACCGCTGACGTTTATCTTGCCTGGCACCGTCAGCTGGGCCTGGAAGAAGCGCTCAGAGCCGGACCACGGGAAGTGGGGGTTTCCGTAGAGCATCCCCTTGCCCGTCGAGGTCGATTCGCTGCCGAGCCCTACGGCGTTGGAGCCGATGTCGGGGCGGTCCTCGTCGATCGCCTCGAAGTCGTCGGCGGTCACCGAGTCGGCGGCTGCTTCGGCCTGCCGGACCGCCGCCGATGCTTATCGGCGGCGATGCGTTGGCGGTTCCGTCCACGGCCGCTCCAAGACCGGCCATCGTGCCGAGCTGGTAGAAGCGCAGGTAGGTGTCGAGTACCGAGATCGGCTTGACCCAGGGCTTGCCCTTGCAGGTCTCGTCCGGAAGGTTGTTCACCCCGGTCTTGTTCAGGTACTTGTTGTAGCCCTTGACGTAGCCGCGCACGACTTCCCGGACGCTCTTGTTCGGCGCATTGATTCCACCCTTGTCCAGGACCTTGCCGATCGTGTCCTCTTCGATCACGCGCTTGTGGGCGAAGTCGGCTTCGAGGTTCGTATACGAGATGCCGTTACCGGTCAGCTGCCAGTTCTCGTCGGGACCGAAGTACTTGGAGCGCTCACCGCGGACCGTCGTGTAGATGTCCGCCATCGAGCAGATGTTCTCCTTGGCCAGCGAGTATCCATAGCCGTAGCCGAGGCCGCGGTAGGTATCGGCGACGATCCTCGGGATCCCGTACTCGGTGGTGCGGATCGTCACCCGTGGGTTCTTCTTCTCCTGCCGGGCTTCCTTCTTGGCCTGCTTCTTCAGCTTCTTCTTGATCTTCTTCGTCTGCTTCTTGACGCACTTGCGCTTGGCCTTGCCCTGTTTGGCCTTGCACTTCTTCTTGGCCTTCTTTTTCGCCTGCTTGTTGTAGTTCGGCTTGGCGGCGTCGGCGTTGGCAGCGGTGGCACCAAAAACCATTGACAAGGCCATGACGGCGACCAGCAGGCGGATCAGTTTCAAGACATTCCTCTCGACTCGGTGCGGCCGCCCGCAGGCGGACCCCTCTCTTCCCTCAACACTGCGAAGGCTTCTTCGATTCGAAGACCCCTTCGCTCCGCTGCGAGGATAACACCGATACAACGCACGCGGGAAGGCCTGACGCGTCGAATCACCGCCGGGCCGTCGCCGGTTTTCGGCGGAGCGCCGAGCAGAGAACCACCGGATTCGTCGGCCCTGTGATTTAGCGCCTGCTTACTGCCGTCGCTAGTCTCGGTCGCTGTTCATGGCCATATTCCGGAGAAAGCAGAAGCCCGCCGATGCGAGTCCCGCGGGCAGGACCCCGCCCTGGATGTTCGAGACCCGGACCGAGGCCTGGCACGACGCTGGTCTGAGCGAGCAGATCGAGCCGGCAAAGGTCCGGACCGCCTGGATCCGGCTGATCATCTTCTCCCTGCTGATCGCCCTCGTATTGGTGGTTTTCGCCAATCGCCGGGACATCTTCCCCGGCGACAACCTGATCGCCGTGCGGATCGTGACCGCCCTGCTCCTGTTCATCCTCGGATGGGGCTTCGCCAGCGCGCTCGGACGCTCCCTGACACCTACGATCCTGCGCCGGATGGATCCCGGTACGGCCGGTACGGTCGTATTCGTGATCAAGCTGGTCACGATCGCCGTGGTCGGCGCGATTGCCCTCAGCGTCGCCGGAGTCAAGACCAGCACGCTCGCCGTAGGTGGCGCCTTCACCGCGGTGGTCCTCGGCCTCGCCGCCCAGCAGACGCTCGGCAACGTATTCGCGGGCATCGTGCTTCAGGGAACGAGGCCGTTCAAGGTCGGTGAAAAGGTCCGGTTGATCGGCGTGGGACTGGCAGGCTCGATCGAAGGCACGGTCAGCTCGCTCGGCCTGTTCCACACTTCGATCCTCGACGGCAAGGACCGGATAATGGTCCCGAACAACGTTCTGCTCAGTCTGGCGATCGTGCCGCTGAGAGAGCCGAAAGGCATCGACGTGAAGGCCCGATTCGACAGCCACACCAGCCCGCGGCTGGTGCAGAAGATGCTGCGACAGGCGATCAAGGTCCCGACCCTGCGCGATCCCGACATCTGGCTCGACGAGATCGACCGCGACGAAGTCGTGCTCCGGATCAGCGCCACACCGGTAGACCCACGGGACGGTGCCCTGCTGGCGGAGCAGATCCTCTCGGTGACCCGGGGCACCTTCGAATTCGAGGTCCCCGACGGTGATGAATCAGGTCCGGGTGGCGCCCCGGACGAAACTCGGGGGCAGCGCCAGAACCCCGACCCGGAGGTCCCTACCGGTCACTCCTGAGCGAAGCGGTCGGCGTGACCCGCCGCTCAACGCCGACTTTCGACCTCTTCGACCATGAGCTTGGTGTGGAGGGCGGCTATGAAATCACGAAGCGGTTCCGCACCCGCTTCGATCAGTTCGACCGCGCGATCGGGCTCGACCTCGCCCTCGAGCCTTTCCATCAGCACGTCGACCTCTTCCTTGACCAGTTCTTCCAGGGCACGCCGGTAGCGCAGCGTGTCGTAGACGGTGAAGCCGGTCTTCTCGTCGTAGCCGCTGGCCCGGAACCTCGAGATCGCCTCGATGATGCTGACGTCCGGGGCCGAGTAGCCGCGGGTATTCGGAGTGAGGATGCCGATCTCCGCCAGCCGGTCGAGGACTTCAGCCGGCATGCCGTAGGTCTCACGCACTTCGGATGCGCTGGTCCGGCGCCGTTCGCGGGCGATGGCGCGTTCGATGATCCGGTCCTCGACCTCGAGCAGAGCCTTCGCCTGCTCCGGATCCTCCGCCAGCACCTGACGGATCGCCTTCAGCGGCATGAAACGTTCTTCCTGAAGCCGTTTGATGACCTCTATCCGCTCGACCGTTTCAGGCCGGTACCAGGCCATGTTGCGACTGGTCTTGATCGGTTCCGGCAGCAGTCCTTCACGCAGGTAATGCTTGATCGTCGCCCCCGGCACGCCCGAGGCTTCGACCAACTCCGACATCTTCAGCAGCCGCTCGCCCGAGCCGGTCATACGTTCGGCGGTACTCATGCGCGAAAGCCCTCCTCCCCACCGCCGCTCCCGGGGCCGGCGGCGGCTCCGGAATCGAGCAGGGCCTGAATCTCGCATTCGCTGAAACCCGCCTGCGAAAGCACCGCGGAAGTGTCGGCCCCGATGTCGGGCGCCGGCTGCGGATCGAGCGCAGGGGTAGCGGAGAGCTTCACCGGGTTGCCGAGTTGCCGGACCGCGCCCAGGCCGGGTTGGTCGAACTCGACCACCATGCCGCGCTGCCGGAACAGGTCCGACTGGAGGGCTTCGTCGAGCTCGAGGATCGGCTCGACGCAGCAGTCGTACTGGTCGTTGAAAACCTTCCATTCTTCCCTGGTCCGCCCGCGGAAGACAGCGGCGACCTTCTGCCAGCCTTCACCCCCGGGTGGCTCGAACTGGACCGGGATCAACTCCGGGTTGCCGGTGCCTTCGCAGAATGCCTTCCAGAACTTCGGCTCCAGTGCGCCGCATGAAACCCAGCCGTCTGCGGCTTCGTAGGTCAGGTAGCAGCAGACGCCTCCGTTCAGGATCGAGGCTCCGCGACCCGGCACCTGTCCGTCCGCGAACCAGGCGCCGGCCGGCATCGCCAGCCACGAAAGCGCGCCGTCGGTCATCGAGATGTCGACCATCTGGCCCTTGCCGCTGCGCTGCTTCTCGAAAAGTGCGGTCAGGATTCCGAAGGCAGAGGTCATCGCGCCGCCTCCGAGGTCGCCGATCTGCCCCGCCGGCTGGACCGGGGGACCATCGGCCGCGCCGGTCATCGCCAGCATTCCGGTCGCGGCAAGGTAGTTGAGGTCGTGGCCGGCACGATCGCGGTTCGGGCCGTCCTGTCCGTAGCCGCTGATCGCGCAGTAGACGATTCCCGGGTTCACCTTTTTCACGCTTGCGTAGTCGACCCCGAGCCGCTCGGTGACGCCGGGGCGGAAACCCTCGACCAGCACGTCGGCAGTCTCCGCCAGGCGCATGAAGGCAGCCCGGCCCTGGTCGCTCTTCAGGTCGAGGCGGATCGAGCGCTTCGATCGGTTCAGCGAAAGAAAGAGGGCCGAGCGCGTACCGGCGATCTCGTCATCGTCATGGCCGGGCTCAGGTTCGTAGTACGGCGGCGCCTGCCGGATGTAGTCGCCGGCGCCGGTGTCTTCGACCTTGATCACATCGGCACCGAAGTCGGCCAGGAGCTGGGTACAGAACCCGCCCGGCAGAAGCCGGGTCAGGTCGAGCACGGTGACTCCGGTCAGTGGGGCCATCTCGCCTGCCCGCTCGCCTCAGGCCTTTTCGAGGCCGAGCAGCCCCCTGGCTTCGGCCACGGTCGCGACCTTGCGCCCGGCGTCTTCGACCATCTGGCGGGCCTTGCCGACCAGATCACCGTTCGAACGGGCCATCGAGCCGTCGGGCAGGTAGAGGTTGTCTTCGACGCCGGCACGCACGTTGCCGCCCAGCGCGATCGCCGCGGCCAGCAGCTTCCACTGGTCCCTGGAGATACCGATCACCTGCCAGTTGTTCGGTCCCTCCGGCCCGCCCGGGATCTGATCAGCCATCACGCCGACATTCCTCGGGGTCGGCCGGATTCCGCCGGTGACTCCCATGACCAGCGAGATCTGCAGTGGCTCGGTGAGCAGTCCCATGTCGATCAGCGGGTCGACGTTGGCCACGTGGCCGGCGTCGAAACACTCGTGCTCGGGCTGGATGCCGAGTTCGTTCATCGCGGTGATGAACTCGATGATCGTGTCGAAGCTGTTCTCGAAAACGGCCTTGAAGACGAACTCCTTGCGGCGGCGCGAGTACTTCGCATAGTTCATCGAGCTCATGTTGAGCGCGGCGACGTCGGGCCGGCAGGCGCGCAGGTACTCGATCCGCTGCTCGATCGGCACCCCGATCGCGCCGGTCGAGTAGTTGATGATCACGTCCCCGACTTCGGAGCGGATCGCCTCGGTGATCGCCTGGAAGTCCTCGGTGTCCCAGGACGGCGTGCCGTCCGGCTTTCGCGCGTGGATGTGGATCTGTGAAGCGCCTTCGTCGACCGCACGCCGCGCTTCGGCTGCATACTCCTCCGGCGTATACGGGATCGCCGGGCACTGATCACGGTTGGCGATCACGCCGGAGATCGAGTTGCTGATGACTACCGGGTCTTCGAATCTGCTCATACGGGCATCACTCCATGCTTCTTCCAGGGCTTTTCGACCTTCTTGTCTTTCGACATCTCGAGGCCGCGGATGATCGTCCGGCGGGTCTCGCGCGGGTCGATGATGTCGTCGATCATCGCGTTGCCGGCGGCAATGTAAGGGTCGATCTGCTGACGGACCGCGTTCAGCATCGCCTCTCGGGTCGCCTCGGGGTCATCGGAGGCCTCGATCGCCGAGCGTCCGATGATGTTGACCGCGCCCTCGGCGCCCATCACCGATATTTCGGCACCGGGCCAGGCCACGATCAGGTCGGGCTCGTAGGCCCGGCCGCACATCACGTAGTAACCGGCACCGTAGGCCTTGCGGACGAGCACGGTGATCTTCGGCACCGTCGCCCTCGAAACCGCGTAGAGCATCTTCGCGCCGTGGCGGATGATGCCCTGCTGCTCGACCTTGGAGCCGACCATGAAGCCGGGCACGTCCTGCAGGAAGAGCAGCGGGATCGAGAAGGCGTCGCAGAGGTTGATGAAGCGCGCCGCCTTGTCCGCGGAGTCGACGTCGAGGATGCCGCCGAGCTGCTTCGGCTGGTTGGCGACGATGCCGACCGGGCGCCCGCCGAAGCGGGCGAAGCAGGTGATCAGCGACTTGGCGAACTTCGGCTTGATGTCGAACCAGTCCCCGTCATCGACGATCTCCTCGATCACCTTGTACATGTCGTACGGGGTGCGAGGGGACTCGGGGATCAGGTCCAGCAGCACATCGGACCCGCGGTCCTCCGGGTCTTCGGTGTCGACCACCGGCGGCTTCTGTTCGCAGTTGGAGGGGAAGTAGGAAAGGTACTTCTTGATCGCCTCGACGCATTCGGCATCGTCCTTGACCTCGAGGTCGCCGACCCCGGACTTGCGGCAGTGGACCTTGGCCCCTCCCAGATCCTCCATCTCGATCTCTTCTCCGGTGACGGCCTTGACCAGATGCGGTCCGGCCAGCGCCATCGCGCCCTGTCCGACCACCATCGGCACGAAGTCCGAGAGCCCGGGGATGTAGGCAGTGCCGGCTGCGCAGGGGCCCATCATGGCCGCCACCATCGGGACCACGCCCGACATCTCGACCTCTTCGCGGAACAGGTGGCCCGAGCCGGCGAACAACGACCCGGAAGCCTCCTGAATCCTCGCCCCGGCCGAATCGAGCAGCCAGATAAGCGGCATCCTCTTCTGCAGGGCCATCTCGCGGATCCGGGTGACCTTGATCTCGCCGGTCTGGCCCATCGAGCCGGCCATCACGGTGAAGTCATAGGCGACGATCGCGCAGGCTCGGCCGTCGACGTTTCCCCAGCCCGTGATCACGCCGTCTGCGGGCGCGTCCTTGCCCTGCATCGCCGGCTGCGAGTAGTGCGGCCGGCCGTGGACGCCGATCTCGTTGAAGCTTCCTTCATCGACCAGGAGGTCGAGCCGCTCACGGGCAGTGAGCTTGCCGCGTTCGTGCTGGGCTTCGATCTTCTTCAGGCCGCCACCGAGGTGGGCCTTGCCGCGCCGCTCGTGGAGCTGCTCGGTGAGTTCGCTCAGCGGAGCGGTTCCGGGCAGCTTGTTGACCGGCTCGGCCCCTGCGGCCGCACCCTCTCCCGTCGCCCCTGTGCCGTTGTCGCTCATCAGCGTCCTTTCCATTCGGGCTCGCGCTTCTCGAAGAAGGCCTTGACCCCCTCGATCGCGTCTTCTGTGGACAGTTCGATCGCCAGCTGGGAGCGCAGGTAGTCGAGGCCTTCGGCCAGCGGCATGTCCATCTGGCGCCACATCGCGTCTTTGCCCAGTCGCATGATGAGCGGCGACTTGGCCGCCAGCATGCCCGCCCATTCGGCCACCGCTTCGTCGAAATCGCCCTGGGGGACGACCTTGTTGACGATGCCCGCCTCCCGGGCAGCTTCCGCGGTGAGCCGCTCGCCGAGCAGCAGCATCTCGTTGGTCTTCTTGCGGGGAACGTTGCGGTAGATCAGCGCCATGATCATGAAAGGGAAGAGTCCGACCGTGATCTCGGGAGTACCGAAGGTTGCCCGGTCCGAGGCGATGATCAGGTCGCAGGCCAGGGCCAGACCGAGCGAGCCGGCCAGCACGTGGCCGCGCGCCGCGACTATCGAAGGCTTGCCCAGTTCTCCCAGCAGCTTGAAACAGTCGACGAACAGCTCGGCCCCGGTGAACTTCTCGACCGTGCCGCTCTCGCCGCCGAAGGCGGCCAGGTTGCCGCCGGCCGAAAAGACCTTCTCGTGCGAGGAGGCGAGAACCACGACCCTGACCGCATAGTCGTCGCGAGCCAGGTTCAGGGCTGCGATCAGCTCGCTGAGCAGCTGGTCGGAAAGCGAGTTGCGGGTTTCCGGATCGTCGAGCGTGATTGTCGCCACGTGGTCGGCGACCTCGTAGGTGAGTTTTCCGAAGGACTGACCTTGATCGTTCATATGCGCGCTGGTTCGTTCATGGTCGGCGCAACATACCACTTACTGGGGAGTAAGAAGTGTTACTCTCTACTTTGTACGGCGAGGCCGCCGTGCCCCAAACCGAACAAGGAGAGGTACAAGCCGTGAGCACGACCGTGATCAAGCCGGACTTCGAAACCGGCCAGAAGCACTTCATCTTCACCCAGGAGCACGAGGACCTGCGCGAGTCGATGGTCGACTGGGTGACCAAGGAACTGCACCCCCACCGCAACGAGTGGGAAAAGACCAAGTGGCCCGACTCGGTGATGAAGCGCGCCGGCGACCTCGGCTACCTGGGCCTCTGCTTCCCGGAGGAGTACGGAGGACAGGGCGGCGACTACTACTACTCACTGGTCAGGGCGGAAGCACTCAGCTACTCGGGCTCGGGCGGCCTGGGAATGGGTTTCGCGGTCCAGACCGACATGGTGCTGCCCCCGATCGAGGCCCTCGGAACCGAAGAACAGAAGCGCAAGTACCTGACGGCCGGCATCGAAGGTACCCGTATCGGCTGCCTCGGCATCACCGAGCCCGATGCGGGCTCGGATGTCGCCAACATCCGTACCAAGGCGATCCTCGACGGCGACGAGTACGTGATCAACGGCTCCAAGACCTTCATCACCAACGCCGCCCGAGCCGACTTCATCGTGCTGGTGACCAAGACCGACCCAGACGCCGGCCATGACGGCATCACCCTCCTGCTGATCGACATCCGTGACGAGGACGGCAACGACCTGCCCGGATTCTCGGTCGCCCAGAACCTCGAGAAGATGGGGATGGAGGCCTCGGACACCTGCGAGATCACCTTCGAAGACATGCGGGTTCCGGCCGACTCCGTCCTCGGTGAGGTCGGCAAGGGCTTCTACCACATCAGCTGGGAGCTCCAGGGCGAAAGACTGGTCGCCGCGGCCGGCTCCAACGCCGGAGCCGAGCGGCTGTTCGAGACCACCCTCCAGTACGCGAAGGAGCGCCAGGCCTTCGGCCGTTCGATCGGCAAGTTCCAGGCGATCCGCCACAAACTGGCCGACATGGCGACCAGGATCGAAGCCTCGAAGCAGTTCACCTACACCGTCGCCTGGCGCCTTGCCAACGGCGAGTACCCGGTGCGCGAGATCTCGATGGCCAAACTGCTCTCGGCGCAGATGGCCTGCGACGTCGCCGACCAGGCGATCCAGATCCACGGTGGCTGGGGCTACATGAAGGAGTACGAGGTCGAGCGCCACTACCGCGACATCCGCCTCAACCGGATCGGCGCCGGAACCGACGAGATCATGCTCGAGGTAATCGGCCGCTCCTACGGCGTCTGACCGCAGCGCGGTCGGGCTCAGGCCGTAGGCTTGAGCTCGACCGTGCAGTGAGCGCAGCGCCGGGCGGCCACGGGTATTTCGGAGAGGCATTCCGGGCAGTCCCGGTGGGTCGCCTCCTCATCCGAAGTGCGGCGTTCGTTCAGCATGTTCACCGGCACGACCACAAAGAAGTAGACCGCTGCCGCAACCGAGAGGAAGGCGATCAGCGCGTTGATGAAGCTGCCGTAGAGGAACTCGGAGCCGTTGATCGTGAACGAAAGCGCCGAGAAGTCCGGCTCACCGATGAGGGCGGCGATGATCGGGGTCAGAAGGTTCTCGACCAGCGAGGTGACCAGCGCGGTGAAGGCGACACCGACCACGAAGCCGACCGCGAGGTCGACCACGTTGCCGCGCGAGATGAAGTCCTTGAAGCCGATGAGCACTTTCACCCGCCTGACCCTAGCCATGCGATCTGACGCTGCCAGTCGGACTTCATATAGTCCGCCTCACGGATTCCGGCAGCAGGCCGGTCCGGCCCCTCAATCACAAGGAGCTTTCAATGGGACTTCTCGAAGGAAAGAGCGCGATCGTCACCGGTTCGGCCCGCGGAATCGGCAGGGCGACCGCGGAACTGTTCGCAGCCAACGGCGCCAGCGTGCTGATCAACGACCTGGACGCGGATGCGGCCGAGCAGACCGCTTCCGAGATCGAAGGCAAGACCGCCGTCTACGCCGGCGACATGACCAAGACCGAGGCCGCCGAAGAACTGGTCGCCACCGCCAACGAAGCATTCGGCTCGATCGACATCGTTGTCAACAACGCCGGCTATACCTGGGACGGAGTAGCGCACAAGATGAGCGACGAGCAGTTCCAGGCGATGCTCGACATCCACACGATCGTCCCCTTCCGGGTCGCACGCGCCCTCGCTCCACACTGGCGCGAGGCTGCCAAGGCGGAAGCTGCCGAGGGTCAGGAAGTCTTTCGAAAGCTGATCAACGTCAGCTCGATCTCGGGCACGATGGGCAACGCCGGCCAGGTCAACTACAGCGCCGGCAAGTCGGCGGTCGTGGGCATGACCAAGACTCTCGCCAAGGAGTGGGGTCAGTTCAAGATCAACGTCAACGCGGTCGCATTCGGTTTCGTAGAGACCCGGCTGACAGCCGCCAAAGACGAAGGCGCCGAGACGGTCAAGGCCCCCGACGGCTCGGACATCCAGCTCGGAATCCCCGAGCAGATGCGCGCCATGGCTTCGATGATCATCCCGCTGGGACGCCCGGCCACACCGGAGGAGGCTTCGGGTCCGGTTCTCTTCCTGGCCTCGGGCCTGGCCGACTACGTTCACGGCCAGGTCCTGAACGTGACCGGCGGCCAGTTCGGCGGCATGTACACCTGAGCCGAACCACCGGCAGAGACTCCTCGCCGCGGTTTCGTCCGGCGGCGTTTCGCGCCTGCGGCGGTTGCGAGGGGTGTCCTGGCCGAAGTACAACCGATCGGTTACACGTTTGCCGAGACACCCCTCGCCGTCGGAGCGCTCGACCACATGGCCAGGTATCGGCCGCCCGGGGCACTGGCCAACCGGCTGCCGCTATTTGCTGTTACGGGCTTCGGCGGGCGGTTCGCCGGAATCGTCGGCGATGCCGGCCGGCGGCCACGGGCCGAACCAGTTATCTCGTCCGCCGTCGAGGGTGATCACCGAGCCGGAATGGAAGGCCCCGGCGTCACTTGCCAGGAAGGCGATCAGCCAGGCCATCTCGTCGGACTCCCCCACACGGCCCATCGGGATCGTGCGGTGGACCGAATCGACGATCTCCTTCGGGTACTTGTTGACGAAGGTGTCGGTGGCGAACTGACCGGCGGCGATCGCGCAGGTGCGGATTCCGAAGCGGGACCACTCGGTGGCGAGGGTCCTGGTCATGTTTTCGACAGCAGCGCGGGCGGCACCTGAGTGGACCATGCCGGGCATGCCGTTGTGAGGCGAAAGCGTCACGCTTATGACCGCTCCGCCGGATTGCGGGATGAAAGCCTTGGTGGCTGCGGCATGGCTCATAAGCCAGGTGCCGGTCACGTTCAGTTCGATCACGGTCCGAAACCCCTTGGGCGAGATCGCCTCGGCCGGACTGAGGAACTGACCGCCCGCGTTGTTGACCAGGGTGTCGATGCGGCCGTGCCGCTCGAGCACTCCGTCGAAGAATGAGTCCACGCCTTCGTCGTCACGGATGTCGAGACCGCGCGATTCGAAGCTTCCGGGCAGGCCTTCCGCCAGCGAGGCCGTCTCGTCGAGAGGTTCGGTGCGTCGACCACAGCCGACGACCGTGGCTCCCAGTCTGGCCATCTCGAGGGCGGTTGCCCTACCCAGACCGGAGCCTGCCCCGGAGATGACGATGACTCTGCCTTCGAGCAGACCATCGCGGAAGATCTCGGATCGTAAGGATTCGCCCATCGCTGGTCGCGAACCTTAGCGTGGTGGCCGCCGCATATAGGGTCGGGTCATGAGTGTTCATGCCGACCCGAGGCCGCTGGAAACGCCCGTGTCGGGCGGTGAAGCAGGCGCAACCGTCACCGTGGAGCCGATCGTCACCGGCCGGTTCCGGTCGCCCGAGATTCTGCAATCAAGCCCCTCCGGTGAGGTCGGGCGCATCAAGACTCTCAGGTCGGTCGGGCCCGAGAATCCACCGATTCCGATTCCCGCCTTCCTCATACGTCACCCGAAGGCCGGGCCGATCCTGGTCGATACCGGCCTGCATCCTTCGGTCGCAAGCGATCCGCAGGCGAACCTGGGGCGCTTCGGTACCTGGCTCTGCCGGCCCGAGATGGAGCCAGGCGAAGACCTGCCGGCACAGCTGCGTGACCGGGGCATCCCGCCGTCTTCGATCCGCCTGATCCTGCTGACCCATCTCCACCTCGACCACGCCTCCGGGATCGCGGACTTCCCGGAAGCGACCCTTGTGGTGACCTCGGCCGAATGGAAAGAAGCGACCTCCGGGATGCTTCCGATGCTCCGGGGCTACCGTCGCCAGCAGTACGACTACGCCTTCGACTTCCGCTCGCTCGACTTCGAAGGGGACCGGGTTTCCTCCTACGCGACCTTCGGCCGTACGATCGACCTCTTCGGCGACGGCTCGGTCCGGCTCGCCTCCACACCGGGTCACAGCGCCGGCCACCAGTCGGTGATAGTCCGGCTGAAGGACCGGGACATGGTGATCGCCGGAGACGCGTTATTCCGGGAGTCGCAGCTGGAACCCCGGGCCGACCTGCCGGGGCTGATGTACGACGAGCACAACTACAGGCGCAGCCTGCAGGAGATCCGGCTCTTCAGGCGGGAGTACCCCGAAGCCGTGATCACGCCCGGACACGACACCGCTTTCTACGAGAACTCGCCCGAGAAGTACGAGTAGACGCCCGTCCGGACAGACTCAGCCGGCAGGCCGTCCGCCGGCCGCCAGCGCCTCGGTCTCGGCACGTTCGCGCAGCGAGCGTCTGACCGCCTTGCGTCCGTTCTGATCGAGGTCCGTATACATCTGGCGGACCACGTCGAAGACCGTCGAAGAGGCCTCCATCTGCTGCTCGCGCGACGGATTCTCGACGACCGGAAAGGCGATCGGCTCGCCGTACTGGACGGTGACCTTGGGGAAGGTCAGCTTCTTGAACTTGCGGACCGAGCCGGAACCGTGGATCGCAACCGGCACCACGGGCACCCCCGATTCCAGGGCGATTCGGCCGATCCCCGGACGAGGGTCGCCGAGGCCTCCGGTCCGCGAGCGGCCGCCTTCTGCGTAGACAAGCACCGAACCACCGTGATCGAAGATCGCGCTGACCGTCTTGAACGCCTCTTCGTCCTTGTACCCGCGCCGAACCGGAAAAACCCCGCCGTGGGTGAAGATCGGAGTGAGGATCGGCGGCCCGAAGAGCTGCGACTTGGCCATGAAGCGAAGCTTGCGACGGAGGTAGACGCCGGCGAAGAAGTGGTCCATCTGGCTGAAGTGGTTCGGGGTGAGCAGAACCGGCCCGGTCTTCGGAACGTTCTCGGTACCGATCGCCCGGGTGCGGTAGAGGCCGACCGCTATCGGCGACAGCGCCGCACGCACGCCTTCGTAGACGAAGTTGGGCTCCTTGGTGCGCGAGCGCTCATGGAACTGCGAGAAGTACTCGGCGGGGCGGGGGTCCTTGTAGACCTGAGGTTTGATCTCAGCCATCTGTGTCGCAGAACCCTAACCCCCGGGCAGGCGGGGGTTACTGAGGTGCTGAATCCCCGTCGGGGTCGGCCCAGCCCCGGGCCCCGTCGAGCGCCCGGTGCCAGCCGGCGAGCAGGGCGGCGACCCGGTCCGGCTCCATGCGCGGCTCGAAGCGGGCGGCCTGGCGCCACAGGCCCGCTACCGTTTCCTGGTCCCAGAGCCCGGCCCCCAGTCCGGCCAGTGCGGCCGCGCCGAAGGCGGTGATCTCGGCCATTTCGGGAACCACGACCGGGACCCCGAGCAGGTCGGCCTGGAACTGCATCAGCCAGCGGTTCGCAACCGCCCCGCCGTCGGCCCTGAGCACCTGCAGCTGATGACCGGAAGATGCCTCCTGCGCGCGAACCGCATCCACCGTCTGGAAAGCGATCGCCTCCAGTGCTGCGCGCGCAAGGTGGGCGCGACCGGTTCCCCTGGTCAGTCCGATCAACAACCCCCGCGCGTATGGATCCCACCAGGGTGATCCGAGACCGGTCAGGGCCGGGACGAAATAGACGCCGTCGTTGCCTTCGAGCGACGCGGCCAGCGCCTCCGTCTCGGATGCCTGGTCGATGATCCCCAGTCCGTCCCGCAGCCACTGGACGGCCGCGCCGGTGATGAAGATCGAGGCCTCGGCGGCGTATGTCACCTGATCGCCGATTCCCCAGGCCACCGTGGATAGCACTCCCGGGTCGGGCCGGGCCGGCTGCGCGCCGGTATTCAGCAGTACGAAGCTTCCGGTGCCGTAGGTGTTCTTGGCATCGCCCGGCCGGTGGCAGGCCTGACCGAAAAGGGCGGCCTGCTGGTCGCCGGCGATGCCCGCGACCGGGACCTCCCCGCCGAATTCGGTGGTCGTGCCGAACAGACCGGCCGACGGCAGGGCCTCGGGCAGCGATTCGGGGTCGACCCCGAACAGGTCGCAGAGTTCCGGATCCCAGGCGAGATGGTTGATGTCGAAGAGCATCGTCCTCGACGCGTTCGAGTAGTCGGTCACGTGCTCGCCGCAGAGCTTCCAGGCCAGCCACGAATCGATCGTGCCGAAGCGGGCCCGCCCGGCCCCCTCGACGTTCCGCAACATCCACTCGATCTTGGTCGCCGAAAAGTACGGGTCGAGCACGAGGCCGGTTTTCTCCCTGACCATCGCCTCGTGGCCGGCCTGCCGGAGTTCCTCGCAGCGCCGCGCTCCGCGACGGTCCTGCCAGACCAGTGCCCGGTGGATCGGGCGCCCGGTCTCACGATCCCAGCCGACGACGGTCTCACGCTGGTTGGTTATCCCGATCGCCTTGAGGTGGCGTCCGTCGATGCCGGCCCCGGCAAGTGCGCGTAGAGCGACCGAGCGGGTCACCTGCCAGATCTCGTCGGCATCGTGCTCGACCCAGCCCGGTTTCGGGAAGGACTGGCTGAATTCCGCGTACCCGCGCCCGGCGATGTGACCTTGCTCGTCGAAGACGAAACAGGTCGAGCCGGTCGTACCCTGGTCGATCGCCAGGATCAAGCCGGCCGCCTTCCGTCGGGCCCACGGCCACCACGCCTGGCCCAGCCGACCCGGGCAAAATCGATCATCTGGCGAAAGCGGTGGATGAAGCCACCGAGAGTGCGGCCGGTCGCGCGATGGGCGAGATCGACTTCGTACTCGCCGAGTCGGTAGCCGGCCCGGACGGCATCGATCGTCATGCCGGTCTCCATCCCGTAGGCGGGTGCGAACGGAAGGACGGATCGCAGCACCGTCGTACTCATCGCCCGCTGCCCGGAGATCGGCGCGATCGGTTGTGCCCCGCAGCGTTTCTCGATCACCCAGGCCGAGAAGCCGAGCGCCACACCGAAGCCACCGCCGACCCGCCTGGCGAAAGCAGCGACCGCGAGATCGCACTCCCCCGCGCGGACCGCCTCGACCAGCCGGGTGAGCGCACCGGCCGATCCGGCGAGGTCTCCGTCGCAGAGCAGCACGTATTCGGGCAGGTCCGGGTCGCTCAGCACCGCCTCGGCGCAGGCGGTCATGTTCCCGCCCTTGCCGTGAGGCCGGCCGCGGCTTACCACCTTCGCCCCCGCCGCCATCGCAACTTCGGCGGTTCCGTCGTCGGAGGCGTCGTCGGCGACCCAGAGGGCAGCCCCGGGAAAGGCACCGGCCAGCGCTGAAATCGTCTCCGCGATCTTGTCGGCCTCGTTCCTGGCCGCGATCAGGACCGCGAGGGATTCGGTTTCGGGACTCTCCACAGGCAGGGGACTCTACCCCTGCCGGTGGCGCTAAAGTCCACGCCCATGGCCGATATCGAAGCTCACATCACCGGGAACGTCTGGAAAATCACCGTGGCGATCGGTGACACGGTCGAAGACGGCGACGAGGTCGTCATCCTCGAATCGATGAAGATGGAGATCCCGGTCGAGTCCGAAGACGACGGCGTCGTCAAGGAGATCAAGTGTGAAGAGGGACAGTCGGTCAACGAGGGCGATGTGCTCATCGTCCTGGAGTAGGTCGCCTTGAGCGACGAAACCGGCACCGACAGCCTGCTCCTCGACTTCCCGGCCGAGGCGGTCGCCCGCCTGACGATCTCGAATCCCGGCAAGCGAAACGCCCTGGACCACGAGATCCTCGACGCGATCACGGAGACTCTGCCGAAGCTGGACCGCGGTATCGAGACCCGCTGCCTGGTGATCACCGGAGCCGAGCCGGTTTTCTCGGCCGGCTATGACATCGGCTCGATCCCGTCGGAGAGCTTCGAAAGGGATGCCGAGGCGCTGGTTGCCCACCCTTTCCCGGCGGCACTCGCCGCGCTCGACGCTTTTCCCTGGCCGACGGTCGCAGCGGTCAACGGACACTGTCTCGGCGGCGGCCTCGAGCTGGCCCTGACCTGCGACCTGCGAATCGCCGCCCGTGGCGCCAAGCTCGGCATGCCGCCGGCGAAGCTGGGGCTGATTTACGGTCACACCGGAATCCGGCGCTTCATCCAGACGATCGGAGCCGCGAGGACGCGTGAACTCTTCTTCACCGGGCGCAACCTGCCGGCCGACGAAGCCCTTTCGATCGGCCTGGTCAACCGGGTGGTGGAGGCGGACGAGGTCGAGGCCGCTTCACTGGAGCTTGCCGAAGGCATCGCCTCCAACGCGCCGCTCTCGATGCGAGGCAACAAGCAGACCATCGAGGCGCTGCTCGCGAATCCGGTCCTGAGCGACGAACAGGAGCGCGAGCTTGTCGAGCTCCGCGAATCCTGCTTTTCCTCGGAAGACTTCCTCGAGGGCATCACCGCCTTCGGGCAGAAGCGCAAGCCTCACTGGACCGGTCGCTGAGCGGACGCTCAGCCTCGCGGGCGGATCAGCCCCGCGCCAGACGGGCGCGCAGGCGCAGGATGCGGTCGACGGAGCGCCTGAAGGTGGAGGGGTCGAGCTTGCCCGAACGAAGCCGGTCGCTCATCGAGTCCTGGCCGTCGAGAGCACCCTTGAGGTCGGTGAACAGCATCAGGTCCATCCCCGCCCGGGCCGCGGCCGGGGACAGCCTGCGCGGCCCGCCGAAGGCCCGAGCAGCCACGGTGCCGAGCGCGTCGGTGACCGTCACGCCGCGATACCCGAGCCGGCGGCGCAGTTCACCCGTGACGATCTTCTTCTCGAAGGCCGCCGGCTTCCTGCCGAAAGCGGGGTAGATCGCGGTGCCGACCATGACCAGGTCGATACCCGCACGGATGAAGGGCCGGTAGGCCGCCTGGTCGACCCGGCGCAGGGAGGCCTTCGAAAGCCCGATCCTCTGGACCGCGTCGTCGGTATTCAGCCTGACCGAACCGAGCCCGGGGAAGTGCTTGGCGGTGGCGGCGGTTCCGGCTGCTTCCATTGCGGTGGCGAAAGGCAGGGCCGACCTCACCACCGAAGCGACCGAACTGCCGAACCCGCGGTCGGTCGCGGCGATGTTGCCGCCCGGCCGCGCCACATCGACGACCGGGGCGAAGTTGACGTTGATGCCGACATTGCCGAGGTTGCGACCGGTGAGCCTGCCCTGCTTCCTGGAGAACGCCGGACCACGCCTGCCCATCTCGGAAGCTGAAGCGGTCGGCGCCCCGGAAAGCCGCTTGACAAGGCCGCCCTCCTGGTCGGTCATTACCAGCAGCGGATATCGGCGCAGCGCCTTCGGCCGCTTCAGCTTCTGAAGGCGGGTCGTGAGCGAGCGCGCCGCGGAACGGCTCGGGAGGTTGTCGGAAAACAGGATGACCCCGCCGACGCGACCGTTCCGGACCCCCTTCCTGAGCGCACGTGGAATCGAGGTTCCACCGAATCCGACGACCGTGCGCTGTCCCGCGAGCGTATTCGGCCCCAGACCACGTGAGGGCTGGGCGGCCGAAGTGAGACCCGCCGATACCGACCCTTGCGAGCCGGTTGACCCGGCACCACTGAAGGCACCTGCCGCGAGGCCGAGGCAGGCGAGCAGACCCAGGGTGAAGGCGGCCCTGCGGCGTCGCGCTCGGATCAGCGCCCCGCTGCCAATGCCCTTCGACTCGTTTTCAATCCGGCCTGCCATCGCTTCCTACTATGACATCGAGGTTCGACTGCGAAAGCTCGACTCTCATCCCGGTCTGCCGACAGCAGGGCCGCCACCGATTCAGCGTCCTCCGGCATCCGGTCCGCTGAAAGAACCAGGCGGGCCACGTCGCCCCGGGTGGCTTTCGCCATGTGCGAAACGACCTTCCTCTCGCCGGCCTGCTCGGTGAAGGCCCGAACTGTCAACAGACGGGCCTGCTTCGGCTTCCAGACGGACGAATAGGCGCCAGAACGCATGTCGAGGACCAGCCCGCCTTCGAGGTCGTGTCCGGCGCCCTCCATCGCCGCGGTGATCGAGTCGCGCCAGAACGCCGCGAGCCCGGGCAGGCGGGGCAACCTCGCCTTCATCGACAGTCGGTAGTAGGGGATCCGGTCCTGCGGCCTCAGCATGCCCCAGAGCGCACTGGCGATCAGCACGTGCCCGGCCGCCTTGCGGGTGGCAGCGGAACCGAGCCCGTTCAGGTCCAGCCGGTCGTAGAGCACTCCGGAATAGACCTCCGCCGCCGGCGCGGCCGGTGCGGTAGCCACTTCCGCGTCGCGGTCGATGTCCCCGGCCTGTCCGGAAGAGATCGCAAGCGCCTCAACAGCTTTCGGACGCGGGCGCTCAGCCAGCTTTTCCAGCTTGCCGATCAGCCGGGCGCGCTGTTCGCCGAGTTGCTCGTCGAAGACCAGCGACCCGAGGTCGACCGGAGCACCGGCCCCCGGTGATGTCTTGCCCTCGGACGGGGGCAGCAGGATGATCATCCGCCACCCTTGACCGGCATTTCCATGACTTCCTGCATCTCGGCCTCCCCTTCTTCCGCGTCGGCCAGGGCCTTGCCGTAGATCCGGCTCAACGGGCGGGCGGTGATGCCGTGGGCGAAGATGCTGACCATGACGGTCACCGTCATCGCGGCGAAGAGGGTCGGCAATGCCGGCAGGTCAGGCTCCTCTTCGACAACGATCAGGGCGAGGATGATCGAGGCCAGCCCGCGCGGTCCGAACCAGCCGATGAAGGCGACCGAAGAACGCCTGAGGCCGGCACCGGTCAGCGAAACGGCCACCGGAAGCATTCTGACCAGGGTCAGGGCGAGCAGGCCGTAGAGGTAGACCTGCCAGCCCGCTCCGTCGAGGAAGCCGATCGCACTGACCCCGAAAATGAAGAAGACGACCAGATTGAGCAGCTGCCCTTCGTCTTCGGTGAAGTCGAGGATCTTCTCGCTGCAGACCTCGGTGATGCGGCCCGCGCTCATGCCCGCCACGAAAGCGGCGATGAAGCCGTTGCCACCTACGGCTTCGGCCGCGGCCCAGGCCAGCAGGGCCAGGCCGATCATCACCAGCTGCTTGAAGGTCCCGGTCATGTAGTCGCGCCGCACGGCACGGTCGACCAGCCAGCCACCGAGCAGTCCGATCGCGGCACCGACGAGGACGCCGAAGCCGATCTGCTCCGCGGCGAACGACAGCCCTCCCTGCGTGCTGACCTGGGTCTCGGCCACGGCGAGCCCTGTGAACAGGAAGAGAAACGGGATCGAGAGACCGTCGTTGAGGCCACTCTCCACGTTGAGTCCCTGCCGGATCCGCTGCGGGACCCTCTTGTCGGATACCACCGCCTGGCCGAGGGCGGCGTCGGTCGGGGCGAGCACGGCGGCGATGATCGCTGCCTCCCAGAACTCGAGGTCGGTGAGCAGCAGCGTCCCGACAACTATTCCGAGCCCGATCGTGAGCGGCATTCCGATTCCCAGCAGCCGGGCCGGCAGGCTCGTATTCTCCCGAAGCGAGGCGAGGTCGATCCGGCCCGCATCGGAAAAGAGCACGATCACCAGGGTGACCTCGGCGATCAGCAGGCCCGTCTCGCTGGTCAGTTCCAGATCGACGACGTTTGCGACGTCCGGTCCCAGCAGGATGCCGGCAGCCACGAAGAACATCGGCCCGCTGACCAGCCATCCCTCGAGCCTGCGAGAAATCAGGCTGTAGACAACCAGCACCGCAGCGATCACACCGATGTCATCCACGAGACGATCCTCCCACTAATCAGGGTGACCGGGTCCGCAGGTTTTCAGGAACCGATGATGCCGTGGTCGAGCGCGTAGCGAACCAGTTCGGCCCGGCTGCCGAGATCCAGCTTGGCCTGGATGTTCGCGCGGTGGCTCTCCACGGTGCGGATGCTGAGGAAGAGCTGCTCGGCGATTTCCGCGTTCGTGTGGCCGAGGGCGATCAGTTCGAGAATGCCCAGCTCGCGCTCGCTGAGCCCGCCGGTCTGTTCATCGGAGGTGGTGGCCAGCTTCGCCCCGAGGGCAGGCTGGAGGTAAGTCTCGCCGGCCGAAGCACTGCGAACGGCCTGGACCAGTTCGGCGTCGGCGGCTTCCTTCAGAACGTAGCCTCGGACCCCGGCCTGAAGCGCCTGTCGTGCGAATTCCGGTTCGCTGCGCATCGTCAGGATGACCACACCCGTCTCGGGCGAGGCCTCGATGATCTCCGGGAGAACCTCGAGACTGGGCCGGCCGGGCATGTCGAGGTCGAGGATCAAGACCGTGGGCCGGTGGCCACGCACGTAGCGCAGCGCGTCCTCGGCAGTTCCGGCCTCGGCGACCACCTCTATGTCCGGCTCGGCCTCGAGCAGCATTCGCAGAGCGCTTCGGACGACCGTGTGGTCGTCGGCGAGAACGATCGAAAGCAGCTCGACCTCCGGCTTGGGAGTCTCCGTCTTCACACCGAAAGAGTAGCGCCCGGAAAACGCTTCTCATCCGTATATTCCCGCGATTCCTGCATTAGTCCCTAACATGGGGCCGATGGAGGCAGTCGATTCCACCCTTGATCAGGAGCGGCTCGAACGGCTGATCGAAGTCGGCCGCGCGCTGGTGGCCGAGCGCAACCCCGAAACGGTCATTGAGCTGGCCCTGTCCGCGGCTCTGGAGCTGACCGGAGCGCGCTACGCGGCACTGGGGGTCCTCGACTCAACCCGCATCGAACTGGCTCGATTCATGACCGCCGGAATGGATCAGGCGACCGTCGCCGGAATCGGCGACCGCCCCAGCGGGAAGAGGCCTGCTCGGCCTGCTGATCGAAGACCCGAGACCGATCGTGATCGACGACCTCAGTGAGCATCCGGACTCGTACGGCTTCCCGCCGGGACATCCGCCGATGAAGTCTTTCCTGGGAGTCCCCGTGAAGATCCACGGAAAGGCCTGGGGGAACCTCTACCTGACCGACAAGAAGGACGGCGGGTTCGACCCGGTCGACGAGAAGTCGGTAGAGGTTCTCGCGGAATGGATCGCGATCGCGGTCCACAACGCCCGCTCGGTCGCTGCCGAGAGTGTCCAGCTCAGTTTCGAAGCAGCCGAGCGGGAACGCCGCAAGTGGGCGCGCGAACTGCATGACGAAACGCTGCAGAACCTGGCCGGGCTGCGGGTGCTGCTCTCCGGTGCGCGTCGTCACGCTGAGACCGAGCCCTGCATCGAGACGATCGACAGCTCGATCGAAAGGGTCGACGAAACGATCGCCGAGATGCGACGGCTGATCGCAGACCTCAGGCCGGCAGCGCTCGACCAGCTGGGTGTCGGACCGGCGCTGACCGCGCTGATCGAACGGGTCGAATCGGAATCGAACGTCGCGATCGACCTGCGGCTCGACTTCGCGGTCCGGGCCAATGCGGGCGGGGGGCGTCTGGTGCCACAGCTCGAAGACACGATCTACCGGCTGGTCCAGGAATCGCTGAACAACGCGGTTCGTCACGGAGGCGCGCAGCGGGCGATCGTGGAGGTATTCGAAGACGACGGGCAGATCACCGTGCGGGTCGCCGATGACGGCAGCGGCTTCGACCCGGATGCGCCCCGGTCCGGGTACGGCCTCACCGGGATGCGCGAGCGCGTATCGCTGGCCGGCGGCGAACTCGATGTCAGCACGGATTCGAACGGTACGACGGTCAAGGCTTCGATGGCCTCCAGGCGTCTTGGTCAGTCGAGCTGAGCCCCGGTCTTCTCGCTGACCGAATGCGAGCCGTCGAGCTCGAGCACGCGGTCGAAGTTGGCCGGATCGGCTATCGCATGCGTGATCACGAATATGCCGGCGCCGCCTGCACGTCCTTTGACCAGGGCCGTTTCCAGCGAAAGGGCTCCGTCCGGGTCGAGATGCGCCGTCGGTTCATCGAAGACCATGAAGCGCGCTCCGCCCAGGAGGCAGCGCGCGGCCGCGATTCGCTGACGCTGTCCACCGGAGACCATCGAACCGCCCTCTCCGACGAAGGTTTCCAGCCCGCTCTCCAGCCCTTCGAGCCACGGCCCCAGGCCGACCAGCTCCAGCGCGCCCGAAACCTCCTCGCCACTGGCCGTGGGCTTGCCGAGCGCCACGTTCTCGCCCAGAGTCCCGGTGAATAGGTAGGAATCCTGAGGGGCAAGCCGGATCGCCTCACGGACCCGGTCGGAATCGAGCGCTCGCAGATCAACCCCGCCGAGCGTGACCCGGCCTTCGTCCGGGTCCCGGAACCTGACCATCAGCTCGGCGATCGTGCTCTTGCCTGCGCCGCTGGGGCCGACCAGGGCAACCGCCTCGCCGGGTGAGACCCGGAAGTCGGCGAGGTCCAGCACCACGGGCAGGCCGGGGCCGTAGGAGAAGCGCACTCGCTCGAAGCAGAGCGGCCCCGAGTCGGGAATCGGCAACGGCTCATCCGGTTCGACCACGGGGGCCGGCCGCTCGGTGATCTCCTCGATCCGTCCGGCAGCGTCTGCGCAGGCGTCGAGGCTCGCCGCGGCCGGACCGAGCGGCATCACCGCTTCGAATGAGCCGATCGCGAGCAGCGCCAGGGCCGCAAGGAGAACCCCCGAGATCACCCCCTCGTCGACCGCGGGGACCGCGACCGCGGTGACTGCCACCCCTGCCCCGGCCGCGAGCATCGTGACCAGGCCTTCAGAGATCCCGCCGTTCAGCGCGTCACGCTTCTGCAGCCGAACCACCCTGCGGTCGGCCGACGCGGTTCGCTGGAGCCAGTCCTCTTCGCGTCCGGCGACTGCGATCTCGGCCGAACCCGTGGTCACTTCGAGCAGCGATCCACTGAGGGCGGCCCTGGCCCGGGCCTGACGCCTGCCCGAGACCCTGGCTGCCCAGCGGGTCAATGCGGGCGCGGCGACACCACCGAACAGGAGCATCACGGCCAGAACGAGCGCTGCGGCGGGCAGGATCAGGGCGGCGACCCCGACGCAGACCAGCCCGGTGAACACCGCGACCACTGGCGGGGTGAGCGCTCGAAGGTAGAGGTCCTGGAGGCGATCCACGTCACCGACGAAACGGCTGAGCAGGTCGGCGCTGGCCGGCTGGTCGAGGCCGCCGGGCACCAGCGGAACCAGCCGCTCGAAGAAGCGCCGGCGCAGGTCGGCCAGGCTGCGAAAAGCGAGATCGTGGGAAACCAGCCGCTCGGCGTAGCGAAAGAGTGCACGCGAGAAACCGAGGATCCGAATCCACACGATCACGGCCGTGAGCGAGAGGATGTCGGGCTGCTCGGCGGCGCGGCTGATCAGATAGCCGGAGACGGTCAGGAGTCCGACCGCCGCCAGAATGGTCACGGCAGCCAGCAGCGCCGAGAGCAGGAAGCGTCGCCAGCGGTCACGGGTCGCCAGGACGATCCGGTCCGAGCGGAGACCGGGCCAGACGGGCGGCGATCATGCCGGCACCCCCTGCGGTTCGGGTTCGAACGGGGTGAGCCGGCCTTCGCGGAGTTCGAGCACCCGGTCCGCGC
This sequence comes from uncultured Solirubrobacterales bacterium, assembly GCA_963709375.1. Lineage (GTDB taxonomy): Bacteria > Actinomycetota > Thermoleophilia > Solirubrobacterales > 70-9 > 67-14. Next base: position 170,257 of record CAVPWA010000011.1, read on the forward strand.
CGGCGATGGCCCGAAGGCGGTGCGAGACGAGCAGCGCGGTGCGCTCCTTCGGTCAGGCGGGCGATTGCCCGGGCTACGGTCTCTTCGGATTCGCTGTCCAGATGTGCCGTCGGCTCGTCCAGCAGGACCATCGGCGCCCGGCTGATCAGGGCCCGGGCCAGGGCCACACGCTGAGCCTGTCCTACCGAAAGCCTGCGACCACCGTCCCCGACCGGGGTTTCGAGGCCTTCGGGCAACCCGGCGACCAGGTCCTCGAGACCCGCGTCGCCCACGGCCCGACGCAGTGCGGCTTCGTCCGCGTCCGGCTCGAAGAGCCTGAGGTTCCAGGCGAGGGATCCGGCGAACAGGGTCGGCCGCTGAGGTACCCAGACCAGATGCCGGCGCCACTCCCGGGGATCGATCGTGTCCAGATCGACCCCGCCACAGGAGATCCGACCGGCGCCGGGCCGGGCCAGCCTGAGGATCAGGGAGACGAGTGTCGTCTTGCCCCCGCCGCTGGGACCGACGAGCCCGACTGTCTCCCCCGGAGCGATCGAGAGCTCGAGGTCGTCCAGCACCTTGCCGCGGCCGGCGAAGACGAGTTCGAGTCCCTCGATGTCGAGACCACGCTCACCGGGAGACGGCGCCGGCACCGGGTCGGGCGGTGTCTCGACCTCGGCGGGCCGGTCGAGCACCTTGAAGATGTCTTCGGCCGCGACCATGCCGTCCGCGCTGGCGTGGAACTGGTTTCCGAGCTGACGCAGCGGCATGTACATCTCGGGGGCGAGCAGCAGGACGGTCAGGCCCGCCTCCAGTTGGAGGGTGCCGGAGGCGAGCTGGATTCCGATCGTGGCCGCGACCAGGGCCACGCCGGTCATGGCAAGCAGCTCGAGGACGAGGGAGGAAAGGAAACCGACCCGCAGCGCGCCCATCGTCTCGCGCCGGTAGCTCTCCCCGACCGCGGCGATCGATTCGGCCTGGGCATCGGCCCGACCGTAGGCCCGCAGGGTCTGAAGGCCGGCGACGAGGTCGAGGAAGTGTGAAGACAGCCGGGAGAGCATCGACCAGCGTCGCCGGGTCCGGCCCTCGGTCAGCATGCCGATCAGGACCATGAAGACCGGTATGAGCGGAGCGGTGATCGCCAGGATCAGGCCGGCCTTCCAGTCGTAGGGAAAGACCCAGATCAGAATCGCGATCGGTACGGTCGCCGCCAGCACCACCTGGGGCAGATAGCGCGCGAAGTAGGCCTCGAGGGCCTCCACCCCGTCTACTGCCGAGGCCACCAGCTCGCCGGAATGCTCGTCCCTCGCGGTGCCGGGATTCACCAGGAGCAGCCGCTCGGACAGCTTCCGGCGGAGCTCGGACATCACCCGGGCCGCGCCGAAACGGCCCGAAGACTCGAATGCGGCGCTGACCAGGCCCCGGGCGACCGCGATGACCGCCAGCCAGACCAGCAGCCCGGCCACGTCGGAGAGCGAATCGCCGTCCATGAAGACGCCGGCGATCACGATCGCCAGCAGAGTCGCCTGGGCGATGATCAGGACCGTGGTGACGAGACCGAGGACGACCGTGAGAGCGATGTGAGCGCGGGCCGATCCGGAACTGCGGATCAGCCGGCGCTGTGTCTCACGGGCTCGCCGGCTGCTGTCCGGGGCCCGGGTCCGAGTCCGTGCCATCTCCGCCCTCTCGCTTTCGCTCGTCGAGCAGATCAAGCGGGGTTTTCACGTCCCCGAAATCCTCGGCCGAGAGCCGCCGGCGAAAGACCCAGTAGGTCCATGCCTGGTAGAGCAGGACCAGCGGAACCAGCAGGGCGGCAACCACGGTCATGACGGTCAGCGTGTAGTCGGAGGAGCTGGAGAAATTGAGTGTCATGTCGAAGGCCGAGCTCGTGCTCGAGACCATCGTATTCGGAAAGAGATCCACGAAAATCGCCGAGAAGAAGGTGACGACGGCGAGCGTGGTGGCGGTGAAAGCACGGGTGGCCGAGCGCGCATTGACGAGCGTCGCACCGAGCAGCGCCACGACCGCGAGCCCGGCCAGGACCGCCGAAACGGGCTGGATCGGATCCTGACGGGCGATCGTCCACACCATGAAGCCGGCCGCCACGACCAGGGCCACCGGGATCGCTCTCGCGGCAACCGAGCGCACCCGCTGGTTGATCACCCCTTCAGTCCTCATCTCGAGGAAGATCGCCCCGTGGGCGAAGAAGAGTGCCAGGGTAGCCAGCCCGCCGAGCAGTGTGTAGGCACTGAGCAACGAGAAGAAGTTGCCGGTGAATTCGGCGTCGGCATTGATCGGCGTGCCGCCGATGATGTTGGCCCAGGCAACCCCCCAGAGCAGTGCCGGCACGGCGCTACCCAGCAGGATGCACCACTCCCAGCCGTTGCGCCAGGCCTTCGAATCCCGCTTTCCCCAGAACTCGAAGCCGACGTTCCTGACGATCAGCGCGACAAGGATCACGAAAAGGGCCAGGTAGAAGCCGGAGAAGAGCGTCGCGTACCACTCGGGGAATGCGGCGAAGGTCGCGCCGCCGGCGACCAGCAGCCAGACCTCGTTGCCGTCCCAGACCGGCCCGATCGTATGCAGGATCGCGCGCTTCTCGTTCTCGTCGCGGCCGAGCGTCTTCATCAGGATGCCGACACCGAAGTCGAATCCCTCGAGGACGAAATAGCCGATCCAGAGGACCGAGATCAGTACGAACCAGACAACCTGGAGTGTCGTGAAGTCTTCCATCGTCAGTACGCCAGGCCGAGGTGGAGTTTGTCGTCTTCTTCTTCTGGCGATTCCTCGGCCGGTCCCTTGCCGGCGACCTTGAAGAAGATCCGCCCGGCGATCACGGCGAGCACGCCGTAGAGCAGGGTGAAGCCGATCAGGCTGATCCAGACCTCGTATGCGCCGACCGTCGGCGAGGAGGCGAACTCCGTCTTGAGCAGCCCGAAGACGACCCAGGGCTGGCGGCCCATCTCGGTGAAGACCCAGCCGGCAGCGCTCGCGACGAACGGCAGGGTCGCCATCCCCATCGAGATCTTGAGCAAGCGGGGCGAAGTCTCGAGCTTGTCCTTGCGCATGTACCAGAGGGCGATCAGCGCGAAGAGCGCCAGCGCGAAGCCGATTCCGGTCATGACCCTCCAGGACCAGTAGGCGACCGCGACGATCGGGGCGTACTCCCCCGGTCCGAACTCTTCCCGGTACTGGGCGTTGAGGTTGTTGATGCCCTCGACCGTGCCGTTGAAAGAACCGGTTGCGATCAGCGAAAGCACTCCGGGAATCTCGATGTTTCGCTGGAGGCCCTCGGGGTTGCTCTCCAGGTCGCCTACCGCGAAGACCGACATTCCCGCGTTGTCCGTGGTCTCGAATACGGCATCGGCAGCCGCCATCTTCATCGGCTGCTGCTCGGTCATCAGCTCGGCGTTGAAGTGGCCGACCACGACGATCAGGATCCCCGAGATCGCCATCACCGGAAGCACCATCCGCATCGAAGCCCTGAAGACGTTGTTGAAGCTGTTCCTCAGCAGGTGCCAGGCCGAGATGCCGACGATCACCATGCCGCCGGTCAGCAGGGCCGCGAGAATCGTGTGGGCAAAGGCGTAGAGCGCGGTGTTATTGCTCAAGACCGCCCAGATCGAGGTGAGCTGGGCCTTGCCGCCGACGATCTCGTAGCCGACCGGGTGCTGCATCCACGAGTTGGCGGCGAGGATGAAGTAGGCCGAGAGAGCGGTCGAAGCCGAGACCATCCAGATCGTGGCCAGGTGGACCTTCTTCGAGAGGCGGTCCCAGCCGAAGAGCCAGAGCCCGAGGAAGGTGGACTCGACGAAGAAGGCGGCGAGGCCCTCCATCGCCAGCGGAGCGCCGAAGATGTCACCGACGAAGCGGGAGTAGTTGGACCAGTTCATGCCGAACTGGAACTCCTGCACGATCCCGGTGGCTACGCCGAGGGCAAACGAGATCAGCATCAGCTTGCCCCAGAACTTGGTCGCCTTCTTCCACTTCTCGTCCTCGGTCCGGTACCACTTGGTCTGGGCCCATGCGGTGAAGAACGCCAATCCGATCGTCAGGGGGACGAAGATGAAGTGGTAGAGCGTGGTGATCCCGAATTGCCAGCGGGCGAGCTCAAGTGAGGTCATCGGATTTCCGCTTTCATGAAGGGAAATTCTACGGCGCGGGGGTCGGCCAGATCCTCGGTCAAGTACTCGAGCGATTGCGGGAAACTACGGAGTCGAGAGCCGGAGTCCCGGCCCGGTCTCAGGACTGCGCGTCGAAGCGGCCCGGATCGATGCCGCGGTACTCGAAGGGAGTCAGCGAGCGCGCGTTTCCGTAGACGTAGATCGGCTGCCCGATGTACTGCATGCCATAGATCCGTGGCTGGTCGGCGATGAAGGTGCGCAGACAGCCGTGGCTGGCCGGATAGTTGGGAACCGACTTGTATCCATGGGTCGCATAACCACGGATGAAATACGCCGAGTAGTACATGCCGATCTCGTTGTAGCCGGGGTCAAGGCGGTAGACGCTGTAGGTGCCGAGCACGGTTGGAGTGGCCGGAGCACCACTGGCGATCGGGAAGATTGCGTACGGCCGCCCTCCTTTGGCGAATACCAGCACCTGGCGGGAGAGCGACGCCTCCATGTGGTCACCGAGTTCTGGCCTCAGGACCTTGTAGCGGCCCTTGCGGTTGAAAACCTTCTCGACGACCGACTTCGTGGCCACCGGGCTGCGGCCCAGGGCGTTCAGCTTGCGGTAGGCGAGCACCGCCCGCTGCATCTTGCCGTCGAAGCAGCCGTTGTTCGAAGGGACCATGGCGAGGTCGTTGAGTGCCTTGCGGAAGCCCCTGATGGTCCGGCCGCACTGGCCCGGAGAAAGCGCCGTGAAGCGCACCTTCCAGGACTTGCGCACAGTCGAGTCCTTGCTGATGGGATTCTTGCCGGACTGTCCGAAATACTTGGCCTGGGCTGCGTACTTGCCGCCGCGTTTCGTATAGACCGAGGCCCGAAAAGTGCCGAACTTGCCGGGACCTTTCTTGACCTTGACTTTCCTCGCGGTGAACTGCCTGGCGTTGTGGAAGAACCTGACCCTCACCCTCTGGCCGGGGCTGTAGGGCTTGATGTTGCCGCCGATCGTCACCTTGCTCATGATCTTCGCGCGACCGCCGCGGAGGCCGAAGGGCTTGATCTTGACCGTGGAGTTCGAGACCTTCGCCTGAGTATTTCGCCTTGCCACCCGATGCCGCGACAGCGGGAGTGGCGGCCAGCAGGGCGAAGCCCCCGAGCAGCGCCACGAGCAGGCCGACTCGGCTGCGAAACGAAATACGGCTGCTGCTGGACATCAAGTCAGTCTCCTGTGGCTTCGGATACGAGGCTCTTACTTCTCCAAGAGGATAGCCAAGCCTCAGACCGGCTGCGCGGCTTCGCGGCCCAGGGCCGACTCTCCCTCGGTCGTCTCACGTTCGACCGAACTGCCGTGCCCCCTGATCATCAGCAGCGCAACCAGGACGCCGATCACCGCGACACCGACCGAGAGCACCATGGCGTTGGTCAGCCCGTATACGAAAGCATCGTTGGAGGCGACAGTCAGGCGTGCCAGCTGCTCGGGCGCCAGACCCTCCACCTCCGGTATGCCGCCGGCGAGGGAGCGGGCCAGTTCGGCCTGCTGGTCAGGGCTGAGGGCGGTGGCGGTCAGGGTCTCGTTCAGACGCCCCTTCGCCTGGTTCTGGAAGAGCGCGCCGAGCAGGGCCACGCCGAAGGTACCGCCGATCATCCGGAACATCGAGAGGATCCCGGACGCCACACCGGCTTTTGCGGTCACTACCGCATTCATCGCCGCGGTTGACATCGGTGACATGGTCAGCCCGATACCGGCGCCGAGCAGGAGGAAGCTGGGCAGCAGACCGGAGAAGGTGGTCCCAACCTCGATCGTCGAGAAGAGGTAGAGCGAGATGGCGATCAGACTCATGCCGCCGACGATCGGCCAGCGTGGGCCGATCCGGTCGGCCAGCCTTCCGGACAGCGGTGAGAAGACCATGATCACAAGCGTGGTCGGCAGAAAGCGCACACCTGCTTCGAGGGCCGAGTAGCCGAGGATGTTCTGCATGTACAGGGCGAGGAAGAAGAAGACGCCCATCATCGAGAAGGAAATGATGAACGCCACGGTCACCGAGCCGATGAAGTTCCGGCTGTTGAAGAGGGAGAACTCGACGATCGGCGCCTTGACCCGCAGCTCGATCAAAACGAACCAGACCAGAGAGATCACCGAAAACGCGATCAGGCCGAGCACCGCGAGTGAGTCCCAGCCCCAGGCATTGCCTTCGATCAGCGCCAGCACCATCGCGGTCAGGCCCACCGTGAGGATGCCGACCCCGAGTACGTCCACCTTGCGGCCGACGGTCGTATCCCGCGATTCGCGGACCACGAAGAGGGCGGCGAGCACGGCCAGAACCCCGACCGGAACGTTGATGTAGAAGATCGCCCGCCAGGAGACGTATTCGGTCAGAAAGCCACCGAGAACCGGGCCGATCGCCAGGGCGAGCGCCGAGACACCGGCCCAGGTACCGATCGCCTTGCCGCGCTCGGATGGTGGAAACGCGTCGGTGATTATCGAGAGCGTGCCGGGCATCATGAATGCCGCGCCGACCCCCTGGAGCACCCGGCTGGCGACCAGGGCGAAGTTGGTGGGTGCGAAGCCCGCGGTGGTCGAGGCCAAAGTGAAAATGATCACCCCGAAGATGAACATCCGCCGGCGCCCGAAGATGTCGCCCATGCGGCCGCCGACCGCGAGCAGCACGGCGAAAGAAAGCGTGTAGCCGTTGACGATCCACTCGAGACCGGAGATCGAAGTGTCTAGGTCGCGCTGGATCGATGGCAGGGCCACGTTGACCACGGTGTTGTCGAGCATCACCATGAACAACGCCAGGCACATCGCGCCCAGGGTCCACCAGCGGCGATTCTCGTCAGTGATCAAGTGCTGAAAGCGGCTCATCGCGGCAGCGCCCTGTCGATCTGCTCGAAGACGGGACGGATCTCTTCCCGTTCGAGCAGCAGACGCATCGCCCGGTCGAGCGTCTGGCGCTCCCTGTCGTCGAGGTCGGCCGAGAACCGCACCGCCCCGGCCATGCGACGACTGAAAAAGCCGTTGATCACCTCGCGGCCCCGTCCGGTCAGCTCGATCCGCCGCCGCCTGCGGTCATCGGGATCCTCGTAGCGGCTGACCAGATCCTGCTTCACCAGTCCGTCGATCGCCCGGCTGAGCGAAGGCATCGACGCCCCCAGCTTCTCGGCCAGCTCCTGGAGGTAGGGGGCGCCGCCGGGCTGGAATACCGAGAGTTCGATCATCGCCTTGAACTGGACGAAAGTGAGGCCGAGTTCGTCGATCATCGACAGCGAATCTCCGCCGTCGGAGAACGTCGTCAGGTGGCGGAAGAAGGTGCCGACCAGGACTGCGGTTTCCCTGACCGCGGGCGAGACCGCCTCGGAACCCTGCGTCGGGGTGGCTTCTGCTGCCGGCAAGTTGCTCATCGATAGATAGTTTCATTTCTGGAAGGTTTTCTCAATGGCAACCTTTCCGGAAGTGACGCATGTCACGCCGGCCGGCGGCGGGCTATCGGGCCGATGGCGCTCTTCGCCCTGGCGAGCAATCAGCCCGATTCCAACGCTCGACAAACCATGCACCGGAAAGAATCGGGCCTTCTTGCGAATCGTCGATCGATACCGGCCCGGCCGCGCCGGCGTCCGGGGATCAGTCTTCGTAGGGGACGAAGTCCGAGGTACGGGCTCCGCAGACCGGGCAGAACCAGTCTTCCGGAATTTCCTTGAACGGAGTGCCCGGGGGGATGCCGCCATCGGGATCGCCTTCGGCAGGGTCATAGATCCAGCCGCAGGCTTCGCAGATCCAGCGCTCGGTTTCGGGAGCAGCCATGACCGGCAGATTACCTTGGCGCTACTGTTGTCGCGTGCCCGCATTCCCAGAACCCGGTTCGGCCGAGTCGGTCAACCTCGGCGAGCCGACTCCGCCCCGCCCGGCCGCAACGGTCATTCTGCTGCGCGACCACGACGAGCACGGCGAACTCGAGGTTCTGCTGCTCAAGCGCTCAGCTGAATCCCGCTTCATGCCGAACGTCTGGGTTTTTCCGGGTGGCTCACTCGACCCCGAAGACGGCGACGGCCTCGAAGGTCTCGCGTCCTGCGCGAGGCGAGAGATGTCTGAAGAGGCAGGCGTCCAACTCGACCCGGCTTCCGAGATGGTCCCGCTGGCCCGTTGGGTCACGCCGGAGGTAATCAGCACACGTTTCGACACCTGGTTTTTCATCGCCGCGGCCCCCGAACGGGCCGAGGTCAAGCCCGACGGCTACGAAATGACAGCGGCCCGATGGGTTGCACCATCGCTGGCGGTAGAGCAGGCGGCCAGCGAAGAGTTCGCGGTCGTCTTCCCGACCCTCAAACAGCTCGAAGCGCTGATGCCCCACCCCCACACCGAAGCGGCGCTGGCGGCCGCACGTGAGGATCCCAACGCGACACGGCCGGTTCTTCCGAAGGTGATCGGCGACAAGCGCCACCACAGAATCGTGCTGCCACACGAAGACGATTACCCGGCCTGACCGGCGGCCGGTAGGCCCTACCCGTCCGGAAAGGGTGCAAGGCCGGCGTTCCAGGGACCCGGTGGGTAGTGATGGAGGTTCTCCTGTTCCATCTCGCGGTGGAGCCGGGCAAAGAGTTCGGCCGCGTTCGAGAGAGCCAGCTCGAGCTCGTTGCTGCTGCGCTCCCTGAGCTTCCAGGTGAACCAGAACTGCCGATCGTTGATCCCGAAATCGATCTCGCGGTCGATCGTGGTGACCCAGTCCAGAAAACCCGGCGAGAACAGCTCTCTCAGGGCGATCGGGTCGTAACCCTCCGGCACTGTCGCCAGAAAGTGCCGGTTGAATTCGAGGGATTCGAACTCGACCTTTCGCGAGAAACGCTTCCGGACGAACTCGTCCGGCCGGAACTCGATCGATTCGACATTGAAGGCAGCGATCACTTTCGCGAGGTCGGGCATGTGAGCCTTGGTCAACAGGGAAGACGGCACGACGCTGCGGCTGAACATCCTTCCTGCCTCGACTTCGTCGGCATCGCAACAGGAACCCCAGAAGTCCGGGGCCAGGTTGCCGGTGAGGCGGTTGCTGCCGCCGACGCAGAGCGCGACCGGGCCGCCGGCGGGGTTGATGCCGCCGACTCTTTCGTATTTCACCTCGCCGGCTCCCTGGTAGGAACTGACGACCGCTGCCCACTCTTTTGCCTGATCTGCCACGACGGTTGAGACTACCTCCACGCGGTCAACGGTCAGCCGATGCCGGCCAGACCGTCGCCGAGGATCTTCGCGCCGAGCACGACGAACAGCACTGTCATGACGGTGTTGTTATTGCGGACCAGCCAGACCTTGAGTGAATCGAGCACCGAGCGCGACCACTCTCGCGCCAGCATGTAGGCAGCGACCGGCAGGATGACGGTGATCGAGGAGATCAGCACGAATACAAGCAGCGCCACCGCCTGCTCACCCGATTCAAGACTCTGGGAGGAAATCGAGGCAGCGGCCGCGATTGCGAGGCCGGCGTTCTTCGGATTGGCGGCCGTGAGCAGGAGACCGAGTCCGAATGCCTTTGCCACGCCGATCCGGTCCACGGTCGCCATCCAGGTCGGCATCTCGGCGTCCTCCCCGTCGCGGGGTCGTCGCCTCCATTGCCTGAAGCCCAGCAGAAGGAAGAGCAGTCCGATCGCCACTTTGGCGATCCCTCCGCTGTCGGAGTCGGCACCCGATCCGATGCCGAAAGCGAGGGCCAGGAGGCAGACAGCAGTGAGCCCGACCAGCCAGCCGATGAGAAAAGCGACGCCGTTGCGGGCGGCGGAAGCCGAGAACAGCATCAGTATCAGCGCGATGACCGGGACGGGACTGACAGCCACGCCGACCGCCTCACCGAGTATCTGGCCGATGGCCTGGCTCACCCGTTGCGCTCCACGAGCCGATCATACGGCGCCCAGTGACGTCTCGGGTTCGCGCGCTCCGTCTCGGGATAGGATGGCGAAGTGCTTCCAAACGAGCCCCAGGAGGAGAACCCATGAGTGGTGGACTTATCGCCCTGATCGTCATCGTCGTAATCGCGATCATCGCGGTGCTCTGGTACATCTCGACGCGCAACGGCTTCATCGACCAGCGCAACCGGGTGGACGAGTCCTGGAGCGGCATCGACGTCCAGCTCAAACGGCGACACGATCTTGTGCCGAACCTGGTCGAGACAGTCAAGGGCTACGCGACGCACGAGCAGAAGGTCTTCGAGAACGTGACCCAGGCGCGAGCCGATGCAATGGCATCCCAGGGTGTCGACGAAACGGCCAGAACCGAATCCCAGCTCACCCGGGCGATGGCCGACCTGCGGGCCGTGGCCGAGAACTACCCGGATCTGAAGGCGACCGAGAACTTCCAGCAGCTCAGCAACAACCTCTCCGAACTCGAGGATGAGATCCAGGCCTCGCGCAGGATTTACAACTCGAACGTGCAGAACTACAACACCCGCATCCAGCAGTTCCCCGCCTCGATAGTCGCCAGTCAGGGCAATTTCGAGGACAAGGAGTTCTTCGAGATCGCCGATGCCAGCCGAGCGCGAAACGCCCTCGGTCAGCTTCTAGGACTCCGGGTCCTCTTCGGGACGCTCTGCCGCCTCGGCTTCGACTGCCGCGCCGGCCTCCGGCGCGGCAGCGAACGCACCCTCACCGGATGCCATGTCCGGTTCTTCGAACAGCGCTGCCCACCAGACCTTGGTGACGGCGGCCGCGGCGGCTTCCGCCCCGAGGTCGCCGTCGCCCAGGTTGACCTGGAAGCTGCGCTCGCTCATCAAGACCAGCCCCTCGGCAAGTGCCTCGGAGTCGAGACCGGCGGGGATCCGGCCGTCGCCCTGTAGCGCGCGTATGCGCTCGGCCGTCGTCTCCGAGACCGTCTCGAGCAGGGCCATCCACAGCTCGCGTACTTCTTCGTCATAAGTCGCGGTCTCGAAGGCCAGTCCGAGCAGCTCGGCATTGTCAGCGTAGGTCCTGGCGACCGAATACAGGCCCTTCTCGAGGGCCCGCCGAGGATCGTCGCTCGCGGCCCAGCAATCTCCCAGGCGCTCGCGGTGGTCGGATATCAGGTCCTCCAGCGCTCCGAGCAGAAGCTCCTCCTTGTCGCCGAAGTAGACGTAGAAGGCACTCCTGGATACACCAGCCGCTCGGGTCACACCTTCGACCGTCAGATCCTTGAACGAGCCGGCAACGGCCTGGCCGAGGGCGGCCGAGATCAGTTCCTGCCGGGTCCGCTCGTGCCGGCGGCGGCGGTTATGTCGTCGCTCGAGGGAGTTGGGCACTGACCCAGCCTAGAGCGCGGGACGGCTACTTCTTTTTCTTCTTCTTGATCTTGAACTTCAGCTTGGTGGTCGGTGTCGAGTTGACCGACTCGTCGGTGGCATAGGTCAGGCCCACGTAGCGACCCGGCTTCGCGTCAAAACCCTCGTTGCGCCGGCCGAAATTGACCGTATTGTCGCCGACGTGCGCCTCCCACTCTCCGAAACCCTCGAACTTGCGTTCCCACTTGCCTTTTCTCCTCTTGACCAAGCGGTAGTAATCGACCGTGATCGTGCTCTTCTCATTGATCCCGAAGCTCATGCCGGTGCCCTTGCCCTTATAGCCCATGGTGCTGCTCTTGAGGAAGATGCCGGTGAAGTTCGGCGGGATCAAGTCCAGGTTCAGCGGCGGCTGCTCGCCCGGGTCCGAATTCGGATCGCCGGGGTTGCTCGACACGGTCACCGTGCCGCGAACCGAAGCATGAAGCTTGCAGGCGAATGAATAGACGCCGGGCTGGTCGAAAGTCACCTTGAAAGTGTCGCCGAGCGGGTGAGGATCCACGTTGCCCGGGTCCGAGTCCCACTGGGTGGCGTTAGGCGCCTGGCCGGTTACCGAATGGAGGGTGTCCGGACCGATCCAGTCCCAGGTCACAGATTCACCGAGGTCGATCTCAGCATCCTTTGACCACCGGAAGTCGCTGATCGAGACCCGCGTGCTGCCCGCCTGGGCAGGCGCCACCAGCGCCGCCGAGGCCACCAGCGCCGCCGCCATCGCGATCATAAGGGCGACCGCCTTGTGAAATCGAATGGCTGTTACTCGACGAGGTACCAACCGCTCATCCCGTCGTGAAGGTGGCTGAATACGTGGCAGTGGTAGAACCATCGTCCCGGGTTGTCCTCGGTGAAGCGGATCGAGAACGAATCGCCGGGACCGAAAGTCTTGTTGTCGACATTGACCCCACCGGGCTCGACCCAGTTGTGGCCGTGCATGTGGAAGGTGTGGAAGTTGTCGTCCATGCCGTAGATGTGCATCTGGACTTCGTCACCCACGTTGGCCTGGAAGGTCGGGGTATTGCCGGTGAACGAGCGACCGTTGACGCACTGGAAGTTGCTTCGAAGTCCTGTGGCCACCGGCGTGAAACTGTGGAAGCCGACGAAGAACTCCTTGTCGGGCAGGGCCTCGCCCTGGCCGCGGATCACGAGCGAGCCAAAAAGTCCCTTGTAGAGCGGAACAGGGTCAACCGGACCGTGGTCGTGGTAGATCCAGGAGCCCTGGCTCTTCGGCGGGCACTCCCAGACATAGGTGAAGTCCTGATTGGGCTGGACGTATCCACCCGGATCGGTCCAGTAGCCCTTGTAGGCGCCGTCCATCTCGTTCGAGTAAAAGGCCCCGTGTGGATGCATGGTTACGGGAACCGGGCAGCGGTTGCGGAAGTGGACTATCAGGGTGTCTCCGACCGTCGCCTCGAGCGTCGGCCCGGGGATCGTTCCGGCACCCTTGGGCTCGGCAAAGCCCGCGGTGTACTCACGGTAGGTGTAAGCGTCGAAGCTGGTCTTGCCCTTCTTGATCGTCGAGTTCAGCATCTGGTCGCGCTTGCGACCGTTCTTGTTGGCCGGGATGATGTTCCAGCGACGTGGCTCGGCTGCGATCCAGTATTCGCGACGGTTTCCGCTGACCACCGAAGCCTTGACCAGGCCGGGGTTGCTCTCGGCCGCCTTGACTTTCGGCGGTACCGGAACGCCGCTGGCGAGGTCGACCACATCGGCTTCCTGGTCGGAGTAGACCTTCTGGCCGCCGATGGTGCAGAGCAGGGCACCACCCGCCGCGCCGAGGAAGCTGCGTCTGTCAACCGGGTTAAAAGCCATTCTCGCTCCTCACTTCGAGACCTCTACACGCATGGTCATGTTGTGGTGGATTGAACAGACAAAACTGTAAGTCCCGGCAACCTCGAAGGTGCGACGGAACTGAAAGCCGACCGAAGGCGAACTCGGCGTGCTGAACGCCAACCGGCTTACGCCGGTAGGGCCGTCAGCCAGGTTCACGTTGTGGGCATCTGCGTTGACCGCATTCCAGACCCAGAGTATCGACTGCCCGGACTTGAGGTTGACGATCGCGGGGCTGAAGTACTTGTCCCGAACATCGATCGTGGCCGCCACGGGGCCCTGAGCCGGCACCTTCGTGGCCGCGTACTTCTTTCTGACTTTCCTGACACAGCTCCTGCGCTTGGCCTTGCGCTTGATCTTCAGGCACTTGCGCATTGCCCGCTTCTTCGCCTTGGTCTTCGAACCCGCCGAAGCGAAAGCTGCCGACGAAACGGCTGCTCCGGTCCCCGGGGCAGCAAGGCCTGCGGAAGTAGCTGCAGCGGCGCCGGCCGGGAGGGCCAGCGCCGCAATCGCCACGAGGGTCAGAAGCAATCTCCGCACGGCACCGGAACTAGTTGGCGACGTTCACGTTCATCGTCATCAACACGTGGATGTTGCAGACGAACGAGTAGTTACCGGACTTCGTGAACTGGCGCTTGAAGCGGAAGCTGGGATCGCTGGTCAGAAGAGATGAGAACATTTTGCTGTCCACCCCACTGGGACCGCTCACGAACCCCACGTTGTGCGGCTCGCTTCCGGTCGTGTTCGCCCAGCTCCAGTTGACCGCGTCGTTCTTCTTGATGTTCAGCAGCGAGGGAGCGTAGAAGTTGCCACCTGCTCCGACGGAGACCTGCCAGGTCTTGCCGACCGGCGGCGGGTTGTTCTTGGCGATCTTCTTGTACTTCTTGTTGACCTGCTTCTTGCACTTCTTCTTCTTCTTGGCCGGCTTCTTCTTGTTGCACTTCTTCAGTTCCTTCTTCTTGGCCTTCTGCTGCTTCTTGGTCAGGCCGCTGACGGTGGCTCCGCTGGATGTCTCGGCGGTTGCGGCGGAGGCCGGAGCACCGGCCGCCCCCACGGCCAGTGCTACCAGTCCCGTCGCCAGGATCCCCGGCAGCCGTTTCTTGAGCAGTGAATTCATCGTTTGCTACCTCTTTCTTCTCTCTGCTTCTTTACGGGTTGTAGGGAGCCGGGCGGTTGGCCAGGTCAGGTGCAGATCCTGGGCAGGCACCGGGTCGGCACGCTGCTCGGTGTATGCGGTCCCGTCGGCACCAGTGAACGCAGGATGCGGCGTGGAGAT
>CAVPWA010000012.1:0-71048 GCA_963709375.1 uncultured Solirubrobacterales bacterium
CGCTGAGACCGAGCCCTGCATCGAGACGATCGACAGCTCGATCGAAAGGGTCGACGAAACGATCGCGGAGATGCGACGGCTGATCGCAGACCTCAGGCCGGCAGCGCTCGACCAGCTCGGTGTCGGACCGGCGCTGACCGCATTGGTCGAACGGGTCGAATCGGAATCGAACGTCGCGATCGACCTGCGGCTCGACTTCGCGGTCCGGGCCAATGCGGGCGGGGGGCGCCTGGTGCCACAGCTCGAAGACACGATCTACCGGCTGGTCCAGGAATCGCTGAACAACGCGGTTCGTCACGGAGGCGCGCAGCGGGCGATCGTGGAGGTATTCGAAGACGACGGGCAGATCACCGTGCGGGTCGCCGATGACGGCAGCGGCTTCGACCCGGATGCGCCCCGGTCCGGGTACGGCCTCACCGGGATGCGCGAGCGCGTATCGCTGGCCGGCGGCGAACTCGATGTCAGCACGGATTCGAAGGGGACGACGGTCAAGGCTTCGATGGCCTCCAGGCGTCTTGGTCAGTCGAGCTGAGCCCCGGTCTTCTCGCTGACCGAATGCGAGCCGTCGAGCTCGAGCACGCGGTCGAAGTTGGCCGGATCGGCTATCGCATGCGTGATCACGAATATGCCGGCGCCGCCTGCACGTCCTTTGACCAGGGCCGTTTCCAGCGAAAGGGCTCCGTCCGGGTCGAGATGCGCCGTCGGTTCATCGAAGACCATGAAGCGCGCTCCGCCCAGGAGGCAGCGCGCGGCCGCGATTCGCTGACGCTGTCCACCGGAGACCATCGAACCGCCCTCTCCGACGAAGGTTTCCAGCCCGCTCTCCAGCCCTTCGAGCCACGGCCCCAGGCCGACCAGCTCCAGCGCGCCCGAAACCTCCTCGCCACTGGCCGTGGGCTTGCCGAGCGCCACGTTCTCGCCCAGAGTCCCGGTGAATAGGTAGGAATCCTGAGGGGCAAGCCGGATCGCCTCACGGACCCGGTCGGAATCGAGCGCTCGCAGATCAACCCCGCCGAGCGTGACCCGGCCTTCGTCCGGATCACGGAACCTGACCATCAGCTCGGCGATCGTGCTCTTGCCTGCGCCGCTGGGGCCGACCAGGGCAACCGCCTCGCCGGGTGAGACCCGGAAGTCGGCGAGGTCCAGCACCACGGGCAGGCCGGGGCCGTAGGAGAAGCGCACTCGCTCGAAGCAGAGCGGCCCCGAGTCGGGAATCGGCAACGGCTCATCCGGTTCGACCACGGGGGGCGGCCGCTCGGTGATCTCCTCGATCCGTCCGGCAGCGTCTGCGCAGGCGTCGAGGCTCGCCGCGGCCGGACCGAGCGGCATCACCGCTTCGAATGAGCCGATCGCGAGCAGCGCCAGGGCCGCAAGGAGAACCCCCGAAATCACCCCCTCGTCGACCGCGGGGACCGCGACCGCGGTGACTGCCACCCCTGCCCCGGCCGCGAGCATCGTGACCAGGCCTTCAGAGATCCCGCCGTTCAGCGCGTCACGCTTCTGCAGCCGAACCACCCTGCGGTCGGCCGAAGCGGTTCGCTGGAGCCAGTCCTCTTCGCGTCCGGCGACTGCGATCTCGGCCGAACCGGTGGTCACCTCGAGCAGCGATCCGCTGAGGGCGGCCCTGGCCCGGGCCTGACGCCTGCCCGAGACCCTGGCTGCCCAGCGGGTCAATGCGGGCGCGGCGACACCACCGAACAGGAGCATCACGGCCAGAACGAGCGCTGCGGCGGGCAGGATCAGGGCGGCGACCCCCACGCAGACCAGCCCGGTGAACACCGCGACCACTGGCGGGGTGAGCGCGCGAAGGTAAAGGTCCTGGAGGCGATCCACGTCACCGACGAAACGGCTGAGCAGGTCGGCGCTGGCCGGCTGGTCGAGGCCGCCGGGTACCAGCGGAACCAGCCGCTCGAAGAAGCGCCGGCGCAGGTCGGCGAGGCTGCGGAAAGCGAGATCGTGGGAAACCAGCCGCTCGGCGTAACGAAAAAGTGCTCGGGAGAAACCGAGGATCCGGATCCACACGATCACGGCCGTCAGCGAGAGGATGTCGGGCTGCTCGGCGGCGCGGCTGATCAGATAGCCGGACACGGTCAGGAGTCCGACCGCCGCCAGGATGGTCACGGCAGCCAGCAGCGCCGAGAGCAGGAAGCGTCGCCAGCGGTCACGGGTCGCCAGGACGATCCGGCCCAGCGGAGACCGGGCCAGACGGGCGGCGATCATGCCGGCACCCCCTGCGGTTCGGGTTCGAACGGGGTGAGCCGGCCTTCGCGGAGTTCGAGCACCCGGTCTGCGTCGGCTATGGCCCGGAGGCGGTGCGAGACCAGCAGCGCGGTGCGCTCCTCGGTGAGACGGGCGATTGCCCGGGCTACGGTCTGCTCGGATTCGCTGTCCAGATGTGCAGTCGGCTCGTCCAGCAGGACCATCGGCGCCCGGCTGATCAGGGCCCGGGCCAGGGCGACACGCTGAGCCTGCCCCACGGAAAGCCTGCGACCACCATCCCCGACCGGGGTATCGAGGCCTTCGGGCAACCCGGCGACCAGGTCCTCGAGACCGGCGTCGCTCACGGCCCGGCGCATTGCGGCTTCGTCAGCGTCCGGCTCGAAGAGCCTGAGGTTCCAGGCGAGGGATCCGGCGAACAGGGTCGGCCGCTGAGGTACCCAGACCAGGTGCCGGCGCCACTCCCGGGGATCGATCGTATCCAGGTCCACCCCACCACAGGAGATCCGACCGGCGCCGGGCCGGGCGAGCCTGAGGATCAGGGAGACGAGTGTCGTCTTGCCCCCGCCGCTGGGACCGACGAGCCCGACTGTCTCCCCGGGAGCGATCGAAAGCTCGAGCCCGTCCAGCACCTTGCCGCGGCCGGCAAAGGCGAGGTCGAGGCCCTCGATGTCGAGACCACGCTCGCCCGGAGACGGCGCCGGCACCGGGTCGGGCGGGGTCTCGACCTCGGCCGGCCGGTCGAGGACCTTGAAGATGTCTTCAGCCGCGACCATGCCGTCGGCGCTGGCGTGGAACTGGTTTCCGAGCTGACGCAGCGGCATGTACATCTCGGGGGCGAGCAGCAGGACGGTCAGACCCGCCTCCAGCTGGAGTGAGCCGGAGGCGAGCTGGATTCCGATAGTCGCCGCGACCAGGGCCACGCCGGTCATGGCGAGCAGCTCGAGGACGAGAGAAGAAAGGAAACCGACCCGCAGGGCGCCCATCGTTTCGCGCCGGTAGCTCTCCCCGACCGCGGCGATCGATTGTGCCTGGGCATCGGCCCGACCGTAGGCCCGCAGGGTCTGAAGGCCGGCGACCATGTCGAGGAAGTGAGAAGAGAGCCGGGAGAGCATCGACCACCGCCGCCGGGTCCGGCCCTCGGTCAGCATCCCGATCAGGACCATGAAGACCGGTATGAGCGGAGCGGTGATCGCCAGGATCAGGCCGGCCTTCCAGTCGTAGGGAAAGACCCAGACCAGAATCGCGATCGGTACGGTCGCCGCCAGCACCACCTGAGGGAGATAGCGCGCGAAGTAGGCCTCGAGAGCCTCCACCCCGTCCACCGCCGAGGCGACCAGCTCGCCGGAATGCTCGTCCCTCGCGGTCCCGGGATTTACCAGGAGCAGCCGCTCGGACAGCTTGCGGCGGAGTTCGGACATCACCCGGGCTGCGCCGAAGCGGCCCGAAGACTCGAACGCGGCGCTGACCAGGCCCCGGGCAACTGCGATAACCGCCAGCCAGACCAGCAGCCCGGCCACGTCGGAGGGCGAATCGCCGTCCATGAATACGCCGGCGATCACGATCGCAAGCAGGGTCGCCTGGGCGATGATCAGGACCGTGGTGACGAGACCGAGGCCGACCGTGAGAGCTATGTGAGCGCGGGCCGATCCGGAACTGCGGATCAGCCGGCGCTGTGTCTCACGGGCTCGCCGGCTGCTGTCCGGGGCCCGGGTCCGAGTCCGTGCCATCTCCGCCCTCTCGCTTTCGCTCGTCGAGCAGATCAAGCGGGGTCTTCACGTCCCCGAAGTCCTCGGCCGAAAGCCGCCTGCGAAAGACCCAGTAGGTCCATGCCTGGTAGACCAGGACCAGCGGAACCAGCAGGGCGGCAACCACGGTCATGACGGTCAGCGTGTAGTCGGAGGAGCTGGAGAAATTGAGTGTCATGTCGAAGGCCGAGCTCGTGCTCGAGACCATCGTATTGGGAAAGAGATCCACGAAGATCGCGGAGAAGAAGGTGACGATCGCGAGCGTCGTGGCGGCGAAAGCACGGGTGGCCGAGCGCGCATTGACGAGCGTCGCGCCGAGCAGCGCCACGACTGCGAGTCCGGCCAGGACCGCCGAAACGGGCTGGATCGGATCCTGACGGGCGATCGTCCACACCAGGAAGGCGGCCGCCACGACCAGGGCCACCGGGATCGCTCTCGCGGCAACCGAGCGGACCCGCCGGTTGATCACCCCTTCAGTCCTCATCTCGAGGAAGATCGCCCCGTGGGCGAAAAAGAGTGCCAGGGTCGCCAGCCCGCCGAGCAGTGTGTAGGCACTGAGCAGCGAGAAGAAGTTGCCGGTGAATTCGGCGTCGGCATTGATCGGCGTGCCGCCGATGATGTTGGCCCAGGCGACCCCCCAAAGCAGTGCCGGCACGGCGCTACCGAGCAGGATGCACCACTCCCAGCCGTTGCGCCAGGCCTTCGAATCCCGCTTTCCCCAGAACTCGAAGCCGACATTCCTGACGATCAGCGCGACAAGGATCACGAAAAGGGCCAGGTAGAAGCCGGAAAAGAGCGTCGCGTACCACTCGGGGAATGCGGCGAAGGTCGCACCGCCGGCGACCAGCAGCCAGACCTCGTTGCCGTCCCAGACCGGCCCGATCGTATGCAGGATCGCCCGCTTCTCGTTCTCGTCGCGGCCGAGCGTCTTCATCAGGATGCCGACACCGAAGTCGAATCCCTCGAGGACGAAATAGCCGATCCAGAGGACCGAGATCAGTACGAACCAGACAACCTGGAGTGTCGTGAAGTCTTCCATCGTCAGTAGGCCAGGCCGAGGTGGAGTTTGTCGTCTTCTTCTTCTGGCGATTCCTCAGCCGGTCCCTTGCCGGCGACCTTGAAGAAAATCCGCCCGGCGATCACGGCGAGCACGCCGTAGAGCAGGGTGAAGCCGATCAGGCTGATCCAGACCTCGTATGCGCCGACCGTCGGCGAGGAGGCGAACTCCGTCTTGAGCAGCCCAAAGACGACCCAGGGCTGGCGGCCCATTTCGGTGAAGACCCAGCCGGCAGCGCTTGCGATGAACGGCAGTGTCGCCATCCCCATCGAGATCTTGAGCAGACGGGGCGAAGTCTCGAGCTTGTCCTTGCGCATGAACCAGAGGGCGATCAGCGCGAAGAGCGCCAGCGCGAAGCCGATGCCGGTCATGACCCTCCAGGACCAGTAGGCGACCGCGACGACCGGGGCGTACTCCCCCGGCCCGAACTCTTCCTGATACTGGGCGTTGAGGTTGTTGATGCCTTCGACGGTGCCGTTGAAGGAACCGGTGGCGATCAGTGACAGCATTCCGGGGACCTCGATGTTCCGGTTCAGCTCACCCGGGTTGCCTTCGACGTCACCGATCGCGAACACGGACATCCCGGCGTTGTCGGTCGTCTCGAATACGGCGTCGGCGGCGGCCATCTTCATCGGCTGCTGCTCGGTCATGAGTTCGGCGTTGAAGTGGCCGACCACGACGATCAGGACCCCCGAGATCGCCATCACCGGAAGCACCATCCGCATCGAAGCCTTGAAAACGTTGTTGAAGCTGTTCCTCAGCAGGTGCCAGGCCGAGATGCCGACGATCACCATGCCGCCGGTCAGCAGGGCCGCGAGAATCGTGTGGGCAAAGGCGTAGAGCGCAGTGTTATTGCTCAGGACCGCCCAGATCGAGGTGAGCTGAGCCTTGCCGCCGACGATCTCGTAGCCGACCGGATGCTGCATCCACGAGTTGGCGGCAAGGATGAAGTAGGCCGAGAGAGCGGTCGAAGCCGAGACCATCCAGATCGTGGCCAGGTGGACCTTCTTCGAGAGGCGGTCCCAGCCGAAGAGCCAGAGCCCGAGGAAGGTGGACTCGACGAAGAAGGCGGCGAGGCCCTCCATCGCCAGCGGGGCGCCGAAGATGTCACCGACGAAGCGGGAATAGTTGGACCAGTTCATGCCGAACTGGAACTCCTGCACGATCCCGGTGGCTACGCCGAGGGCGAAGGAGATCAGCATCAGCTTGCCCCAGAACTTGGTCGCCTTTTTCCACTTCTCGTCCTCGGTCCGGTACCACTTGGTCTGGGCCCAGGCGGTGAAGAAGGCCAATCCGATGGTCAGGGGGACGAAGATGAAGTGGTAGAGCGTGGTGATCCCGAATTGCCAGCGGGCGAGCTCAAGTGAGGTCATCGGATTTTCCCTTTCATAAAGGGAAACTCTACGGCGCGGGGGTCGGCCAGATCCTCGGTCTATTACCCGAGCGATTGCGGGAAACTACGGAGTCGAGAGCCGGAGTCCCGGCCCGGTCTCAGGACTGCGCGTCGAAGCGGCCCGGATCGATGCCGCGGTACTCGAAGGGAGTCAGCGATCGGGCGTTTCCGTAGACGTAGATCGGCTGGCCGATGTACTGCATGCCGTAGATCCGTGGCTGGTCGGCGATGAAAGTGCGCAGGCAGCCGTGGCTGGCCGGGTAGTTCGGAACCGACTTGTATCCATGGGTCGCGTACCCGCGGATGAAATAAGCCGAGTAGTACATGCCGATCTCGTTGTAGCCGGGGTCCAGGCGGTAGACGCTGTAAGTGCCGAGCACGGTCGGAGTGGCCGGCGCACCGCTGGCGATCGGGAAGATTGCGTAGGGCCGGCCGCCCTTGGCGAATACGAGTACCTGGCGGGAGAGCGATGCCTCCATGTGGTCGCCGAGTTCTGGCCTCAGGACCTTGTAGCCGCCCTGGCGGTTGAAGATCTTCTCGACGACCGACTTCGTGGCCACGGGGCTGCGGCCCAGGGCATTCAGCTTGCGGTAGGCGAGCACCGCCCGCTGCATCTTGCCGTCGAAGCAGCCGTTGTTGGAAGGAACCATCGCGAGGTCGTTGAGCGCCTTGCGGAAGCCCCTGATGGTCCGGCCGCACTGGCCCGGAGAGAGCGCCGTGAAGCGCACTTTCCAGGATTTGCGCACGGTCGAGTCCTTGCTGATGGGATTCTTGCCGGACTGCCCGAAGTACTTGGCCTGGGCGGCGTACTTCCCGCCGCGCTTGGTGTAGATCGAGGCGCGGAAGGTGCCGAACTTTCCGGGCCCCTTCTTGACCTTGACCTTTCTGGCCGTGAACCGCTTCGCATTGTGGAAGAACCTGACCCGGACCCTCTGACCCGGGCTGTAGGGCTTGATGTTGCCGCCGATCGTCACTTTGCTCATGATCTTCGCGCGACCACCGCGAAGGCCGAAGGGCTTGATCTTGACGGTGGAGTTCGAGACCTTCGCCTGAGTAGTCGCCTTGCCACCCGGCGCCGCAGCCGCGGGACCGGCAGCCGCCACGGCCAGCAGGGCGAAGCCAGCGAGCAGTGCGGCGGGCAGGCCTGCTCTGCTGCGTAGGGAACTGCGGCTGCTGCTGGACGTCAAGTCGGTCTCCTCTGGCTTCGAATACGAGGCGGGTAACTCCCCAAGAGGATAACCAAGCCTCAGACCGGTTGCGCGGCTTCACGAGCGAGGGCCGACTCTCCCTCGGTCGTCTCCCGTTCGACCGAGCTGCCGTGACCCCTGATCATCAGCAGTGCGACCAGGAC
Source organism: uncultured Solirubrobacterales bacterium (assembly GCA_963709375.1). Lineage (GTDB taxonomy): Bacteria > Actinomycetota > Thermoleophilia > Solirubrobacterales > 70-9 > 67-14. The sequence continues at coordinate 7,767 of CAVPWA010000012.1, forward strand.
GCCGATCACCGCGACACCGACCGAGAGCACCATGGCATTGGTCAGTCCGTATACGAAAGCATCGTTGGAGGCAGCGGTCAGGCGCGCCAGCTGCTCGGGCGCCAGACCCTCCACCTCCGGTATGCCGCCGGCGAGGGAGCGGGCCAGTTCGCCCTGCTGGTCAGGGCTGAGGGCGGAGGCGCTGAGGGTCTCGTTCAGGCGCCCCTTCGCCTGATTCTGGAAGAGCGCGCCGAGCAGGGCCACGCCGAACGTACCGCCGATCATCCGGAACATCGAGAGGATTCCGGACGCCACACCGGCTTTTGCGGTCACTACCGCATTCATCGCCGCGGTTGACATCGGTGACATCGTCAGCCCGATACCGGCGCCGAGCAGGATGAAGCTGGGCAGCAGACCGGAGAAGGTGGTCCCGACCTCGATCGTCGAGAAGAGGTAGAGCGAGAAGGCGATCAGACTCATGCCACCGACGATCGGCCAGCGCGGGCCGATCCGGTCGGCCAGCCTTCCGGACAGCGGGGAGAAGACCATGATCACAAGCGTGGTCGGCAGAAAGCGCACACCGGCTTCGAGGGCCGTGTAACCGAGGATGTTCTGCATGTAGAGGGCGAGGAAGAAGAAGACGCCCATCATCGAGAAGGAAATGATGAAAGCCACGGTCACCGCGCCGATGAAGTTCCGGCTGCTGAAAAGCGAGAACTCGACGATCGGCGCCTTGACCCGCAGCTCGATCAGAACGAACCAGACCAGCGAAATCACCGAGAACGCGATCAGGCCGAGCACCGCGAGAGAGTCCCAGCCCCAGGCATTGCCCTCAATCAGCGCCAACACCATCGCGGTCAGACCCACCGTGAGGATGCCGACCCCGAGTACGTCCACCTTGCGACCGACCGTCGTATCCCGCGATTCGCGGACCACGAAGAGGGCGGCGAGCACGGCCAGGACCCCGACCGGAAGGTTGATGTAGAAGATCGCCCGCCAGGAGACGTATTCGGTAAGAAAGCCACCGAGAACCGGGCCGATCGCCAGGGCGAGCGCCGAGACACCGGCCCAGGTACCGATCGCCTTGCCGCGCTCGGATGGTGGAAACGCGTCGGTGATTATCGAGAGCGTGCCGGGCATCATGAATGCCGCACCGACCCCCTGGAGCACCCGGCTGGCGACCAGGGCGAAGTTGGTGGGTGCGAAGCCCGCGGTGGTCGAAGCCAGCGTGAAGACGATCACCCCGAAGATGAACATCCGACGGCGCCCGAAGATGTCGCCCATGCGGCCGCCGACCGCAAGCAGCACGGCGAAAGAGAGCGTATAGCCGTTGACGATCCACTCGAGACCGGAGATCGAGGTGTCGAGGTCGCGCTGGATCGACGGCAGGGCCACGTTGACCACGGTGTTGTCGAGCATCACCATGAACAACGCCAGGCACATCGCGCCCAGCGCCCACCACTTGCGGTTTTCGTCCGTGATCAGGTGCTGGTACCGGCTCATTGCGGCACCGCCTTGTCGATCTGATCGAAGACGGGACGGATTTCCTCCCGTTCGAGCAGCAGACGCATCGCCCGGTCGAGCGCCTCGCGCTCCCTGGTCGTCGAGGTCGGCCGAGAACCTGACCGCGCCGGCCATGCGGCGGCTGAAGAAGCCGTTGATCACCTCGCGGCCCCGCCCGGTCAGCTCAATACGCCGACGCCTGCGGTCCTCGGGGTCCTCGTACCGGCTGACCAGATCCTGCTTGACCAGTCCGTCGATCGCCCGGCTGAGCGAAGGCATCGACGCCCCCAGCTCCTCGGCCAGTTCCTGGAGATACGGAGCGTCGCCGGGCTGGAACACCGATAGTTCGATCATCGCCTTGAACTGGACGAACGTCAGGCCGAGTTCGTCGATCATCGACAGCGAATCGCCTCCGTCGGAGAACGTCGTCAGGTGGCGGAAGAAGGTGCCGACCAGGACTGCGGTTTCCCTGACAGCTCGCCGGTATTGCCTCGGAGTCCTGCGTAGGGGCGCTTTCTGTTGCCGGTGATTCGCTCACCGGGAGATAGTTTCATTTCTGAAAGGTTTTCGCAATGGCAACCTTTCCGAAAGTGACGCATGTCACGCCGGCCTGAGTCAGCCGAATCGGGCAAGCGGTCGGGATTCCGGTTCGTATTTCGGCGCTTTTCGGGCCGCTTGCCGGGGAGGCGCGTAGAGGTCTGTGACGAAACCCGCGGTGGTCCGTAGTAGAGATATGGATGTGATGACCAGCCCGGCCGAGGCCCACCTTGATCCCCGACCCGCGGAGTTCGAGGATCTCTACCGCGACAACCGGGATGACCTCTACGCCTACGTAGCCGGACTGTTGCGCGACAGGGTCTCCGCCGAAGACGTGACCGCGCTGGCCTTCGAGCGCGCGCTCAGGAAGTGGGACCGCTTCAACCCGGCCAAGGGCAGCCCACGCGGCTGGCTGTTCGGCATCGCCCGCAACGCCGCCCTCGACGAGCTGAGAAGACGAAAGCGGGAGGGCTCGCTCGACTTCGACCCGAGCGACGATCCGGGCGATCCGGGCGACGGCGTGGCCGAGGCCGAGCTCCGGCAGTCGGTCTCGCAGGCACTGGCGGAACTGCCCGCCGCAGAGCGGGAGATCATCGCGCTCAAGTTTTTTTCTGGTATGAGCAATCCCGAGATCGCCGAAGCGACGGGTATCTCCCCCAGCAACGTCGGCACCCGGGTCCACCGGGCGATAACCAGGCTCCGAAGCCTGTCAGGAGGCATCGAGCGATGAGCACCGAGGATCGAACCCTGGATACGAAGGCAGAAGGCGAGCTCAAGGCGATGGAAGCCGGACTCGCCGGACGACCGGTGGATGCCGAGTTCGCCGAATTCGCCGAGCTGGCCGCCGAGCTCAAGGCCGGCCGCCCGAAGCCGGATGAACTCTTCGCGGCAGACTTGGACCGGGCCGTGGCAGACGGCTTCCCGCCGGAATGGTCGGAGGACCCGTCGCGGCGGCCCGGGCGTGGATTCTTCGGCCGGATCGCAGAGCGCTTCGGTGGCCGTCGCGAGGCGCTGGCGCCCCTGGCCACGGCAGCCGCGGGGCTTCTGGTGGTCGTGGTCGCCGCCGGGATCACCCTGGGCGACGGTCGCTCGGGTCCGGGCGTGGATGGCGCCGCCGATTCCAGCGCCGTACAGAGTCCCACTGCCGACGGTGCCGCTTCGGCGGAGTCGGGCGCCGAAGCGCTCTCGGCAGACCTGGCGATCCCTTCGTCCCAGGGCAGACTGGCCATCCCGACGCAGGCGGGCAGCGCGGCCGGAGTAGAGAACCGCAGGGTGGCCCGCGACGTGAAGATCACCCTGGCGACCCCTCCGGAGGATCTCCAGGACACCAGCAACCGGATCGTCGAGGTGGCCGACAGCTACAACGGCATCGTCATGCGCTCTTCGGTCAGCGACGGAGATGACGGCAACGCCGGCGCCCGCTTCACGCTCATGATCCCGAGCGGCAGGGCCGAAGCAGCGGTCGCCGAGCTTTCCGGTGTCGCCGACCTGCGTAGCCGCAGCCAGCAGGCGGTCGACATCACGGCCCCCACCCTGTCCACCAGGGACCGACTGCGAACCGCCCGGGCGAGGGTCGAGAGCCTGCTGGTCGAACTGGCCGGGTCCGAAACCGAAGAGGCCCGGATAATCGTCGAGCGCCAACTTCGAAATGCTCGGCGGAACGTCTCGTTCCTGAGTACCAGGCTCGAACGGCTCGAGCGGCAGGTCTCCCTGACGCCGGTCAACGTCGTGGTCGAAGCCGACGAAGGTTCGGGCTCGGGCGTCTCCGGCTGGGACCTGGGCGACGCGATCGACGACGCCGGCAACCTGCTCGCGATCTCTGCGGGCGTGGCGCTGATCGCATTCGCGATCGCGATTCCCATCGGGCTGATGGTGCTGGTCGCCCTGGCGATCAACCGGGCCTGGCTGCGTCGTTCCAGGGACCGTGTCCTGAAGGACAGCTGACCCTGATAGGGCCGGCCATGGGGAACAGACCGCCCGGGGATCAGTCTTCGTAGGGGGCGAAGTCCGAGGTACGGGCTCCGCAGACCGGGCAGAACCAGTCTTCCGGGATCTCCTTGAACGGAGTACCCGGGGGGATGCCGCCATCGGGATCGCCTTCGGCGGGGTCGTAGATCCAGCCACAGGCTTCGCAAATCCAGCGTTCGGTTTCGGGGGCAGCCATGCCCGGCAGAATACCTTGGCGCTACTGTTGTCGCGTGCCCGCATTCCCAGAACCCGGTTCGGCCGAGTCGGTCAACCTCGGGGAGCCGACTCCTCCCCGCCCGGCCGCAACGGTCATCCTGCTGCGCGACCACGACGAGCACGGCGAACTCGAGGTTCTGCTGCTCAAGCGCTCGGCTGAATCCCGCTTCATGCCGAACGTCTGGGTTTTTCCGGGTGGCTCACTCGACCCGGAAGACGGCGAGGGAATCGAAGGCCTCGCGACCTGCGCCAGACGCGAGATGTCGGAAGAAGCCGGGGTCCACCTCCACCCCGACTCGGAGATGGTCCCGCTGGCCCGCTGGATCACACCGGAGGTGGTCAGCACACGTTTCGACACCTGGTTTTTCATCGCCGCGGCTCCAGACCGGGCCGAAGTCAAGCCCGACGGCTACGAGATGACAGCGGCCCGCTGGGTGGCACCGTCGCTGGCAGTGGAGCAGGCCGCGAGCGAAGAGTTCGCGGTCGTCTTTCCGACCCTCAAACAGCTCGAAGCACTGATGCCGCACTCCCACACCGAAGCGGCGCTGGCGGCCGCACGCAACGATCCGAACTCGACCCGTCCGGTCCTGCCGAAGGTGATCGGCGACGAGCGTCACCACCGGATCGTGCTCCCCCACGAGGACGACTACCCGACCTGACCGGCAGCCGGTAATCCCCTACCTGTCGGGGAAGGGTGCGAGGCCGGCGTTCCAGGGGCCCGGCGGGTAGTGATGGAGGTTTTCCTGCTCCATCTCTCGATGGAGCCGGGTGAAAAGTTCGGCCGCGTTCGAGAGAGCGAGCTTCAGCTCGCCGCTGCTGCGCTCCCTGAGTTTCCAGGTGAACCAGAACTGGCGGTCGTTGATCCCGAAATCGATCTCGCGGTCGATCGTCGTGACCCAATCCAGGAAACCCGGTGAGAAAAGCTCCCTCAGGGCGATCGGGTCGTATTCGTCGGGAACCGTCGCGAGGAAGTTCCGGTTGAAGTCCAGGGACTCGAATTCGACCTTGCGGGAAACCCGCTGACGGATGTACTCGTCAGGCCGGGATTCGATCGACTCGACGTTGAAGGCCCCGACCACCTTGGCCAGATCCGGCATGTGCGACTTGGTCAGCAGCGCCGAAGGCACCACGTTGCGGCTGAACATCCTTCCGACCTCGACTTCGTCGGCATCGCAGCAGGCACCCCAGAAGCCGTCCGCCAGGTTGCCGGTCAGCCGGTTGCTTCCGCCGACGCAGAGCGCCACCGGTCCGCCGGCCGGATTGATTCCGCCGACCTCTTCGTACCTGACGTCGCCCGAGCCCTGGTAAGACCGGACGATCTCTGCCCACTGTCGTGCTTCGCTGGCCAAGTACGGCTGAGGTTACCCGGAGAGGGCGATCAGGCCATCGCCGAGGACCTTGGCACCGATCACCGCGAACAGGATGGTCATCACCGTGTCGTTGTTGGCGATCAGCCAGAGGCGGATCGATTCGAGGGTCGACTGCGCGCGCTCCCTCGCCAGAACGTAGAAGGCGATCGTCGCAATGATGGTCGTGGAAGCCAGACCCACGAAGATCAGCATCACCGCCAACTCCTGCTCGGAAGTCAGGTCCGCGCCGGTGATAGAGACACCGGCAGCGACCGTCAGGCCGAGGTTCTTCGGATTAAGAGCGCTGAGCGCCAGAGCCAGAGCGAAAGCCCTCGCGGCGCTGAAATGGTCAACCGCCTTCATCCAGGAAGGCATTTCGGGATGCTCGCCCTCGCCGGGCCTCCTTCGCCACTGCCTGATCGCCAGTGCGATGAACAGTGCGCCGATGAGTATCGCGACGATACCGCCGCTGTCGGAATCGGCACCCGAACCGATGCCGAGCGCAATGGTCAGCAGCGCCACGCCGGTCAGGCCGAGTAGCCAGCCGGCCAGGAAGGAGAGGCTGTTGCGCAGTGGGGTCAGCGAGAACAGCATCAGGACAACCGCGATCTCCGGCATCGGGCTCAGGGCCACTCCGACCGCGTTGCCGAGAATCTGCCCGATCGCCTCGGTCAACTTTCCGGACCCATCTGACGATCATACGGCAGGGCCTCGAGCCCGATCGTCCCTTCGGCGCCGCTGGGGATAGGATGACCGGGTGTCCGAAATTCAGCCTGAGGAGAAGGACTTATGAGTGGTGGAATCATTGCCCTGATCGTCATCGTCGTAATCGCGATCATCGCGGTGCTCTGGTACATCTCGACGCGTAACGGCTTCATCGACCAGCGCAACCGGGTGGACGAATCCTGGAGCGGCATCGACGTCCAGCTGAAACGGCGACATGATCTGGTGCCGAATCTGGTCGAGACAGTCAAGGGCTACGCGACGCACGAGCAGAAGGTCTTCGAGAACGTGACCCAGGCGCGAGCCGACGCGATGGCATCCCAGGGTGTCGACGAAACGGCCAAGACCGAATCCCAGCTCACCCGGGCGATGGCCGACCTGCGTGCGGTGGCCGAGAACTACCCGGACCTGAAAGCGACCGAGAACTTCCAGCAGCTCAGCAACAACCTCTCCGAACTCGAAGACGAGATCCAGGCCTCGCGCCGGATCTACAACTCGAACGTGCAGAACTACAACACCCGCATCCAGCAGTTCCCCGCCTCGATCGTCGCCGGCCAGGGCAACTTCACCGACAAGGAGTTCTTCGAGATCACCGATGCAGCCGAGCGCGAAACGCCCTCGGTCAGCTTCTAGGACTCCGGGTCTTCTTCGGGCCGCTCGGCCGCTCGGCTCGGGTACCGGGCCGGCCTCCGGCTCGGCAGCGGCCGCGTCCTCACCGGATGCCGTGTCCGGGTCCTCGAACAGCGCTGCCCACCAGACCTTGGTCACTGCGGCCGCGGCCGCTTCCGCCCCGAGGTCGCCGTCGCCCAGGTTGACCTGGAAGCTGCGCTCGCTCATCAGGACCAGGCCCTCGGCAAGAGCCTCGGAGTCGAGACCGGTGGCGATTCGACCGTCGCGCTGAAGCGCGCGGATGCGCTCGGCCGTCGTCTCCGAGACCGTCTCGAGCAGGGCCATCCACAGTTCGCGTACCTCTTCGTCGTAAGTCGCGGTCTCAAAGGCGAGTCCGAGCAGCTCGGCATTGTCGGCGTAGGTCCGGGCGACCGAATACAGGCCCTTCTCGAGGGCCCGTCTGGGATCGTCGCTCTCGGCCCAGCAGTCTCCCAGGCGCTCGCGGTGGTCGGAGATCAGGTCCTCAAGCGCTCCGAGCAGAAGCTCCTCTTTGTCGCCGAAATAGACATAGAAAGCGCTCCTGGATACACCCGCCGCCCGGGTCACACCTTCGACCGTGAGATCCTTGAACGAGCCGGCAACAGCCTGGTCGAGGGCGGCCGAGATCAGGTCCTGCCGGGTCCGCTCGTGGCGGCGGCGGCGGTTATGTCGTCGCTCGAGGGAGTTGGGCACCGACCCAGCCTAGAGAGCGGGACGGCTACTTCTTTTTCTTGCTCTTGATCTTGAACTTCAGCTTGGTGATCGGTGTCGAGTTGAAAGCTTCGTCGGTGGCATAAGTCAGGCCTACGTAACGACCCGGCTTGGCGGCAAAGCCTTCGTTGCGCCGGCCGAAATTGACCGTGTTGTTGCCGATGTGGGCCTGCCATTCGGCGAAGCCCTGGAACTTGCGCTTCCACTTGCCTTTTCGCTTCTTGACCAGGCGGTAGTAGTCCACCGTGATCGTGCTCTTCTCGTTGATCTCGAAGTTCAGGCCCGTGCCCTTGCCCTTGTAGCCCATCGTGCTGCTCCTGAGGAAGACACCGGTGAAGTTCGGCGGGATCAGGTCGAAGTTCAGCGGTGGCTGCGGACCCGGATCCGAGCTCGGATCACCGGGGTTGCTCGAGACGGTCACCGTGCCGCGAACGGACGCATGGAGCTTGCAGGCGAATGTATAGACGCCGGGCTGGTCGAAGGTGACCTCGAAGGTATCGCCGAGCGGGTGGGGTTCCACGCGCCCGGGATCCGAGTCCCATTGGGTCGCATTGGGCTTCTGGCCGGTCACCGAATGGAGGGTGTCCGGACCGATCCAGTCCCAGGTCACGGACTCACCGAGGTCGATCTCGGCGTTCTTTGACCACTTGAAGTCGCTGATCGAGACCCGGGTGCTGCCCGCCTGGGCAGGCGCCACCAGCGCCACAGAGGCCACCAGTGCCGCCGCCAGCGTGATCAGGAAAGCGACCGACCTGCGAATTCGAATGGCTGTCACTCGACGAGGTACCAACCGCTCATTCCGTCATGGAGGTGGCTGAAGACGTGGCAGTGGTAGAACCAACGCCCCGGGTTGTCCTCGGTGAAGCGGATCGAGAACGAATCGCCGGGACCGAAGGTCTTGTTGTCGACGTTGACGCCGCCGGGCTCGACCCAGTTGTGGCCATGCATGTGGAAAGTGTGGAAGTTGTCGTCCATGCCGTAGATGTGCATCTGGACATCGTCGCCGACGTTGGCCCGGTAGGTCGGGGTATTACCGGTGAACGAGCGGCCGTTGACGCACTGGAAGTTGCTTCTCAGGCCAGTGGCCACCGGCGTGAAACTGTGGAAGCCGATGAAGAACTCCTTGTCGGGCGGGGTCTCGCCCTGGCCGCGGATCACGAGCGAGCCGAAGAGTCCCTTGTAAAGCGGGATCGGGTCAACCGGACCGTGGTCGTGGTAGATCCAGGAGCCCTGGCTCTTCTCCGGGCACTCCCAGACGTAGGTGAAGTCCTGGTTGGGCTGGACGAATCCACCCGGATCGGTCCAGTAGCCCTTGTAGGCGCCGTCCATCTCGTTCGAGTAGAAGGCCCCGTGGGGATGCATGGTCACCGGGACCGGGCAGCGGTTGCGGAAGTGGACGACCAGGGTGTCGCCGACCGTCGCCTCGAGCGTCGGCCCGGGGATGGTGCCGGGCCCGAGCGGCTCGCCGAAGTTGGGTGTGTACTCGCGGTAGGTATAGGCGTCGAAGCTGGTCTTGCCCTTCTTGATCGTCGCGCCCAGCATCTGGTCGCGCTTGCGACCGTTCTCGGTCGCCGGGATGATGTTCCAGCGACGTGGCTCGGCCGCGATCCAGTACTCGCGACGGTTTCCGGTGACCACCGAGGCCTTGACCAGGCCGGGATTGTCCTCTGCCGCCTTGACCTTCGGCGGGACCGCAACGCCGCCGGCGAGTTCGACCACATCGGCTTCCTGATCGTTGTAGACCTTCTGGCCGCCGATGGTGCAGAGCAGGGCTCCGCCTGCCGCCCCGAGGAAGCTGCGTCGATCAATCGGGTTAAAAGCCATTCTCGCTCCTCACTTCGAGACCTCTACACGCATGGTCATGTTGTGGTGGATTGAACAGACGAAATTGTAGGTCCCGGCAACCTCGAAGGTGCGGCGGAACTCGAAATTGACCGACGGCGAGCTCGGTGTGCTGAACGCCAGGCGGCTGACGCCTGCAGGGCCGTCGGCCAGGTTCACGTTGTGGGCATCTGCGTTGACCGCATTCCAGACCCAAAGTATCGACTGCCCGGACTTGATGTTGACGACCGCGGGGCTGAAGTACTTGTCCCGGACGTCGATCGTCGCCGCTATCGGACCCTGAGCCGGCACCTTCGCAGCCGCGTACTTCTTCCTGACCTTCTTGACACAGCTCTTGCGCTTGGCCTTGCGGTTGATCTTCAGGCACTTGCGCAGGGCGCGCTTCTTCGCCTTTGCCTTCGAACCTGCCGAAACGAAACCTCCGGTCGAAACTGCAGCCCCGGTCACCGGGGCTGCGAGGTCGGCCGAGGGAGCGGCAGCGGCACCGGCCGGGAGGGCCAGCGCCGCCATCGCCACGAGGGTCAGAAGCAGTCTCCGCACGGCACCGCGACTAGTTGGAGACGTTGACGTTCATCGTCATCAGACACGTGGATGTTGCAGACGAACTCATAGTTACCGGACCTTGGTGAACTGCCGCTTGAAGCGATAGCTCGGGTCGCTTGTCAGCAGCGACTGCGAAGTTCTGGCGCTTGACGCCGCTCGGACCGCTCACGAGGGTCACGTTGTGAGGCTCGCTGCCGGTCGTATTGGCCCAGCTCCAGTTGATCGCGTCGTTCATCTTGATGTTCAGCGCAGAAGGCGCGTAGAAGTTGCCACCTGCTCCGACCGAGACCTGCCAGGTCTTGCCGACTTCGGCGCGCGGGTTGTTCTTGGCGATCTTCTTGTACTTCTTGTTGACCTGCTTCTTGCACTTCTTCTTCTTCTTGGCCGGCTTCTTCTTGTTGCACTTCTTCAGTTCCTTCTTCTTGGCCTTCTTCTGTTTCTTGGTCAGGCCGCTGATCGTGGCACCGCTGGAGGTTTCGGCGGTCGCGGCGGAGGCCGGAGCACCGGCCGCCCCCACGGCCAGTGCTACCAGTCCCGTCGCCAGGATCCCCGGCAACCGCTTCTTGAGCAGTGAATTCATGTGATTTTCCTAGCTCCTCTTGATTACTGGTCGTAGGGGTAGGGGTCCGGCGGGTACTCGCCACCCGGGATCGGGTACGGACCGTCGATCAGACCCTGGTGGATGGCGCAGTTGCCTGCGTTGACCGGATCCGCGCGCTCTTCCTTGTACTCGTATCCGTTCTCGTCCGTGTACGGAGGATGGAACGTATTCGGCGCGTTGCCAGCCGGGGCGGTCGGGGTCTCCCAGTAGCACTCCTGGATGAACGACGGGCGGGCTTCGGCGATACCGAAGATCGTCGTCATGTCCCTCCACGGCTCGACCGGGGCAATGAATGCGGCGTTGACCTGGAGGCCGGCGCCGAAATCAAAGCTGTTGACGTCCTCCCAGCCAACGTCGCTGACCGAGTCACAGCCGGGGTAGATGGTCGAGACCGGAACGCTTCCGTTGCCGGGAGCGAACGTCGATCCGGCCGAGTTGTCCGACCAGCAGTTGCCTCCACCCGAGTAATCCGAGAAGAAGTCGTACTTGCCGTTCGGGTCGCTTCCGTTCATACCCATGTTGTTGCCGATGAACTTGTTGTTCATGTTCTTGGCATCGTCACCGTCATTGACTCCGAACAGCTCCGGACCGGCGTGGGCTGCGGCGCCCCACTTCTCGTTTCCGAAGATGTTGTTGTCCTTGACGACCACTCCGTCAGCGCCGTAGAGCTCAATGCCGATGCCGATCGGATTGCCGTTGCCGATGACTGTGTCAACGGTGGATCCGGTCGAGTAGTAGTTGTAGTTGTTCCAGAAAATGTCGTTGTTCTCGATGATCAGCCAGCCGGTCGGCTCGAACTTCTCGCTGTCCAGCGTGTTCGGCACGAGGCCGATTCCGTTGTTGTAGAACGCCGAGTCGGTGATCTTCACGTACTTGGAGTTCGTGCCGGAGTAGCCGAGCGAGTTCTGGTGGCTCTTGATGTTCTTGACGATCGTCCAGTTCGGATCCGCCTGGCAGTCCGGGGCGTTCGGGCCCCGGTTGCTCCAGTTGAAATCGTCACAGGGCGTCTCACCGATGTACAGGGTCGAGTCGCCGTGGTTCCAGCCTTCGGAGTTGAGGAACTTGCCTCCGAAGCAGTTTCGCGAGAACAGGCCGTAGGACCTGGTGTCCGAGGAGACCAGGTTGTCCATGACGAAATCGGCGCAGAGCTCGTTGTCGGCTTCGACGTTCGAGGCCCATACGAAGAACGTGTTGTTCTGGTAGTTGCGGGCCCACATGTTCTTCATCTTCAGGCCGGTGATGCTGCGGCCTTCGATCGCGTTGTTGGCCGGGATGGTCTCGGCGTCGCCCTGGATCCAGCCGGGCGTGCCCTTGACGACAGTCTTGGCGTTCTCGCCCTCGAGGATGACCTTCTGGGCGTTCTCGAGCGGCTCCATGTTCTTCTTGACGCCCATGATCGTCAGGTTGTCGAAGTCGAAGCGGGTGTCCTTGCCGTGGAGCAGGACGCCTTCGACGTAGGTGCCGGGCTGAACCCGGACGGTGGCCTTGCGCTTGGTGCTTCTTCTGCCACTTGCCGGCAGCGTTGGCGCCGGCCTGGATCGTCTTGTACTTGCAGCCGTTCTTACAGACGTCGAAGAACTGGGCGTTGTAGTTGTTCAGCTTCTTCTGGGACTTCTTCGACTTCTTCTTGGCCTTCTTCGCCTGCTTCTTGGCCTTCTTGCACTTCTTCTGGGCCTTCTTGTTGCCCTTGGCCTTCTTCGCCTTCTTGCACGCCTTCTTCTGCTTCTTCTGAGCCTTCTTGTAGGCCTTCTTGTCCTTCTTGGCCTTCGATTGGACCGAAGACGCCTGGGCGCCCGAACCGGTTGCGGCCATCGAAGGCGCGGCTACTACGAATGCCCCGGCCACCATGGCCGCGACGATTCCGATTACTGCTGCAAGACGCTGAAGCATTTCTCTCCTCTGACGATTATTGGAAAGGCCCGCCCCTCTCCCAAGGAGACGGATCCGGCCAAGACTCTGGAAACTCTAACCCAAAGCGAGCATAAAGGTTTCGGTCCGATAGTGGAAGATTCTCGCATCCTGACTGGGCTCAAGTCTGCGTGCGGGATCGACTGCCCGGGCCTCCCGGAAATAACCGGTCAGATGTATGGCAAATCGGCCGGATCCTCTAGACTTGCCGAGTGGCGAAGCACGACTACGACTGGGTGATTATCGGATCCGGATTCGGTGGCAGCGTCTCGGCGCTGAGGCTGGCCGAGAAGGGCTACCGGGTGGCAGTGATCGAGGTCGGCAACCGATTTGCCGACGAAGACTTCGCCAAGAGCGCATGGAACATGAAGCGCTACTTCTGGATGCCGAAGATCGGCCTGCGGGGGATCTTCCGGATGACCATGTTCAAGGACGTGATGGTGGTCTCGGGCAGCGGGGTCGGCGGCGGCAGCCTCGGATACGCCAATACCCTCTACCGGCCGCGACCCGCCTTCTACAGGGATCCCCAGTGGGGCGAGCTCGCCGACTGGGAAGTCGAACTGGGCCCCCACTACGTCACCGCCGAACGCATGCTCGGCGTGACCCTTTACCGGGATGAAGGACCTGCAGACCAGCTGCTCCATCAGTACGCGGCGGAGACCGGCGCAGACGACACCTACGCCAATACCCAGGTCGGTGTGCACTTCGGCGAGCCCGACGTGACCGTTCCCGATCCGTACTTCGGCGGCGAAGGCCCGGACCGGACCGGCTGCAACAAATGTGGCTCCTGCATGGTCGGCTGCCGCTATGGCGCCAAGAATACGCTGGTCAAGAACTACCTCTACTTCGCCGAAAAGCTCGGGGTCGAGATCAAGCCGGGACGCAGGGTTTCCGAGATCCGCCCGCTCGGCGCCGAAGACGGCAGCGACGGCTACCGGCTCTTCACCGAACGCTCGGGCTCGATCCTGCGCAGGCAGAAGTCCGAGATCACCGCTGGCGGCGTGATCATCTCGGCCGGAGCGGTCGGTTCCAACAGCCTGCTTGCCAACTGTCGCCATTCCGGTGCCCTGCCGCGCCTCTCCGACCGGGTCGGCTACGTGGTCCGGACCAACTCAGAGTCGATCCAGGCGGTCACCGCACCGGACGATTCCCGGGACTTCAGCCGCTCGGTGGCCATCACCTCGAGCATCTACCCGGATCCGAACACCCACATCGAGGTGGTTACCTACGGCAAGGCCGGCGACCTGATGAGTCGGCTCTTCACGCTTCTCACCGGTAACGGAACCCGAGCGTCCCGGCCGCTCAAGTGGATCGGGGCGATGGCAAAGCATCCGTTCCAGACGGCCAGGCTGATATTTCCGAAGCGCTGGTCACAGCGCACCGTGATCCTGCTCGTGATGCAGTCGCTCGATTCGGCGATGCGCCTCAAGCCGGTGCGCCGCAAGTTCAGCCGCGGAGTGCGCCTCCAGACCGAGCAGGACCCGCTGCGCCCGAACCCGACCTTCATCCAGGCGGCTGAAGACGTGACCAAGTGGTTCGCCGAGCAGACCGGCGGAGTGCCCCAGTCGAGCCTGATGGAGGCGACGCTGAACATCCCCACCACCGCCCATATCCTCGGCGGCGCTGTCGTCGGCTCAGATCCCGACAGCGGCGTTATCGACGCTGACAACCGGGTCTTCGGCTACGAGAACCTGATGGTCTGCGACGGCTCTGCGGTACCGGCCAACCCCGGGGTCAACCCGAGCCTGACGATCACTGCGATGAGCGAGCGGGCGATGAGCAAGATCCCGATGGCCGAAGGCGTGGAAGAGCCTCTGCACCTGCCCGACGAAGCGCGCGGCGCCCGGACCCACGACAGTCTCGCCGCGTCGCGGGTGACGGAGGCGTCTCACGAAACGGCGGCCGAGCCGGCCGCCACGGCCGCAGACTAGGAAGCTGCTCCGGACCCTTCGGCCTCGGAGGCCCTGAGGCGCTCGACGCCTTCGCTCAGCTCGCGCAGACCGATCGCTCCTTCGACCCGCTCCTTGATCTTGCCGTCGCTTCCGATGTAGAAGACCCACGGTTCGGTCTGGAGACCGAACGCCGACATCTGAGGCCTCACCCCCTTGGAAGGATCGTTCTCATTGAACACCTCCATGTGGAGGAACTGGACGTCGTCGCCGGTCTCGGCCTTCACCTGTTCGGTGACGTCAACGGCCGGCCCGCAGACGCGGGACTGGCAGAAGGCAGGAGTTGCGAAGAGCAGCACGATCGGTTTCTCGCCGACCACGTCCCTGAAGTCAACGTCGTGCATGCTCGAGGGGGGCTGGCGGGTATCGATCTTCGAGAGGTCCCCGCCGACCGATGCGGCGGTCGGGGTGCTGATTCGCGGCGCCGGGTCACCGACCGAGGCGACACCGGGGAACTGGCCGACGGTCGGGCTCGGAATCCGCGAGGACTCGAAGCCGTCGTCGGTCTTGAGCATTGCGACAGCGAACCACGGACCGGCCCGGTTGAACTCGACCTCGTCGACCACGTAGTAGCTGCGGGCCTCGCCCGGAGCCTCGCTTCCCTTCGAAGTGAAGGCCGGCTTGGTCTCCAGCGATTCGACCTTGGCCGGCAGCGGGCCTTCAACCGGTGACTGCGGCGACTTGGCGAAGTAGAGCGCGATCTCGGCGTCGTCTACCTGGGTCTGGTCGACTTCGAAGACTCCGAAGGGATAGCGGTTGGTCCCGACCTCGAAGACGCTGGCGGCCGGAGCCACGACCAGGTCGGTCGGGTTGCCTTCGTTGAAGACCTCTTCGATCGTCTTGTCTTCGGCCGACGGGAAGTCGGCGGCGGAGGGGGCTGCGCGGGCCGCTTCGTCGCCACCGGAGTCGGAGCTGCAGGCGGCCAGTCCGAGGCCGAGTACGAGCGACACTGCGATCGCTACCGGAAGACGCAGGCCACGCCGCGGGTTCCGGGCCGCCTCGGAATCCTGCGGGTCGTTTCGGAGGCGATCCGCACCCGCGGCCGGGCCCGATCGCTTCCAGTTCCAGGGGAGTCGGCGCGAAGCATGGCCGGGGAGGCTACCGGAGCGCTCCTTCCGGAAACTGAACGGGTGGCCCCGACGGGGCCACCCGTTTCAATTCCCGGCAGGCGGAAGCTCAGCCCCGGGCGGCGGCGAAGCGCTCGGCGACGTAGTCCCAGTTGGCTACGTTCCAGAAGGCGTCGAGGTAATCGGGGCGCTTGTTCTGGTAATTGAGGTAGTAAGCGTGCTCCCAGACGTCGGCGCCCAGCAGGGCGGTCTTGCCGTCGGAAACGGGCGAGTCCTGATTCGGGGTCGAGACCACCGCCAGGCCGCTGCCGTCATGGACCAGCCAGACCCAGCCCGAGCCGAACTGGCCGATGCCGCCGGCCTTGAACTTGTCCTTGAACTCGTCGAAGGAACCGAAGGCCGCGTCGATCGCCTCGGCGAGCTCGCCGGAAGGGGCGCCGCCGCCATCGGGGCTCATCATCTGCCAGAAGAGCGAGTGGTTGTAGTGGCCGCCGGCGTTGTTGCGGACCGGGCCCTGCTTGTCGGCGGGCAGGGAGTCGAGGCTCCCCAGGATGTCTTCGACGTCACTGTCGGCCCACTCGGTGCCTTCGAGCGCCGCGTTCGCCTTGTCGACGTAAGCCTGGTGGTGCTTGTCGTGGTGAATCTTCATCGTCGCCTCGTCGATGTGGGGCTCGAGGGCGTCGTATGCGTACGGAAGGTCGGGTACTTCGAAAGCCATTTGGAACTCCTTGTTGGGGACTGGAATCGTTACCGCAGCCTAACGATCCTCAGTTGCCGGGCCTTGACTGGCTGCGCACCCTGCCTTCACCCTGATCGCCTCCCCCGACGCCTGCCGCAGGACCGGCCCCGAGCGTCCCGCTGACCGGTCGCGGTCGCCGCCCCAGGGCCGCGGGCTAGCAGGACTATCTGGATGAAAGACGGTCGGGCAAAACGCGGGTGGAATATCGGCGTCGTTCACCCTCCAACCTGCCTAAGAGAAAAGCGCCCCCTGGCGGGGCGCTTTTCGTGACGTCGCGGAAGGGACAAGGTCCCATCCAAATCGGGGCGCCCGGATTCGAACCGGGGGCCTCACCGACCCGAACGGTGCGCGCTACCAGGCTGCGCCACGCCCCGAGAGAAGAGCAGCCTAGCGAACCGCGGGCCGCCCGGAACTCGTCGGCTGCATGCCGTCGGGTTCGGGACTACCGGACATCTTCGATGGCGGCGCGGATCTGATCGAGTTCCGGGGCGTCCTGGAGGACCTCGCTGCCACCGGGGCCGTTGATGACGACGGCCGGTGCCGCCCTCAGGCCGAGGTCGATCGCGAGCTTGTCCTGTTCCTCGAGTCGCATGATCACCTCGCTGTCCTCTTCAAGACTCTGCTCGTAGTCCGTGCTCCAGATCGCAATGTCAACGCCCTGGATCGCCCCGGCGATGTCCTCGAGGAACTCCTCATCGAGGCCGACTCCCTCTGCCAGTTCGAGGTTGCGCACGACCAGGTAGGCGTAGTTCCAGGCATAGTCCTGCTCGGCGGCGGCCTCGATACCGAAGAAGCTGATCTCGGTGGGGTTGCGGGTGAGCGAGCGGTTACGCAGCAGCAGCTGGACGTCCCCGTCGCGTACCGGGCCGTCGGTCAGTGCCGGAATCACCTCGAGGAACCAGTCTGTGAAGCCGGCCGCCTGGACATCGGTGAACACCTGAACCTGGACCGGCGCGTTGCCCTGACCGAGTCGGTCACCGAGCTGGAACTCCCCGCCGAAGATCCGCTGGGCGTCGTCGCTGCCCTCGATCACCCGGAATTCGTTGCTGGCTTCGCGGGTCGACATGCCGACGATCGCAATGCCCAGCACGACGATGCCGAGCAGCAGCAGGCCGAGCACCCGGAAGCGCCCGGGCCGCCGGGCGGCACCGTTCGACTCAGGACTATTGTCGCTCAACCGGCTACCGACTTGTAATACCGCACAGCGAGACCGGTCAACAGGGTTCTGAAGGTATCTTCGATTTCCATCCCCTCCTCCTGCGAATAGCGCCTGAGGCCGCGCTGCTCGATCAGCACGCTGCGCTCAATCACCTCATCCACGAGTTCCGGATTGGTGTCGGAGAAGTAGGCGCCCATCGAATAAAGGTCGGTGTCCATCAGCGACTCGATGAAGGAGTCGCCGTCGGCATCGCCACGCTCTGGTCGTTCTGGCTGAGTCACATTGGACATCTTAAGGGCAGGAGAGCCGCGGCCTATATCCTGACCCCGTGGCCAGCCGCGACAAGATCGTCGAATTCTGCGACGAGTTGCTCGATTCAGCGTCCTTCGCCGACTACGGTCCGAACGGTCTGCAGGTTCCCGGAGCGGACCAGGTCGGCACGATCGCCACCGCCGTATCGGCACACCTAGAGTCGATCGAGGCAGCGGTCGAGTCCGGCGCCCAGATGCTGATCACGCACCACGGGCTGTTCTGGGACTTCCACGGGCGCGCACTCAGCGAGCAGATGGCAACACGGCTGAAGGTTGCGTTCGGCGGCGGCCTTTCGATCGCCGGCTACCACCTGCCGCTCGACGCCCACCCGCAGATCGGCAACAACGTGCTGCTGTGCCGGCAGCTCGGCTTCGAAGCCGAGGCGGGCGCGATCGGATCGGTAAAGGGACGCGGGATCGGCGCCGTAGGCCGGCGCGCAGAACCGGTTTCCCTGGCGGACCTGACATCGGCCGTCGAGGCCGGACTGGGCCAGGCACCGCTCGTATTCGCTGAGGGTCCGGAGGAGATCAGCTCGATCGGGATCGTCTCCGGTTCGGCCTCGTCCGAGATCCACGCAGCGATCGCAATGGGGCTCGATGCCTTCGTTACCGGCGAGCCTTCGGAGCACGTGATGGCCGATGCGAGGGAAGGAAAGATCAACTTCATCGCCGCCGGGCACTACGCCACCGAGGTCTGCGGCATCGAGAAGCTCGGGAAAACGGTCGCCGAGCGCTTCGGCCTCGAACACACCTTCATAAACGTCCCCAACCCGATCTGATATCAAGGTCTTCCCGCTGCCCGAGAGAGGAAATAGATTTTGCCCGAATCCACACCAGAAAAGTCAGTGACGCTCGCAGACCTGCTTCCACGAGCCGCCGAGACCTTCGGCAGCGACGGGGCTTTCCTTTTCAAGAACGACCATGACACCTGGGAGAACATCAGCTTCAACGATGTACTCGCCAGGGTCCGGCATCTGACCCTCGGCCTGATCGATCTCGGCGTCAAGCCAGGCGACCGGGTTTCGATTCTCGGAAGCACCCGGATCGAGTGGACGCTGTTCGACTTCGCGGTGATGTCGGCCGGAGCCGTGGTCGCGCCGATCTACCAGACCAACTCACCGGTCGAGTGCCAGTACGTGATCAACCATTCCGGCGCTCGCTTCGTCGTAGTCGAGGACGAAGCCCAGCTGGAGAAGATCCGCGCAGTCAAGGACGACCTGCCGGATCTCGAGACCACCATCATCATGGTCGGCGAGGCCGATGATGCGGTCTCGATGGAGGAGTTGATGGAACGCGGCAGCGCCGGCGACGCGGATGCTTTCCGCAAGAGCTACGAGAGCGTGACGCCTGATGACATCTGCAAGATCATCTACACCTCCGGGACCACCGGGCCACCCAAGGGATGTGTCATTTCCCACGGCAACTACCGCTCGATGCTCGACATGGCTGAGAAGGTCGACATCCTCGGTCCCGGCGAGACGACCTTCCTCTTCCTGCCCCTGGCCCACGTGTTCGCGCTGCTGATCCAGTACGGCACCCTCGACGTCGGAGGACGGATCGCATTCTGGGAACGCGACCAGCTGAAGATCGTGCCGAGCCTCTCGGAGATCAAGCCCGAGAACTTCCCGTCAGTGCCGCGGATCTTCGAGAAGGTTCACGACACCGCGATCGCTACTTCGGCTGGAGACGGCGGCCTCAAGGCCGTGATCTTCAACTGGGCGATCAAGGTCGGCAAGAAGGTCAACGAACTCGAAGAGCAGGGCAAGGAGCCGGGAATGCTGCTGGCCCGCCAGCACGCGCTGGCCGACAAGCTCGTCCTGAGCAAGATCCGCGACATCTTCGGCGGCAACCTGAAGCTGGCGCTCACCGGAGCCGCCCCGATCGACCCCGAGATCATCAGGTTCTTCCACGCGGCCGGCGTACCGGTGCTCGAGGCGTGGGGAATGACCGAGACCTCGACCGGTGGCACCGCCAACCTGCCCGGAGCCTCCAAGGTGGGTACGGTCGGCCGGGCCCTGCCCGGAGTCGACGTCAGGATCGCCGACGACGGCGAGCTGCTGGTCCGTGGCCCGAACGTCTTCCAGGGCTACTACAACAACCAGGAAGCAACCGACGAGACGATCATCGACGGCTGGCTGCACACCGGAGATCTGGCTTCGATCGACGACGAGGGCTACGTCAGCATCACCGGCCGCAAGAAGGAGATCATCATCACCGCCGGCGGCAAGAACATCACGCCGGTGAACATCGAGGCACTGGTCAAGCGCAACCCGCTGGTCTCGCAGTGCGTTGTAGTCGGGGACCGCAAGCCGTATCTGGTTGCCCTGATAACTCTCGACGAGGAGGCGCTGAGCCGCTTTGCCGCCGAGCAGGGAACACTCGACGAGTCTTCGGCCATGTCCGACAGTCCGGTCGTGCGCGAGGAGATCGAAAAGCACATCGAGGAGGTCAACAGCCACTTCGCCAGCGTCGAGCAGGTGAAACGCTTCCAGATCCTCCCGGTCGACCTCAGCCAGGAGGGCGGCGAGCTCACCCCGACCCTGAAGCTGAAGCGGCCGGTCATCACCTCGAAGTACGAGCAGCAGATCGAAGACCTGTACGCCGGCTGATCCGACGGCGGCACGCGGGTCTTCCGTGTGCCGCCCCGGTTCACCCGGGCCAGCGGGCCCCCGAACCCGGCGGGCAAGTGCGCCGGCTCAGGAAGAGCCGGTCTGACGAAGCAGCGAACCGGTGGTCTGGTCGAAGATCCGGCGCCAGACCGAGCTCTCGCTCGACTCCTGCTCCCTGACCCGGCGGATGACCCGCTTCAGGCGGGTTGCCGAGATCTCGATCCCGTGACGCTCGGCGGCCTCCTTGAGGTCCGAGTAGTCATCTGCCAGCCTGGCGGTGACCGTCTCGAAGCCGTGGCTGGCGATGTCGATGCGACGCGAGTAGTTCATGATCGACGTTCCGAACATCAGCTCGTCGTCGAGGTCGGGTTCGAAGAGGACGATGTCGACGCCGGGGTACTTCTCGTTCCAGAAATCGACAACCCCGTGAAGTCTCTGATGTAGCAGCAGACGGAAGGTCTGGTTGGCGATCGCCGGCACGCCCATGTCGGCGATCCGGCGGACCTCGCTTCCGGAAACCGTGGGCAGATCGCTGTCGCGATCGTTCAGGTACGGCACGATCGGGTTGATCACGACGATGAACTTGGCTCCGCGATCAACCGCCACGTCCACGTTGGTGGTCGAGTAGATGCCGCCGTCGATCAGGGTCCGTCCGTTGACCTCGACCGGTTCGTAGACCATCGGCAAAGCGGTCGAGCACTCAACCGCCTTCGAAACCGGGACGCCGGACCAGTCGCTGTCCGGGTCACCGAGCACGATGCGCTCTCCGCTGTCGAGGTCGGTTGCCGTAAGGAAGAGGTCGCGCTCGAGAGCGTCGAACGAGTCGTTGATGCCCTGCTTGGCGAGGGCTTCGCGTACGTAGCCGCCCAGGCCTTCGTTCGAGTACAGGCCCTTCGGCAGGTGCTCGGCAAGGGCGTAGCCGATGTCGATTGCCGATATGTCACGGAACTGGGGCAACAGGCTCTTCGCCATCGATGCCATGTGGAAAGGCAGGGTGACAGCCTTTTTCACGTACTCGGATGCGTTGGGCCGCAGCATCACGTCCTGGCTGAGCCGGTCGATCGGAGAGTCCTCTTCGTCTGACAGAACGCGGATCATCTCGTCTGGCGTGACCCCTGCCGCCAGCATGCTGGCGATGAAAGAGCCGGCGCTGGTGCCGACGTACATGTCGAAGTCGTTGACGGTCGAATTGACCGCCAGCAGGTCGAGGGCACGCAGGGCGCCGATCTCGTAGACGCCACCTGTGAAACCGCCGCCCCCCAGTACGAGGGCAGTCTTCGAAGGACGTTCCCGGCTTCGGGCCTTGCGTCTCTTCGAGGATGCGTCGATATCTACGACCTTCCCCATCGGTCGGGGATTATTGCACCAAAGCAGCCAATCCGTCTTCAACCTGCTGAACTGCCGCTACTCTGGCCTCCTTCCCTGTTTATGAGACTGATGCGTACGACCCTGCTCACAGCTGTGTCGGTTCTGGTGCTTCTGTTCGCTTCCGGCCCCTCTGCTGCCTCACAGCCACTTCCCCTGCCTAACCCCGACAGGCCCTTTGCCACGCCGGTGCCTGGTCCGATGGCATCTACAAGCGTCAACCCCGTATGTCCGGCGATGAGGAAGGCCGTTCGCACAGGCAACGGCCGCGCCTCGCTGATGGTCAAGAACCTCGGCAACGGCAAGCGTGTCTGTTCGCTGAACCCCAAGGCGCAGCGTTCTCTCGCTTCGAATACGAAGCTCTTCACAACCGTGACTGCCCTGGGCAAGCTCGGCAAAGGCCACAAAATGGTGACCAAGGTGTTCTCGGTCGGCAAAATCCGCGACGGCGTCCTCGAAGGGGATCTCTACCTGCGCGGCGCGGGTGACCCCAGCCTCGGTACGCCGGCATTCCTCGGGGCCTATCTGGCCGGCGCCGGCTCGAGCATCGACCGACTCGCCGCCGGCGTCCGCAAGCGCGGCATCAGGCGGGTCACCGGCCGCGTCTACGCCGACGACACGGTCTTCGACCGGCGTCGTGGCGTCGCCGACTCCGGCTTCGCGACAAGCCCTTACATCGGCCCGCTCTCCGGTCTGTCGATCAATGCCGGCTTCACCAACGCGAGCCTGAACAGGTTCAGCTCCGATCCGGCGAAGCTGGCGGCCAAGTCGCTGGTCCGCAGCCTCGGTAGCAGCGGAGTCAAGGTCCGCAGGGGCGTCGGCCTTCGAAAGACGCCGGACCGGATCAGGCGCCTGGCGGCGAGGCTGCCCTCCCCCGACATGAGCTGGATGTCCAGGGTGACGAACGTGAACTCGAACAACTTCTTCGCCGAGATGCTGCTCAAGCACATCGGGGCCGAGCAAGGGACGGCCGGCAGCACTGCGGCGGGAGCCAGGGTGGTCAGGCAGTACGCGAAGGCGCGCTTCGACGCAGTGGTCAGTCCGCTGGACGGCTCCGGGCTGACCTTCGGCAACCGCTCCAGCGCCGGCGACATAGTGAAGCTGCTCAACCGGACCCGCGGGACGAACTTCGATCGCGAGTTCACCAGCTCGCTGGCGGTGGCCGGTCGTAGCGGAACGCTGGCTCAGCGCATGCGGGGCAGCGAGGCCGAAGGCCGCTGCCGCGCCAAGACCGGCACCCTGACCGGAGTGAGCGCCCTGTCCGGCTACTGCTTCAACCGCTCGGGACGCAAGTACGCATTCTCGATCCTGATGAACAACGTCTCCGACTCCACCGCCGCACGGGCCGCGCAGGACCGTATCGCCGCGATCATCGCCAGGCTCTAGCGGTCCGGGCAGTCACGAGCCCGGAACTACGGCGAGTCGATCGACTCGCCGTTCAACAGCCGTTCGAAGCCTTCGCGATCCAGAACCGCGACTCCCAGCTTCTCGGCCTTCGCGAGTTTCGAACCGGCGCTTTCGCCGGCGACCACGAAGTCCGTCTTCTTCGAGACCGACCCGGTGACTTTGCCGCCCGCCCGCTTGACCATGTCTGCGGCCTGGTCGCGGGTCAGGTCGGCAAGGCTGCCGGTCAGCACCACAGTCTTGCCGGTCAACGGGCCATCGGCCGGCCGGCGATCCGCATCTGAAAGCGCCATGTTGAGCCCCTCGTCCCTGAGTCTCTCGACGATGTTCCAGGTCCGCTCCTCGGAAAGCGACTCGCTGACCTGCCGGGCCATGATCGGGCCGACCCCCTCGGTCTGCTCGATCCGCTCAGGGTCGGCGTCGCGAAGGGCCTCCAGGTCGCCGAACTCGTCGGCCAGTGCCTCGGCCGTCACCGCTCCCACCCCGGGCAAGCCGAGGGCGAAGAGCACGCGTGGGAACGGAGCCTTGCGCGAGCGGTCGATCTCGGCGATCAGATTCGCCGAAGAAGTCGCGCCCATGCGATCCAGGGCCTCGAGTTGCTCGCTGCGAAGCGCGTAAATGTCGGCGACGTCGGAGATCAGTCCTTCCTCGAGGAAGCGCATCACCTGCTTCTCCCCGAGGCCCTCGATGTCCATCGCTCCGCGCGAGACGAAGTGCTTGATGTGCTGGAAGATCTGCCCCGGACAGCCGGTCCGGTTGGGGCAGATCGAGAAGACCGAGTCCTCCGGCTTGACCACCTTCGTTCCACAGGCCGGGCAGTTCTCGGGCGGCCGCGGGCGCACGGCCCCTTCGGGGCGCTTCTGGGCGAGTGCAGAGACGACCTGCGGAATCACGTCGCCGGCCCGGAGAACGACCACCTCGTCGCCGGCCCGTACGTCCTTGCGCTCGAGGTCCTCCTCGTTGTGAAGGGTCGCCGTCGAAACCGTGACCCCGCCGACCCTGACCGGCTCGAGCATCGCCCACGGCACCAGATGCCCGGTGCGGCCCACGTTCCAGTCGATTTCCCGGAGCAGCGTGGTAGCGGTGGTCGGCGGAAACTTCCAGGCGATCGACCACCTTGGTTCCCGCCCGGCCACACCGAGTTCCCTCCAGAGACTGAGCCGGTCGACCTTGACCACCACACCGTCAATCTCGAAGTCGAGGTCCTCGCGTCGATCGAGCCACCACCGGCAGCGCTCGAGCACCTCTTCGATGCTCTGGTGCGTCGCGGTATCCGGGTTGGTCGGGAACCCGTGTTCGGCGAGCCATTCGACTTCCTCCGAGTGCGTCCCGAACTCGAAGCCGTCAGTCACACCGATCCCGTACGACCAGATCGCCAGTGGGCGTTCAGCCGCCGCGGCCGGGTCGATCTGCCGGATCGAGCCGGCAGCCGAGTTGCGCGGGTTGGCGAAGGCCGGCAGGCCGGCTTCGGTCCGGCGGCGGTTGAGCTCGGCGAAATCCGGGATCGGCAGGTAGACCTCGCCACGGACCTCGATCAGGGGCGGCGCCCCGTCGATCCGCTTCGGAAGGGCCTCGATCGTCTCGATGTTGCGGGTCACATCCTCCCCGACCCTGCCGTCCCCCCTGGTCGCCCCGCGCACGAACCGGCCGTCCTCGTAGGTGAGTGAGATCGCCAGGCCGTCGATCTTCGGCTCGGTCACCCAGGTGATCATGCCCGGATCGACATCGGCCTTTTCCAGCCGTGTACGGATCCGCTTTTCCCAGGCGAGAAGTTCTTCGGCGGTCCGGGCGTTGGCCAGGGAAAGCATGGGTACTTCGTGCTCGACCGGCGCGAAGGCTTCGCTGGGAGGCGCTCCGACGCGCTGGGTCGGGGAATCACCGCTGATCAGTTCGGGGTGCTCGGCCTCCAGGGCCTGGAGCTCCGCGAAGAGCTCGTCGTACTGCTCGTCGGATATCTCCGGATCGTCCTTCGAGTGGTAGAGGTAGATGTGACGGTTGATCTCGTCACGGAGCCGGGAGATCCTCTTTTCGACCGTCTCCTCCACCCGCGTCTCAGCCGGTGGCGAGCCCGAGTACGCGCTCGAAATCGCGCTGACGCATGCCATCTATGCCGACGTGATGGGTCAGGTCCAGGTGAAGTGGAGTCACCGCGATCCGCTGACGGGCGATCGCCCCGATGTCGGTGCCGGGTTCGTCGTCGAGCCCCGGCTCGTAACCGTAGATCCGGTAACGCCTGCGGCCGTCGTCCTTGTCGGTCTCGACCTCGCGAAGTTCGTCCTTGTAGAGCCTGCGGCCGAGCCTGGTCACGTCCACACCCTCGGGATCCGACCCGGGGACGTTGATATTGAGCAGGGTTCCCTCCGGCATCGGATGGTCGAAGAGCTCCTTCACCGTGGCAGCGGTGAACCTGGCCGCGACACCGAAGTCGTAGTGGCGCTGGGGCGTGTAGCCCATCTCCTGTTCGGTCGACTGCTGGGAGACGGCGATCGCCGGTATGCCGAGGATCACCCCTTCCAGCGCGGCGGCCACGGTGCCAGAGTAGGTGACGTCGTCCCCCAGGTTCACGCCGTGGTTGATTCCGGAGACGATCAGGTCCGGGCGGTGGCCGACGAGACCGACATCCGCGAAGCGCACGCAGTCGACCGGGGTGCCATCAGTGGCATGGCCGAGATCACCGTCTTCGAAGTTCACCTCCTGCACCGAAAGCGGTGAGCGCACGGTGATGCTGCGGGCCGATGCACTGCGGTTCGAGTCCGGGGCGATCACGTCGAGCTCTACTCCGTCGATCTGGCGCAGCTCCCGTCGGAGGTCCTGCAGCCCGCGGGCACCGATGCCGTCGTCGTTGGTCAGCAGGATGCGCACACCGGCAAGGATAGGCGAGTCGGTCGGCGACGGTTTTCACCGCCCGCTGCACCGCTTCAGTACTCGACCGAAACGAAGTAGAGCCCCTGCGGCGGAGCGGTCACGCCGGCATCGGGTCGCTCGGCCCCCTCGAGCAGGCGCCGGAAATCATCAATCGTACGGCTGCCATCCGCCACCTCGACCATCGTGCCGACCAGGATCCGGACCATGCTGCGCATGAACGAATCGCCGGTGACCCAGAACTGCAGAAACTCCGAGTCGCCGCGGCTCGCCGGCACCGGGTGGATTTGCTGCTCCGCGTCCACTCCCGGGGGCGCGACGAGACCCGATTCGACCACCCAGTCGGCAGCGTGGATGACCCGGGAAAATCGGGTGTGGTAGGTGTCGGTCGGGGTGAAGGCAGTGAAGTCGTGCCGGCCGACGATCGCCGCGGCGCACTGCTCGAGCAGGCCGCGGTCGACCTGCCGCGAGATCCACCAGGCGCGATCCCGGGAAAAGGGGCTCTCCGGACGTCGAAGCAGTATCCGGTAGCAGTAGGTACGCGAGCGGGCTGAACGACGGGCATCGAAGCCTTCCGGCGCAGCGGTGAGCGAACGGATCGCGATTGCCGGCGAGGTCAGCCCGTTGAGACTTCGCACGATCGTATCCGGCATCCCACCTTCGTATTCGAAGCTGGCCACCTGACCGAGCGCGTGGACGCCCGCGTCGGTACGCCCGGCGACGGTCAGGCTGATCCGGTCGAGACGGAGCGCAATCGCCAGCGCCCTTTCGATCTCGGCCTGAACCGACGGGCCGTTGTCCTGCCGGGCCCAGCCCTGAAAGGGGGTACCGTCGTACTCGATGTCAACTCGCCAGTTCACGCGGCCGGACGGTATCCGCGATCGACCCCCGGAGGTTTCCCGATCAGGCTCGCCTCGATGTCAGGCGCTCAGGCAGGCCACCACGGCTTGATCAGCTTGAGGAAGTTGCGGTTGCGCTTGCCCCAGGCCTGCGCTTCTATCATCACCCACCCGCGAGCGCTGCGTTTCGCCTTCACCTTGAAGGTCTTGGTCACGGTCCAGCCCGGCAGTATCTGGTGGAATCTCAGCCGGCGCGGAAGAGTGACCTTCTTCTTCGAAGAGGTGAGGAAGAGATCGATCCCCCGGGCGATGTCGCGGCCCCTGTTCTTGACCTGTACCTGCATGTTCAGGTATCCGTCGCGGTAGATCCATCCCCTGTGCGGGATCAGCTTGACTTTGGAGATCTTCACCGAGGCGCTGGCTTTGCCGCCGCCGTTTTTTCCACCGTTGTTCTTGCCGCCACCGTTGTTCTTGCCGCCACCGTTGTTCTTGCCGCCGCCGTTGTTTCCGCCGTTGTTATTGCCGCCGCCATTGTTATTGCCGCCACCGTTGTTTCCGCCGCCGTTGTCAGGCGGTTCGGTGTCGGGTCCGACCTGAACCTTCTGAATTCGGTGGTTACCGGTGTCGGCGATGTAAAGGAAACCGTTCGCCCAGGCGAGGCCGCTGGGATTATGCAGGTCGTCAGGACCCGAGCCCGACTGACCGTACTGGCCGATCGGGGTTCCGTCGGGGGAAAACTTGAGAATGCGCTCGTTGCCGGAATCCGAGACATATACATCGCCGGCATCATCCACCGCCAATCCCCTGGGTTCGATCATCTGGCCGTTTCCGGACCCGGGTGAACCCCAGCTGTCGAGCTGCTCGCCGGACGGGCTACTCCTGATGATGCGTGAGTTGGCGGAGTCGGTGACGAAGAAGTTCCCGTCCGGTGCGACCGCGACGGCGCGCGGCTCGGCGAGGCCGGGGTCGCTCCCGTCGGCGAAGTTCCATGCGCTTCCACACCAGCTCCAGGCGTTGCACTTCTGGACGCGGTCGTTGCCGTAGTCAGCGACGTAGAGGTTGCCCGAGCCATCGATCGACACGCCACTCGGGCTCTTGAAATAGCCGATCCCGGTTCCTTCGCTGCCCCATTCAGCCTGGAACTGGCCGGACGGGTAGAGCCGTTGGATGCGGTAGTTGCCGGTATCGGCGATGAAGATCGCGCCACCCGGCTCGACGGTGACATCTCTGGGGCTGCGGAACTCGACCTGCCCGCCGCCGCGCTTTCCGATGACCTGCTGCCGGACTCCCGCCAGATTCAGCTTGACGATCCGGTCGTTGCCGTTGTCTACGACAAAAACCCCGCCGCCAGGACCGACCGCGACCCCGGTCGGGTTACTGAACGACGTCGAAGTTGCCCAGTTTGCAGCACGGGATACGGTCGGGGTGAGCGCGGCAACGAAAGCCAGCGCCAGCAGGACGGCGAAGGCGATCTGCCTTTGGCCCAACTTCATTTCACCAAGCAAAAAACACCCCGTTCGATACGAATCCCTGAGTACTGCAACTACGACGAATACGGTACCACCTCGGCACATTTCCGAAAAACAGGAAAGCTCCGTTCCGCTTCGCCGATTACAGCGCTTCGCAACGGGCGCAGTTGACGCCCTCAGCAAACTCAGACGAGCTCGAGAAAGACCATTTCCGTCGAGTCGGACTTGCGCGGACCGAGCTTGACGATGCGGGTGTATCCCCCGGGACGCTCGGCGTAGCGCGGCGCGATCTCGTCGAAGAGCTTGTGAACGGCGAACTTGTCCTGCCGAAGGGCTGACAGTGCCTGGCGCCGGGCATGAAGGTCGCCGCGCTTGGCGAGCGTGATCAGCTTCTCGATCTCCGGCTTGGCCGCCTTGGCCTTGGCCTGGCTGGTCTTGATGCGCTCGTGCTCGATCAGCTCCTTGGAAAGGTTGCACATCAGCGCCTTGCGGTGGGCTGAGTCACGACCGAGCTTGTTCCTTTTCATTCCGTGGCGCATCTGATCTCTCCTCGTCTAAGTGCCGGAACTCAGTCCTGGCGAAGCTCGTAGCCGCGACCGGCCAGGTTCTCGATGACCTCGTCAATCGATTTCTGACCGAAGTTCGGGATCGCGGCCAGCTCGGACTCGGACTTCTGAAGCAGCTCGCCGATGGTCTCCACCCCGGCCCGCTTCAGGCAGTTGAAAGAACGCACGCTCAGTTCGAGCTCGTCGATCAGGATGTCGTTGTCCCCGCCGGTTGCCGCGGGAACTTCAGCGGCCACTTCGGCCTCGACCGGCTCGCGCGCGGTCAGCTCCTCGACCCGGTCGGGGTCGCTGAAGATGGCCAGGCTCTTGATCAGGATCTCGGAAGCCTCGCGCAGCGCCGTACTGGGCTCGATCGAGCCGTCGGTCTCGAGTTCGAGGGTCAGCTTGTCGAAGTCGGTGCGCTGGCCGACACGGGCCGCATCCACGACGTAGGAAGCACGGCGGATCGGAGAGAAGATCGAGTCGATCGGGATTACGCCGATCGGCTGATCCTCGTCCTTGTTCTCCTCGGCCGGACGGTAGCCGCGTCCGCGACCGATGGTCACGTACATCTCGAGGCGGGTCTTCTTTTCGAGAGTGGCGACCGGGGCGTCGGGGTTGAGGATCTCAACGCCGGCCGGAAGGTCGATGTCGGCAGCGGTGACGTCGCCGGGGCCGGTCACGACGACCGGGGCCTCGACGGCATCGGCATCGGTGTGCATGCGGACGACGAGGTCCTTGAGGTTGAGGATGATGTCGGTGACGTCTTCCTTCACGCCGGCGATGCTGGAGAACTCATGCGAGACACCCTCGATGCGAACGCTGGTGATCGCGGCCCCGCTAAGCGAGGAAAGCAGAACCCGGCGCAGGCTCGAGCCGAAGGTGTAGCCGAAGCCCTTGTCGAGGGGCTCGATCGTGAACGATCCCTTGTTCTCGTCTACCTGCTCGGAGCTGATGCTCGGTACCTGGAAATCTGTGCTCATGTGGTCCTTGGTCTATTCGGGGGGCGGTCGAAAAACTTCTCTGAAGGCGGCCTGGTCAGACGCGGCGGCGCTTGCGCGGGCGGCAGCCGTTGTGTGCCTGCGGCGTCACGTCCTTGACGCTGGTCACGTCGAGGCCGGCAGCCTGAAGCGAACGGACGGCGGTGTCCTTGCCGGATCCCGCGCCCTTGGCGAAAACTTCGACCTTCTGGAGGCCGTGCTCCATGCCCTTCTTGGCGGCCGCATCGGCAGTCACCTGCGCGGCGAAGGGGGTCGACTTGCGTGAGCCCTTGAACCCGGCGCTGCCGGCCGACTCCCAGGCGATTACGTTGCCTTCGAGATCGGTCAGGGTCACGATGGTGTTGTTGAAAGAGGTCTTGATGTGAGCCTGCCCCACAGCGATGTTCTTGCGAACCTTGCGGCGGGTGCGGGTCTTGGCGGGTTTCTTGGCAGCCATCTGTATTCCTTACTTGCCGCTCGGCGGCTTCTTCTTGCCGGTGACGCTCATGCGCCTCGGTCCCTTGCGGCCCCGGGCGTTGGTCTTGGTCCGCTGTCCCCTGACCGGAAGTCCGCGCCGGTGACGCATGCCCCGGTAGGAACCGATCTCCATCAGGCGCTTGACGTTCTGCGAGCGCTCGCGACGGAGGTCACCCTCGACATCGAGATCCTCGATGGCCTC
The DNA here is from genome assembly GCA_963709375.1 of uncultured Solirubrobacterales bacterium. GTDB lineage: Bacteria > Actinomycetota > Thermoleophilia > Solirubrobacterales > 70-9 > 67-14. Next base: position 38,272 of record CAVPWA010000012.1, read on the forward strand.
GCGAAGCTTGATCACTTCTTCTTCGGTCAGGTCCTTGATCGGGGTATTGCGATCGACACCGACCTTGTCGCACAGATCCTGCGCGGTCGACTGGCCGATTCCGAAAACGTAGGTGAGGCCGATCTCGGCCCTCTTGTTGAGGGGTATGTTGACCCCGGCGATGCGCGCCATCTACTAGCCCTGCCTCTGTTTGTGTCGCGGGTTCTCGCAGATCACCATCACCCGGCCACGCCGGCGGATGATCTTGCACTTCTCACACATCGGTTTTACCGAGGCTCGGACCTTCATCGTCCTTTGCTTCCTTTGGAAAGAGATCTCCCGGCAGCCCCATTAAACGGGCAGCGGGCGTCAAAAATTGGCCCATAAGGCCGAACGCGAACAATAGCAAGAAGACTCATGGTCCGTCCCAGGGGTTCAGTATCCTCGGACCGTTATCGGTGGCTGCGACCGTGAACTCGAAATGGGCGGCCATCGAGCCGTCCTCGGAGTAGACCGACCAGCCGTCGTCGTCCATGTAGATGTCGGGCCCTCCGACGTTGACCATCGGCTCGATCGCGAAGACCATTCCTTCTTCGATCTCGGGTCCGCGGCCGGGCGTTCCGTAGTTGGGGATCTGCGGCTCCTCGTGCATCTCCTGACCGATCCCGTGCCCGACCAGCGAGCGGATGATCGAGAATCCCTCCGCCTCGACGTGGTCCTGAACGGCACTCGAGATGTCACCGACCCGGTTGCCCGGCACCATCCGGTCCGCGGCGATGTCGAGTGACTGCTTGGTCACTTCCAGCAGCCTCGCTGTGGTCGGGTCGATTTCGTCGACCGGGATCGTGCTGGCTCCGTCGGCTACCCAGCCGTCGAGTGTCACACCGATGTCGATCGAGAGGATGTCGCCCTTGGCCAGCTCGTAGGGTCCGGGAATCCCGTGGACCACCATCGAGTTCGGCGAAGCGCAGATCGAGCCCGGGAAGCCACGAAAGCCCTTGAACGTGGGTATACCGCCCTGGGAGCGGATGAACTTCTCTGCGGCACGATCGAGATCGGCGGTCGTGACCCCGGGCCGGATCATGCCGGTCAACATCTTCATGCAGCGGGCGTGCACCGCACCGGCAGCGGCCATCTTCTCTATCTGCGCCGCGGTCTTTCGGGTGATCATGCAGCGAACGGCGGAGCCGAGGGGCTCACGAGCCCTCTTCGAGGCTGAGCGTGGAAACCAGTGAACGGACCGACTCACCGACCCGGTCCGGGTCCTGGCTGCCGTCTACCTTGTTGAGAAGCGCCTGCTTGCTGTAAAAGTCGACCAGCGGGGCGGTCTTTTCGTGGTACTGGTCAAGCCGGTGGCGGACTACGTCCGGCTTGTCGTCGTCCCGCACGATCAGCTCCGAGCCGTCTATGTCGCAGACGCCGTCGGTCGCCGGCGGATTGAAGTCGACGTGGTAGACGTGACCGGCCTCGACGCAGACCCGGCGCCCGGAGAGGCGACGGACGATCTCTTCGTCGGAAACGTCTATCAGCACCACCGCGGCCAACTGCCTGCCGAGCTCACCCAGCTTCCGGTCGAGCGCCTCGGCCTGGGGCACGGTCCGCGGGAAGCCGTCGAGCAGGAAGCCGTGATCGGCCTCGCCACTCTCGAGCCGCTCGGCGATCACGCCGATGATCACTTCGTCCGGCACGAGGTCACCGCGGTCCATGTACTCCTTCGCCGCTTTGCCGATGTCTGTTTCGTCCCTGACGGCGGCTCGAAGGATGTCCCCCGTGGCGTAGTACGGAAGCTCGAGGTCCTCCTGGAGCCGTTCGCCCTGGGTTCCCTTGCCGCTGCCCGGAGGGCCGAGCAGGATCAGGTTGAGGTTGCGGTTCGGCATGTCAGCTCCTGCCCGATCATTGCAGGAAGCCCTCGTAGTTGCGCATCATCAGCTGGGCCTCCAGCTGCTTGACGGTATCGAGTGCGACACCGACCACGATCAGGATCGAGGTTCCGCCGAAGAAGAAGCCACCGCCGACCTGGTTGAACAGGATCGTCGGGAAAGCCGCCACGGCACCGAGGTAGAGCGCGCCCGGGAATGTGAGGCGCGAAAGCACACGGTCGAGGTATTCGGCGGTAGGCCGACCCGGTCTGACTCCCGGTATGAAGCCGCCGTACTTCTTCAGGTTGTCGGCCTGGTCCACGGGGTTGAAGGTGACGGCCGTATAGAAGTAGGTGAAGATGATGATGAAGAAGACCTCGCCGACCACATAGGCCCACTGGTCCGGTGCGAGGAAGGCGGCGAAGTCGAGCGCGGCCGGCGTATTGATCAGCTGGCCGATGGTCGGCGGAAGCGCCATGATCGAGGCGGCGAAGATGACCGGGATGACACCTGCCATGTTGACCCTGAGCGGCAGGTACGTCGAACCGCCGGAGGTCATTTTGCGCCCGACGACACGCTTCGCGTACTGGACCGGAATCCGGCGCTGCCCTTCCTGGACGAAGACGATCGCCACCACCACTCCGAGGATGATGAACGGCAGCAGCACGACGAATACCTGGTCGGGGTTGGTCCACCAGGTCTGAATGCCCGGCAGTACGCCAGAGACGATCGAGGCGAAGATAAGCAGCGATATGCCGTTGCCGATGCCGCGCTGGGTGATCAACTCGCCCATCCACATCAGCAGCACGGTGCCGGCGGTCAGGCAGATCACGATCAGGAAGATGTTGGGCGCGGTCAGACTGCTGATCACGCTTTCCCCGCCGGCGGGAGCGAGCGAGTTGAAGAGGAAGACGTAGGCGAAGGACTGCATCGCCGCCAGGCCGACCGTCAGGTAACGGGTGTACTGGGTGATCTTCTGCTGGCCGACTTCGCCTTCCTTCTGGAGGCGCTCCAGCGAAGGCAGGACCACGGTCATCAGCTGCAGGATGATCGAGGCGGTGATGTAGGGCATGATGCCCAGCGCGAAAAGGGACAGGCGCGAGAGGCTGCCGCCGGAGAAGAGGTTCAGGAAGCCGAGGATGTCCGAGCCGGTGAGCGAGTCCTCCAGGCTGTTGATGGCGTCGACGTTGACGCCGGGCACCGGGATGTAGGCACCGAGGCGGTAAAGCGCGAGAATTCCAGCAACGAAGAGGAGCTTCTTGCGTATCTCCGGTACGGAGAATGCCTTCGCAACGGTCGCCAGCATCAGGCTTCGATCAGCTCACAGCTTCCGCCGGCGGCTTCGATCTTTTCTTTCGCTGTCTTGCTGAAACCGTGGGCCCGAACCGTCAGCGCCTTGCTGATCTCGCCCTTGGCCAGAACCTTCACCGGATACGAGCGGGTCGCCAGTCCGGCTGCCTTGAGGGTTTCGGGAGTCACTTCGGCGCCGGCCTCGAAGCGATCCTCGAGATCGCTCAGGTTCACCGGCTGGGTCGAAGTCCGGAAGTTCTCGAAAGGCATCGACTTCTTCATGTTCGGACCGCGCAGCTTGCGCATCCGGCGATGAATCGGGTTCTGACCACCCTCGCGTGCGGCATCGCGCGTATTTCCGGCGCGCTGCCCCTGGCCGCCGTGTCCGCGGCCGGAAGTCTTGCCGGTGCCCGAACCCTGGCCACGACCGATCCGCTTGCGCGGGCGTCGCGACCCCGGCTTGGGACTGAGGTTGTGGAGGCCGATCTCTTCTTCGCGGCTTTCCTGTTTCTTGGCGGCCATCAGATCTCCTTGACTTCAACCAGGTGGGTGATCACCTTGAGCTGACCCTGCAGCTGAGGCGTATCCTCGCGTTCGACCGTACGACCGCGCTTGCCCAGGCCGAGAGCCTGAAGCGTGCCCAACTGGTGAGGGTTGCGGTGAATGTTGGATCGGGTCTGAGTGATCGCCAGCTTCGCCATCAGGACTTCTCCCCGTCGACGGTTTCGATCTTCTCGGCGGCCTCGGCGGCCTCCTCGGTGACCTGAACCTCTTCGGCGGCCTCTTCGGTAGCCGGGGTCGAGCTGCTCCTCGGCGGCGACTTCAGCTTCGACTTCGCTCGCGGCGACTGTCGAGGGATCCTCCGCCACGGCTCCGCTCTGGGAGGCCAGGTCTTCCGCAGCCTTGGCTTCCAGGGCGCTGATGTCCCCGGGGGTCGCCTCTTCGGCAGCCGGAGCCTCTTCTGCGGGGGCCTCGGCGGCTTCACCTGCAGCAGCGGCAGCGTCGGCGGCTTCTTCGACCGCAGCCGTGCTGGCCGCGTCTTCCTCGCCACCACCGTCGGATTCGGCGGGCTGCTCGTGGTGGATGCCGAGAACGTCGGTCACGCTCAGGCCGCGCAGTTCGGCTACGTCCTCGGGCCGGCGCAGGCGCACGATGCCGTCCATGGTCGCCTTGACAAGGTTGATCGGGTTCTGGGTGCCGATGCTCTTGGTCAGGATGTCCTTGACACCGCCGAGTTCGAGCACGGCCCGCACTCCACCACCGGCGATCACGCCGGTACCGGGGCTGGCCGGGCGCAGGACGACGTGTCCGGCACCGAAGCGTCCGATGATCTTGTGGGTGATCGTATCGTTGTACTTCGGGATCCGGACCAGATTCTTGCGGGCGTTTTCGACCGCTTTCTGGATCGCAAGCGGGACTTCCCGGGCCTTGCCGTATCCGATGCCGACCACCGATTCTTCGTCGCCCACGGCGACCAGGGCGGTGAACGAGAAACGACGTCCGCCCTTGACCACCTTGGCCACGCGGTTGATCTCGATCACACGTTCCTGAAGGTCGAGTCCTTTCGGACTGACCATCTCGACGCGAGCTGTATCCATTCCCTTCATATCAGCCGTTCACCGTAGCGAAGTTCATTAGAACTCCAGCCCACCCTCTCTCGCTCCCTCGGCAAGGGCCTTGACCCTGCCGTGGTAGCGGTAACCGCTTCGGTCGAACACACAGCGCTCGACACCTGCCTTCTTTGCACGTTCGGCCAGCAACTCGCCGGCCTTCTTCGCCTGTTCTGTCCTGCCGAGCTCACGCAGTTCGGGCTCGGTCCAGTTCGCAGCGGCAAGCGTCTTGCCGTCGACATCGTCGATGAGCTGGGCGAAAACACCCCTGTTCGAGCGGTACACCGAGAGCCGCGGACGTTCCGCGGTACCGGAAATCTTCGAGCGCACGCGGTAGCGGCGGCGCTGGCGGCGCTGGCGGTTGGTTGTGACGGTCATACGCGCTTACCGACCTTCCTGGCAACGTGCTCGTCGCGGTAGCGGATTCCCTTGCCCTTGTAGGGCTCCGGCGGACGGCTCTCGCGGATGTTCGCCGCGATCTGGCCGACCAGCTGCTTGTCGATGCCGCGCACCACCACTTCGGTCGGCTGCGGCACCTCGAACTCGATGCCTTCGGGGGCCTCGATCGAGACCGGGTGGGAGTAGCCGAGCGCGAGCTCGAGCCCCTTGCCCTTGGCGGCAGCACGGTAGCCGACGCCCTGGATGTCGAGGCGCTTCTCGTAGCCGTCGGTGACGCCGACGACCATGTTGGCGACCAGGCTCCGGGTAAGTCCGTGGAGGGCCCGGTGGGGCCCGCGGTCGGTCGGGCGCTCGACGGTGACAACACCGTCGTCGGCCTTGACCGTCATCTCCCGGGAGATCTCCTGCGTGAGTTCGCCCTTCGGGCCCTTGACCGTGACCAGTCCGGGCTTGATGTCGATCTCGACGCCTCCGGGGAGGTCGATTGGTTTCTTTCCGATTCGGCTCATGATTTTGAAGTCGCCCCTGTCCGGATCACCAGACGTAGGCGACGACCTCCCCTCCGACTCCGGTTTTCTTCGCGTCGTGGCCGGTCATCACACCGTGGGAGGTGGTGACGATCGCGGTGCCGGTTCCACCCTGGACCCTCGGGACCGAGGCGTGGTTGACGTAGCGGCGACGGCCGGGCCGGGAGACCCGCTCGATGCCGGTGATCACCGGCTGGTGGTCCTTCGTGTACTTGAGCTCCACGGTGATCTTCTCGCCCACGTCAGCGGGCTGCTTCTCGTAGCCGGCGATGTAGCCCTGCTCGGTCAGGATGCGCGAAATCTCGACTTTGAGTTTCGAGCTGGGGACGTCGACGGTCGCAAGACCGGCGCTCAGGCCGTTGCGGATGCGGGTCAGGTAATCGGAGATCGGGTCAGTGATCATGATCTACCAGCTGGACTTCGTCATGCCGGGGATGTAGCCCTCGTGTGCGGCCTCGCGCAGGCAGATCCGGCAGATGCCGAACTTGCGGTAATAAGCGCGCGGTCGACCGCAACGGCGGCACCGGTTGTATTCGCGGGTCTTGTACTTCGCCGGACGCTGCTGGCGAACCTTCTGGGATGTCTTGGCCATCTGGGCCTAGCCCTCCTGCTCTTCTTGGTCGGTGGCTTCTTCATCACCGTCTGCGACCGGGCGGCCTTCCTTCGCGAAAGGCATACCCAGGCCGAGCAACAGCTCGAAAGCCTCGGCGTCCGTCGGAGCGGACGTGGTGATCGTGATGTCGAGACCGTGAGTCTCGTCAACCGAGTCGTAATCGATCTCGGGGAAAATAAGCTGTTCCTTGACGCCCATGGAGTAGTTGCCACGGCCGTCGAAAGAGGTCGCCTTGAGGCCGCGGAAGTCCCGGATCCGGGGGATCGAGATCGAGATCAGCCGATCGAGGAATTCCCACATGCGGGCACCGCGCAGGGTCACCGACACACCTACCGGCATGCCTTCGCGGACCTTGAACGAAGCGACCGACTTCTTGGCCATCCTGGGATTCGGGTACTGGCCGGCGATCAGGGCCAGCTCTCCGGCCGCCTTCTCGCGACGCTTCGTATCCATGTGCGAGCCGAGGCCCATGTTCAGGGTGATCTTTTCCAGGCGCGGAGCGCGCATCGGGGTCGAGTAGCCGAACTTCTCGATCAGTTTCGGAAGGACCTCTTCGCGGTAGCTGTCGCGCATCCGCGGCGGCGGAACTGCCTGTTCTGTTGTCGTAGCTGCTTCCATGGAGATTCCTAGATTGCCTCGTTGGTTCGCTTCGAAAAGCGCTGGCGCTTGCCGTCTTCGGTAGTGCGGATGCCGATCCGGGTCGGGCGGTTGTCGGTGGGGTCGACCAGCATCACGTTGGAGACGTGGACCGGACCCTCCATCTCGATGATGCCGCCGTCCTTGCCCGGGCCCTGTCCGCTCGGGGAAGGCTGGGCGCGCTGGTGGCGCTTGACCATGTTGAGGTCCTCGACGTATACGGCCTGCTTCTTCGGGTCGGTCCGGAGCACACGCCCCTGCTTGCCCGAATCCTTGCCGGCGATGATCTGTACCTGGTCGTCGGTGCGAATTCTCATTTTCACAGCACCTCCGGGGCAAGCGAGATGATCTTCATGAAGTCGCGGTCACGCAGTTCGCGTGCGACCGGGCCGAAGATGCGCGTACCGCGCGGGTTCTTCTGCTCGTCGATGAGTACCGCGGCGTTTTCGTCAAAAGCGATGTAGGTACCGTCGGGACGGCCGATCTCCTTGCGGGTGCGCACGATGACGGCCTGGACGACCTCGCCCTTGCTGACGTTGCCCTGGGGGCTCGCCGCCTTGACGGTCGCGGTGATCACATCGCCGATCGATCCGTACTTGCGGTGGGACCCGCCCTTCACCCGGATGCACAGCAGCTCGCGGGCACCCGAGTTGTCGGCGACGCGCAGTCTTGATTCCTGCTGGATCATCGACTACCTGGCCTTTTCGACGATCTCGACCAGGCGCCAGTGCTTGGTCTTCGAAAGCTTGCGGGTTTCGATCACGCGGACAACGTCGCCCTGGCCGGCCTCGTTGCGCTCGTCGTGGACGTGGATCTTGTGGCGCTGGCGGACGATCTTCTCGTACACCGGATGCCGGCGGGCGCTGTCGATCTGGACGGTAATCGTCTTGTCACCCTTGTCCGAAGTGACCAGTCCCTGGCGCTCCTTCGGCTTGCCGGTACGGGTCCGTTCGGCGCGCGGCGTGCCATCGCCGGTTTCCGGCTTCGGCGCGTCCTTGGCGTCGCCGCGGCGCTTGCGCCGGGCACGGGCCTTGGCGGCACGGGCCTTCTGACGATCCTCTTCGCGCTGCTCGGGCGTCTTCTCGGGTCCCGGTGCGCCGGACTCCCGGGACTTGAGCAGGCGCTTGCGTTCCTTCCAGGGAAGGTCGTCAAGGGGGTCGGGCTCACTCGGCTCGGCTTCGGCGGCGGGGGCCTCCTCGGGGGCGGCATCCTCGACCGGGGCCTCTTCAGCCGGGGCTTCGGCCGTTTCTTCAGCGGGAGTCTCCTCCACTGCCGGGGCCTCTTCTTCGGTTGTCTCTTCTTTTTCTTCTTCTGACATCAGTTCTGCCTGACTAGTTGGAGCCCTGTTCGCGCTCAAGGTCGATGTTGCGCTGACTGGCGATGGTCAGCAGCCGCGCCACGTCGCGCTTGGCCTCTTTGAGGCCGGCGGTGTTCTCGAGTTCGCCGGTCGCATGGCGCAGGCGCAGGTTGAATGCCTCCTCGCGCGCTTCCTTCAGCTTCTCGACCAGCTCGACATCGTGCATGCTCTGGATCTCGCTGGCCCTCATTCGCCCGCTCCTTCGCGCTGTACGAACTTGGTCTTCAGCGGAAGCTTGTGGCCGGCGACGCGCATCGCCTCGCGGGCGAGTTCCTCGTCGACGCCGGAGAGCTCGAACATCACCCTTCCGGGCTTGACCACGGCGACCCAGGCCTCCGGGTTGCCCTTGCCGGAGCCCATGCGGGTCTCGGCCGGCTTCTTGGTGATCGGCTTGTCGGGAAAGATGTTGATCCAGACCTTGCCGCCACGCTTGATCTTTCTGGTCGCGGCGACTCGCGCAGCTTCGATCTGGCGGTTGGTCACCCAGCCGCGTTCGAGCGACTTCAGCCCGTACTCACCGAAGGTGACCGCGGTCCCGCCCTTTGCGTTGCCCTTTCGGCGACCCCTCATGACTTTGCGGTGCTTGACCCGCTTGGGCATCAGCATCAGCGACGACCTCCCCCACCGCGGTTGTCTCCACCGCGGCGGCGATCGGGCTGGGGCGGCTCGGGCTCGGTCAGCTTGGCCGACTCGAAGCCTTCGGGCATGATCTCGCCCTTGTTGATCCAGCACTTGACGCCGATGCGTCCGGTGCCGGTCTTGGCCTCTACAAATCCGTAATCGATGTCGGCGCGCATGGTGTGGAGCGGAACGCGGCCGTCGGAGTAGCCCTCGGTTCGGGCCATCTCGGCACCGCCCAGGCGGCCGGAGATCTGAACCTTGACGCCCTTGGCGCCGGAGCGCATGGCCGAGGTCAGCGCGCGCTTCATCGCGCGACGGAAGGCGACGCGGTTCTGCAGCTGCTCGGCGATCGACTGGGCAACCAGCTTGGCGTCGAGTTCGGGTCGCTTGACCTCGCGGATGTTGACCTTGACCGGGGTGCCGGTGATCTTGTGGAGGTCCTTGCGCAGGGCGTCCACCTCGCTGCCGGACTTGCCGATGACGATGCCGGGACGCGCGGTGTGGATGTCCACGGCGACCTCGCCGCGACGCTGGATCGTGATGTCGGACAGGCCGGCATGGGCCAGCTTGGTCTCGATGTGGTCACGGATAGCCAGGTCCTGCATGAGCAGGTCGGAAAAGTCTTTCTCGGCGAACCAGTTCGACTTCCAGTCGTGGATGTAGCCGACTCGGAAGCCTCCGGGATGGATCTTCTGTCCCATTGCTCTTCTATTCCTCGTCTTCCGGGGTCAGGGCCACGGAGATGTGGCAAGTTCTCTTGTTGATCGGTGTCGCACGGCCCATCGCGCGCGGCCGGAAGCGCTTGAGGGTCGGCCCTTCGTCGATCCTGATCTCGTGAACGATCATCTCGTCGCCGATCAGGTCGTGGTTCGCCTCGGCGTTCGCGGCGGCAGACTCGATCACCTTGGCGATTTCGTCGGCGACCGAACGCGGTGAAAACTGGAGCAGCGAGCGGGCCTCGTCGATGTGCTTGCCGCGGACCTGGTCAGCGACCAGGCGGGCCTTGCGCGGGGCTACGCGTACGTACCTGGCGCTGGCGCGCACGAGCACTGCTTCTTCTGTGGTCTTGCTCGGGGCCACGGTCAGTCCTTGCCTCCGGTGTGGGAGCGGAAGGTACGGGTCGGGGCGAACTCGCCGAGCTTGTGGCCGACCATCGACTCGCTGATGAATACCGGCACGTGCTTGCGGCCGTCGTGGACGGCGATCGTATGACCGACCATCTCGGGGAAGACGACCGAGCGGCGCGACCAGGTCTTGACCATCTGCTTGTTTCCGGCTTCGTTCATCGCGTTGATGCGGCTCATCAGCCGCTCTTCGACGAACGGGCCCTTCTTGGTTGATCTACCCATGGTCTATCTGCCCTTCTTCTTGCCTCGGCGTCGGCCGCGCACGATGTAACGATCGGAGGCCTTGCCCTTCTTGCGGGTGCGGTAGCCGAGCGTCGGCTTGCCCCAGGGGGTCACCGGGTGGCCGCCGGGAGTCTTGTGAGCCTCGCCGCCGCCGTGCGGGTGGTCAACCGGGTTCATGGCGATGCCTCGCGACTGCGGGCGCTTGCCCTTGTGCCGGTTGCGTCCGGCCTTGCCGATACTGACGTTCTGGTGCTCGGCGTTGGAGAGCGTGCCCACGGTGGCGCGACATTCGGCCCTGACCAGGCGCATCTCCGACGACGGCAGACGCAGGGTGACCAGCTCACCCTCCTTGGCGACCAGCTGGATCGCCGTACCTGCGGAGCGGCCGAGCTTGCCGCCCTGACCGGCCCTCAGCTCGACGTTGTGGACGATCGTGCCGACCGGCATCTCGCCCAGGGCGAGGCAGTTTCCGGGACGGATGTCGGATCCGGGACCGGAATGAACACGGTCGCCGACCTTGATCGCCGACGGCGCCAGGATGTAGCTCTTGAAGCCGTCCGCGTAATGGAGCAGCGCGATGTAGGAGCTGCGGTTCGGGTCGTACTCGACTGTCGCGACCTTGGCCGGGATCCCGTCCTTGATCCGCTTGAAGTCGATCTTGCGGTAGCGCCGCTTGGCACCTCCACCGCGATGGCGGGAGGTGATGCGTCCGTTCACGTTGCGTCCGCCGGACTTGGTCAGGCCTTCGGTCAGCTTGCGCTCGGGCTCGGTGGCGGTGATCTGCTCGCGCACCTGATAGGTGGCGAACCGGCGTCCGGGGCTGGTCGGTTTTGTCTTTCTGATTGCCATAAGTCTCTTTCTAACCCTCGACCGCTGCGCCTTCGAACAGTTCGATCGACTCACCCGGGGCGAGTTCCACGATCGCTTTCTTCCACGAACGGCTGCGACCCGAGTGGAGGCCCCGGCGCTTCGGCTTGGAACGGACCTTCGAGGTCCGGACCTTGACGACCTCTACCCCGAAGGCCTTCTCGACGGCGTCCTTGATCTCGAACTTGTGGGCCCGGTCGTCCACGCGGAAGGTGTACTTTCCGGCGGCGATCAGGGCGTAGGTCTTCTCGGAGATCACAGGGCGCACGATCACGCTTCGCGGATCCATCACTCACCGTCCTTTTCGTCGGCGGCTGCGGGCTCCTGCGCCTCGGCACTTCCGGCCCGCCGGGCCAGGACGTCGAGGGCACCTTCTGAAATCACGATCGAAGCGGCACCGATCACATCGACGACTCCGACCGCACCTACCTCCACCACGTCGATCCGGGGGATGTTGCGGAAGCTCTTCAGCAGACCGGTCTCGTCGCCGAGAATCACGATCAGGGTGGAGCGCTTGGCGCCCCACTTCTCGAGCGCGGCGGCGGCGTCCTTGGTCGAAGGGGTCTCGAAGTCCGCGGCCTTGACCACAGCGACGCTGCCGCGGTCTGCGTGGACCGAGAGCGCCGAGCGCAGCGCCTTGCGGCGGGCCTTGCGGTTGACCTTGACGGTGTAATGGCGGGGTTTCGGGCCGAAAGTGGCGGCGCCGCCGTAGCGGCTGCCGACGCTCAGGGCGCCGACGCGTGCGCGACCGGTGCCCTTCTGGCGCCAGGCCTTGGCGGTGGTCATGGAGACTTCGCCTCGGGTCAGGGTCGAAGCCGTGCCGCGGCGGCGCGAGTTGGCGTCGGCGCGAGCGGCCTCGTGGACCAGGGACTGGTGGAACTCCTCGCCGAAGAGATCGGCGGGCACGTCGGCCTTGGTCGTCTTGCCCAGCACGGGCAGTTTTGTCGATTTGGCGCTAGCCATCAGTGCGTATCTCCACGATCGAGTTCCTGGAACCGGGTACCGAGCCCTTGATCAGCAGCAGGTTGCGATCGGCGTCGATGTCGGCGATCTCCAGCCCGAGCTGGGTGGCGCGCTTGTTGCCCATCTGGCCGGGCAGGCGCATGCCTTTGAAAACACGGGCCGGGTAGGCGCTGGCGCCGATCGAGCCGGGGGCCCGCACGTTGTGAGAACCGTGAGAAACCGGGCCGCGACCGAAGTTGTGACGCTTGACGGTGCCCTGGAATCCCTTGCCGACCGAAACGCCCGAGACCTTGACCTTCTGGCCGGCCTCGAAGTTCTTCACCGTGACCTGCTGGCCGAGCGTGGGCCCGTCGCCCTCGTCCTCTTCGCCACCGTCGATGGTCGCGTCGCGGAACTCGACCACCACTCGCATCGGAGCGGAATCGGCCTTCGCGAGATGGCCTTCTTCGGCCTTGCTCAGCTTGCCCTTCTTGACTTCGTCGAAGGCGAGCTGGATCGCCGAGTAGCCGTCGCGCTCGGGGCTGCGGATCGCGGTCACCGGGCAGGGCCCGGCTTCGATCACGGTCACGGGGACGACTTCTCCGTCTTCCCTGAAGATCTGGGTCATTCCGATTTTCTTGCCGAGGATCGCTGACATGTCTTCCTACAGGCGGATCTCGATGTCGACGCCGGCCGGGAGCGAGTCCAGGCGCTGGAGCGAGTCGACGGTCTTGGGGGTCGGCTGGAGAATGTCGATCAGGCGCTTGTGAGTACGGATCTCGAAGTGCTCGCGCGAATCCTTGTCCTTGAAGGGCGAACGGATCACGCAGTAGATATTGCGCTCGGTCGGCAGCGGCACGGGGCCGGAAACCGAAGCACCGGTGCGCTCGGCCGTATCGACGATCTCCCGCGCAGCGCGGTCGATGGCGTCGTGGTCGTAGGCCTTGAGCCTGATCCTGATTTTCTGTGCGGCGATTGCGGCCACTCTGGTCTCTTCTTGCTTTCTCGTTCTGTGGGCGTGAACCGGCTGCGAACCAGCACCCGCTGATGTCAAGGTCCCCCGCCGCCTGCGCCGTTCCGGGAACTCCGGTCACAGCGTGGTTCGACTTCCTGGGGTACTTCAAAGTTCGTATCTGTTACTCGTACTGCCCTGCCGCCCGGGGCGACAGTCGGGGCGGGACCCGAAGGTGCCCGCCCCTTGTCAAGCGTTACTACTCGATGATCTCCGAGACGACTCCGGAGCCGACGGTGCGTCCACCCTCACGGATGGCGAAGCGCAGGCCCTGGTCCATGGCGATCGGCTGGATCAGCTCGATAACCATCTCGATGTTGTCACCCGGCATGACCATTTCCGTGCCCTCGGGCAGGTTGGCGACGCCGGTCACATCAGTGGTCCGGAAGTAGAACTGCGGCCGGTAGCCCGTGAAGAACGGAGTGTGGCGTCCACCCTCTTCCTTCTTGAGCACGTAGACCTCGGCCTTGAACTTGGTGTGCGGCGTGATCGAACCGGGCTTGCAGAGAACCTGGCCGCGCTCGATCTCCTCGCGCTTCGTACCGCGGAGCAGACAGCCGACGTTGTCTCCGGCACGACCCTCGTCGAGGATCTTGCGGAACATCTCGACGCCGGTGACCGTGGTGGTCGCCGTCTTCTCGTGGATTCCCACGATCTCGATCTCGTCGCCGGTGTTGACGATTCCCTGCTCGATGCGCCCGGTTGCGACGGTGCCGCGTCCGGTGATCGAGAAGATGTCCTCGACCGGCATCAGGAAAGGCTTGTCGAGCTCGCGCTCGGGCTCGGGGATGTAGCTGTCGAGAGCCTCGCCGAGTTCGACGATCTTGGCCCTCATCGCTTCGTCGCCTTCGAGTGCCATGGTCGCGGAACCCATGATGATCGGCGTATTGTCGCCGTCGAAGTCGTACTCGTTCAGCAGCTCGCGGACCTCTTCTTCGACCAGCTCGAGCAGCTCGTCGTCATCGACCTGGTCGACCTTGTTGAGGAAGACCACGACATGCGGGACGTTGACCTGACGGGCGAGCAGGATGTGCTCGCGGGTCTGGGGCATCACGCCGTCGGCCGCGGAGACCACCAGGATCGCGCCGTCCATCTGGGCGGCACCGGTGATCATGTTCTTGACGTAGTCGGCGTGGCCGGGGCAGTCGACGTGGGCGTAGTGGCGGCCGGCCGTCTCGTACTCGACGTGGGAGGTCGCGATCGTGATGCCGCGTTCCTTCTCCTCGGGGGCGTTGTCGATCTCGGCGAAGCTCTTGGCTTCAGTGTCGCCCTCACCGGAAAGCGTGGTAGTGATCGCGGCCGTCAACGTGGTCTTGCCATGGTCTACGTGACCGATGGTGCCGACGTTTACATGCGGCTTGTCGCGTTCGAACTTCTCCTTGGACATCGCTCTCCTTGAACCTTTCTCTTCTTCTCTTGTTTCTGTTTCTTTTTTGAAGTGTTTTGCGTCTGGGGGGGCTGCTAAAGCTTATGAGTCGGCAGCGGGTCCGCCCCGCCTCCGGGCGAACTTGAGAAATATAGCCCTTTACCCGACTCGGGGCTGTCTGCCTATGCCTCGGCTCCGGCGGGCGTACCGGCGCGGTGGGCCGAGATCTCCTCGGCGATGCTCGAAGGCACCTCTTCGTACTTGTCGAACTGCATCGTGTACGCGGCTCGGCCCTGGGTCGAAGACCTGAGGTCGGTGGCGTATCCGAACATCTCGCTGAGCGGTACGAAGGCCTGTACGGCGAGTGCGTTTCCACGCTGCTCCTGCCCCTGGACCTTGCCGCGTCGCCGGGAGAGGTCGCCGATCACGTCGCCGAGGTAGTCCTCCGGGGTGATCACCTCGACCGACATCACGGGCTCCAGCAGGGCCGGGCTGGCCTTGCGGGCACCTTCCTGAAGCGCCATCGAACCGGCGATCTTGAATGCCATCTCCGAAGAGTCGACGTCGTGGTAGGAGCCGTCGATCAGCTCGACCTTGAGGTCGACCAGCGGGTAGCCGGCCTTGACGCCGTTCTCCAGCGCTTCGGTGATGCCCTGGCGCACGGCCGGGATGTACTCGGTCGGGATGACGCCGCCCTTGATCTTGCTCTCGAAAACGAAACCGTCGCCGGGAGCCGGCTCGATGTTGATCACGGCGTGGCCGTACTGGCCGCGGCCACCGGTCTGGCGGGCGAACTTGGCGTTGACCTTCTCGACCCGCTTGCGGATCGTCTCGCGGTAGGCCACCTGCGGCTTGCCGACGTTGGCCTCGACGTTGAACTCGCGGATCATGCGGTCGACCAGCACCTCGAGGTGCAGCTCGCCCATGCCGTGGATCAGGGTCTGACCGGTCTCTTCGTCGGACTCGATCTTGAAGGTCGGGTCCTCTTCCGACAGTCGGGCCAGCGCCGTACCCATCTTTTCCTGGTCCGACTTGGTCTTCGGCTCGATCGCAACTGCGATCACGGTGTCGGGGAAGTCCATGCTCTCGAGCTGGATCGGCGCGTCGGGGGCGGAAAGGGTGTCGCCGGTGCCGGTCTGCTTGAGGCCGACGCCGGCGCAGATGTCGCCGGAGTAGACGCGCTCGATCTCCTCGCGCGAGTTGGCGTGCATCATCAGCAGGCGGCCGATGCGTTCGGTCTTGCCGGTCGTCACGTTGAGCACGCGGCCTCCGGCTTCGAGGGTTCCCGAGTAGACACGGAAGTAGGTCAGCTTGCCGACGTAGGGGTCAGACATGACCTTGAAGGCCAGGGCGGCAAACGGTCCGCTGTCGTCGGCCGGACGATCGCCTTCTTCGCGTTCCTCTTCGCCCTTCTTGAGCGGCAGCATGCCTTCGACCGGCGGAACCTCCAGCGGTGAGGGCAGCAGGGAGACGATGATGTCGAGCAGCGGCTGCACGCCTTTGTTCTTGAAGGAGGAGCCGCAGAGCACGGGAGTCACGGTGATCGCCAGCGTCGCCGCCTTGAGCGCGGCCATGATCCGGTCCTCGGAGATCTCCTCGCCTTCGAGGTAGAGCTCCATCAGCTCGTCGTCCTGGTCGGCACATGCCTCGACCATCGCGGCGCGGTATTCCTCGGCCTGCTCCTGCATGTCTTCAGGAATGTCGACGACCTCGAGCTCCTGGCCCATGTCGTCCTTGTAGATCGTGGCCTTCATCGTGACCAGGTCGATGATCCCGGCGAATTCCCCCTCGGAACCGATCGGCAGCTGGATCGGAACTGCGTTGGCGCCGAGACGCTCCTTGATCGTGCGGACCGACATGTAGAAGTCGGCCCCGGTGCGGTCCATCTTGTTGATGTAGGCGATCCGCGGAACCGAGTACTTGTCGGCCTGACGCCAGACGGTTTCGGACTGCGGCTCGACGCCGGCGACCGAGTCGAATACGGCGACGGCACCGTCGAGCACGCGAAGCGAGCGCTCGACCTCGACCGTGAAGTCGACGTGGCCCGGCGTGTCGATGATGTTGATCCGGTGACCCAGCCATTCACAGGCGGTTGCGGCGGAGGTGATCGTGATGCCACGCTCCTGCTCCTGCTCCATCCAGTCCATGGTCGCGGCGCCGTCGTGAACCTCGCCGATCTTGTGGGAACGGCCGGTGTAGTAGAGGATGCGCTCGGTCGTCGTCGTCTTACCGGCGTCGATGTGAGCCATGATCCCGATGTTTCGGGTCTTTTCCAGTGGGAAGTCGCGCGCCATTAGTTCTCTCTGCGTCTCGAAGTTTCGGTTGAGGTCCTGGTCGGGTTCTGGCCGGAGGCCAAAAAAAAGGCCCGCAGCTTGCGAGGCCTGCCCGAGCGGACGCTGACTATACCAGAGCGACAGCCGAATATCTGCCCTCTTCTCTAGGCTGACTCACCCAGAGTTGCTCCGTGGGAGGGGCCAGACAGTGGATTCCGAAAAACCTGAACCAGATGCGCCATCCGGCACTCCGCCAGAGGCATCGTCG
The DNA here is from genome assembly GCA_963709375.1 of uncultured Solirubrobacterales bacterium. Classification (GTDB taxonomy): domain Bacteria; phylum Actinomycetota; class Thermoleophilia; order Solirubrobacterales; family 70-9; genus 67-14. Next base: position 55,240 of record CAVPWA010000012.1, read on the forward strand.
GCCCGCCGCAGGGCCGAGCGACTGAGCGACCGCGAGGATGACGGCCGAGGCCGGACCGAAACCCCGTCCGGCAGCGCCGCGGACGCCGGCTCGCGCTCTGATGCCCGTTCATCGGGGACCCCCTCCCGAGAAGCTGCGGCCCCGCCCAGGCTGACCGAACGCCAGCGGATCGAAGCCCGGGAGAAGCGGCGCAGCGAGGGCCGGGCACCGCGCAGGCGCAGCCGCGCGCCAGGCTCCGGAGACCGCCCCGACAGCCCGGCCGGCAACCCCCTCTCACGCGGGATCCGGGCGACCTGGCTGGAAGTCAGGCGTACCGCCGGCTTCGCAATCGGGCTGATCCTGAGCGGACTGGAAAAGCTCGGACCGGCGTTTCGATTCCTCGGCTCCACGATGCTTGCGCTGCTCGCTGCGGCCGGCCGGGGGCTTGCCGCGATCGGACACGGACTGGGTGCCGCGCTGTCCGCGATCGGCTCCCTGCTGCTCGCCCTCGACCGTGTGGTCACGCCGCGCCGCGCCCTGATCGCAGTCGCAGGCGGTGCCGTGATCGCCCTCGTCGCCTCCCAGTTCACCGACTTCCGCGCGACCGAGATCGGCCAGGCCGGCTACGACCCGATCCTCGAAATCGCGCGCGCCCCGACAACCGACGTGCTGACCCCGGCCGACAACCACTCGATCCTGCTCCTGCTGGTCGCCGCCGTCGCCGTCGCGGCCGTCGCAGGTGTGGCCCTGACCGGCAAACGCATATTCGCGCTGATCATCACCCTGGCCGGCGCGGTGACCGTCGCGGTCTCCCTGCTGATCGACCTGCCGAGGGGCCTCGACGTGGGCGAAGCCGAGGTCAGCTACTCGGAGGTCGCCGCCGTCCTGCTTTCCGGATTCTGGATCCAGCTGGGCGCCGGCCTGGTGCTGACCGTCGGCGGACTGGGTCTGCTGGTGCTCTCCGGTCGGCGGCAGCAGAAGCCCTCCGACAGCGGCGCCGAGCACTCCCGCGAGCGCAACCCACGCGGCGAGCGACGGACCAGAGCGGCCGACGCCGGAGGCCTGTCTTGAGCTCCGGCCGCGACGATGCGCCGGGCGATCGCCAACCGGACCCGGGGCCGGGCGAGCGCGACCGCGACTGGTCCGGAGGTGCCGGGACGGTGGATGCCGAGATCGGAAATGCGACAGCCGGCACCGCCCGGCTCAGCGCGATCACGGTCCTGCTGGGAGTCCTGATCACCGTGCTCTCTCAGTACGTCACCGGCTACAGCCTGCTCGACGAAACCGATTCGGTGATCACCAACGTGACCCTTTCCGAGACCCACGGGCTGATCACCATCGCCTTCGCGGTAGTCGCCCTCCTTGCCCTCTTCTTCGCGGTCACCACCGGGTCGCGCTCGGCTGTCGCGGTTCTGATCGCGATGGCAGTCGGAATCCTGCTCGTCTTCCTGTTCATCGATCTGCCGGATGTCGGTGAGACCGGCTTCTTCGACGCACCGGGGGTCGGCAACATCGACGCCACCGGAAGTGCCTCGGCCGGGCTGTGGATGGAGGTGGTCGGCGGTCTGGTCATCCTCCTCGGCGCCGTCGCGCTCGCCCGCCTCGACGAAACCCGGCTGCGAGCGATCGGCCGGCCGGCCGGCTCGGAGGCGCAAAGCACTCCCCCACGCAAACCTTCACCCTCCGCAGAGGACCAGCCCCTTTGAATACCACCGGGTCTCGGTTCGATCGCCGCCCACCCTCACGCCAGAGGGCCCGGGCACTCGCCGCTGCCCTGCTGCTGGCCGGGACCCTGATCGCTGCCGGCTGTTCCGGTGAAGACGACGACCAGTGGCAAGGCGAGACGATCCGTCTCGGATCGATCTTCTCGACAACCGGTGACGGAGCCGCATTCGGGCCCCAACAACTGAGAGCAGCGAAGCTCGCGATCGAAGAGATCAACTCCGACGGTGGCGTCAACGGTGCTGAATTGACCCTCGAACAGGAGGATGACGCCGGCGACCCCGCCACTTCGGCCGTCCTGATGAAGGACCTCATCGAAGGCTCCGGGTCCCTGGCCGTCCTCGGCCCGACATTCTCGAACTCCTCGGCAGAGGCGCATCCTGTGGCCAACCGGCTGAAGACCCCGGTACTGGCGGTCTCGAACACGGGCCCGGGAATCGTCGGCGACTGCGACTACCCCTGCCAGTACATCTTCCGCAACTCGCTGGGCGAAGCGGAGGCGATCCCGGCCAACGTAAGCGAGTACGTCTCCGCCTCCGATCCGTCGGCGGCCGACATCATCTACCCGGATGGCGACACCTTCGGAGAGACCTCCGCCCGGACCGCGCGCCAGGCATTCAGGTCGGAGGGCGTTTCGATCAGACAGGTATTCGAGATCCCATCGGCCGGGGTCGCCGCGATCGGTGAAAACGGGGGCAACGACGGCGTCATGATCACGGCTTCTTCGGGAGAGGCGGTAGTCACGCTGGTCCGACAGCTTCGAAAGAGCATCGGCTTCAAGGGTCAGATTCTCGGAGGAAACGCCTTCAACTCACTGACTGCGGCCGAGGCACTGGGGCGGGTCGGCAAGGGCGCACAGAGCGCCGCTGCCTGGTTCGCGGGCAACGACTCGCAGGAGAACCAGCGGTTCATCGATGCCTACACCAGCCGGTACGGGCAAGGACCCGACCAGTTCGCGGCCCAGGCCTACACCGGAGTCAAGCTGCTGGCCGCGGCGGCGGCTTCAGCCGACCTCAGCTTCGACGACATCGCCGCGGACCGCGACGCCGTCGAGGCATCGCTCGAGGGCGTCGAGATGGAGACTCCCCTCGGTGAGTTCAGCTTCACCGCAGACCACGACGTGTCCCAGCCGATCTGGATCGTTCGCATGGACGGCCAGGGCGGCTACGAGCTGGTGGAAAAGGTCCCCGCTCCGGCCGGCTGAACCCTCGATGCTCGCCGAGAGTGGCGCCTCGCGTTTGACGGGTCGGGAGGGGCGGTGAGGGGTTCGCGCCTACCCCGCCAACCCATACTCACCCCTCACCGCCCCTCCCGACCGCTCCGTTCCGAAAGAACCCCTCCTACCAGGACCCGGGCACAGCCCCGGCGAAGCCGCCCGGGCGAGCGTCAAGCCCAGACTCAGCGAGCCTCGACTTTTCAACTCCACGCGGGTGGTGCACGGGGCTCTCATGGGGGCGCATGGCGAGGACTGGAGCGACGCGGCGAAGCGATTTGCCTTCCGGCAATGAGCGAGCCGACGGAGCGACTGACGAAGCCAGGCGCTCCCAGGTGAGCCCCGGGCGCCGCCCGCCCCCTCAGCCAAAGAGAAAGCGCCCCCAACCGGGGGCGCTTTCGAAGAACGTAACTGCCCCGCTGCGGGGCGGCATCCCTACCAGCGGTAGTGGGCGAAAGCCTTGTTGGCCTGTGCCATGCGGAAGATGTCGTCCTTGCGCTTGTAGGCGTTGCCCTGCTGCTTGGTCGCGTCGAGGATCTCGTTGGCCAGACGCTCGGACATCGAGTACTCGTTGCGGTTGCGGGCGAAGTCGACCAGCCAGCGGACCGCGAGGGTGCGGGCGCGGCGGGAAGGAACCTCGACCGGAACCTGGTAGGTCGCACCACCGACGCGGCGGGAGCGAACCTCGAGGGCCGGGGTCAGCTGCTTGATCGCCTCTTCGAGGGTCTCGACCGGATCTTCACCGGAGCGCTCTGCGACCAGGGCCATGGCGTCGTAGGTGATCTGCTCGGCGGTGGACTTCTTGCCGTGGCGCATCACCTTGTTGGTGACCTGCTGCACCAGGCGCGAGCGGTACTTGGTATCGGCCTCGAGGGGCCGGATCGAAGCTGCGGACCGGCGTGCCATCAGGTTGCCTTGACGCCGTAACGGGAGCGGGCCTGCTTGCGGTCGGAGACGCCTGCGGCATCGAGGGTGCCGCGGACGACCTTGTACCGAACTCCCGGCAGGTCCTTGACCCGGCCGCCTCTGATGAGGACGACGGAGTGCTCCTGAAGATTGTGGCCTTCGCCAGGGATGTAGGCGGTCACTTCCATGCCGTGGGCGAGGCGGACTCGGGCGATCTTCCGCAGAGCCGAGTTCGGCTTCTTCGGAGTGACGGTTGCGACACGGGTGCAGACGCCGCGACGCTGGGGAGCGGCGACCTTCTTCTTGTTGCCCTGACCGGACTTGAGACCCGGTGTGGCCGTCTTTTTCTTGGGCCGCTTGCGGCCCTTGCGCACGAGTTGGTTTGTATTTGGCACGGCGACGGATACTACAGGTCCGCGCTGGGCCGCGTCATCTAGCATGGGCGCGTGAACGAGCCACCGATCCTCGCCGTGGACGTCGATGGCGTGATCAGCCTTTTCGGCTTCGATTCGCCTCCCCCTGCAGCCACCGCGAGCTGGCACCTGATCGACGGGACGCCGCACTGCATCTCGCTTGCCGCCGGTGACCGGCTGCAGCGACTGGGCTCGTATTTCGAACTGGTCTGGGCGACCGGCTGGCAGGACAGGGCAAATGACCGACTGCCGCAGGTGATCGGGGTCGGGCCACTGCCGGTGATCGAGTTCGATCTTCCGCCAGGCGGCGCAGAAACGGGCAACGCCGCAGTCGGCTCACTGGCCGGCCACTGGAAACTGGACGCGATCGACCGCTTCGCCTCCGGCCGGGCGATCGCCTGGATCGACGACTCCTTCGACCAGAGCTGCTTCGACTGGGCCGGCGACAGGGAGGGCGCCGGTTCGCCGACCCTGCTGGTGCCGACCGAGCCGGATATCGGGATCGAAGAGGCACAGGTCGGGGCGCTCGAGGCCTGGGCTGAGGATCTGCGGACCTGAGCGCCGTTCGACCTCGGCCCGCTGGCTGCTCGCAGCGCCGGGTAGGGGGGCCTGTTGGTCCGGGCTTTGGCCGGGCCGCTCCGGTGGCTACAATTGCTCGGGTGCGCGAGTACTTCCCCATGTTCTTTCTTCTGGTGGTGCTGAAGGTCCCGGTGCTGACCATGATCTACCTGGTCTGGTGGGCCAGCCAGCCTGTCAAGGAAGTCGAAGCCGGGGACGACGAAGGCGGAGGCAACGTCAGGGACGGCCGGCACCGGCCGAAAACCCCTCGTGGTCCGCGTCGCGGACCCCACGGACCGGTTCTCGGCAGCCTGCCGGAGGGCCCCCACGAAGGGCGCAGTCGTCAGCCGGAAAGAACTCGCTCGCGGGATACGCGGCTTCGAGACTCATCGCGCTCGCGCGACAACGAGCGCAGGTAGCGGTCGAAGTCGACCTGAATCGTGTGGCGCTTCGAGTTGACGTAGCGCCTGTCCACTGCCGCCTGCTCGGCGGCGATGTCCCGGGCCATCGCCGCCCGGTCAGGCAGTTCACCCTCCCCCGAGATGAGGTCGGCGACCCAGGCTGACTGGGCCTCGGCCAGCGGCATGATCGCACCGAGCGGCTGGATCAGGCCGATGAAGTAGAGGCCCGGGTGCCGGTGCGATACGACCCGCCGGAAGAGTTCGACCCGGTTGTCGCCGGTTTCTACGATCGACTCGTCGAAGAAAGGGAAAGTGATCCGGTAGCCGGTGCAGTAGATCACCAGGTCGATCTGCTCGCGGCTGCCGTCCGCGAAGACGACCGAATCGCCATCGAAGCGCTCGATATTCGGCTTTGCCTCGATGTCTCCGTGACCGAGGCGACCCAGCAGCTCACCCGAGACGGTGGGATGGGCATGCAGCGGCTTGTGATCGGGATCCGGCAGTCCGTAGTCGCTCGGCTTGCCTACCGAGGCGCGAAGCATCAGGCGCATGACGGCACTCTGCAGGGCCAACGGGGCACGGGCGAAGAATCCGTTCGTCGCCAGATCGGTGGGCCTGCTTCCGAAGTACTTGGGCAGGATCCAGGCGCCGCGCCGCATCGCCAGGAAGGTCCGTTCGGCGATCCGGGAAGACTCGACGGCGATGTCGGTGGCGGAGTTGCCGATACCGAGAACGAGCACGCGCCTGTCTTCGAGGATCTCGGGCGTGCGGTAGTCGTGGGCGTGCATCTGCTCGCCGGCGAATTCGTCTGCGCCGGGGAAAGCCGGTTCGGGCCAGCGGGCATCCCAGTGGTGGCCGTTGCAGACCATGAGGTCCGTGTAACGGATCGTTTCGCGGTCGGCGTCGGGGCCCTCGACCGTGACCAGCCAGCCTCCGTCTTCCGGGGTCGCCTCGACCACTTCGGTGCGGAAGCGGATCCGGTCGCGCAGGCCGAAATGGTCCACGTAGTCGTCGAAGTAGGCGGCGATCTGGAAGTGGTCCGGATAGTCCGGATAGTCCACCGGCATCGGGAAGGCCCGGTACTCCATCATCTGCCGGGAGGTGTTGATGTGGAGCGAGCGGTAGGCGGCGGACATACCGTTGTCGTTCTCATAGCGCCAGTTACCGCCGACGCTCGAGCTCTTCTCGAAGCAGTCGAAGTCGATGCCACGCTCGGCCAGGTTCTGACATGCGGTGATGCCCGAGGAACCGGCGCCGATCACGCAGACACGCGCTTGATGAGCTTCCATCGGCCAAGCATACCCGGCCCGGTCACCTGACTGGTAAGTGGAGGCCGCCGGCAGCGGCAGCCACGGACCGCCGGCCCCTGCACGGGAACGACCCGCCGTCGGGCGGGCCGTTCCTCAATGCTTCTTGCGGTCGAAGGCAGCCTGGCCGGCCACCCTCGAGGCAGGGCCTACTCGGAGCCGTCCACCTCGCGGCTGATGCCTTCGAGCTCCTGGGCGAAGCCTTCGCCGAAGCTGTCCGCACCGTCGCCGTTGGCGCCGTTCGAATCGGATTCGAGACCGAAGTCGTCCTCCTCGAGCAGGACCGTCTCTTCGGCCGGCACCATTCCTTCAGCCGGCTCGACGGTGATCGAGCGGTAGCGCTTCAGTCCGGTCGCGGCCGGGATCAGCTTGCCGATGATCACGTTTTCCTTGAGTCCGACCAGGCGGTCGCGCTTGCCTTCCAGCGCGGCGTCGGTCAGCACCTTGGTGGTCTCCTGGAAGGAGGCCGCCGAGAGGAAGGACTTGGTCGCCAGCGACGCCTTGGTGATGCCGAGGATCTTCTCCTTCGACTTCGCGACGGTGCCGCCGTCGGCCTTGACCTGCTTGTTGATCTTCTTCAGCTCATGACGGTCCTCGAGCTGGCCGGGAAGCAGGTCGGTCGAGCCCTTGGTCTCGACTTCGTCCTTCTTCATCATCTGGCGCACGATGATCTCGATGTGCTTGTCGTCGATCTCCACGCCCTGGGCGTTGTAGACCCTCTGGACCTCCGCCACGAGGTACTGCTCGATCGCGGTACGACCGCGGATCGCCAGTACGTCGGCCGGGTAGAGCGAGCCTTCGTTGAGCTGGTCTCCGACCTCGACCTTGTCCCCCTGCTTGACATGCAGGCGGGTTCGGGGCGGGAAGGTGTAGGTGGTCTCTTCACCGGATGAGTCGAGCACCGTCACGACGGCGTTCTTCTCGTCGTGTTCGACCCCGACCTTGCCGGCGACCTCCGAGAGGACCGCCAGGCCCTTCGGCTTGCGGGCCTCGAACAGCTCGACGACCCTGGGCAGACCCTGGGTGATGTCCTGTCCGGCGACACCACCGGTGTGGAAGGTACGCATGGTCAGCTGGGTACCCGGCTCACCGATCGACTGGGCCGCAACCGTGCCGACCGAGTCACCGATGGCGACCATGAAGCCGGTCGCCGGCGCGACGCCGTAACAGGAGCGGCATACACCGCGCTCGGCCTCACACTTGAACGCGGAGCGGACCGGAACGGTCGCTTCGTGATCGTCGGTGTAGGCACTGATGATCTCCTCGAGATCAGCCTTGGTGATCAGCTGGTTGCGCTTGAGCAACTCGCGGCCGCGCTTGGTCGCGAATTTCTTCGCGGCGAGACGGCCGAGCAGGTTGGTGTTCGGGTCACCGGAGGCACCGTAGACCGGCATCTCGATGAAGTCCTTGGTCTTGCAGTCCTCGGTGCGCACGATCACGTCCTGGGCGACATCGACGAGGCGACGGGTCAGATAACCGGAGTCAGCGGTTCGCAGAGCCGTGTCGGCCAGACCCTTCCTGGCACCGTGGGTCGAGATGAAGTACTCGCCGACCGACAGGCCCTCGATGAAGTTGGACTTGATCGGACGCTCGATGATCTCGCCCTTCGGATTGGCCATCAGGCCTCGCATTCCCGCCAGCTGACGGATCTGCTTGAAGGAGCCACGGGCACCGGAGTTGGCCATCATGAAGATCGGGTTGAGCTGATCGAGGTTGTCCTCCATCGCCTGCCCCACCTCCTCGGTGGCTTCGTTCCACTTGTCCGTGACCTGCCTGTGACGCTCCTCGGCGGTGTGCCAGCCCTCGTCGAACTCGGACTGGATCTGGGCCGTCTCGGCGTCGAAGCGTTCGAGGATGCCTTCCTTCTCCGGCGGCGGCACCACGTTGTTCTTGGAAACCGTGATCCCGGCCCGCGAGGCGAAGTTGAAGCCGAGGTCCTTGAATGCGTCGAGCACCTGCGAGATCGTCGGGGCGCCGAAGGAATCGACCAGCCAACCGACCATGTCGTTGATGTCCCGCTTCTTCAGCGACTTGTTCACGAACGTGTACATGTCCGGGTCGTAGTCGCCCTCGAGGGCCACCTGCAGCGCCCGCTCGATGCGGTCGTTGAAGATGATCCGCCCGACCGTGGTCAGGAAGTGCTCGTGGCCGGCCCGCCGGTACTCGGCGAAGTCATGCAGCCCGACCAGACCGTTCTCGTAGGCCAGTTCGGCCTCCTGAGCGGTACGGAAGGGATGCGGCCGCTTCTCGAGCTTCGAAGGATCGAGCTCTTCGACCTCGTCTTCGGAGAAGGTGAGGTAGTAGAGCCCCAGCACCATGTCCTGCGTGGGAGTCGCCAGCGGCGCTCCGTGGGCAGGCGACAGGATGTTGTTGGCAGACAGCATCAGGACCCGGGCCTCGGCCTGGGCTTCGGCTGACAACGGCACGTGTACCGCCATCTGGTCACCGTCGAAGTCGGCGTTGAACGCCGCACATACGAGCGGGTGGACCTGGATCGCCTTGCCTTCGACCAGGATCGGCTCGAAGGCCTGGATGCCGAGGCGGTGAAGCGTCGGGGCGCGGTTGAGCAGCACGGGGTGCTCCTCGATCACTTCCTCGAGCACGTCCCAGACCTCGGGGACCATCGACTCGACCATCTTCTTGGCCGCCTTGATGTTCTGGACGGCCTTGCGCTCCACGAGCTGAGCCATGATGAACGGCTTGAACAGCTCGAGGGCCATCAGCTTGGGCAGGCCGCACTGGTGCAGCTTGAGCGACGGGCCCGAAACGATGACCGAACGGCCGGAGTAGTCGACGCGCTTGCCGAGCAGGTTCTGACGGAACCGGCCCTGCTTGCCCTTGAGCATGTCGGAGAGCGACTTCAGGGCGCGGTTGCCGGGCCCGGTGACCGGACGGCCACGACGGCCGTTGTCGAACAGGGCGTCAACCGATTCCTGGAGCATGCGCTTCTCGTTGTTGACGATGATCTCGGGGGCACCGAGGTCGAGCAGACGCTTGAGGCGGTTGTTGCGGTTGATCACTCGGCGATAGAGGTCGTTCAGGTCCGAGGTGGCAAAACGGCCACCGTCGAGCTGGACCATCGGACGCAGTTCCGGCGGGATCACCGGGATGCAGTCGAGGATCATCCACTCGGGCTTGTTGTCCGATTTGAGGAAGGCCGAGGTGACCTTGAGACGCTTGACCGCGCGAGCCTGCTTCTGGCCCTTGGCGGTGACGATCTGGTCCTCCAGTTCGGCACAGGTCGCCTCGAGGTCGATCTGCTCGAGCAGGTCCCGAACCGCTTCGGCACCCATGCCGCCGCGGAAGTACTCGCCCCAGCCGAACGGTGATCCGAACCGGTCCTTGAGCTCCCGGAAGTCGGTCTCGTCGTTGATCACGTCCTTCGGCTTCATCGTCGTGAAGGTCTTCCAGACCCGGTCGAGACGGTCGATCGCCTCGTCGATGTAGGCCTCGGTGTCGTTGATCTCGGCCTCGAAGTCCTTGTTGAGCTCCTTGATCCGCTTGGCCTTGTCGTCGTCGCTCAGCTTGCGCAGCTGGGCGGCGGTAAGGCCCAGCGAATCGGCCCAGAGGTGGTCTTCGTCGGAGAACTTGGCCTGGTCGCCGGACTCGAGGTACTTGATCCGCCGCTTCAGCGACTCGTCGAGAATCTGAGTGCTCTTGCTGCGCTCGGATTCGTACTCGGCCTGGACGCTCTCGACTTCCTTCTCGAGCGTCGGCATGTCCTTGGCCCGGGCTTCTTCGTCGACCCAGGTGACCATCGAAGCGGCGAAGTACAGGACCTTCTCCAGCTCCTTCGGTGCCATGTCGATCAGATAGCCGATACGGGAAGGCACGCCCTTGAAGAACCAGATGTGTGACACGGGCGCAGCCAGATCCACGTGAGCCATGCGCTCGCGACGGACCTTCGAACGGGTTACCTCGACGCCGCAGCGCTCACAGACGATGCCCTTGTAGCGGACCCGCTTGTACTTGCCGCAGTAGCACTCCCAGTCCTTGGTGGGACCGAAGATGCGCTCACAGAAGAGACCGTCCTTTTCCGGCTTCAGCGTGCGGTAGTTGATGGTCTCCGGCTTGAGGACTTCACCCCAGGACCAGGAACGGACCTTCTTCGACGAAGCGAGCGCGATCTCGATCGCGTCGAAGTTGTTGATGTCGATTACGTTGCTCATTCTTTTGCACCTGCTTCCTCGGCGTCGCCGGCGCCATCTGCGGCGGCATCACCTTCCTTTGCCTCGGCTTCGACCGCTTCGTCAGCGGCACCGTCGCCGTTGGTATCGGCGCGGACCTCAGTCAGGTCCATGCCGAGGTCCTGGGCGGCCTGGAGCAGGTCGTCCTCTTCCTCGGCCAGTTCGCCGATGCCTTCTTCGGAGACCACGTTCGCGTCGAGCGAAAGTGCCTGCATCTCCTTGAGCAGCACCTTGAACGACTCGGGGATCGACGGTTCGGGGATGTTCTCGCCCTTGACGATCGCTTCGTATGCCTTGACCCGGCCGACCGTATCGTCGGACTTGATCGTGAGCATCTCCTGCAGCGTGTAGGCCGCGCCGTATGCCTCGAGGGCCCAGACCTCCATCTCGCCGAAGCGCTGACCGCCGAACTGTGCCTTGCCGCCCAGCGGCTGCTGGGTGACCAGGGAGTACGGACCGGTCGAACGGGCGTGGATCTTGTCGTCGACCAGGTGGTGCAGCTTGAGGATGTACATGTAGCCGACCGTGACCTTGCCCTCGTAGGGCTCACCGGTGCGTCCGTTGTAGAGCTGGACCGAACCGGAGCAGCGGGCACCCGGACGGGCACTCATGTCCACGTCCATGTCGATCCCGCGGTCGGCGTGCTCCTCAGACCACTTGACCAGGGCGGTGTCGACGTCCTCGACGGTCGCGCCGTCGAATACCGGAGTCGAAACGTAAACCCGGTCGCGGGTCTCGGCCCTGTTCTTGTAGGCCTCGCTTCCGTCGTCGTACCAGCCGTTACCGGCGACCCAGCCGAGGTGTGTCTCGAGGATCTGACCGATGTTCATACGGCTCGGAACGCCGAGCGGGTTGAGGATGACGTCGACGGGGGTTCCGTCGGCGAGGTGAGGCATGTCCTCTTCGGGAACGATCTTCGAGATGACGCCCTTGTTGCCGTGGCGTCCGGCGAGCTTGTCGCCCTCGGAGATCTTGCGCTTGGTCGCGACGTAGACGCGGACCAGGTCGTTTACACCCGGGGCGAGGTCGTCGCCGTCGTCGCGGCTGAAGGTCAGCACGTCGATCACGACGCCGCCTTCGCCGTGGGGAACCTTGAGCGAGGTGTCGCGGACTTCACGCGCCTTCTCCTTGAAGATCGCGCGGATCAGCTTCTCCTCGGCGGTCAGTTCGGTCTCGCCCTTGGGCGTGACTTTGCCGACCAGCAGGTCGCCGGAGACGACTTCGGCGCCGACGCGCACGATGCCGCGCTCGTCGAGGTTCCTGAGGCTCTCTTCGGAGCGGTTCGGGATGTCGCGGGTGATCTCTTCGTCGCCGAGCTTGGTATTGCGGGCGTCGATCTCGTACTCCTCGATGTGGATCGAGGTGAGCTCGTCTTCCTTGACCAGGCGCTCGGAGAGAATGATCGCGTCCTCGAAGTTGTAACCCTCCCAGGACATGAAGGCGACCAGGCAGTTCTTGCCCAGCGCGACCTCTCCACCACCGGTGGAGGAGCCGTCGGCCAGCACTTCGCCGGCCTTGACCTTCTGGCCCGGGTTGACGATCGGGCGCTGGTGGATCAGCGTTCCCTGGTTGCTGCGCATGAACTTGAACAGCGGGTGACGGTCGCTGCCGGACTTGTGCTTGACCTCGATCACCTCGGCGTCCACGTAGGCGATCTCGCCGTCGTGTTCGGCCAGGACGACGTCGCCGGTGTCGGCGGCGGCGCGCTGCTCCATGCCGGTGCCGACCAGCGGCGGATCAGGCCGCATCAGCGGGACCGCCTGGCGCTGCATGTTCGAGCCCATCAGGGCGCGGTTGGCGTCGTCGTGCTCGAGGAACGGGATCAGGGCCGTCGCGACCGACCAGATCTGGGTCGGAGAGACGTCCATCAGCTCGACCTCTTCAGGGGTCGCGTTGGTCCAATCGCCGTCGCCCGCCCGGCAGAAGATGCTCTCGCCGAGAAGCTTCATGGTCTTGGGATCGAATTCGGCGCTCGCCTGGGCGATCACCTTGTCCTCTTCCTGAGTCGCGTCGAGGTGTACGACCTCGTCGGTGATCACGCCCTTCTTGACGATCCGGTAGGGAGTCGTGACGAAACCGTGCTCGCTGATCTGGGCATAGGACGACAGCGATCCGATCAGGCCGATGTTCGGGCCCTCCGGGGTCTCGATCGGGCACATGCGGCCGTAGTGGGTCGGATGCACGTCGCGGACCTCGATCGGAGCACGCTCGCGGGTGAGTCCGCCGGCGCCGAGCGCCGAGAGGCGACGGCGGTGGGTCAGACCGGCCAGCGAGTTGTTCTGGTCCATGAACTGGGAAAGCTGCGAGGAACCGAAGAACTCCTTCTGCGCAGCCACGACCGGGCGGATGTTGATGATCGTCTGCGGGGTGATCGCATCGGAGTCCTCGGTGGTGAGGCGCTCGCGAACGACACGCTCCATGCGGTAGAGGCCGATCCGGAACGCTTCCTGGATCAACTCGCCGACCGTGCGCAGACGGCGGTTGCCGAAGTGCTCGTACTCGTCGAGGTGGTCGGAGACGTTCTCCCGCGGGTAGGTCAGCGCCTCGGCGGCGTAGTCCTTGATCGGGTTCTCTTCGTCGATCTCTTCCGGCATGCCGAGGATCTTCGGCAGGCTGACCAGCTCCCGGATCAGGGAGATGATGTCGTCGTGGGTGAGCACTCGGGTATCGAGGTCCACGTCGAGGTCGAGTCGGGCGTTCAGCTTGTAGCGGCCGACCCTGGTCAGGTCGTAGCGCTTGGGATCGAAGAACAGCTGCTCGAGCAGGGCCTTGGCGGCATCGACCGACGGCGGCTCGCCCGGACGCTGCTTCTTGAACAGCTCGATCAGGGCGCCTTCTTCGGTGCTGGTCGCCTCGGTATCGGAAGCGATCGTCTGCTGGATGTAGACCGAGTTGTCGAACAGGTCGAGGATCTGCTCGTTGGTCACGTAGCCCATCGAGCGCAGCAGCACGGTGATCGGAAGCTTTCGCTTGCGGTCGATCCGCACGTATACGCGGCCCTTCTTGTCGATCTCGAGCTCCAGCCAGGAGCCTCGGGCCGGCATCAGGTTGGCGGTGAAGACCTGCTTCTCGGCGTCCTTCGGGGCCATCACGTAGGCACCGGGGGAACGAACGAGCTGGGTCACGACGACACGCTCGGTGCCGTTGATGACGAAGGTTCCGCGATCGGTCATCCAGGGGAAGTCGCCCATGAAGACGGTCTGCTCCCGGATCTCGCCGGTCTCACGGTTCTGGAAGGCGACGGTGACGTTCAGCGGGCGCGAGTAGGTCAGATCCCGTTCGCGACACTCCTCCAGAGTGTGGCCGGGTTCGTCGAACTCGAAATCGCCGAAGACGATGGCGAGATTTCCCGTGTAGTCCTCGATCGGCGAGATGTCATCGATCGTCTCACGCAGCATGCCGGTCTTCGGATCGGTGAGATCCTTGAACGAGCGACGCTGAATGTCGATCAGATGAGGGGCTTCAAGAGGCGTTTCGAGACGGGAAAAACTCCTGCGGGCAAACGGGGCATCAATCGGGCGTGCCAAGGTTGGCAACTCCTCAAGGGGTCAGAGATTCACGTGAATGGGCGCGGAAGCAGGTAAATCTGAGCGCAACTTCGCGCAACGATAAAAAATAGCACAGTCGGATTGCAGCGCAATCCCGGGCCGTGCCGACGCGGTGCCAACAGGCCACTTCCGGAGCCTGCAGCACAACGACGGGGCGGGCGGAAAACCGCCGCGCCCCGCTTTCTGATCCGCGTCCTACTTGAGTTCGACGGTGGCGCCGGCCTCTTCGAGTTCGGCCTTGAGCTTCTCGCCCTCGTCCTTCTCGACGCCTTCCTTGACCGGCTTCGGGGCCTCGTCCACCAGGGCCTTGGCTTCCTTGAGGCCGAGTCCGGTCGCGGCACGCACGACCTTGATGACCGGGACCTTCTTCTCGCCGACTGCGGTCAGGACGACGTCTACGGTCGAACCGGCGTCGTCGTCTCCGTCACCACCGGCGTCTCCGCCTCCGCCTGCAGCGGGGGCCGCTGCGGCTACTGCGGTCGCCGATACGCCGAACTCTTCTTCGAGAGCCTTGATGCGCTCGGAGAGTTCGAGCACCGAGATGCCCTTGAGTTCTTCAATCCATTCTTCTGTGGTCGATGCCATTTGCTGCTCCTGTTCTTACTGGTTCAAGTGTCTGTTGAAAAAATCTGTGAGGCGCCGGACTACTCGTCCGATTCACCTTCGGCGCCGGCTTCATCGGCATCGGCCTCGGCCGGTGCCTCCGCTTCTGCTTCGGGTGCCTCCTCCGCGGCCGGAGCCTCGGCTTCAGCTTCGGGTGCCTCTTCGGCCGGGGCTTCTTCTGCTTCGGGTGCTTCTTCTGCGGCCGGAGCCTCAGCTTCAGCCTCCGGTGCCTCTTCGGCCGGAGCCTCGGCTTCAGCCTCCGGTGCTTCTTCCGCGGCCGGGGCTTCTTCGGCGACAGGCTCTGACTTGCCCCCGACCAGACCCTGCTCGGCGACCTGCTGGAGCTGGTTCGCGAGGCCGGAGATCATCGATCCGAGGCCACGGGTGAGGGTGACGATCGGGCTGGCGACGACGCCCGCGAGCTGGGCGTTGAGCGTGTCGCGCGAAGGCAGCTTCGCGATCGCCATGAACTTGCCCTCGTCGAGATCGGTCTCCCCCATGAACCCACCCTTGTAGGTGAGTACGTCATGGACCTTGTTGAAGGAGGTGATCGCTTTCGCCGCCTGGGCGGTGTCGCCCTTGACGAAAGTCAGCGCGGTCGGGCCTTCGAGGACACCGTCGAGACCGGTCACGCCCACCTTCTCGGCGGCGATCTTGGTCAGGCGGTTCTTGACCACCGTGAAGGTCGCGTCGGCGTCCCGAAGGCTGCCACGGAGCTCGGCGGCCTGGGCCACGGAGATGCCCCGGTAGTCGATCGCGAAGATCGCCTCGGAGGCCTTGATCTCCTCGCCGATCTCTTCGATCACTGCTGCTTTTTCGTCTCGATTCATATCTGTCGCCTGGCTTCTCTCAAGTGGTTGGCAACCGTGCGGGCAACAAAAAAACCCGCTCGCAGGCGGGCGGAAGGAGAGTTCCTTCGGCTCCACCTACCCTGGCTTTACGGACTATGGCCCGACCAGCGGTCTATGGCAG
>CAVPWA010000013.1:0-298278 GCA_963709375.1 uncultured Solirubrobacterales bacterium
CCGTATTCGCACCGGAGCAGGTGGCAGGCCTGCTCGCGATCGAATCGGGCGGCAACGGGGCCGACGGCGGGCCGGATTCAGGCATCCGTCTCGGAGCGGATCGTGGCGAGGTCGAGGCATTCGTCTTGCGCTTCGCCGAGACACGCGACCGTCAGGCACGAGATGCCGGTCTCGATACGCCGGCCCAGCCGCCGGTGACACTCAGCGAGCAGGGCGACCTCAGCTGGAGCCCCAAGCCCGATGTCGCGAGCGTCAGGGAGGCCCGTGCCGGGCGCCGCGTCCTCCAGGACCAGGCGGTCGAAGCAACGACCGAGGCGATCGGAACCGGCAGGCACCGGGTGAGGTTCCGGACCGAGAGGGTCGAGCCGGGCGTGACCACGGCGGATGCGAAGGGCGCCACCGCATTGCTCGGAACCTTCACCACCAGCTACAGCTGTTGCGAACCCCGGGTGACAAACATCCAGCGAATGGCCGAGACGGTCGACGGGACCGTGATCGGGCCGGGTGAGCAGTTCTCCCTGAACGGCATCGCCGGCGAGCGGACGAGGGCGAACGGATACAAGCCCGCGCCCACCATCGGTGAAGGCAACGAGCTGATCGACACGGTAGGTGGCGGCGTCTCGCAGTTTTCGACCACGGCGTACAACGCTGCCTACTTCTCCGGTCTGCAGATCGACTCCCACACTCCCCACAGCTTCTACATCAGCCGCTACCCGCCGGGCCGGGAATCGACCCTCAACTTCGGCACGATCGACCTGCTCTGGACCAACGATACGAACGCCCCGGTCGTGGTGCGCTCGTCGGCTTCCGACACTTCGGTCACCGTGAGCATGTACGGCGGCAACGGCGGGCGCCGGGTGAAGGCGGAAACCCAGTCGCGCTCGGACAACGACCAGGGTGGCTTCGACATGACCGTCGACCGGGTGGTCATCGGCCCCGACGGCAGTCGCGAAAGAGAACCGTTCACGACGATCTACGGCGTACCCGCCGAGTAGCAGGGCCCGGTCACCGAGCACGCGTTTCCCGCGTCATGACCGGCCCGCGGAACCTGAAGCAATCGGGGCGACTGGATTTGAACCAGCGACCTTTCGACCCCCAGTCGACGACGCGAGCGGTGTCGATACGTTCAGTGGCGTCCGATGCGTCCCTCCTGTCCCCGGCGGTGAACTCCTTGAACGGACACGACGCATCAATCGGTACCACGGCGGTACCACCGGGGCCGCGGGTAATGAGGTCACCGCCGGCCCGAGTGACCGCTCTCCTCCGACCTAGTCGAGCCAGGACTTGGGAACTGCGCCGAGCGAGATGTGCTCGGGCCGCTCCCCGAGCACATGGGCCGCCGCTCGCAGGCCCGAGCCGAAGGCCGCGTGAACGGTGCCGTAGGACTCGGGCACCGTGGCCTCCCCCGCCAACACCAGACGCTCGGAGACGGGCTCGGCGAGAACGCGCATGTCCTCGGGCCCGGCGCCGATCGGGATGTAGCTATAGGAGCCGAGCGACCAGGGGTCCGCCGTCCAGTCGGTCACCAGCGTCTCCTCCGGATCGGGCACTGAGCCGAACATCTTGCGCAGGACCTCGAGGGCAAGTCCGGCCCGGTGCTCCACCGGGGTCTCGGAAATCCGGGGTGTCAATGTCGCGTTGTAGATGGCCGCGATGGTGGGCGACCCCGTGTGGCGACTGAGGTCGACCCACTGCGGGAAGGCGTGATCGTCTGCCACATGCGTAATCCAGTGGACTGATTCCGGCCAGAAGCGCTCCTCGAATCGGAAGACCACCTTCTCCAGCGTCCCCATGGCCAGCCGCTCCACCGCCTGGGCATGGGAGCCTGCCAGCGGGGGATCAAAGACCAGATCTCCGCCTTGCAGCACGCCAAGTGGCACCGTCACCACGACCCGATCAGCCTTGTAGATGCCGTCGTCGGATCGGACTGCGACACCGGGGCCACCATGCTCGATGACCGTGGCCGGGGTACCGCGCCGGATGTCGAGGCCGGAAGCCAGCCGCTCGATCAGGACTCGGTAGCCGCCAGCCGGGATCAGGTTTCCGCCACCTCCTTCAGCAAACGTAGCGGCACCGCCGAGGGAAATCCGCTCGGGCGGGCCCGAGATGAACCCGCCGCCCGCCACCCATATGAGCGCGAAGCGGACCAGATTGCCCACCCTGCCATCGAGCTCCCGGTCGGCCATGAACCACTCCACACCGTCCAGGTAGCTGTCGCTGGCAGCGACCTCGGTGGGAACATCAGCGGGATCCCAGCCGCCCTCGAGGGCACTGGTGAGCGTGGTCGCCTCCGGCGCGTCAGCCCAGCCATCTGCCCAGACCGCCATACCCGAGCCAAACATTCCGTCGTTGCGGGTGTCGATCCCGGCGTCGGCGAGGGCTTCGGCTAGCGGGTTGCCGACGGGGCCGTGGACCCAGGCGGCCCCGAGGTCGACATAGCCGGCGCCCAGTGGCGCGGTCCAGGTTCGTCCCCCGATCCGATCGCGCGCTTCGATGACCGTTACGTCGGCGCCCGCATGGCGCGCTGCGTCAGCGGCAGTCAGCCCCGCGACTCCGGCTCCTACGACGATCACGCGCATCACGTGGCGAGACTACCGGGACGGACCCCGGCGATCCACCTCTGGTGCCGGGCCAATCGGGGCGACTGGATTTGAACCAGCGACCTTTCGACCCCCAGTCGAATGCGCTACCAAACTGCGCCACGCCCCGTGCGCGGAGGCGGACTTTATAGGGATGACGTCGATCGGGGCTTGGGCGCCGACCGGTGGCCCTGGAGTTCGAAGCGGGTGACGGGAGTCGAACCCGCCCTAGGAGCTTGGAAGGCTCCTGTGCAACCGATACACCTCACCCGCATGGGAAAATCCGGAACCGATTATAGAAAACCAGCCTGGGACGGAAGCGGACCCGCAAGCACGGCCAAGCCAAGCGGGGCTACTAGGATTCGAACCTAGACGAACGGTTTTGGAGACCGTCATGCTAGCCGTTGACATCATAGCCCCGGGAAACGATCATCCTAGCGACGAGTCACCGGACAGCGCGTCACCCGGTCCGAATTGGCATCCGGTGCTCATGCGAACATATGTTCGTGGCAAACCTGCTGACTCAAGAGTCGAGAGATTCCGTCCGTTCTCTGTTTGGACGGGGGCTTTCGGACTACGAGATAGCCAGGCGTACCGGCGTCGGGAGGTCCACCGTGCAGTTGTGGAGACGCCAGGGTTTCCCTCGCCCCACCGCCCAGGTGAGCATTCGTCCAGGGCAGTGGGGCGAAGCAACCCGAAGGTGCTACTCCTACTTACTGGGTATCTACCTGGGTGACGGCTCTGTTTCGAGGCACGGCGACCACTTCGGTCTTCACGTGTATCTGGACATGGCCCATCCGAACATCATCGTAGAGTGCGCACAGGCGATCGAACGCTTCGCCGGCAAGCCGCCTGGTGGCTGGAACCGACCGGACACTGCCTGTTTGAGACTGAGCTCGTACGGGCCCATCTGGCCGCTGCTTTTTCCGCAGGCCGGACCGGGAAAGAAACATGAACGTGAGATCAAGCTCGCCGACTGGCAGGAGCGCATGGTCAGGGAGTTTCCGCGGCAACTGATCCGCGGCCTCATTCATTCGGACGGCTCGCGGTGCATGAACACCTTCTCGGTTGAACTCAAGGACGGGCCGCGTGAATACTCGTACCCGCGATACTTCTTCACCAACTACTCGGCCGACATCAGGCAGATCTTCTGTGATGCCTGCGACCGGATCGAGGTCCGGTGGAGTCGGTCGAACTGGCGGAACATCTCGATCTCGCACCGACGGAGCGTCGCCAAGCTCGATGGCTTCGTCGGTCCGAAGGATTGAACGGCTTGCGCCTCAGGGCCGTTCGCAGCCGAAGCCGGTGACCGACCGACTTCGATGGATGGAAACTCCACTCAGACGCCGACGGGAGTCTCGACCACCGCGTCGATCCAGCCGAGCATCGCTTCGGCCGGCTCCTGCCATCCTCCGTCAAGCATCATGTCGTGGCCGATGCCAGGGAACTCGATCGACTCGGCGCCGTAGCGCCGGGCGGTGTCGCGCACGTCGGAGATCGGAATCAGGGCGTCGTCGGGGCTGCCCAGCACGAGAACGGGCACCGCACCCCGGGGCGGGCCGGCCGGCCGGTGGAGCAGGACCTGGAACTGCGCTAGCGGCGACTCGTTGCCGCAGAGACCGGAGTATCTGGCCGCCTCTTCGGGATCGAGCCGGTTGAACAGGTACTGCTCGCGCATCGGCAATGACCCGCCGAGCATGATCCTCGCTGCGTCCCCTGGGTTACTGCGGGCGATCGAGACGAGCGTGCCGACACCGGGACGGGCCGGGATCGGAGCGACCAGCACCGCTGCCCGGGCCGGGTAACGCGCGATAGCCCGCTGGACCACCAGCCCACCGAGACTGTGACCGACCAGAACCGGCTGGGACGGAAGCGAGGCGGCCGTCCGGATCACATCGTCGACGTAAGTGTCCAGGTGCGCCGAATAGAGCGAGCCGGGGCTCTCTCCGTGGCCGGTCAGCGAGAGTGCGTAGGCGGGATGGCCCGCGTCGGCCGCCTGCTCGAGCCAGTTGTGCCAGCACCAGGCAGCGTGGGCGGCACCGTGGACGAAAAGGATCGGAGGCTTCAGTCCGGGATCCCCGTCCGGAAGGGCCTGGAGTAGCTCGAGTTTCGAATATCTGGAGACTGCGGCCCGGGTGGTGGACATCGCTGGCCATGATAAGGACAACAGTGCGGACGAGAGGACTCGAACCTCCACACCCTCTCGGGTACCAGGACCTAAACCTGACGCGTCTACCAGTTCCGCCACGTCCGCAAGGCGCGACTTCCGGTGAACGTCAGCGGCGCACCGGACGGATGCCACGACGCACATCCGCAATTGATTCTATGATCGCAGCATGGTAGGAGAGGCTAGACCGGGCTATGAACTCTGGCGACCGAACCGTGCGAAGTCATCATCGCTGCTGACCAGGTTCGTGCTGATGCTGCTTTTGGTCGCTTCGATCGCGCTGATGCTGCTGGTCATACTCGGAGGCTGGTCGCTCCTGACTGGCGGTGCGACCTGGGGTGTGATCTCGCTGCTCATCGTTCTGATCTACGTCATCCTGACGATCATGGTCGGTCGTTGGAGCCGCGGTGCCGTGACTCTGAGTGTCGTCTTCGCGGTGCTGATGCTTATCTTCAGCTCGATCGGTTTCGAGTCGTGGTTCGCCAGGGACAAGGCTGACTTCGCCGAAGCCGCGCTGCCCTCGGACCTGGTCGGGCTGCTCGTATTCCTGATGATCCCGGTCCAGATCGCGCTGGGCATAGTCGCGTCGATCGCCATCAAGCAGGAATGGCATGTCGAGGAAGAGCGACCGATCGGATCCGGCGGCGGTTCGTCCGACGCCGGCGCAGAGACAACCGGTACGGCGTCGCCCAGCGCAGCCTAGTGGCTGCGGCCACCGCGACCGCCCACCCGGCGGAGTGCTCAGCAAGCCCGATCCTTCATAGTCTTCCCCTTCCTGCGGCGGTGGCGGAACTGGTATACGCGATGGATTCAAAATCCATTGCCCGCAAGGGCATGTGGGTTCGATTCCCACCCGCCGCATGAGCCGGGGAGAAGCCGTGGAAGCCACGAAACCGAAGAAGAGACCACCGACCGGGATCGCCGGCAGCGACGCCGAGCGTCAGGCGGCCAACCGGCTGGCCGATGACCTCCGCGAGCGAGGTCGCGCGGCCGCGGTAGAACCGGTCTCGGTACGGCTGGCTTCGGGCTGGGTGGTGTCGCTTCACGCGATCCTGGCGCTTTGCGGCGGCCTGCTTGCCATCCCGCTCCCGCTGGCCGGCGCGGCCCTCTGCCTGATGGCTGCCTTCTCCTTCTACTCGGAGCGGGCGCTCGGTCAACCACTGCTCGGTCGCCTCGCTCCTGCGCGCGCCTCCCAGAACGTGCTCTCCCCTCCCCCGGGCCCGGCCTGGTCCGATGTCGAGGTCATCCTCTGCGCCGGCTACGACCTGGAGCGATCCCATCCGTTGGGCGAGTGGCTGTCGAGGCGTTTCTCGGGAAAGCTGACGATCGACCGGATTACATTCTGGGCCGGAATGATCCCGGTCTTCCTTGCGGCGATGCTGGCCGTGGCCACGATCGAGAGCGTCGCGGTCGAGATCCTCCAGATGCTGGGCTCCGCCGTATTGCTGGCGGTCGTGGCATCCCAGGTCGACGCCTACCTCGCACAGGACCCCGAGGCGGACGACGCCGACCTCCAGGCGGGGCGGGACATGCTCGCGGTGCTCGACGAACTGCTGAACGAACCCGGCGCCGATCCGCCTGTGGCAGTGTGCTTCTTCGGGGCTGAGACGCGTTCGGCAGCCGGAGCCGACGCGTTCTTCAGTCGGCGCAAGGACCCGATCGTCACCAATCCGGCTCTGATCAACTTCGTCCGCGGCGAGGCGGAAGGTTCGGGATCGCCCTCGGCGCCACCGGTCCTGTTGACGGCGCGGGAAGGCGACCTCGCAACCCTTCGAATGAGCTACGAGCTCGGGTCTGAAAGCCCTCTCGATCCCGAGGCGGCGATCCTGCGACGGAACTCGAGCGCGCTGCTGGCCCGCCGACGCGGGCTCAGAGCCACGACCGTCGTCGGCCGCGGTGAGACATCTACCGACCTCGGCCTGGACCTGATCGAGCGCATCTTCGCCGGGGACGACGAGGCTGACGGTTGAGCGAAGAGCGGATCACCCCGCTCTGGCAACCCTCGGCCGAGGCAGTGGCGCGCTCGGGGCTGACCGCTTACATGAAGTGGCTTGCCGCCGAGCGCGACCTCGATTTCGGCGACTACCCCGAGCTCTGGCGATGGTCAGTCGAAGATCCCGATGCCTTCTGGCGAACGATCTGGGATTACTTCGGAGTGATTTCTTCCGGTGTCGCGGCTGAGGTCACGGACGGCGCCGCAATGCCCGCGACGAAGTGGTTCGAGGGGACGAGCATCAACTACTCCGAGCACATCTTCCGGGGCCGGGACGACGATGCGATCGCGATCTTCGCGGCCTCGGAGACCCGCAACCTGCGTCAGATTTCGTGGGGAGAGCTGCGCAGCCGGGTCGCCGAGGCGGCAGCGGGACTGAGCTCACTCGGAGTTCAAGCCGGCGACCGGGTCGCCGCCTACATGCCGAATACCGAGGAGACGATCATCGCTTTCCTGGCAACGGCAAGCCTTGGCGCGGTCTGGTCGAGCTGCTCTCCCGACTTCGGTGCGAGCGCCGTTTCCGATCGTTTCACGCAGATCGAACCGAAGGTCCTGATCGCCGTCGACGGCTACGACTACGGCGGGCGCGGCTTCGACCGGCGTGAGATCGTCTCGGAGCTGGCCGGATCGATGCCGTCGGTCGAGCAGGTAGTCGTCCTCCCCTACCTGGCGGGTGGCGACGGTGAGCTTCCGTCAGGGCTGCCCGAAGGTTGGATCTCGTGGCAGCAACTGCTCTCCATCGACCCCGGACGGGAACTTGAATTCACCCGGGTCCCGTTTTCACATCCGCTGTGGATCCTCTACTCCTCGGGCACGACAGGCCTGCCCAAGGCAATCGTGCAGGGGCAGGGCGGGATCCTGCTCGAGCACCTCAAGAAGATGAACCTCCACCTGGATGCCCGGGCCGGCGACCGTATCTTCTGGTTCACCACGACCGGCTGGATGATGTGGAACTTCCTCGCCTCCTGCCTGCTGACCGACGCGGCGATCGTCCTCTTCGACGGCAACCCGGGTCATCCCGACATGGAAACGCTCTGGCAGCTTGCCGCCGACGCGGAAGTGACCTGCTTCGGTACCTCCGCCTCCTACATCGCGGCCTGCATGAAGGCCGGGGTCGAGCCCGCCGACGGCCGCGACCTGTCAAGTCTGCGCTCGGTCGGATCGACCGGCTCCCCGCTCGCCCCCGAAGGTTTCGACTGGATCTACGAACAGCTCGGTGCCGACACCTGGCTGTTCTCGACCAGCGGCGGGACTGACCTCTGCACCGCCTTCGTGGGAGGCGTGCCGACCCTGCCGGTCTACCGCGGGGAGCTCCAGGCCCGAGCCCTGGGCGCGGCAGTGGAGTCCTGGGATGAAGACGGCAAGACGCTTTCCGGCGAGGTCGGGGAACTGGTTATCACCAGGCCTATGCCCTCCATGCCACTGTTTCTCTGGGGCGACGATGACGGCTCCCGGTATCGCGAGAGCTATTTCGAAACATACCCCGGCATCTGGCGCCACGGCGACTGGATCGAGATAACCGAACGCGGCACCGCGATCATCTACGGCCGCTCGGATTCCACCATCAACCGCGGCGGCATCCGCATGGGCACGAGCGAGATCTACAGGGCGGTCCTGTCCGACCCGGACATCGTCGACGCGCTGGTCGTGGACATACCGAGACCCGGCACCGAAGGCTGGATGCCGCTTTTCGTGGTCCTTGCCGAGGATGTTGAACTCAGCGAGGACCTGGAGAAACGGGTCGCCCGTGAGATCCGCCAGTACTGCTCACCACGCCACGTCCCGAACGAGATGGTCGCGATCGATGCGGTACCGCGCACCCTGAGCGGCAAGGTTCTGGAGGTGCCGGTCAAGCGCATCCTCACCGGGACGCCACCGGAGAAGGCCGCCAGCCGCGACTCGCTGGCCAATCCGGACAGCCTCGACTTCTTCGTCGACTACGCGCAGACCATCACTCAGGAATAGGAGGCGCCGCGGGGTCCTGACCCCTCCGTCCCGGGTTGCTCGTAACCGCCCGCAAGCAGCGCGGCCATGGCCAGCGCGGCCCAGAAGCCGACCACCATTACCGCTCCAGCGACGTCGCTCAGGTAGTGCCAGCCGGCGACCACCACCCCCGCCCCGACCAGCAGGCCGTAGCCGAGCCCGACCAGGCCGGCAAGCCGGCGCCGCCCGGGAGGCGCGGTGAGCCAGAGGGCGAAGCCGACCGAGAACGCAGCCGTCGTATGGCCGCTCGGATAGGCGATCTCGACCGGGTAGCTCGCACCGAGTTCACTCTGGACGCGAGGATGGGAAAGCACCAGCTTCATCCCCTGCGTCGTGAGGTTGGCAAGCAGTACGACGGCCAGACCGGCGATCAGCTGGTTCGGCCGCCGCCAGTAGATGCCCAGCCCGACCAGAATCAGGGTGAACAGGAGAAGTGGACCGCCGTTGGCCAGGTCCGCCGCGGCGTCGGCGGCGGTCTCGACCCCGGAGCCATCGGCCGCCAGCAGTTTTGCCGTAGCCCTCGTATCGAGGTCGTTGAAGCGGTCCGAGCCGTAGAACAGCAGGGCTAGAACCGCCACCCCTGCGGCACAAAGCAGCGCGAGCAGCAGCAACAGTCGGACCTGTCCGCTCCGCGAGGGCATCGGAATAACCTAGACGCCCGGCCTCATCGGCTTCTCAACGGAAAGGCTCAGTCGGCGGTGTGTCAGTGAGCCTCAGTGCCGCCATCGCCACCAAACCGTCGCGGCGCGCGGTGCCTTCCGAAACCGGCGGCTCGCGGATTCCGGTTCAGGCCGGAGTTATCGGGTTGCGGCGCTCAGTGAAGGATCGGTCACGAGCACGGGCCGACTCGAAGCGGGCGATCAGCTGGCGGCGCAGGTCCTCCGGCTGGACGACCGCGTCGATCACCATCTCGGATGCCAGGTGGAGCAGGTCGACCCCTTCGGCGTACTCGTCGCGCTTTTCGGTGATGAAGGCCTCACGCTCGGAATCGTCCTCGATCGCCTGGATCTGGTTGAAGAAGACCGCGTTCACGGCCGCCTGAGGGCCCATGACCGCGATCGAGGCATTCGGCAGGGCGATACAGCAGTCCGGCTCGAAGGCCGGTCCTGCCATCGCATACAGCCCGGCGCCGTAGGCTTTGCGCACGATCACCGAGATCTTCGGCACCGTGGCCTCGGAAACGGCCGAGATCATTTTGGCGCCGTGGCGGATGATGCCCTGCTTCTCCACTGCCGTGCCGATCATGAAACCTGGAACATCGGCGAGAAAGAGAAGCGGAATGTTGAAGGCGTTGCAGGTGTTGATGAAGCGGGCGGCCTTGTCGGCCGAATCGACGAACAGCACACCACCCTTCTGTCGCGGCTGGTTGGCGACCACGCCGACCACCTGGCCGTCGAGCCGCCCGTAGCCGACGATCAGCTCTTTTGCCCAGCGCTCGTGGACCTGGGTGAACGAGTCGGCATCGAGCAGGGTCTCGAGGTAATCGCGCATGTCGAAGGGCTGGTTCTCATCCAGCGGCACGATCTCGTCGAAGGGGGTCGTTGAAGAAGGCGCCGCGGGCGCCGCGGAAGGGGGACCCTGACGCCAGTTGCCCGGCATGTAGGCGAGGTAGCGACGACCGGTCTCGATCGCCTCCTCGTCGGACTTGGCGAGAAAGTGGCCGCAGCCGGACTTCGAGGTGTGCATCTTCGCGCCACCCATCTCCTCGAGAGTCACGGTCTCGCCGATCACCATCTCGGCCATCCGGGGCGAGCCCAGGTACATGGAAGCGTTGCCCGAGCGCATGATCACGACGTCACAGAAGGCCGGGATGTAGGCGCCGCCGGCGGCGCTCGGGCCGAAGAGCAGGCAGACCTGCGGCACCCGGCCGGACATCTTCACTTCGTTGTGAAAGATCCTGCCGGCGCCGCGACGCCCCGGAAACATCTCGACCTGGTCGGTGATCCGGGCCCCGGCGGAATCGACCAGGTAGACCATCGGGATCTCGAGCTTGAGCGCCTTCTCCTGGATCCTGAGGATCTTCTCGACCGTCTTCGGCCCCCAGGAGCCGGCTTTGACCGTGGGGTCGTTGGCCATCAGGGCCACCGGTCGGCCTTCGACCCTGGCCGTGCCGGTGACAACACCGTCAGCCCCGAGACCTTCCTTGTCCCAGTTGGCCAACAGGGCGTCTTCGACGAAGCTGCCTTCGTCGGTGAGCAGCGCGACACGCTCGCGGACCGGCAGCTTGCCCTGTTCGGCAGTCTTCTTGTGGTGACGCTCCGGGCCGCCACCCAGGGCGGCCGCGAGCGCAGGATCGAGGTCGATCTTGCTCACCGCCGGCCTTTGCCCGTCTGCATTTCCGTAACCGCGGAGCTAGAGGCCCGGGTTGACCGGTACGGGCTTGTCACCGGAGTAGTCGTAGAAACCACGACCCGACTTGACCCCGTAGAAGCCCGCGGCAACCATCTTGCGCAGGGTCGGCGGGGCAGCGAAGCGCCGTTCGCGGAACTCGTCGAACATCACGTTGGCGATCGACGCCAGGGTGTCGAGCCCGACGAAGTCGGAAAGGTGGAGCGGACCCATCGGATGCCCGGCACCGGCCTTCATCGCGTTGTCGATCTCCTCGATCGAGCCGATGCCTTCTTCGAGGCCCCGGATACCGTCGAGCAGGTAAGGCACCAGCAGGCGGTTCACGATGAAGCCGGCCTTGTCCTTGGTCTCGACCGTGGTCTTGCCGAGCTTGGCGCCGTACTCCATTCCGACAGCCATCGCCTCGGACGAGGTCGTCACCGACTGGATTACCTCGAGCAGCGGCATGCGCTGGACCGGGTTGAAGAAGTGAAGACCGAGGAAGCGGTCGGGGCGAGAGGTCGCAGCCGCCTGGTCGATCACCGGCAGCGATGAAGTGTTGGTCGCGAAGAAGGCCTCACCCTTGGCGATTTCATCGACCTGCTTCCAGAGGTCGAGCTTCATGGTGAGGTCCTCTGTGATCGCCTCGATCACCAGGTCGCAGTCGGCGAACTCATGGGGGTGAAGGGTCGGTGTGATGCGGGCGCGGATGGCATCGGCGTCGGCCTGCTCGAGCTTGCCTTTTTCGACCGCACGGCCAAGCTGCTTTTCGATCTTGCCGATACCGCGATCGAGCTTCTCCTGAGTCAGTTCGGTGACCACGACCTCGTATCCGGCTTCGGAACTGACCTGGGCGATGCCGTGTCCCATAAGGCCGCAACCGGCGACGCCTACCTTCTTGATCTCCATCGTGGGCTCCTCCGCATAGAAGTTTCGTGCCCGGCAAGCCCGGGCAACCGGCATCGGAGCCTAACGGCTCTCAGGCGGGTTCGACTCCAAGTGCCTCGAGCCGCTTCTTCATTTCATCCGAGACCGCCTGGAGTCCGGACATCGGTCTGACCATGACCGTCATCTCGGTGATCAGGC
The DNA here is from genome assembly GCA_963709375.1 of uncultured Solirubrobacterales bacterium. Classification (GTDB taxonomy): domain Bacteria; phylum Actinomycetota; class Thermoleophilia; order Solirubrobacterales; family 70-9; genus 67-14. The sequence continues at coordinate 12,137 of CAVPWA010000013.1, forward strand.
CGTCGTCGCCGAAGTTGAAGATGTCAACGCCCTGAAGCTGCCGGTCGCCGACCCTCGCCTCGAACATCAGGACCGCGAAGTCGCCGGTCTCGGTCTGACCGATGTATCTGAAGTCCTCGAAAATGTCCGCGACGTTGGTCAGGATGAAGCGCAGCGCCTCGAGACCCTCGTAGGGCCGGAATACGAAAGGACTGCGGAAAACCACCTCTTCGGCGAACAGACCCTCCGCCGCGTCGAAGTCTTTCGCCTCTGCCGCTGCCCTGAATGCGTCGCTTTTCATGGCCTCAGCCTAATGCGCAGGGCGGCCCCGGGTCAGCCGCCGGGGTTCCATTCGACCGGGCCGGCCCGCAGCACGTGGGAGCCGAGCGGCCGGCCGAGAACCTGCTGGGCCTGCGAAGAGGCCTCGATCAGGGCCGGCAGGTCCACCCCGGTCTGGATTCCCATCTCGGCGATCATCGAGACGACATCCTCGGTGGCGACGTTGCCGGTCGATCCCGGCGGTACGGGGCAGCCACCGAGTTCGCCGAAGCTGGATTCGAAGGAGTCGACGCCGGCCTCGAGGGCGGCCAGCACGTTGGCCAGGCCCTGACCACGGGTGTCATGGAAATGGGCGGTGACCTCCGTGCCCTCGAGGCGGGCGAGCGCCGTTTCGAAGAAACGGCGGACCTGAAGCGGATTGGCCATCCCGGTCGTATCGCCGAATCCGACCTCCTGGCAGCCCGCATCGCGCAGTCTCGCGACGATCTCCAGGACTCGCTCAGGATCCACCCTGCCTTCGTAGGGGCATCCGAACGACGTGGCGACGATGCCGACGCAGCGCAGCCCCGACTCGCGAGCGATCGGAATCGTCTGCTCGAGGTCGCTCAGCGAGTCCTCGATCGAGCGGTTCACGTTCTTGAGATTGTGGGTCTCGGAAGCCGAGAGGAAGAAACTGGCCTCGTCGAATCGCTCGCGCCGCTCAAGGGCCCTTTCGAGACCTTTGCGATTCGGGATCAGTACCGAAAACGAGACTCCTCGACGGCGGGTGATCCCATCGAGGACTTCGTCAGCGTCGGCAAGCTGGGGAATCAGGTCCGGACGGGTGAAGGACGTGACCTCGATCCGTCCCAGGCCGGTCGCAGAGAGCATGTCGATCAGGCGGATCTTCTCCGCGGTCTCGATGACCTCGGGCTCGTTCTGGAAACCGTCCCGCGGACCGACCTCACGGATCCTCACCGAGCGCGGAAGTCCGTTCCCGGCCGAGTCCTCCACCCCGGCCTCAGTCCGAGCTCGCGGAGGGCACCTGGATGGCACGTCGCTCATGAATGCCCGTGCCCAGTACGCGCTCTCCCTCGCGGACCTCGACCGAGAACCTGAACTTGCGATCGTCGGTCACCTCGTCGAGCCTGGCCCAGGCGACGCATTCGGCGCCCTCGAAGGCGGCGGCAACGTGTTTGATCGAAACTTCGAAACCGACCGTCGCCGTTCCTTCTGGCAGCTCCGGCTGGATCAGCAGGGTCGCGTTGTGTTCCATCATTCCGATCAGGCCGGGGGTCGAAAGCACACCGACGCTCAGAGTGCCGCCGACGTCGGTCATCAGCAGACCGCCGACGGTGAAGTTCTCTGTGCGTTCGCTCGTGATCAGATCCTGGAGTGCCATGGCCGGAAGGATAGGCGGACGGGCAATACGAAGGCGTCGCCGCTCGCCCCAGGTCTTAGACTGCGCCGGGTGAGCGAGAACGGCGAAACACCCCTCATTCCTATCCTCGGCGGCACCGGAGCACTCGGCAGCGGCCTCGCAAAGCGCTGGGCAGCCGGCGGCGCGAAGGTCGTGATCGGCTCGCGCGACGCCGGGCGGGCCCGCGAGGCGGCGGAAAAGGACGCCGCCGCCACCGGCGGTGAGCTGCTCGGAATGAGCAACGAGGAGGCCGCCGGCCAGGCCGAAATCATCTTCCTCACCGTGCCGTTCCGCAACCAGTCGGAATACATGACCAACCTCAAGGACGTGCTGCGTGAAGGACAGATCCTCGTTGACTGCTCGGTTCCACTGGCTGCTGCGATAAGCGGCAAGGCCACCCGAACGATCGGCGTCTGGCAGGGCTCCGCAGCCCAGCAGGCCCAGGAGATGGCACCCAGGGGCGTGACCGTGGTTTCCGCGCTTCACACCGTCAGCGCGGCTCATCTGGCCGATCTCGACTACGAACTTGCAGAGGACGTTCCTGTCTGTGGTGACCGCAAGGCCGACAAGGCCAGAGTCGCGGCGCTGATCGACCGGATCGACGGGCTGAGGCCGGTCAACGCGGGCGCGCTGGAAACGTCGCGGATCGTCGAACAGCTGACGCCCCTGCTGATATCGATCAACATCCGCTACAAGACCCACGCCGGGATCAGCTTCACCGGACTGCCTGACGGCGATCCCTTCTCGTGAAGACGGTCCTCCTTGCGGGAGGGACCGGCGGTGCCAAGCTGGCCGCCGGAATGCAGGAGGCGGTCGGCGAGAGCCTGACCGTCATCGCCAACACCGGTGATGACATCGAGACGTTGGGGGTCCATGTCTCACCCGACCCGGACCTGGTCACGTACTGGCTTTCCGGGGAGATCGATCAGGCCCGTGGCTGGGGCATCAAGGACGACACCTTCCGGGTCTTCGAGAGAATGACCCGCTTCGGCGTGCCGCACTGGTTCTCGCTTTCGGACCTCGATCTGGCCGCATGCCTCTACCGCCGGGACTTCATAGCCGAAGGAGGAAGGCTGACCGATGCGGCCGCCCAGATCGCCAGGGGCCTGGGAGTCCGTGCCCGGGTGCTGCCGATGTGCGACGAACCGGTGAGGACCCGGGTCCTCTGTGACGGGAACTGGCGGGGCCTTCAGGAGTATCTGATCCTCGACGGCGGCCGGCCCGAGGTCGAAGGGATCGAGCTCGAGGGCATCTCTGAAGCGGCGCCGACACCCGAAATCCTCGAGGCGGTCTCGGAGGCCGAACTGATCGTCGTCGGTCCTTCGAACCCGGTGATCAGCATCGGGCCGATCCTCGCCGTACCGGGTATGAAAACCGCCCTTGGTGCCGCCGACGCCCCGGTGATCGCGGTCAGCCCCTACGTCGCAGGAAAGGTGATCAAGGGCCCGACCGACAATTTCATGAGGGCCCTCGACCGGCCGACGACCGCGGCCGGCGTGGCCTCCCTTTACGAAGGCCTGATCGATGCGATGGTCCTCGACACCGAAGACCCCGACGCTCCGCCTTCCGGTATTCGCTGCTTCTCGACCCCGACCCTGATGCACAGCGCCGAGAGCCGGGCCTCGGTGGCGCGCGCCGTGCTGAAGGTCGGGAGGAAACTGATCGAGGATTGAACCGCGTAGCGGTCATAACCGCGAAGCGCTTCGACCAGGCCAAGCAACGCCTGGCCGGCACGGTCGAGGACGAGCAGAAGGCAGCCCTGGTCGCCGCGATGCTGACCGACGTGCTGGACGCCGTGACAGAAGCGAGGATGGTCGACAAGATCATCGTCGTCACCGGGGAGCCCGCCGCCGCGGACCTGGCCAGGACCAAGGGCGCAGAAGTGATCGAGGACCCGGAGGGAATCGGTCATTCCAAAGCGGCCCTGATGGGTGTCGCGCGGGCGAAGGATCTCGGTGCTGATTGCGTGGTGCTGCTTCCGGGCGACTGCCCCCTGCTGGACCCTCGCGAGCTGGACCACCTGGTCTCCGGCCTGCCGGACCGCTGGGTTACGGTGGTGCCGGACCGTCATGGCACCGGAACGAACTCGCTCGTCCTGGTGCCTCCCGACGTGATCGAACCCGCTTTCGGCGAAGGCAGCTGTGAGCGCCACCAGCGGATCGCACGTGAGGGCGGGGTGCCGTTCGGCGTGGAGAAGATGCAGACGCTCGCGCTCGACCTCGACACCCCTGCGGACATCGTCGCCCTGACCACGAAGCTGGACCTGCAGGGCGGACGAGCCGAGCACACGGCGCGGGTGCTGGGAATCTGACTGTGGCCGCGCCCGGCACGATCAGCTTGACCCCGGTTCCGGGGCTGCCCGAGATCGAAGAGGGATACGACCTCGGCGCGGCGATCGTCGAGCGTGCCGGGCTCTCGGCCGGCGACATCATCGTCATCTCCCAGAAGGCCGTCTCCAAGAGCGAAGGACGCCTCGTCATGCTCGACAGCGTCGTGCCCGGCAGGACCGCAGCCGACATGGCGGAGCGCCTCGGCAAGGACCCGAGGCTGGTCGAACTCGTGCTGCGAGAGAGCCGGACGGTAGTCCGTGAGGATCCGGTCAGGGGCATCCTCATCACCGAGACCCACCACGGCCTGATCTGCGCCAACGCGGGAGTCGACTCGTCGAACCTGCCCCTGCCCGACGCCGCACTGCTGCTGCCCGAGGATCCGGATGCTTCGGCGCGCCGGATCCGCCGACAGACCGTCGAGGCTGGTGGACCCGAAGTCGCTGTGCTGGTCACCGACAGCCTCGGTCGTGCCTGGCGACTCGGTCAGGCCGAAGTCACGATCGGTTGTGCAGGCATGGATCCACTGGAGGACTGGCGCGGGGAAAACGACTCGTCCGGGCGGGAGCTGAGCGCGACCGTGATCGCCACAGCCGACCATCTCGCCGCCGCCGCCGACCTGGCGAGAGACAAGACCAGCCGGACACCGGCCGTGCTCGTGAGCGGGCTCGGCCGTCTGGTCACCGCCGACGACGGTCCGGGCTCGGCGGCCCAGATCAGGCCTGAGAGCGAAGACCTCTTCAGATAGCCGGGATCAGGCGACTACGGTCAACCGACCGTGAGCACGATCGAGCCATCGACGCTTCCGGCCCTCAGATCGTCCAGCGCCTCCTGCGCCCGGTCCAGAGCGTAGGTCGTGACTGAGGCCCGGACCCCGGCACGCGCGGCCTCGGCGAGCAGGCCATCGCCGTCGGCCCGGGTCAGGTTCGCCACGGAATGGAGGCTGCGTTCTTCCCAGAGCAGGCCGTAGGGGAAGGAAGGGATGTCGCTCATGTGGATGCCGGCGCTGACGATCCTGGCCCCGCGGGCGCTCTGCCTCAGAGCTTCGATCATCAGCGGGCCCACCGGCGCGAAGATGATCGCCGCGTCAAGGGGTTCGGGCGGGGCCTGATCCGAGCCTCCGGCCCATTCTGCCCCGAGCGAGCGTGCGAATTCCTGCGTCTCCAGGTCGCCCGGCTGGGTGAAAGCGAAAATGCGACGCCCCTGGGCTACTGCGATCTGGCAGAGAATGTGCGCCGAGGACCCGAAACCGTAGAGACCCAGGCGTTCGCCGTCACCGGCGATCCGCAGGGCGCGGTATCCGATCATTCCTGCGCACAGCAGGGGCGCAACCTCGGCATCCGAGAAACGGGAAGGCAGCGGGTAACAGAAGTCCTGGTCGGCGACCGCGAATTCGGCGTAGCCGCCGTCCTTCGTATAGCCGGTGAATTCCGCCCGCTCGCAGAGGTTCTCCCGGCCCGAGCGGCAGTAGCTGCACTGCCCGCAGGTCCTGCCCAGCCACGGCACACCGACACGATCACCGACGCTGAAGCGATCTGCCCGCGGTCCGGACGACTCGACGGTGGCCACGATCTGGTGACCGGGAATGAGCGGCAGCCGCGACCGCTCCAGTTCACCGTCGATGATGTGGAGGTCGGTCCGGCAGACCCCGCAGGTCCGGACCTTGAGCAGTACTTCGCCGGGCCCGGGAGCCGGCATCTCGACCTCGGCCTGCCGGAGCGTTCCCGGCCGGCTGTCGAGGACCATCGCCTTCAATTCAGCCCCCTGCGGAACCCGCCATCACGCCGGCAAGCTCGGGCCCGGGCCGGTGGACACCGATCGCGTCGGCCGAGGAATCGGGCCAGGCCCGGAGGATCCGGTACCCGGTATCGCGCTGGGCGGCGCGGCGACCCGCCAGATGGGCGGCGCCGATCAGCTCGTTGATCTCCAGCCGGACCCCATGCTGGGAGCCGGCCATGCGGGAGATGCTCTCCTCCATCAGCGTGCCTCCCAGGTCGTTGACCCCCCACCTGAGTGCCTCGGTGGCGCCCTCGAGACCCATCTTGACCCAGCTCGCCTGAAGGTTGGTGATCGAGCGGCCGAGTCCGAGCCTGAATGCGGCCGTGTGCTTGAGGTTCTCTTCGATCGAAATCTCCTCGACCCCGTGGGTGCGACCGAGCAGCGTATTGAAGGGGATGAAACTCAGCGGGACGAACTCCGTGATGCCGCCGGTCCGCTCCTGGAGCGAGCGCACGACCTCGATGTGGCGGGCCAACTCGCGCGGCTCCTCGATGTGGCCGAACATCACGGTCGAGGTGGATCTCAGGCCTGCCGCGTGACTTGCCTCGATGATCTCGATCCAGCGTGCAGCCGGCAGCTTGTTCGGCGAGATTCGCTGCCTGACGCCGTCGTCCAGCACCTCGGCGGCTGTGCCGGGGGTCGAGTCGAGCCCGCATCCGATCAGGTATTCGAAGACTTCCGAAGGCGGTAGTCCGGAAACCTCACACATGTGGTCGATCTCCATCGGTGAGTAGGCATGCAGGTGGATGCCCGGCGCCACGGACTTGGCCAGCTTCAACCAGCCGCCGTACTCTTCGAGGGTGATTTCCGGGTGGATACCTCCCTGCATGCATATCTCGGTCGCGCCGAAAGCGACCGCGTCCTCGACCCGGGCCACGAAGTCAGCCTCCGTGGTCTCGTAGGCGTCCGGGGAGCGGCGACCCTGCCCGAATCCGCAGAAGGCACAACCGACGGTGCAGATGTTGGTGAAGTTGATGTTGCGATTGACCACGAAGGTCGCGGTATCGCCGGCCAGTTCGGACCGGAGCGAGTCCGCGGCAGCACGCATCGTCTCGATCACCTCGGGCCGGGTTTCGGCGAACAAGGCGGTCAGCTCATCCTCGCTCAGCGGCACGCCCTCTCGACCTTTGGCGATCGCTTCGAAAGCGAGGGCCGGATCGATCTTTTCTTCGCTGATCCGGCCTGAGCCGAGCCGGGGTATGAAGCTCCAGTACTTGAGCTTGATCACATCGAGCACGCCCTGCTCCATCCACTCGGCGTTCATGTACTTCGGGTAGACGCAGAGCCGCTCGGTCAGGGCCTGCCCGCGCGGGGCGAGCTCTTTTCGGACCTGATGCGGACTCGGAAAGGGGTGCTCGGGAGAAATGTGGTCGCCGTTGGCCGACAGCCCCCCGAGGTCGGTCGCCCCGGCGTCGATCAGATCCGGCCACCAGTCCGAAAGGTTCGGCGGAACCTGGACACCCACGTCCGGCATCAGCCTGGCGGTCTCGGCGATCAGGAACTCCAGGTCTTCGATCGTGATCGGGCAGGCCCATTCCGGCAGGGCTATGGCCCGTTCATCATCGTCCGGCGGGCCGGCATCTCCGGACGCGCGGCCGCCCCCCGTCGTGCTCGCCAGCCCGGAGTCGAGGCTTGCCGTGGCCGCGGGCTCACCGCGCCAGCGCCGGTCGGAGGCCTCCGCGGCGATCTCGGCAGGCTCCTGGCCGTAGTAGCGCGGATGCGGCACGAAGTTCTGGATGATCACTTCCTGGATGTGGCCGTAGCGGGTCTGGAGTTCGGCGATCGCCTCCAGCGACTCGATCCTCTCCTGCGGCGTTTCGCCGATACCGACGAGGATTCCGGTTGTGAAGGGGATCCTGAGGCGTCCGGCGGCCTCGATCGTGGCGAGTCGGTGAGCCGGATGCTTGGTCGGGGATCCGGCGTGGACCGTCTGCATCAGCCGCTCCGAGGACGACTCGAGCATCAGCCCCTGCGATGCGGTCACCTCGCGCAGCCTGGCCAGGTCGGACTCGGAGACCGCGCCGATATTGGTGTGGGGAAGGATCCCCCGCTCGAGGGCCCGTTCGCAGGCCCAGGTCACGTATCCGGTGAAATCCTCGTGGCCCCAGGCCTTGAGCTGCTCGGCGACGATCGGGTTGACTTCGGGCTTCTCGCCGGTCAGGAAGAGCAGTTCCTTGGCCTTGCGCCTGACGGCCTCGTCGAGCCGGCGTTCGACTTCCTCCGGAGGGTGGATGTGAGCCTGATGGGTCGCGAAAGCGCAGTACTTGCAGTAGCACTGGCAGGTCCGGGAGAGAGAAATCGTGTAGTTCCTGGAGAAGGTGATCCTGCGCATCTGACAGGCAACCTAGCGCAGCGGACGGCCGGGCCGACACACCGCCGGAAGTAGGCTCAAGGTACGCGGGCCTCGGCCCTACCCAAGCGATCCGTACAGGAGAAGCAATATGAAAAGCCCCCTGATGTTCTTTGCCGTCCCCCTCGCCGCCGCCGCATTGCTGGTTGGTTGCGGGAGCGACGACGACTCAAGCGATACGACCAGCGCCACCGAAACCACCACCACCCAGACCGAGGCCCCGGCAACCGAGAAGCCGGCTGGCGAGACACTCGAGCTGGCTGCCGATCCGACCGGTGCCCTGGCTTACGATGCGAGCAGCCTGGACGCCAAGGCCGGAACCGTCTCGATCGACTTCACCAACGACTCGTCGACCCCGCATGACGTAGTCATCGAGCAGGGAGACGAAGAAGTCGCCCGCACCTCGATCATCAGCGAAAGCAGCGAGACGGTGACCTTCGACGCCAAGCAGGGCGAGTACACCTTCTACTGCTCGGTCCCCGGACACGAAGCGGCCGGCATGGTCGGAACGTTGAACGTGAAGAAGTAGTCACGGCGCAGGCGAACTGAAAAGGGGGCCGCAGAGCGGCCCCCTTTTTCATTTCTGCTGCGCCGCCTGCGGCGCCGGCCGGATCAGGCCTGTGCGCCTGGCGCGACCCCGGTTTCATCCGAGGCGTCGGTTCCGGAAATCACGAACTTGTAGAACAGGAATGCGAGCGCACCACCGACCAGCGGGGCGAGCACGTAGACCCAGGCGTCGGCGAACTCGCCGGATACCAGGGCCGGACCGAACCAGCGGGCCGGGTTGACCGAGGCACCGGTGAGCGGTCCGAAGACCATGCCGATCGCGGCGAAGGTCAGACCGATCGCCAGCGGCGCCCATTCCTTCTTCGCCCGGATCCCGAGAGCCACGGCAAGCACGGTCAGGACCAGCAGGAAGGCGCCGAGGGTCTTCGACGATGAAGCCCTGGCGTGGCACCGCCGAGAAGCGGACTTATCTGCGCGGCCCCGTAGTTGGAGGCACGACCTTCATCCTCGAGCAGCCCCTTGGTCAGCAGCGCGCCGAGCACACCGCCCGAGAGCTGGGCAAGCACGTAGATGACCGCATCGACAGGTGCGATCTTTTTCATCAGGGCGGCGCCGAATGTGACAGCGGGGTTGAAGTGACCGCCGCTGGCAATGCCGATGCCGATTATCAGCACGCACAGGATGAAGCCGTAGGTCAGCCCGACGACCGCGTAGTCAGACCCGAACTGGGCCGTATCGCCCGCAGCAATGAAGAGAACTCCGACGGCAGTGATGAAGAAGACGAGGAAAAAAGTCCCGACGAGTTCTGCGATGTATGCGGAGAGACCGCGATCTTCCATGTAAATCAAACCTCCCGTGGCGTGTGTACGTGGCTTCTCACCGTTGTCTGATGAGTGCGGAGCAGTCTAGCCATCCCGCATTTCAGAGCGCAAGTGGTTCAGATGCTGGTTTGCATCCGGCGCGAGTCTATATGCGCAGCGCCGGGGCAGGGCTCAGATCAGCCGCTCGACCAGGTCAGGCAGCTCGCGCGCCATCCTGGAACGCGGAACGATCAGATCGATGCCTGCCTCCGTCGCGGCGTCGCGGGTACCCACGTCGACGTGCGAGTAAAACCCGATTGACGGAGCCTCAAGCCCGGCGACCTCGGCCGGGTCGACCGTCTCGAGGTCGCAGACGACCAGCACGGCGCCCGGTGGCAGACCGAGCGGTGCTGCGGCCGGGACCGGGACAACTTCATGGCCGGCCGCAGTCAGGGACCCGGCCACCCGGCTGGCCAGCATGAGGTCAGGAACGATGGCGGCGATCAGGGCCACAGCGCGCAGCTCAGAGGGACCGGCGAATGCGGAACTCTTCCCGCACGCTCTCGGGTCTGCCCCACATCTGGACCACCTCGGAGCGGCCTTCGCGCACCTCACGCAACCGGATCTCGCCGGTGAAGCCACGGGAATCCAGCTTCTCCAGGGTGCCGATGACCGTCTCGGGGGCGGCGGCGTGGCCGAAGCTGTGGGCTACCGGAATTCTCCAATGCCATTCGGCCTTCGAATACGGCTGGGCGTTGATCAGGCTGAGCAGCACCGATCCGTCGATGTAACGCGACTCGTCGTCGATTCGCAGGTCGAACTCGAGATCGGTCCAGTCGGCCGGCAGCGAGTCGAGAATTTCCTGGAAGTCCTGGGCTAAAGGCATGGGCGAAGCCTAACGGTAACCGTGCCCGCGTAGAATCGCTCGTGTGGCCACCGATCTGATCCCGGACATCGACGCCGAATACCGGCAGATTCGAGAGGAATGCGGTCTGCTCGTGCGGGAACGCGCCGGGATCGCAGTAGTGGGACCCGAAGCCGGTGAATACCTGCAGGGCCAGATCACCAACGACGCTGACGGGCTGGCAGCCGGCAGCGGCTGCTACGCGCTGCTGCTGGACCGCAAGGGCCACATACAGGCCGACATGCGTTTGCTGCGGCCAGAGGCCGAGAGCTTCCGGATCGACACCGACCCGTCCGCCGGCCCCGGACTGCTCAAGCACCTGAAGACCTACATGATCGGCCGCAAGGTCGAGGTCGAAGAGGTTCCGGTGACGATCCTTTCGCTCCTCGGGCCGGCTTCGGTCGTCGTCTCCGGACTGGCCCCGGGTGAGGAATTCGCCTCGACCCCGGCGACCGTTGCCGGAGTCGAATGCCTGGCCGTGGCCACCGATTGCGGCCTGGACCTGATCTGCGCTCCGCAGCATGCCGACGCGCTGCGGGATCAATTGGTCGCCGACGGCGCTGTCCCGGTTTCGCAGGCCGCGGCCGAAATTCTCCGCGTCGAGTCCGGCCGGCCGGCGCTCGGCAAGGAAATGGCGGCCGCACCGATGCCCGCCGAGGCGGGCGTGGTTGAGCGTGCGGTCGACTTCACCAAGGGCTGCTACGTCGGTCAGGAGCCGGTCGCACGCCTCCACTACCGCGGTCGTCCGAACCGCCATCTGCGCGGCCTGATGCTCGACGGTCCGGCGGCCGACGGCGACCCGGTGCGGCTGGGTGAGCGCAGTCTCGGCAGTATCGGGACCGCCGTGATCTCGCCGGCTTCCGGCCGAATCGCCCTCGCGATCCTGCGCCGGGAGGCTGAACCCGGCACGCTCGTCAGCATCGAGACCGCCGACGGCGAGACCACCGGCACCGTTGTCGACCTGCCGTTCCCGGCGGCGGAAGAATCATGAGCTCCCGCCACCAGGGGCTGGGCGGCAAGCCACTCGGTTCGGACAGTCCGCTGTTCGGAGGGCCGGCCGGAAACGGAAAGGCCGATGGCCACCCGGATCCCGGAGAGCAGCCGGCAAAGCCGATTCCTCCGTGGGATCCAAGGGCCGACGAGTACGCCTCCGAAGACCCCGCCGGCGAAATCGGGACACCGGAACAGGCCGAAGCCGCGCTGGCCGAGCTCAGGGCCCTGCTACCTGCGGACGAGGCCGAGCGCAACCTGGACGACTGGGGGCGCTCGGAGAGGGTCGTCTCACTGGTTGAGCCGTTGCTCAACTTCTACTACCGCCACTGGTTCCGGGTCGAGACGAGCGGCATCGAAAACATCCCTTCGCAGGGCGGCGCACTGCTGGTCTCGAACCACTCGGGAGCGCTGCCCCCCGACGCGCCGATGATCATGCAGGCGCTGCGCAAGGAGCACAGCAATCCTCGGCCTCTTTACATGCTGGGAGAGCACTGGTTCAAGGGTTACCCGGGCGTCTCGATGCTGGTCAACAAGGTCGGCCTGGTCGCGGCGCACCGCGAGAACGCGCAACGCCTCCTTCACGATGAGGGGCGGCTGGCGATCGTTTTCCCGGAAGGGCAGAAGGGCACACGCAAGCTCTACTGGCAGCGCTACCGGCTGCGACGTTTCGGTCGTGGCGGATTCGTCCGGACCGCGATCCGGGCCAGGGTCCCGATCGTGCCGGTGGCACTGATCGGTGCCGAAGAGGCGATGCCGATCTTCGCCCACCTCCCGCTGATGCAGAAGCTGACCGGGTTGATCTACTTTCCCGTCACGCCCTCCTTTCCTCACTTCGGTCTGGCCGGACCGCTCATGTACATGCCGGCCAAGTTCAAGATCCACTTCATGGAGCCGATCGACATGAGCGAATACCCGATCGAGACGGCCTCCGACCCGGCCGAGATCCAGGTGATCTCGGAGCGCATCCGGAGGTCGATTCAGATCGAGCTGGAGGAGATGCTCCAGGACCGCAAGTCCGTCTGGACCGGATGACGCCCCGAGGTGGGATACATTGCCTTCTGTGAGGGGAACCCTGACCTGCGTGAGCATGCTGATCCTGGCCGGAGCACTGGTCGTCGGCTGCACGGCCGAAACTCACCCCAACGACCCCCGGCCGCCGCTGGTCCCGGTGGTGAGCGTCTCGGTGTCGGAAGACTCGATCGCGGTCGCCCCACGCGGAATCGGCCTGCCCGGCGAACGTACGCCGAACGTCAACCAGAACCGGACCGCACCTCAGAACCAGGGTGACCGCTCGGCGCCGGCCGTGGTCAACTTCAGAACCTCCAACCTGATCCGCGAGGAAGTCCCGCTGGTCCTCGAAGGTCCGGTCGAACGGACCTACGCGATGGCACCGGCTTCGCCCGGGTCTTTCCTGGCCGGGCTCGAGCCCGGGATCTACCGGCTCAGTTCGCCCGCGAGCAGCGGAACCGCTCGCCTGGTGGTCGGCGCCAGCCGGGTTTCATCCTCCAGCGACCTGCTCACGCCCTGAGGCGGCCGCGGCGCGGGAGCGCCGCCGCCGGCGGGAACGCATCAGCATCCGGGCCAGAAGCCCGTACCTGGGCGAAAACAGCAGTGCCAGGGAGAAGCATAAGGTGGCGACCAGTCCCATCGCGCCGGCGATAGAGGCATCCAGAGCAACCGCCGAGCTGTATCCACCAAGGGCGCTGATCCAGCCGATCGCGACGGTCGCGAGGACCAGCGGCAAGAGGCGGACCGTGAGCAGGTAAGCCGTGGCGGCCGGGACGATCAGCATCGTCACGACCAGGATCGCGCCGACCGACTCGAATGCGGTCACCGCCGTCACCGCGACGGCAATCAGGACGAGCCTCGAAACGAGCACGGGCGAGACGCCGTTCACGCGGGCGAAGACCGGATCGAAAGTCGACACCTTCAGCTCCTTCCAGAACAGGATCAGGAGCAGCAGGTTGGCGAAAGCGACCGAGCCCAGCAGCGGCAACGACCGTGGCAGCTCGAGCCCGAACGCCTCCCAGGTTCGGAACGGTGTGAAGGCTATTTCGCCGTAGATCGTGGAATCGAGATCGAGATGCACTCCGGAGGCGAAGGTGGTGATACCGATCACCCCGATCGCGAACAGGACCGGAAAGACCAGCCCGATCGCCGCATCGGCACGCACCAGTCCTGTAGCCCGGATCTGCTCGATCCCGATCACACAGATCACCGCGAAAAGACCGGCGCCGAGTATCACCGGAAGCGGCGCCCGTGAGCCGGTGAGCAGATATACGAGCACGATCCCGGGCAGTACCGCGTGAGCCACCGCATCGGAGAGCAGCACCTGCCGTCGCAGGATCAGGAACGGCCCGAGCAGCCCGCAGGAGGTCGCAAGGAGACCGGCGGTCAGGACAATTGCGAGATCGTCGCTCAAACTTCGTCCTGTCTGGAGATCGCAACCAGCCGGTTGGTCATTTCGTCACCGATCGAGTTGCGCAGGTCCCTCGGGTCCGGCTCGCGCGCGTCCGGCAAATCGAGCCTCCAGCCGTGCTCGAGCCAGACGCTCCAGAGCTCGCGACGGTCGAGCAGGGCGTGGACGGCGGCAGCGCCTGACTCCGAAAGGTAGATGTGCTCACCGTCGCGGTTCAGCGCACCCGCCCGATCCAGATCCCTGAGGGCCCGACGGACGGTTGACGGTGGACGACCGCTGAGCGCCGCCAGCTGCTCGACCGTGGGCGGAGCGCCAGAGTGGACCGCGATCTCGAGGTCGATCAGCACACCTTCGTTGGCCGCCCGGCGACGATCCCGGATCGTCTGCCCGGCCCTCCAGACCACACCCCGGCCGGGGGCAAAAAGTATCGCCGCCATTGCCACCGCGAAGCCGACCATGACGATCACTGGACCGGTCGGCACCGACGCCGCGGTCGATATCAGCGATCCGGTGGTCCCGACCGCCGCGCCGACCAGCCCGGCCACGACCAGCAGCACCGGAAGACGGTCAGTCAGCTGTCGCGCGGTAACGGTCGGCACGATCAGCATGGCGACCATGAGGATCGCCCCGACCGTTCGTACGCCGATGACGATGGCGATGACCAGCATCGCGGTCATCGACAGCTCGATAAGCCGCACCGGCAGCCCGACCGACCCTGCGAATGCGAGGTCGAAAAGGGCTGCCTTGAGCGGACGGAAGAACAGCGCCACGAATCCGAGCGAGGCGAGACACAGGATGCCCATGACGGTGAGATCGCTTTCCAGCAGCCCGGCCGCCTGGCCGAACAGATAGGTGTCCAGGCCCGCCTGGCTGGAGTTGTTGAAGTTGGCCAGAAAAGTGAGCATCACGATGCCGAGCGAGAAGAAACCGGTCAGTACCACCCCGATCGCTGCATCGGGTCGGATCCTGCCGGTGCGCTCGATGGCCAGGATCAGGACCGAAGCGATGAGCCCGGCGATCGCGGCTCCGATGGCCAGGGTCGCGGCGTCTTTGGCCCCGGTGGCCACGAAGGCGACGCAGACCCCGGGAAGCGCGGCATGCGAGAGGGCATCGCCGACCATGCTGCGCTGCCTGAGGACCGCAAACGCGCCCAGGACGCCGGCCGCCACGCCCAGGATCACAGCCCCGACCAGGACGACCGAGTCGGTGTAGTTCAGCGGGATCGCATCGATCAGCCAACCCATGCCGCCTCCCCCACGCCGTCCTCCCCGGCCAGCCCTCCGTAGGCGCGTCGGAGAGATTCCTTGGAAAGAGCCTCGGAAACCGGCCCGCAGGCAATGGTCCGCACGTTCAGCAGCAGCGCCCAGTCGAATCGGGAGCGGACCGTGCCGATGTCGTGGTGAACCACAATCACCGTACGGCCCCCGGCACGGATGTCGGCAAGCAAGTCGAGCAACGCGACTTCGGTTCGTGCGTCGACCCCGGAAAAAGGCTCGTCGAGCATCATCACCGGCGCATCCTGAGCCAGCGCTCTCGCGATGAAGACCCTCTGCCGCTGACCCCCGGACAGCTCGCCGATCTGACGACGGGCGAAGGAGGACATTCGCACTCTTTCGAGCGCCCGGTCAACCTGATCGTGGTCGTCGGACTTCAGCCGCCGCACCCAGCCGGCCGAGCGGTAACGGCCCATCTCGACCACTTCCCTGACCGTGATCGGGAAATCCCAGTCGACCTCGTCACGCTGAGGCACATAGGCGACGCGGTCGAGGGCTTCCGAAGCCGGACGGCCTTCGATCAGCACGTGCCCGGCGTCCAGTTTGAGCAGACCGACGGCGGCCTTCAGGAGGGTCGACTTGCCGGCACCGTTCGGGCCGACTATCGCTGCGAGCGTGCCGGCGGGTACGGTCGCATCGACGTCCCAGAGGACCGGCCGCGAAGAGTAGGAGGCGGTCAGCCTGCGTACCTCGAGCGCCGGTGGTGAGGAACTCTTCGAGCTCATCGCAGTCCTTCCGCAAGCAGCCCGACGTTGGATTCGAACATGCCCTGGTAGGTGCCCTCGGGGGTGCCGTCCTCCCCGGCAGCGTCGGAGAAGAGCTCGCCACCGATCACCGCATCCTGCCCCTGCTCGCGGGCCGAAGCGAGAACGGCCTCCACAGTCTGACGCGGAACGCTGGACTCGACGAAAACCGCCTTGACACCTCGCTCGGCGATCAGGCCGGCGATGCGCTCGATGTCGTCAGTCGTCGCTTCGGCGGCGGTTGAAAGCCCCTGGATCGCCTCGACGTCGATGTCGTACCTGCGCCCGAGGTAACGAAAAGCGTCGTGAGACGTGACAAGCACCCGCCTGCCCTGCGGAATCGCGCCGAGCTTGCGCTCCGCCGCGGCATCCATCTCCACGATCTCGGCAAGGAGTTCATCGGCATTGCGGTTGTACAGCTCGGCCCCGTCCGGATCGACTTCGATCAGGCGGTCGCGCACGGTCTCCACCGCATAACTCCACAGCTTCGGGTCGAACCAGACATGAGGATCGAACTCCTCCTCGGCGGTGGCGTTCACGGGCGCATCGAGCAGTCGCTCGCGTGGCATTGCCTCGGTGACCGCGAAGACCGGCTTCGACTCACCGATCTCCCGCAGAACCTCCTCCATCTTGGCCTCCAGGTAGAGCCCGCCGTAGAAGATGATGTCTGCCTCGCGAAGGGCGGTTACGTCTCCCGCGCTGGCCTTGTAGAGGTGAGGGTCGACGCCCGGACCCATCAATGCGTCGACCGATACCCGGCTGCCACCGACCTGGCGGACCGTATCGGTGATGAAGTTCGTCGTCGTGACCACCTTGACCTCGCCGCCGCCGCTGTCGGACGTGCCGTTCGGATCGCCGAGGTTGGAGCAACCGGCAAGCAACAGGGCGGTCGCCGCGACTGCGGCCAGCACCGGCATCGGGTATACCCGACGAGGCCTGGAGCGAATGGCGCCACAAAAGTTCGTGATGCTGATCATTATTTTGAGTCTAGCCTAAACATCCTCTGAATGTAGGATGACCAGCGACCTTGATGAACCTGAGAGGAGCGATGTGCCAATAGATCTCGCAGATGTGAGCAAGCTTGACGTCGAACCGGGCGAGCTGCCCGAAAAGATGGCGGCCTGGGTGATCCGTGAAGAAACCCAGGGCGAGCCCAAGGACGCCTTCAAGCTGGAAGAGATCGAAACCCCTGAGCCCGGGGCCTTCGAGGTCGTCGTCCGGGTGATGGCGGCCGGCGTCAACTTCAACAACGTCTGGGCTGCCCTCGGCCAGCCGGTCTCGGTATTCGGCTATGGCGACCATCCCGAATTCGGACACCACATCGGCGGATCCGACGCCTCCGGCGTGGTCTGGAAGGTCGGGGACGGCGTCACGCGCTGGAAGCCGGGCGACGAAGTCGTGGTCCACTGCAACCAGGCCTCCTACGAAGACGTCGAGGTCCACGGTCTCGACCCGATGGCCGCACCCAGCCAGCGAATCTGGGGATACGAGACCACCTGGGGATCTTTCGCCCAGTTCACCAAGGTCCAGGCCCAGCAGCTGCTGCCGAAGCCGAAGAACCTTTCGTGGGTCGATTCCTCCTCATACGGACTGACCTACTTCACCGCCTACCGCATGCTGATGAAGCAGGCCAACATCCAGCCCGGCAGCAACGTGCTGATCTGGGGTGCCGCGGGCGGGCTCGGAGTATTCGCCGTTCAGCTCTGCAAGGCGGCCGGCGCCAACGCGGTCGGTGTCGTCTCTTCCGACGAGAAGGGCGAACTGGTCAAGGAACTCGGCGCGGTCGGCTACATCAACCGCAACGAATTTTCGGGCATGATGCGCACCGGCACAGAGACCAAAGAAGAAGAAAAGGCGCGCTTCAAGGTGACCCGCGCCTTCTCGAAGCGGGCGCAGGAGATCCTCGGCGACAAGCCGGATGTGATCTTCGAGCACGTCGGCAAGGCGACCTTCCCGACCTCGGTCTTCATGGTCAAGCCGTTCGGCAAGGTCGTCATCTGCGGCGCCACTTCCGGGTACAACCTCGACTTCGATGTGCGCTACCTCTGGATGCGGCAGAAGCAGATCATCGGTTCGCACTTCGCCAATGCCTACGAATGCATGAAGGCCAACCAGCTGATGGCCGAAGGCAAGGTCCGCCCCGTGCTGTGGAAGACGATGGGATTCGACGGGGTTCCGGGCGCTCACCAGATGATGCATGAGAACCAGCACTTCGGCAAGATCGCGATCATGGTCGGTGCGACCAGCGAAGACGAAGGCTGCGAAATCGAAGGCCCCGGTGCGATCCGGGCCGAGGTCGGCGCCTAGGCGCCAGCCGGACAAGGAGATACCGAACCGATGGCATACATAAGCGAGCTTTCCTGGCACGTGACTCCGTTCCGGGCCCAGCGCTGGATCGACATCTGGGAGCCGGCCGCTGCGCTGGCTCCGAAGTACGGAGCACTCGACTGGCGTATCTACCGCTCGACCGAAGACCCGCTCCTGTTCCGTCAGACCATCACCTGGAACGACAAGGCCGACTTCGAGAGCTACTGGTTCTCGGAGGAGGTCTCGGAAATCCGCGAGCAGATCATCGACATGTACGACAAGCCGCTGCTGCCGCTCTGGTGCACGCCGATCGTCAGTAGCTGAGCGACCGCAGACGAGCGGTCCCCGGGCGGCCCGGGGCAGGTCCCTGGAGCAGGTCCCGAGGTTGCGCTGCCGGTCTGGCCTGCGTCAGCCGCCGAACGGGCTCGGCATCCTCATGCGCAGCCCGGTGAAGCTTCCGAAGGCGCCCTTGGCGCCCTTGTTGGAGGCGATCGAAAAGGTCGTATCGCGACCCTCGAGCTCGCCACCCCTGGCGTCGTCGGCAAAGCCGAGCTTCTGTCCGTTGACCAGCGCGACCAGGCGGGCCGAGCCGGAGGGCTGGCCCTTGATCCCGTTGTAGGCCCGAAGAACCATGCGGTTGGCGTCGCCGAAGCCGTTGATGACCTTGCCGGCCTTGCCGCCCTTCAGCACCTGGATCTTTCCTCCCTTGCGGACCTTGCGGATCTGCCACTTTCGGCCGTTCGGGTAGACGGCAAGCTGGTAGCGGCTGCCATCCTTGGCCTGTCGCAGGTTGACCGAGAGGAAAGTCCTCGACTTGAGCGCTTTCGGGGTTGACTTGAAGAGCCGTCCGGTAGCGGTCACTTCGAGATCCCTGCCGACGACCGGCACCAGGTAGGCGCATTCGCGCGTGCTCTTGCCGATCCGGAACTTGATCGAGTTCTGCGAGCTGCTCCTCGAGCAGTTGCCCTTGCCGCCGAACTTGCTGATCTGAGCGCGGTTGTCGGCGGTCGAGAGTTTGTTCTGGTAAATCGTGATCGAAGAAGCCGCACCGGCGGGGCCGGCCAACGCGAAAGAGGCCAGCATCGATACGAAGATGCCGGCCAGCAGGACCTTCAGGCGCGGCGTTGGCAGAGCGGACGTTGAGGGGATCGTGAGTAAGCGCATACAAAAAGCCTAAACACAGCAGACCCGCAAAGGGTGCGGCGCAAGTCCACAGTATCTTTTAGCCCATGAGCGAACACCGTCTGCCCGAACGCGATCGCCCCTGGGTGATGCGCACATATGCGGGCCACTCCGATGCCCGCCGGTCCAACGAGCTTTACCGGAGCAACCTGGAAAAGGGCCAGACCGGCCTTTCAGTTGCCTTCGACCTGCCGACCCAGACCGGATACGACCCGGATCACGTGCTTTCCCGGGGTGAGGTGGGCAAAGTCGGCGTATCGGTGGCCCATCTGGGCGATATGAACACGCTGATGGACCAGATCCCGCTGGGAACGATGAATACGTCGATGACGATCAACGCGGTCGCTGCGTGGATGCTCGGTCTGTACGTTGCCGCGGCCGAGGAGACCGGAGTCGAGCGGTCAGAACTCTCGGGAACGACCCAGAACGACATCATCAAGGAGTACCTCTCCCGCGGCACCTACGCCTTCCCGCCAGAGCCGTCGATGCGCCTGATCGCCGACATGGTCGCCTTCACGGTCAACGAGGTTCCGAAATGGAACCCGATCAACATCTGCAGCTACCACCTGCAGGAGGCGGGCGCCACCCCGGTCCAGGAAATCGCCTACGCGATCTCCAACGGAATCGCCGTGCTCGACGAAGTCAAGGCCCGGGGCCAGGTCGCCGAGGAGGACTTCCCCAAGGTCTTCGGCCGGATCTCCTTCTTCGTCAATGCCGGCATCCGCTTCATCGAGGAGATCGCCAAGCTCAAGACGATGGGCCGGATCTGGACCGAGATCGGCCGTGAACGCTACGGCGTCGAGGATCCGAAGATGCTGCGCTTCCGCTACGGCGTCCAGGTCAACTCACTCGGCCTGACCGAAGCCCAGCCGGAGAACAACGTTCAGCGCATCGTGCTCGAAGCGCTCGCCGTCACCCTGGCCAAGGACTCCCGGGCCCGTGCCCTCCAGCTTCCCGCCTGGAACGAGGCGATGGGCCTGCCGCGCCCCTGGGATCAGCAGTGGAGCCTGCGCATCCAGCAGGTGCTCGCCTTCGAAACCGACATCCTCGAGTACCCGGACATCTTCGAGGGCTCGAAAGTGATGGAGGGCCTGGTCGAAGAGTTCACCGCCGGAGCGAAGGACGAGATGGCGGTGGTCGAAGAGAAGGGTGGTGCGGTGGCCGCCGTGCCCTACATGAAGGCGCGTCTGGTCGAATCCCACCGCGAGCGCTTCGCCCGGATCGAGGACGGCTCCCAGAAGGTGGTCGGCCTGAACAGCTACGAGACGACTGAGGAATCACCACTGACCGCCAGCGTCGACGGCGGCATCATGAAGCCGGACCCGGAGGTCGAACGGGAGCGGATCGAAGCGCTCGAAGCCTGGCGCTCCGAGCGCGACCAGGAGGCGGTCGACGCCGCCCTGGCCGAGGTCGCGAGGGTAGCCGCCGGCGACGAGAACATCATGCCTTCCACCATCGCCGCCGCCAAGGCCGGAGCGACCACAGGTGAATGGGCCGAAACGCTGCGCGAAGCTTTCGGGCCCTACCGCGGCCCGACCGGCGTCGGCGGCGCCGCACCCGGCAAGGACCGTGAGAGCCTCGCTTCGACCCGCGAGAACGTCAACCGGGTCTCGGAGCAGATCGGGCACAGAATCCGCATTCTGGTCGGCAAACCCGGACTCGACGGCCACTCGAACGGATCCGAGCAGATCGCACTCCGGGCCCGTGACGTCGGGATGGAAGTCGTCTACCAGGGAATCCGGCTCACCCCTGAGGAGATCGCCGCCTCGGCGCTCCAGGAAGACGTGGACATCGTCGGGCTCTCGATCCTCTCCGGCTCCCATCTGGAGCTGATTCCCGAAGTGGTCCGGCTGCTCGCCGAAGAGGGCGTCGAAGTGCCCGTGGTGGCCGGCGGCATCATCCCGCCCGAAGACGCCGAGCGCCTGATCGCAGGCGGCGTGGCCGGCGTCTACACGCCGAAAGACTTCGACATGAACGGAATCATGAACGAGATGGTGGACCTGGTGGCCGAGCGCCAACAGCAGTCGGGCAGTGCCGCGGCTCAGCCCGTGTAGGTTCTCCTGATGGGAGCAAGCGCCTCGCGAATGCCGTCTGAACGAGTCCTGCGGATCCTCGCGGGCGTGGTCGGGCTGATCGGGCTCGGCATCGCCACCTACATCATGATCAACGAAGTTCGAGGCGAACTGGTCGCCTGTGGCCGTGAAGGCGGCTGCGAAACCGTTCTGAACAGCCGCTACGCGGAGATCTTCGGCGTTCCGCTCTATTACTTCGGCGTAATCGGCTACATCAGCATCCTCGGGGCCACCCTGCTCTCGGGCGACCGCGGCAGACTGCTGGGCTTCGTGCTCTCTTTCTTCGGCTTCGGGGTCAGCGCTTACCTGACCTTCCTGCAGTACGTGGTGATCGAGAGCATCTGCGTCTGGTGCCGTGGCAGCGCTATCGCGATGACCGTGCTGTTCCTGATCTGTCTGGCCCGGCTTCTCATCTACTACGGAACCGACGGGACCGGCCCGGACGGCGTTCTAAGGCAGCAGGACGATAGGTCCATCGACGACACCGCAGCAGGTCCTGTCTCGGACCAACCCACTTAGATTCAGTTCATCCCACTCAGATAGGATTCCATTTCTATGGCTACCGGACCGCAGCAGAAGAGAAAAGAACTCCGCGAAAAGCGCCTCAAGGCCGAGGCCGACGCGAAAGGCAGCGACCGTCGTCAGGACATGACCAAGATTGTCGGCATCGCCGCTTTCCTCGGTGTCATCGCAATTGCCGTCGTCGCCTTCATCAGCCTCACCGGCAACGATGAGCCGACCAAGGCGAGCGGCGACGTCGACAAGCTGCTGGCCGGCATCCCCCAGAGCGGGGACCTGCTCGGGGATCCCGACGCCCCGGTCACGGTGGTCGAGTTTGCCGACCTCCAGTGCCCCGCCTGCCAGCAGGCATCGGAAGAGATCATTCCTGACGTGGTCAACGGACCGGTCAGAAACGGCAAGGCCAATTACCAGTTCAACAACTGGGCAATCCTCGGTGAAGACTCCGTAACGGCCGCCAAGGCAGCCCTGGCCGCCCAGGAGCAGAATCTGCTCCAGCAGTTCGTCGAGAACTTCTACGCCAACCAGGGCATCGAAGGCTCGGGCTACGTGACCGATGACTTTCTGCTCGATATCGCCGAGAAGGCCGGCATCCCCGACATCGACAAGTGGCAGGCCGACCGTGACCTGCCGAAGTGGGACCAGGTTCTGCTCGACGTAGACAATGCCGCGATCGACTCGGGTTTCAGCGGCACGCCGACCTTCGCGATCAAGAACGAGGACGGAAGTCTCGAAACGATCAACGCAGGCTCGGCTGACGACATAATCAGGGCGATCAACCAGGCACAGTGACCCTCGAGAACGGCATCTCGTCGTGGCTTCGCTGCTACCGGTGCTGGTCACGCAACCTAGAAGTCCAGGTCCACTACGACGCCATCCGCAAGGTTGACCCAGACTCGGGACGACCGGCCGAGGGGGTCGATGAAATCCAGGAGTCGGTCGTGCAATGCCTCGACTGCATGCACGATCAGCCCCATCTGACCTTCGAAGGGGACAGGGTGGCGCCGATCGGGGACCGATGGGAACGAATGGTGGCTGGCACTCCGTGGGTCGCATCGGTCACGGTCACCGTTGACGCCGACCGGGTCGAGTCCTGCTCGGGGCCGGAAGCGGTCGAGTTCCTGACCTTTGGAGCCTTCGGCGACGCCGGCACGCGCGAGTTCTTCACCCACGTGCGTTTTCACAAGCACCAGGGCGACCAGATCGCGATCCACCTGCTGGTCGAGCTCTACGCGCGCAATCCGGAGGAGGCGACCGCAGTCCTGGAGGAAGCCGCCAGCGGCAGCCTCGAGATCACCTCTCTGGCCGAAGAGTCGCGTCCTCCGGCCCACGCCTCCGACAGCCCTCACTGACTCCGGTCTGAACCTCCGCTGTCGGCTTCGTTGCGACCGGAAACCTCCGCATCACCAGGCCGTTCGGGATCCGCCAGCTTCTCCTTGGCCTCCTTCGCCTTTTCGGCCAGGGAGCCGTCACCGGCGAGAATCTCCCGGAATTCCTTCGCATCGCGCTTGAGGTTCTCGGGCTCAGCCCGGTCGCCGAGCTTCTCCCTGGCACTCTCCCGGAGCCGCCCCGCCTGCTCGCCAAGCTTCCTGAAATCCATGGGCGAAGCGTAGCCCGTGAGCCGATCTGGCTCGTTCACGCCCCTCATTCCGGGTCGGTTCCGTCCGCCACGCGCGGCGAAGGCCGACCCGGAACGGGGCTTGTGGCTCAGCCTTCGGGAGTTCCGTGGACCTTGCGCGGGATCAGAGCGGTGCGCTTGAAATGCGCAACCAGCACGCCGTCCTGGTTGAAAACCCGGGTGTGGACCTTGACCAGGCCCCGGTCGAGCTTGGACTTCGACTCGCGGACTTCAAGTACCTCCGACTCACAGAAGAGCGTGTCTCCGTGGAAAACCGGGGCCGGGTGACTGAGCTCGTCGGTGGCGAGGTTGGCAATCGCCTTGCCGGAAAAATCGGAGACCGACATGCCGACCGCGAGCGAGTAGACCAGCGGCCCGACCACTACGTTTCGCCCCTGCTGGGAGGCATTCGCATGAACGTCGTTGATGTGCAGCGGGTGGTGGTTCATGGTCAGCAGGCAGAACAGGTGATCGTCGTACTCGGTCACTGTCTTGGCCGGCATGTGCTTGTAGACCGCACCGACGTCGAACTCCTCGAGGTAGCGCCCGTAGGGATGCGAGCCGCTCTCCTCGCGTTCGCGCTGGTCGGTGGTGAAATCGTTGCTTGCTTCTTCGCTCATCGCTTGGTCGGTTTCCTTTGTTGGTATGCCCGCGGGCGACTGGCCCGACGGTGATCAGTGGACTTTTTTCAGCTTGGCCCGCTGCTCATGGGTCTCGAAGACCCTGATGATCAGCTTTGCGACGTTCGAGTCGCCTTCGAACCGGATGTGACCGGTTTCTGCTGCCCGCCTGAATGAGGCGGCCGTACTCTTTTCGTCGGCCAGCGTGTTGAACTGCGCCCGGTCTATCTCGACCCGGCAACGTTCGTCTTCTCCCCTGCCCTTGCTTATCTGCGGCCCGGGAACCTCGACCCGGTAAGTCTGCATGTCGCCTTTGGCGCGGATGTCGAGACCGAAAACGAGCCTCAGCTTCTTCAAAGCCGGGATCTCCCTCTGGAGGTTTTCCAGAGCGGACTCGATCATCTGCGCGGTTGAAGGCATGACTGTTGTTTATCAGGCAAAAGGCCGTCCCGGCTCAGCCGCCCGACCGGCTTTCTTCATAGATCCTGATGTATTCGTCGACCGAAGTCCTGGCGATCGCCTCGCCGACCAGGTCGAGGGGCAGGTCCTCCGCTTTCCTGAAGCGCACGCAGGCCTTGCCGATGTCCAGCTTCGCCCCCCGTTCACCGGCCTCGCGCTCGAACCACTCGCGAGTGCTCTGGTCGCAGTAGACGCCCATCAGGTAGAGCGACATGTGGCGCTTCTGTGAGGCCAGCGCCGCGTATGAGAGCGGCTGGTCGTTGTAGGTCTCCGGGTAGCGCTCAAGGGGGATCTCGTAGGAGATCATCCCCCAGCGGGCCTCCTCCACGTAGCCGTCGGGGAGGCTCTCGAGAACCACGTCGCGGACCGCCGAGATTGCCTCACGACGATCTTCGGGGAGGGCGGCGAGATAGCCGTCAGCGGTATCGGCGTCTATCCGCACCACCCTCCCCTGCCGATCAGATCTTGTTGCGCTCGAGCAGCTTCTTGCCGATGACCATGCGCTGGATCTCCGAGGTGCCCTCGCCGATCAGCAGCAGCGGAGCGTCGCGGTAGAGCCGCTCGATCTCGTACTCCTTCGAGTAGCCGTAGCCGCCGTGGATCCGGAACGAGTCCTCGACGCATTCCTTGCCGGTTTCGGAGGCGATCAGCTTCGCCATGCCGGCTTCGAGGTCCGAGCGGATCCCGGCATCCTTCATCATGCAGGCCTTGCGGGTGACCAGACGGGCCGCCTCGATCTTGGTCGCCATGTCGGCCAGCTTGAACTGGATCGCCTGGTGCTGCGCGATCGGCTTGCCGAATGTCTTGCGCTCCTGGCTGTAGCGCAGCGCCAGCTCGAGGGCGCGCTGGGCGATACCGACACCGCGGGCTGCGACGTTGACGCGGCCGACTTCGAGCGCGTCCATCATCTGGCCGAAGCCCTTGTTCAGGCCGGCCTCTTCACCGCCGAGGATGCGGTCTGGCGAGCACTTGTAGCCGTCGTAGACCAGTTCGGTCGATTCGACGCCTTTGTAGCCCATCTTCTTGATCGTCGGCGGCACGGTCAGCCCGGCGAATTCGCCGGTGTTCTCATGCGCCCACGGCTCCTTCTCGGTGATGAAGCAGGTCATGCCCTTGTAGCGCGGGTCGGCATCCGGGTCGCTCTTGGCGAGCAGGAAGACCAGGGTCGAGCCGAGTCCGTTGGTGACCCACATCTTCTGGCCGTTGATCTCCCAGTTGCCGTCGTCGCCCTTCTTGGCGCTGGTCTTCAGGGCCTGGACGTCGGAGCCCATTTCCGGCTCGGAGAGCGAGAACGCGGCCCGGACTTCACCGGTTGCCATTCTCGGCAGATAGGTCTGCTTCTGCTCGTCGCTACCGAACTTCATCAGCAGGTAGGAACCGATGAAGTGGGTGTTGACTACGCCCGAGATCGAGATCCAGCCGCGGGACAGCTCTTCGACGATCATCGCGTAGGTGGTCAGGTCGAGGCCCATTCCGCCGTACTCCTCGGGGATCGTCACCCCGAACAGGCCGAGTTCCTTCATCTGCTCGACGATCGGCTCCGGAAACTTGTCCTCGTGGTCGTACTCTTCAGCGTTGGGAAGGATCTGCTCGTCAACGAACTGGCGCACCATCTCGGTGATCGCCTTCTGGTCGTCGGTCATCTCCTGGTAGGTCGATTCGGCCATGGCTCCTCTTCGGTTCTGTGAGGGGAAAGGGTCGCCGGATTGCGGCGAAGGATGAGAGAAAGCAAAGAATATCGGTCCGTCGCCCTCGCCCGTGCCCGACCCGCGACGGAGGCGGGACGTTTCTTCAGGCCCGGGGCAGATAAATTGCCTGTCGGCGGCAGACCCCTCCACCGCCCCAGCCACCGAATTCAAGGAGCAACGTGCGCAACCCCAGAGATTTCTTCAAGCCAATGGCCATCGGCGCCCCGGATCCGATAACCGAAGTCCCGTTCGGTCCGTCGCGAATGATCCATTTCTTCGATGCTTCCAACGAGAAGATGGCGGCCAAGGTGCCGGACATGGCCAAGCAGGCCGACATTCTGCTCGGAAACCTCGAAGACGCCGTACCGGTCGACAACAAGCTCGCCGCCCGCGAGGGACTGGTCAAGGTCGCGAAAGAAGCCGAACTCGGCGATACCCAGCTCTGGACCCGGATCAACTCGCTCGAAAGCCCCTGGGTCCTCGACGACCTGACCACGCTGGTGACCGAGGTCGGGGACAAGATCGACGTCATCATGGTGCCCAAGGTCGAAGGACCCTGGGACATCCACTACATCGACCAACTGCTGGCCCAGCTCGAGGCCAAGGCCGGCGTCGAGCGGCCGATCCTGGTCCACGCGATCCTCGAGACCGCCCAGGGCGTGACCAACCTCGAAGACATCGCCGCCGCCAGTCCGCGAATGCAGGGAATGAGCTTCGGCCCGGCCGACCTCGCTGCCTCCCGTCGCATGAAGACCACCCGGGTCGGTGGAGGCCACCCGGGTTACCGATCGATGGAGGACCCGGATGCCGACGACCCCGAGGCCGCCCGCGTAACTGCCCAGCAGGATCCCTGGCATTACTCGATCGCCCGCATGGTTGATGCCTGCGCCGCGAACGACATCCTTCCGTTCTACGGACCCTTCGGCGACATCAAGGACGTCGAGGGCTGCGAGACCCAGTTCCGGGCCGCCTTCCTGCTCGGCTGCGTCGGTGCCTGGTCCCTCCACCCGGTCCAGATCGGCATCGCCAAGAAGGTCTTCTCACCGCCGGCCGACGAAGTCCTGTTTGCCAAGAAGGTGATCGAGGCGATCCCTGATGGCCGCGGAGTCCACATGATCGACGGCAAGATGCAGGACGACGCCACCTGGAAGCAGTGCAAGGTCATGGTCGAGCTGGCCGAGATGCTTGCCAAGAAGGACCCCGAGCTGGCCGAGCAGTACGGGATGTAGCCGCCGCGGGCCTCGCGGGACGGCCGGCACCCGCCGGTCAGGCCCGCGAGGCCAGCGCGTTTACCGCTTGATGGATCGGGTCGAGCATTTCCGAAACCTTGCCGAAGACCTCTTCGGCCGTGAGCTCATCCGGGGCCAGGCCGGCAGCGAGGTTGGCGACCGGGCAGATCGCGGCGTACTCCAGGCCGGCTTCTCGTGCCAGGACGGCCTCGGGCATTCCGGTCATGCCGATGATCGTGCAGCCGTCGTTCCGGAAACGACGGATTTCGGCCGCAGTTTCGAAGCGGGGGCCCTGAACCGCAGCGTAGGTGGCGCCGTCGGCGACCCGGGCCTCCCCCGAGCCGGCGGCCTCGAGCACCTCGGTCCGCCATGACGGCGTATACGGGTCCGTGAAGTCGACATGGGGTACCGCTTCGCCAGGTACGTGGAAAGTCTGGGCCCTGCCCCAGGTGTAGTCGATGATCTGGTCGGGAACCGCGATCATTCCGGGCAGGAGCCCGGGGTCGATCGAGCCGACGGTGCAGACCGCCAGCACCCTTGACGCGCCGGCCCGCTTCAGCGCTTCGATATTCGCCCTGTAGTTGACGAGATGCGGAGCCACGGAATGGTCCTCCCCGTGTCGGGCCATGAACAGCAGCGGGCTGCCGCCCAGCTCGCCCCTCACCAGGTCGCCGGAGGTCTGGCCGAACCGGGTGTCGGCCCGGTCGCGAACCCCGACCTCGAGACCCTCGATCGAGTACAGGCCGCTGCCGCCGATTACGGCGAGCACCGGCCCGACCTCAGGCCAGCCGCTCTTTGAGGGCTTCGAACTGGTTCCGGATCTCGTCCGGAAGCGCGGCGCCGAACTTCGAGAGGTGCTCCTCGATCTGGGGCAGCTGCTGCCGGACGGCGTCGTCGTCGACGGTCAGCAGTTCGTCCAGGGCATCAGGACTGATGTCCAGGCCCTGGAGGTCGAGGTCGCCGATCGCGGGCAGCAGGCCGAGCGAGGTCTCGAAGACCTCTCCCTGACCTTCGCAGCGGCGGAACACCCATTCGAGAATGCGGCTGTTCTCGCCGAAACCGGGCCACAGGTAGTCGCCGGCCTCATCCTTGCGGAACCAGTTGACGTAGAAGATCTCCGGCAGCCGGGCGCCTTCGGTTTCTCCGATGTCGAGCCAGTGCTGGAAGTAGTCGCCCATGTTGTAGCCACAGAAGGGCAGCATCGCCATCGGATCGAAGCGAAGCTGTCCGACCGCACCGGTGGCCGCCGCCGTCGTCTCCGAGGACATCGTCGCCCCGAGGAAGACACCGTGCTTCCAGTCGAAGGCCTGGGTCACCAGCGGGATAACGCTGGCCCGGCGGCCGCCGAAGAGGAAGGCGTCGATCGGCACGCCGGCGGGGTCCTCCCACTCCGAGGCGATCGTCGGGCTCTGTCCGGCCGGAGTGGTGAAGCGGGCGTTGGGGTGAGCCGCCGGGTGGTCCGACTCCGGGGTCCAGTCCCCACCCAGCCAGTCGACGACGTGCTCGGGGTCGTCGTGGGTCATGCCCTCCCACCAGACGTCGCCGTCATCGGTCAGCGCACAGTTCGTGAAGATCGAGTTGCCGTGGTCGATCGTATCCATGGCGATCGGGTTGGTCTTGGCACCGGTGCCGGGAGCAACGCCGAAGAAGCCCGCCTCGGGATTGACCGCATGCAGGCGGCCGTCGTCTCCGAACTTCATCCAGGCGATGTCGTCGCCGACCGTCTCGACCTTCCAGCCTTCGACCGCGGGAATCAGCATCGCCAGGTTGGTCTTGCCGCACATCGACGGGAATGCCCCGGTGATGTACTTGACGACGCCTTCGGGGCTGGTCACCTTGATGATCAGCATGTGCTCGGCCATCCAGCCTTCGTCGCGCGCCATCGCCGAGGCAATCCTCAGGGCGAAGCACTTCTTGCCGAGCAGGGCGTTGCCTCCGTAGCCGGAACCGTAGGACCAGATCTCACGGGTCTCCGGAAAGTGGACGATGTACTTGTTGTCCGCGTTGCAGGGCCACGCAACGTCGTCCTGCCCCTGCTTCGAGCGGCATTCCGACCGAATGGACACAGGGCACGAACTCACCGTCGTCACCGAGCACGTCGAGCGCGCCCTTGCCCATGCGGGTCATGATCCGCATCGAAACCGCGACGTAGGCGGAATCGGTCAGCTGGACGCCGATGTGGGCGATCGGAGAACCGAGCGGACCCATCGAGAACGGCAGCACGTACATGGTCCGCCCCTTCATCGATCCCTCGAAAAGGCCGTTCAGTGTCGAGCGCATCTCGGCCGGCTGCTGCCAGTTGTTGGTGACGCCGGCGTCTTCCTCTTTCTCCGAGCAGATGAAGGTCTGATCTTCGACCCGGGCGACGTCGCCGGGATCGGAACTGGCCAGGTAGGAGTTCGGCCGCTTGGCCTCGGAGAGCTTCGTGAAGGTGCCACTGTCGACCAGTTCCTGCGCGAGACGGTCGTACTCCTCCGCCGAGCCGTCGCACCAGTACACCGAGTCGGGCTGAGTCAGCTGGGCAACTTCATCGACCCAGGCGATCAGCTTGGCGTTGTTGGTCGGCGCGGACACCTCGGTGGTTTCGGTCACGAGTGCTCTTCAACTCCTTTATTGCCACCCCGAGCCTTCTGGCTCAAGGTCTGTTGAGGCCATCCGGCCACCTGTCGCCCCTGATTGTTGCGCAGATACGGGTCACTTTGCGGTCTGATCCGGGCGCAGGTGGCGACCTCAATCCGACCCGGATTCAGGGATTTACCAGCCTCAGCACCTTGAGGTCCGCATCTTCGTTGAGGATCTCGATCTCGGCGAGCGCCTCGGTGCCGCTTCGGGCGGTGACCGTGCATGTGAAGCGGGCGCCCGCAATAACCTCGACGTCACCCGGACACTCGACTTTCGCGATCTTGGTCCCGGTCTCCTCTTCTACGTCGAAGCGGACCGCGATCTCGGTCTTGACCGGATCAACCACGTCAGCGGCACAACCGGCGATCGATGCTCCGGCGACGATCACCATGACTGCGGCGACCAGCTGCCGGAATCGGCCGCGACCGGGATTTCGACTCTGGCTCACGCGCCGCAGGCTACAGGGCGCGATTCCTAGCGTCTGGATCGGAATGACTACCTGCCCGGGCTTCGAATAGATTTTCGGCTTCCTATGCGCTTCTACGAATACGAGGCAAGAAAGATCGTCGAGCTGGCCGGCATACCGGTCACCAAGTACGGCTTCTGCCAAACAGCTGAAGAGGCACGCAAGGTCGCCGAGGACATCGGCGGACCGACCGTGATCAAATCCCAGGTGCTGACCGGTGGCCGTATGAAGGCCGGCGGAGTTCAGTTTGCCGATACCCCCGAGGAGGCGGCCGAACACGCCGCGAACATCCTCGAGCTGGAGATCAACGGTCTCAAGCCGGTGGGGGTGCTGGTCGATCCGAAGGCGGAGATCAAGCAGGAGTACTACGCCGGGGTCGTCTGGGACGGCACCGAGAAGAAGCCCCTGATGCTGTTCAGCGACATGGGCGGCATCGACATCGAACAGGTCGCTGAAGAACATCCTGACCACGTCGGCCGGGGTCACATCTCGAACCTGTTGCCCGTAGGGGACTATGAGGCCAAGCAGGTCGTCGCCGCCACCGGCGTGACGGGCAGCCAGCTGAACCGGGCCACACCGGTTCTGGCGAAGCTGGCCCGCCTGTTCCGGGACAACGACATGCTGCTCGCCGAGATCAACCCGCTGGCCGAGCTGACCGACGGAACCTTCGTCGCCCTGGACGCCCACATGGAGATGGAAGACGAAGCGGTGGGTCGCCAGAAGGCGCTTCTTCGCAAGGAGCTCGCAATAGCCGAGGAAGACACCCGCGACAACTACGTTCCGAGCCAGTTCGAGAAGAACGTAAAGGCGATCGACGCGGCCGACCATCGCGGCGTGATCCAGGGCAAGGACCACGGCTTCAGTGGAAACCTGGGCCTGGTAATCGGCGCCGGCGGAGGTTCGCTGACACTCACCGACGCGGTTCGAAGCCAGGGCGGCAAGCCGGCCAACTACTCCGAGATCGGCGGCAACCCTTCGGTCGCCAAGGCCTGCGGCCTGGCCAAGGAAGTCCTGCAGAAGGACGGCGTCGAGAAGATCGCCGTGATGATGTCGATCGTCTCCAACACCCGGGTGGACATCGTCGCCCGTGGAGTGATCAAGGCCTGTCTCGACCTGGGCAAGGACCCGGCCGAGACGATCGCGATCTTCCGCATCCCGGGAGCCTGGGAAGACGAAGGCTCGAAGATCCTCGACCACTACGGCGTCGAATACTGCGACCGGACGGTCTCCCTGTGGGACGCCGCCGGACGAGCAGTCGCCAAGATCCAGGGGGCCTCAGCATGAGCATCCTGCTCGACAAGGACACCACCTTCATCGTCCAGGGCATTACCGGACGCGAAGCGATCAACCTGACCCGCGAGTGCCTCGACTACGGATCGAAGATCGTCGGCGGAGTGACCCCGGGGCGCAAGGGCCGCGAGGTCCACGGCGTGCCGGTCTTCGACACGGTCGCCCAGGCGGTCGAGAACCACGGCAGCCCGATCGACGGCTCCGTCGTCACCGTCCCCCCCGGCTTCACCAAGGACGCGGTGATCGAGGCAATCGCCAACGGCATCAAGCTGCTGGTCATCGTGACCGAGCGAATCCCGCGCGGTGACGTGGCAGAGATGGTCGAGTTCGCGAACATGCACGGGGCCCGGATAATCGGCCCGAACTGCCTTGGCCTGATCGTTCCCGAGGTATGCAAGATGGGCGGGATCGGCGGCCCGGCCAAGGATGCAGCCAAGTCCTACGAGCCGGGGGCGGTCGGCGTGATGTCGCGTTCCGGCGGCATGACGACCGAAATCTCCTCATCGCTCACCGCGGCCGGACTCGGGGTATCGACCGCGATCTCAATCGGCGGCGATGCGATCATCGGTTCGACTTACGCCGAGCTGATGCCGTACTTCGAGGCCGACGAGCAGACCGAGGCGATCGTGATCTACACCGAACCCGGAGGCCGCATGGAGGCCCAGCTCGCCGAGTGGAAGACCGAGAACAACTCGCGCCTGCCGATCGTCGCTTTCATGGCCGGCAAGTTCATGGACGACGAGGAAATGCAGGGAATGAGCTTCGGCCACGCCGGCACGATCGTCGAAGGCAAAGAGGACTCGGCCAACGAAAAGATCAAGCGGCTCGAAGAGGCGGGGATCACCGTCGTCGAGCGGATCGACGAGATCCCCGATGCCAGTCAAGGAAAGGATCGCGAAATGAGCGCCACCGAATCTCTGGAAAGCGTCTTCATCGACGTCGAGGTAGCCGAGCCGGCTGCTTCCGATGTCGAACTGGCGAAGAAGCTCGAAGAGGTCTGCCCGGTCAGCATCTTCAAGGCCACCGACTCAGGCACCGAGGTCGTGCGGGGGCAGCTGGATGAATGCGTTCTCTGCGAACTCTGCGTCGACGCCGCACCGGCCGGCGCAGTGACGATCATCAAGAAGTACGAGCAGTAGCCCGGCTGGGCACTCCGGCGAGGCTCCTGGCCCAGGGCGCGTCGTCTTGCCCGCCAGTTCCCGCTTCACGCCGAAGGCCGGTCCAGGTCGCCACCGGCCAGGGCTCTTTACTGGGATGATCGAGCTGCCTTGAACTTCATCGAAGATGTAATCGAGCGCTTCCCCTTCTCGCGCAAGGCGGTGATCGCGATCGACGCCGAAGGGCGCCGGACGGTCCACCACTTCAGCCACCTGTTCGCCCGCAGCCTCGGCCTGTCCGGAGTGATGCTGGCAAACGGAGTGCGGCGCGGTGACACCGTCCTGATCCTGGTCGGCAATCGGATCGAGCTGGTGATCGCGATGCTGGCCTGCTTCCGAATGGGTGCCGTGGCCTTCCCCTGCAACCCCCAGCTGACCGTCGGCGACCTTGCTCTGCGCGTGGCCGCGACCAACCCGGCCCTGGCTATCGGCGAGCCGGAATACCTGGCCCACCTGCCCGGGGGCATCCCGTACCTCGACATGGATGACCTCGCGCGGGCCTTCGACGAGGATCTCGACCAGCCGACCCCGGCCCGAAGCGCCCGGCTGGACCAGGGCGACCCCGCGTTGGTCGTATTCACGTCTGGGTCCACCGGTGAGCCGACCGGTGTCATCCATCCGCAGAGCTACCTGACCGGCCAGAAACTCCAGTCCGAGCACTGGTTCGGGGCGCGGCCCGGCGACCTCGCCTGGTGCACGGCGGCCCCGGGATGGTCGAAGTCGTCGCGAAACGCCTTTATCGCGCCCTGGCTCTGCGGGGCGACGGCTCTCCTGGTGGACGAGCGCTTCGACCCGGAAACCCGGCTCGACATCGTGCGCCGCGAGAGGGTGAACGTGCTCTGCCAGGCGCCGACTGAATTCCGCATCCTGGCCCGCAGGACCGAGCTCAAGGCGCTGCCGGACGTCCACCGCATGGTCTCGGCCGGCGAGAGCCTCAACGCCGAGGTGATCGGGGCGTTTCGCGACGCGACCGGCCTGGAAATCGCAGACGGCTACGGCCAGACCGAAACCGGCGCGGTGACCGGGATGAGGCCCGGCGACCGGATCGGAGGAAAAGAGGGCTCGATGGGCCGCCCCCTTCCCGGAATTGACACCCGCATCGTTGACGGCGAACTTCAGCTCCGGGCGGAGAGCTCGCCCAGTTTCTTCTCCGGTTACCTCGACGGCACTTCTTTCGAGGATGAATGGTGGCCAACCGGGGACATGGTCGAGGCCGACGAAGACGGCTTCCTTTACCACCACGGCAGGAACGATGACGTGATTTCGTCCTCCGGCTACCGGATCGGGCCGGTCGAAGTCGAATCGGCCCTGCTCTCCCATCCGTCCGTCGCCGAAGCTGCAGCGATCGCCGCACCCGACCCCGAGCGCGGCTCCGTAGTGAAGGCGGTGATCGTGCTCCGTGGGAGCAGCCCACGGGGAAGGGTCGAGACAACGGACCTGGTCGCGAGCCTCCAGGCTCACTGCCGCGAAGTCACGGCGCCCTACAAGTACCCGCGCCTGATCGAATTCGTCGACGAGCTGCCGAAGACGGCCAGCGGCAAGATCAAGCGAGCCGATCTTCGGGACCAGCAGACGTAGCCGCAGGCGGCCGTCGACCCGGGTTGACTTCAACCCGGCTCAGTGCTGGCTTATGCCGCCGCCGACGATGTCGCGAAACCGCTCTTTGAAGCGCTGGGTGCGGCGGTCTGGCGGGAAGCGCTTGGCTGCCGCCACCTGCTTTCCGGGGCGGCGCTCCCCGTAGCGGCGCCGTGCCCAGGCCGAGTTCGGCTTGGCAAGTCGCATCGCTCCGTAGATGCCGACGGGGAGGATGAAGAAGCCGACGATTCCGTGCAGGATCCGGTCCTTCAGGAAACAGATCCCGGAAACCGCGAAAACCGTCAGGGCGAGAAGCGAGCTGACGATCACGATCTCGACTGAACCGGTCTCGACCTCGAAGGGACGTATCCCGAAGAAGATCAGAGCCATGCAGAGGCCTGCGACGACGGTCGCGTCGATCGAACGCCGTCCTTCTTCCGCCCAGTAGACATCGTCCAGGTGCACCCAGAGAGCGAACTCGTCGATGGTCAGACCGACCCCGATGCCGAAGGCGAATGCGCAGAGTTCGAACCACGGGCTGTAGTCGACGAGGACGAAGCCCAGGGTGCCGGCGGTCATCATCGTGACGATCCCGAAAACCAGGTGGTGAAGGTGGACGCCGCTCTCGCTGACGATGCTGCCGGGCCACCAGGGGACCTTGGGGCTGCGCATCAGTCGCGTGCTGATCCGGATAAAGACGAAGGACCCCAGAAAGCCGACCAGAACCAGGAACAGAGCCTGGCGGTTGTGCTCGACCAGCTGGTCGTTCCAGAAGTCGGCGAGTATGGAGGCGCTGACGGCGAAGGCGGACGGATCCATCGCATGGATCATAAGCCCGCCCGGGTGGCGTCGGACAGGCCGCCTGCGAAGATGGAGCGATGCCGAACCGCCTGGCTGAAGAAACCAGCCCATACCTGCTCCAGCACCGGGACAACCCGGTGGACTGGCTGCCATGGGGAGCCGATGCGCTGACCCTGGCCAGAGACCAGGATCGTCCGATCCTGCTCTCGATCGGCTACGCCGCATGTCACTGGTGTCACGTGATGGAGCGCGAGTCGTTCGAGGACCCGGACACGGCGAAGTACATGAACGAGCACTTCGTGCCGGTCAAGGTAGACCGCGAGGAAAGACCGGATATCGACGCCATCTACATGGAGGCGGTCCAGTCGATCACCGGGCAGGGCGGCTGGCCCCTCACCGTCTTCCTCGACCCCGACGGCGTCCCCTTCCACGGCGGCACCTACTTTCCACCCGACTCCTCGAGGGGAATGCCGAGTTTCATGATGGTCATGGAAGCCGTGGTCCAGGCCTTCGACGAGCGCCGCGACGAGATCCGTACCCAGTCGGAGAACGTCAAGACCCGCCTCGGCGCAGTCGCCCTGGTCAGCGCCCCGGAGGGAGATATCGACCCCGCGATACCGGAAGAGCGAGCGGCCGCGATCGCCTCGTCGGCCGACCTCGAGCACGGTGGATTCGGACCGGCACCGAAGTTCCCGCCGGCATCCGTCCTGGACTTCCTTCTGGCCCGTGGGCAGACCGAACCGGTTGAGATCACGCTCGACCGGATGGCGGCCGGAGGTATCTACGACCAGATCGGCGGCGGTTTTTCGCGCTACTCGGTGGACGATGTCTGGCTGGTCCCGCACTTCGAGAAGATGCTCTACGACAACGCCCTGCTGGCACGAACCTACCTGCACGGTTGGCAGGAGCTCGGTCACCAGCGATACCGCCGCATCGTGGTCGAGACTCTCGACTGGGCGACGCGCGAGATGCGCGATCCCGCGGGTGGATTCCATGCCTCCCTCGACGCCGACTCCGAGGGGGTAGAAGGCCTGTTCTACACCTGGACCGGGGCCGAACTGGAAGAGGTGCTGGCAGATCGGGCTGATTCGGTGATGAGGACCCTCGGCGCAAGCAACGAGGGCAATTTCGAAGGCCGCAACGTGCTCCATTTTCCCACCGGCCTACCACCGGCGGACTTCGACGGCGAGCTGGCCGCGGCACGCAAGGCTCTGATGGAAGCGCGGTCGCAGCGGATCCGCCCCGCGCTCGACGACAAGGTGCTCTGCTCCTGGAATGCCCTGATGATTTCCGCCCTGGCCGAAGCCGGAGCCGTGCTCGAACGGCCCGACTACCTCGAAACCGCAACGCAGTGCGCCGATTTCATCTGGGATGAAATGCGCGATCGCCAGGGCAACCTGCTGCGCAGCTGGCGCCGCGGAGATGCCCGGCTGAACGCCTACCTCGAGGACCACGCATTCCTGCTCGAGGGGCTGATCACGCTCTACGAGGCAGGCTTCGACCCGGCCGTCTTCAGTCGGGCGGTGGCAGTGGCGGAAAACATGATCGACCGCTTCTCCGACCCCGACCGTGGTGGCTTCTTCTCGACCTCGCACGACCACGAGCAGTTGATCG
Organism: uncultured Solirubrobacterales bacterium; assembly: GCA_963709375.1. Lineage (GTDB taxonomy): Bacteria > Actinomycetota > Thermoleophilia > Solirubrobacterales > 70-9 > 67-14. The sequence goes on from CAVPWA010000013.1 coordinate 49,109, forward strand.
CCCGACGCAAGGACATCGGCGACCATCCGATCCCCTCCGGAAGCGCTTCAGCGGCGCTCGGGCTACTGCGTCTCGCAGACCTGACCGGAGAAGCCCGCTACAGGCGTCACGCCGAAGGGGTACTGAAGCTTCTCGCCCCGGCGACCGCCCGCCAGCCGGGGGCCTTCGGCCACCTGCTCCAGGCACTGGACCTCTACTTCTCACCTGACGGCGAAGTCGCGGTCGTCTGGCCTGACGGTGCCGGCAGGCAAGCTGCCCAGCCGCTGCTCACGGCGTACCGCGAGCGCTACCGGCCGCGAACCGTGCTGGCCGGTGGGCCGCAGGGCCTGTCGACGCCGCCGTTGCTGGAAGGGCGAACGGCGCCGGGTGAACGGCCGGCCGCATTCGTCTGCCGGGACTTCAGTTGCCGTGCCCCGGTCTTCGAGCCGGCAGATCTGAAGAGCGGCCTGGACGCCGGAAGGCCCGCCTAGAGAAGCGGCAGGAATGTCTGGATCTCGTAAGGAGTGACCTGGACCCGGTAGTTGTCCCACTCCTGCCGCTTGAGTTCGATGAAGCGACGGAATGTGTGTTCGCCGAGCGTTCGCAGCACCAGTTCGGAGTCGGCGGCCAGTTCGACCGCCTCACCGAGGGTCGAAGGTAGCTGTTCGATGCCGCGAGCGGCCATCTCGTCGGGACCGAGGTGGTAGAGGTTCTCCTCCATCGGCTCAGGCAGCTCGTAGCCCTTCTCGATTCCTTCGAGTCCAGCCTGGAGCATTCCGGCAAGGCAGAGATACGGATTGCAGGCGGGGTCGGGACAGCGCAGCTCGGCCCAGGAATCTCCCTCTTCACTCACCTGCCGCTGGGGGACCCGGATCAGTGAAGAGCGGTTTCGACGAGACCAGGAGAGGTAGACCGGTGCCTCGAAGCCGGGCACGAGACGCTTGTAGGAATTGACCCACTGGGAGTAGAGCGGGGCGATCTCGCGGGCGTGGCGGAGCTGGCCTGCGACGAAGGCGTTTCCGGTCGCTGAGAGTCGGCCCGGCCGGTCCGGATCCTGGAATACGTTTTCGCCTCCGGCGACCAGTGACTGGTGGATGTGGAGTCCGGATCCGTTGGCGTCGCCGAGGGGCTTCGGCATGAAGGTCGCATGCCAATCCTGCTGAAGCGCGTACTCCTTGACCACGATCCGACTGGTCATCAGGTCGTCGGCGGCCCTGAGGGCGCCAGAGGCCTTGATGTCAAGTTCGTGCTGGGACGGCCCCGCCTCGTGGTGGGTCGAAGCGACATGGATGCCCATGCGCTCGAGCGCGAGCACCGTTTCCCGGCGTACGTCGGAGCCCGCGTCGAGAGTGGTCAGGTCGAAGTAGCCACCTTCATCAAGGACTTCCGGTATTCCGTCAGCCGGGCGAGCCGACCGGAAATAGTAGAACTCGATTTCGGGAGCGACGGCGAAATCCTCGAAGCCCATGCCTTCGGCCCTCTCGAGGGCCCGTTTCAGGACCCACCTCGGGTCGCCTTCGTATGGCAGCCCGCCGGGAACCTCGATATCGCAGAACATGCGCGCCACTGCGTCGATGCCGTCGGGCCGCCAGGGGATAAGCGAAAAGGTGGAGGCATCCGGCCTCGCCACCATGTCCGACTCCTCGACCGAGTTGAACCCGGTCAGCGATGCTCCGTCGAATCCTATGCCGCGTTCGAAGGCCCTCTCGAGCTCCGTTGCGTTGATCGAAAAGCTCTTGAGGTGTCCGAGAACGTCAGTGAACCAGAGCCTTATGAACCTGACGTCATGCTGCCTGACCAGTTCGTAGACATCGGCTGCTGTTCTCGGTTGTTCTGACATCTGGCTCCTTGGATTGCCCCGACTGCCGCGGTCTGCTGCCGTCAGCCGGAAACGATACGCGACCGGGCTTGCACACCGCCGGTCCAACCGGTATAACTTACCCGTGGTAAGTAACTAGCTAAAAGTAAAGTAATGGAATCCTTAATGCCATATAAAGCACATGGATTCCACTCCACTAAAGATTGGAAACGAGTCGATCGTGACCGTAAAAACAGAAGTCAGCCGGTTTCATATCCATGACGAACTGACGGCGCCCGACCAGAGCGCACCCATCCTCAAGAGCATTCAGGTCGGTGGCCGCCAGGTCAACAAACTGGTCGGAGTGCTCGCGGGCTCGCCTGCCGTACTTCGTGCCTATACGAGAATGCGGGCAGAACTCCAGCAGGGAAGCCTGCCCAAGTCCACTCGCCACCGGGTCGCCCTGGCGGTCGCAGAGCACCGGGGCGACAGCTACAGCGTCGTCCAGTACGCGAAGTCGGCACGGGCCGCAGGCCTCGGTCTCGACGAAGTCTCCAGGGCCCGGAGTTTCGCCTCGGCGGACGAGCATGAGAATGCCCTTCTGGTCTATCTGAAGGCAGCCCTCGACGCCGACGGTGATCCGCCTCTCTACCTCCACGAGGAGGCCCGGGAGGCCGGTTGGGAAGACGAGCAGATCCTCGAGGCGCTGGCCCATGTCGCCCTGGCCGAGTTCCAGAGCCTGATGGCCGCGGCCGCGGCACTGCCCAAGGATCAGGCGACGCCGCGGGTGCTCCCCCAGGCTGCCTGAACGGCCGTGCGAAAGGCCGACGAGCCTCTCCCCCTGAAGTTGCCCCTCAGCAGAAAGGACGTCCCGACGGGACGTCCTTTCTGCTGAGGGGGGTCAATTCGAAACTCAGTTGAACTTGAGCTTCGCCGTGAACAGCAGACGGCTGCCCTTGAAGTTGCATGCGTAGAAGCGCTTGCTCCCTACCTTGAGCTGCGAGCTGGCCTGGTCGATCGATCCGGGTCCGCACTTGCCCGGCTGACGACTGGCACGCCATGCGTACTGTGATCCGAGGCTGTCAGCGAAGGCCGGGGCCCAGGTCGGGACAGCGAGCGATACGAACTGGCCCTTCTTGATCCTGATCGGCTGCTTGAGCTTGAAGGTCGCGATGCCGCCGAGTTCCCGGTTGAGTCCCTCGACCGGGCTCTTGCGCTGAAGGCGGAACTTGCTGCCGCTCTTGGTCTTCACACGCTGAAGCACCGTGATCGCCGCCTGGGGCGGGCTGCCGAAGCGTCCGTTCAGGGCGGCCCGATCCGCGGCGTTCGGCTTGCCGAGCCAGAGCTTCCAGGCGGTGATCTTGCCGTTTGCGGTAGCCCGGTAAGGAGAGGCTCCGGTCGGCAGTAGCTTCTGGATGCCGCTGACCGTGGGTATGACCTGGCAGTTCACCGGACAGAGAGGATCCTGCATCGTCGTCGCACCCCCGAGGACGGTCGACTTGGCCTTGGCCGCATCGGCGCTGCCGCCGGCATTGCCGCCTACGAGTGCCAGGGCGAAGGCAAAGAGACCGATCACGACGGCGATCGTGATGGTGCGGACGAGCCCGGTTCCGGGGCCGCTGTTCGCTGTACCGTGGGTAAGCATCAGATGAGTTCTCCTGTTTGCGAAGTGGTTCGGGTCGGGGCCGGTTTGCGGCCGCACAGAGTACAAACACCAACTGAGGCCGAACGGATCGCAGATGCTGCTGAATCCGATCTGCCGCCCGGGGCGGGCCGACTCAGCCGCGCTTGATCACAGCGTGGCGAACATCGCCGACGCCGCTGAACCTGAGCGCCTTGCGGGTGGCGTTGGTCAGGTCCCACGAGCGTCCTGCCGTGTACGGCCCGCGATCAATGACCCGGGTGATCACGAAGCGTCCGCGGTTGCCGATCAGGACCTTGGAACCACATGGGAGGGTCTTGTGGGCTACGCCCTGGGTCCCTTTGCGCAACGTCTGGCCGCAGGCGGTCCGGTTCCCATAGAAGCCCGGTCCGTACCAGGACGCCCCGGAGCTGCGCATCGAACCAACCAGCTTGCGGGCGGTATGGCTGTTTACGACCCCGTTTGCGGCGATCTTCGTCCTCTTCTGGAAGCGGCGCACGGCGCTCGTGGTCGGGGCGTCGAAGTTGGGGTTGACCCCGGTGCCGCGCAGCAGTGACTGGGCGCGCACGATGCCCTTGAGCACGCGCACATCAGGCCCGTTCATCCCCTGGCGCAGGGTGCGGGTGCCGAAGCGTGGCGCCAGGCTGGGAGTGCTGACCGTCTGGGTCAGGTTGAGGCCGCCGGCCGAGGCAGTTGCTCCTGCGGCCGTCGCGGCATCGGCGCCGCGGCCGGTTTCGAGGGCAATCCAGCAAACCATGGCCAGAGCCATAGCGATCAGGGCGGTGCTCAGTTTTAGGTCCCGCCCAAGGCGGACTGAAGCGTTCTTCATTTCTCTTTCCGGTGCTTGCGGGGTTAGCTGTCGGGCTCGCGCTGAAAGAGCAGCGCTACCTGGCTGATGCCAGTGATTCGCCCCATGGACCTTGTCCTTTGGGTCCCCCGCTCTCCGCGATCTTGTGGCGGAGATTCAGCTGAAGGTTGAGCAGTACATTAGCAAACGCTCACGCAAGCGGCTGTCCCGTCCGTGGAAGTAGAAAGGGCCCCTTGCGGAGCCCTTTCCTTAGCGGGTCTGTAAGCCGGATCCTGTCTTGAACGACCATCTATCTCGCCGGCTGATCACACCGGCGGGGACCGGGTCTTATCCCGATTCACCTGCGACCTACCTGGATCTCGCCGGGCCGGGTCGACGATCCTGTTTGGTCTTGCACCGGACGGGGTTTACCTGGCCGCCGCGTTACCGCGACGCCGGTGCGCTCTTACCGCACCTTTTCACCTTTGCCTGTTCGCAACTCACGTGTGGCTGCGTCATCGGCCGTGTATTTCTGTGGCACTTTCCTGCGGGTTTCCCCGAGTGGGAGTAACCCACCGTCCTGCCCTGTGGTGTCCGGACTTTCCTCGAAGGGATTTCTCTCCCTCCGCAGCCGTCCGACCCACGAACGAACATTCTAGGGCCAAATCGCCCGATTCACCACCGGAGGGCGGTTTGAGGTCAGATCTTGCGGAAGCAGCCGATGACTTTGCCGATCACCTGGGCGTCAGTAGTGATGATCGGCTCCATCGAATCGTTCTCGGGCTGGAGCCGCATGTGGTCGGTCTCCTTGAAGAGCCTTTTCACGGTCGCCTCCTCCTGATCGAGCATGGCGACCACGATCTCGCCGTTGTCGGCGTCGGGCGCCGGATGGACGATCACGTAGTCGCCGTCGATGATTCCGGCGTCTTTCATGCTCTCACCGCGGACCTCGAGAACGTAGTCGCCTTCACGGCCTCCGATCACCGAAGGAACGTCCACGTACTCCTCGATGTTCTCTTCGGCCAGCATCCCGGGACCGGCCGAGATCCGCCCGAGCAGGGGCAGGCCGTTGCCGGGCGCACCGCCGGGAAGCACGGTGTCGACCGCGGCATCGCGGGCACTCCTGGCCTTCTTGACCAGGATCTCGATCGCTCTGGGCTTGCTGGGATCGCGACGCAGCACACCGGCCTTCTCCAGGTTGGCGAGATGCACGTGCACCGTCGACGACGAATGCAGACCGACGGCTTTGCCGATCTCGCGGACGGTCGGCGGGTAACCGGTCTTGTCGGCGTACTTGCCGATGTAGTCGAAGATCTCGCGCTGCCGCTTGGTCAGGTCAACCACGTTTCTCCTTCGCCGGCCCGAGGCCGTTCGATTCGTCATTTTCCGTGATCCGCTCATAGCGAACCTGTGTTCGTAAACTAGCGCGCTCGGCGGACGTATGTTCGTACAGGGTGAAAACCGCAAGCGCACGACCGGCAGGGCAAAGCGCATGCGGGGCCGCATCTCCTAGAATCCGGCCGTCCTCCTGCGGCTGTGGCGGAATTGGTAGACGCGCAAGCTTGAGGGGCTTGTGTCCGAAAGGACGTGGAGGTTCGACTCCTCTCAGCCGCATCAACCTCCGGAGTTGCCGGATTCACGGGCCCCGGTGATTCGGGCCCCGGCGTCGACGGGCTGGCATACTCGGTCCCGATGCCGCCGGAGGCAACAGGAGAGACCTCGATCATGTGGTTCAGGCGGGATCTGCGGGTCCACGACCTGCCGGCGCTGGCCCATGCCGCCACCGGCCCCGTCGTGCCCTGCTTCGTCTTCGACGAACGGCTGCTGACCGCCGGGCGGTTCGTATCCGCGACCCGGGTCCGCTTCATGCTCGGCTGCCTCGCAGATCTGCGCGAGTCCCTTCGCGAGCGTGGGTCGGACCTGGTCCTGCGCATCGGGCATCCCGAATCGGTACTGCCGGAAATCGCAGCCGCGTCCGGGGCGACCCGGGTCCACTGGACGACGGACGTCTCGCCATGGGCGGCCTGGCGGGACCAGCGGGTCGCAGCGGCTCTCGACGGTGCGGGGATCGGCCACCACGCCCATCCCGGGAACTACATCGTCGACGACCCGGGGGCGATCGTGTCCGGCAAGGGCACCCCCTACACCGTCTACTCGCCCTTCTACAAGGCCTGGCTGGAGGTCGAGAGGCGAGAACTGGAGGATCCGCCGGAAGAAATCGGGACACCCGGGGGAATCGAGGGCGGCGCGCTGCCCTCGCTGGCCGACCTGGGCCTTGAAGGACAAGCCGCCGAAACATCTTTCGAGCCGGGTGAATCTGCCGCCCGCGAAGCAGCACGCGACTATCTCAACGGCGGGCTGTCGCAGTACGGGCAGAACCGGAACAACCCTTCCGGCGGCTCGTCCCGGCTGTCGCCCTACATGCGCTGGGGCTGTGTATCCGCACTTGAACTGGAAATCAAACTGGGGCTGCGCGAAGGCAAGGGACCACGGGTGTTTCGAAAGGAACTTGCCTGGCGGGAGTTCTACGCCTCGGTTCTCGCCAATTTCCCGACGGTGACCGAAGTGGAGTTCCAGGAGCGCTACCGTGGCACCCTGGACTGGCAGGAAGACGACGAACTGCTGGAAGCGTGGAAGCAGGGAAAGACGGGCTATCCGCTGGTCGACGCCGGCATGAGGGAGCTGCTGGAGGACGGCTGGATGCATAACCGGCTGCGAATGGTCGTGGCCTCGTTCCTGACCAAGGACCTCCACCTGGACTGGCGGCATGGCGAAAAGTGGTTCATGGAGCGCCTGGTGGACGGCGACCTCGCTTCCAACAATGGGGGCTGGCAGTGGACGACCTCGGTCGGGACCGATCCGGCCCCGTACTTCCAGCGCATGTTCAACCCGATGACCCAGCACGAGCGCTTCGACCCCGACGGCCAGTACGTGCGCCGCTGGCTGCCCGAGCTGCGGCAGGTACCGGACGAGCACCTGGTGCGGCCGTGGCTGATGGACGAAAAGACCCAGGAGAGTTGCGGCTGCCTGATCGGCACCGACTACCCGGCCCCCGTGGTTGATCACGCCGAAGAGCGACGGATCGCTGTCGAGCGCTATCGCTCCGCCGCCGGACAGACAGGGGACTGACCTTGGGCAAGCTCGGCAACCCCCGCCAGCCGTTCACCTTCGACGAGGAGATAATCCGTGACGGCGAGCCGGAGATCATCACCGAGCTCTCCGACCCTGAAAGGCTTGAACGGATCCGGTCCGAAGCCGACAAGGGTTTCGGGCTACTGGCCGACCTCGGCCCGGCAGTCTGTGTTTTCGGCTCGGCAAGGACGGTAGAAGACGACCCCGAATACCGGCTGGCACGTCAGGTTGCCGCCGCGATCGGCGATGAGGGCTACAGCGTGATCACCGGCGGCGGACCCGGCACCATGGAGGCCGCCAACCGGGGCGCCCGTGATGCGGGAGCCACTTCGGTCGGACTGAACATCGAGCTACCCCATGAACAGGGTCTGAACGAGTACGTGGACATCGGCATGGAGTTCCACTACTTCTTCCTGCGAAAGCTGATGTTCGCCCGCTATTCGTGGTCGTTCGTGATCTTTCCGGGCGGGTTCGGCACACTCGACGAAACCTTCGAGGTCCTCACGCTGACCCAGACCGGCAAGACGAGGCCGGCCCCGATGGTTCTCGCAGACTCGAGTTACTGGAACGGCCTGATCGACTGGATGAGGGGACAACTTCTCGGCGAAGGCCGACTCAGCGCCGACGACTTCGAGCTGATCAGGGTTGCCGACGACCCGGTCGAGATCGTGCGACAGGCGACGGCCGGCTTCCCGAACCTGCCCGCCGAACTGGCCTGAGCCGGTCGCCTGTGAATGCAGGCAAGCAGGTGATGAAAGCCGCGGTACCTGGTCGAGGCCGCCGCGCTCGGCTCTCTGGAGGGCCCGATGGGTGTCTTGCGAAAGCCCGGGAGAGACCAGTTCGATGCCACGCGGAAGCTCGACGCAGAGGTCCGAAACCGATTCCGCCCTGAGGCGGCCGGCCCTGATTCGCAGATCCAGAACGTGCCCGCCGCAGCGGCGGTCCTCGTCGATGAAGTGAAGGTGGTACCCGCCGTCGAGATCGCTCCGCCGCATCGCTTCCACATGGAGCGAGCGCAGCATGCGCTCCTCGATCACTGGCGGATCGTGTCGAGAAGGATGCGGCAGTGGCGGTCGATCAGGTCGATCACCTCGTCGAATCCGTCACCGGCGCCGAGGTAGGGATCCGGCACGTCGAGGTCCTCGTCGCCACCGAACTCGCGCAGAAGCCGGATCCCGGGGTCCTCGCCCCCGGCGAGCTCGATCAGGTCGGCCTGGTTGGAGCGGTCCATGGCGACGATCAGGTCGTAGTTTTCGAAGTCCGACGGAGCTACCTGCCGTGCCTGACCTCCGACTTCGAGGCCACGCCTCGAGCCGGCTTCGACCGCTCGCGGGTCGGGCGGGTGGCCGATGTGCCAGTCGCCGGTACCCGCCGAGTCGATCCTGATCTCATCACGCAGTCCGGCCTCAGTCACGAGATCGCGCATGACGGCCTCAGCCGTCGGAGAACGGCAGATGTTGCCGAGACAGACGAAGAGGATGCGCATGCTCAGGGGCTGGAGCCGCCGCTCGACTGGTTGCTGATCCGCTGGTTGGTCTTGTCAATCCGGTTGTTTAGCGAATTGAAGTTCTGCTGGACCTGATTCTGGAGGTTGGAGATCTGATTCGACTGCTTCTGGTTGGTCGACTTGAGCGCGTCGATCTGGCTCTGCTGACTGCTGACCTGTTTCTGGAGGGATGAGATCGAGCTGGCGTTCGAGTCGATCTTCCCCAGCTGGTTCTTTTCGGCCCTGCTCAGGTCGTCAACCAGTTTCTCGGCACCCGAGACCTGCTGGGCCTCGACCTCGTCCTGGCGCTTCTGGGCCTCGGCGAAGCGCTGCTCGACGACCGCCGTGACCTCCTCGTTCGACTTGAGCTCGTTCTTCGCGTTGAAGGCGACGATCGTGCCGAGGGTGCCGAGTGCGAGGCCGACCGCACCGAGGGTGATCGCCAGTATCAGCTTGCTGCGGTCGCTCATGGTCGCGATGCTAGAGCATCAACGCCAGATTACGGCAGGGCCGTACGGATGATCAGAGGTTGAGCAGGACGATCGTATTGACGACGAAAATGATCGCCACGGCGATCGTCGCCCGGGTCAGGTTGCGCTCGACCATCGAGCCGCCGCCGATCGAGCTTCCCCCGCCGCCGATGCCGAAAGCACCGGACAGGCCGGCATCCTTGCCCGAATGCAGAAGGACCAGGAAGATGAGCAGGAAGGCCAGGCCGGCCTGTATCACTGAAAGAAAGGTAAACATTCGACCGGGGAGTCTAGCCGTTTTCGGGCGGCTTCACCGCGCGTGCCTCGTCCAGCTCGCGCAGGATCGTGACGGCGTCGCTCCTGAGTTCCGAATTGACCCGGTCGTAGTCTTCCTGGGTCAGCTTGCCGGTCTTCAGATCCACCTCGGCGTCGCGGATCTCCCGGTACTTGGCTTCACGCGCCGCTTCGAGCGCTGCGATCGCAGGGTCCTCGCTGACGGTTGCGCGCCATTTTCCCCAGAACGGGTAGCTGACGAAGGCGGACACAGCCGCCAGGAACAAGGCGAAGTAGACGAACTCCATCAGGTCGCTTTCCCGCGTCGGGGCCGGCGGGCGGGCCAGGCGGCAAATAACGCCCCGAGGATCGTGATGATGGCGCCGATCCATATCCAGCTGACCATCGGGCTGACGATCACCCGGAAGGTCGCGGCCGTGACCATTTCAGGCCGGGTGTAGTCGGCGATGATCCGGTCGGTGGCCAAGCCCTGAACGGCGACCAGTTGCTGGGTAAGGGCGGCGGCCTGGGACGGATCACGCTGGATAGCCGGCAGCACCCTCGACCTCATGTAGGCCCCGAAGCGCCCGTCGGCGCTTTCGGCCCGCTCGCGTATCGCCTCGGTATCCGGCTCGATCGATACCCAGAAGTCCTTGCGGGTGCCGGCGCTGAGCCCGACTTCGCTTGTCGCTTCACCTTCGAAATATCCGGAGATGGTTCTTGTGCCGGAAGTGCGCTGGTAGTAGCGCCTGGTCGGGTTCATGGTGGCGAACGGCTCGCCCTCGCGCCTGACCGAAACCTCGGCTCCGAAAACGATCGCCTGACCGTCCCTGGATACCGTCGGCTGCTCGTAGGTCAGCGTATAGCGCTCCACCTTGACCGATTCCCCGGGGGAAAGCGTCACGTCGACCTTGTCCTCGAAGCTGGACGACGCGGCGACCCCGACCAGCAGGATGACGAAACCGAGGTGGACGGTATAGCCGCCGTAGCGCCGGCGGTTGCGAGTCGCCACCGCCCAGATCGAGGCGGGGATCGAACCGCCGGCACTGGATCTGCGTGCGGACGCACCGCGCCAGGTCTCCTGACCCAGGGCGACGACTGTGAAGGTCGCGAGAACGAAAACCGCAAGCGCCCAGATGTTGTCGGCGGCATCGGTGAAGGCCAGCAGCAGGACGAGGGCCACCAGCGAAGCGGCGGTCGGTATCGGGAAGACCTTCTTGATGCCCTGCCAGGAAATGCGGCGCCAGGCGAGCAGCGGACCGATTCCGGTGAACAGGACGAGCGCGACCGCCAGCGGGGTTGTGTAGCGGTCGAACCACGGAGCGGCGAGGACCGACTCGGTGCCGGTGAACAACTCCGAGATCAGGGGGAAGAAGGTCCCCCAGAAGACGATGACGCAGAGAGCCACCAGCAGCAGGTTGTTGATCAGGAAGACCGCTTCCCTCGAGGCCATCGAGTCGATGCGCTTGCGCGCGCGCAGCAGCGGAAGCCGCGAGATGATCAGCGCCGTCGAGCCGGCCAGTACGAGAATGATCAAACCGAGGAAGTAGGGGCCGACGGTGGAGTCGCCGAAGGCATGGATCGACTGGAGCACACCTGAGCGGACCAGGAAGGTGCCGAGCAGGGCGAGCGTGAAGCTGGCGACGATCAGGCTCACGTTCCAGACCTTGAGCATGCCGCGCTTTTCCTGGACCATGATCGAGTGGATGTAGGCCGTTGTGATCAGCCACGGCATGATCGAGGCGTTCTCGACGGGATCCCAGGCCCAGTAGCCACCCCATCCGAGCTCGGTGTAGGACCAGCGGGCACCGAGGATGATGCCGATGCTGAGGAAGGTCCAGGCGATAAGGGCGAAGCCACGGGTCGACTTGATCCATGCGGCATCGATGCGCCTGGTGATCAGAGCCCCGATCGCAAAAGCGAAGGGGACGGTCAGCGAGACGTAGCCGACGTAGAGCATCGGCGGGTGGATGATCATCGAGGGGTGCTGGAGGAGCGGATTGAGTCCGACCCCGTTCGCCGGCACGTCTTTCAGCGTGTCGAAGGGATTGATGCTGCCGCCGAACAGCATCAGAGAGGTGAAGAAGACGGCGACGCCCATCATGATCGCGGTGGCCCAGGGCACGATGTCCCTCAGCTTCTCCCGGGTGAAGTAGAGCGAAACCGTTGCGACCAGGGAGAGGATGAAAGCCCAGAGCAGAAGCGAGCCTTCCTGGCTCGACCACATCGCCGTAACTTTGTAGAAGAGCGGCGTCTCCCTCGAGGAGTGGTTGGCGACCACGCTGAGGCTGAAGTCGCTGGTGATGAAAGCGACCTCGATCGCGATCACGCAGATCAGCAGGAGGCCGAACAGCGAGTAAGCCGCCCGGCGTGCGGCATCGACCCAGCGGCGATCTCCGCGGGTCCCGATCAGGGCCGCCACTGTGCCGAAGACGGCGGTCAGAAAGGCGACCCAGAGGGCGGCGCCTCCGAGGCTACTGATTCTGCTTCTCCGAGAATTTCGAGGGGCATTTGGTAACGAGCGTATCCCGCTCCCCCACGAAAATCCCGTTCTCCACGGTCCCCTTGAGCACTATTTCGCGGCCGTCCCGGAAGGGGTCCGGGATGACACCGCTGTAGGTCGCGGGGATCGAACCGCCGCCGTCGCGATCACGGACCTCGAAGCTGATGCCTTCACCCTGCTCTTCGATCGAGCCCGGGACGACCTTGCCGGTCATTTCGTAGCTCTTGCCGGGCACGGCGTCTCCGAGTTCAGAGGGCTGACGGGCCTCGCTCGAGGCGTTGAATGACGTGTAGACCAGACCGGTTGCAAGGACGAGCGCAAAACCGAGTGCGACGAAGAGCCTGATCTGTCGTTTCTTCTGAGGATCCATGCGACAGGAGGGATTATTGCAAGGCTGACGCGTCGGCGTGGGCCAGATGCGAGAATCGGCTCATGAACGCTGAAAAGAAGGTCCTCGTAATCACCGGTGCCGGCAGTGGAATCGGAGCCGCCACGGCACGCGCGGTCAGCGACCGCTACCGCCTCGTGCTCGCAGGCAGGCGCCTCGAGCCACTCGAAGAACTGGCAGCAGAACTCGGCGGCGAGACAGAGGCGATCCCGGTCACCTGCGACGTGACCGAGTGGGACCAGGTCGAAAACCTGGCTGCTTCGACGCTCCAGGCCTTCGGTGGCATCGACGCCGTCTTTGCCAACGCCGGCTTCGGCGCCGGTCGAGGCTTCCTCGAGGAATCGCCCGAGCACTGGCGCTCGATGGTCCTGACCAACGTTCTCGGGCCGGCCCTGACGATCCGCGCCACGCTGCCGCACCTGCTCGAAAAGGGCGACGGTCATTTCCTTATCACCAGTTCGATAGCCGGCAGGCGGGCGCTTCCCGGCTCGCTCTACTCGGCGACCAAGTTCGCCGCGACCGCGATGGGTGAAGCCCTGAGGGGAGAGCTCCGGGCCCGCGAGGACGGCAACCGGATCCGGGTCACCCTGATCGAGCCGGGAATGGTGGATACGCCGTTCTTCGACAACCGGCCCGGGGACCGTGCTCTTTCCGACGACGACATCGCCGGGGCCGTCGACTACGCGCTCGCCCAACCCGATTCAGTCGACGTGAACGAGATCCTGATCAGGCCGATCGGCCAGGGAATCTGAGTGGCCCGCCTTACCTGAGCAACAGGCGGATGCCACGCCAGTAAAGGCGCATCGCCGCCCTCAGAGGGTTGCGGCGAACGACCTCGGGGAAGAAGGGTGAGTCGAGGTCTGCGGTCAACCCGGCGGCGAACTGCCCGGCGGTGACCTTTCGCGAGGCCTGGATGAGACGGCGCTCGCGAAGCAGTCTCGGGAACCAGCGCAGCAGGGCGAGATCGGCCGCAAGCTTGCTGCGCAACCAGCCCTGGCGCTGCGCCACGAACAGCAGCGCCAGTTCAGTCGCGATCAGTGCCGGCAGCAGGAGTGCGAGCAGGGTCGTCGGATAGTTGCGCAGGATCATCGCGATCCGGTTGCGCTCCAGCCAGAAGTACTTGCGCCCGCTGGATTCGAAGTCGTAGTCGTGATCCACGACCGCGTCGACCGCCAGTCCGATCCGCTGCCCGGCGAGCAACAGCCGGACCGAAAGGTCGGTGTCTTCCTGGTAGAGAAAGAAGGGGCCGGAGAATCCGCCGACCCGGATCCAGGTTTCGCGCGGAATGGCCAGACAGGCTCCCGACAGGGTAGGAACGCTGCGGCTGACGCCGGCCTGTCCCGCGTCGAGGCCGTGTCCTCCGGCCCAGGCGAAGCCGGTGAAGTGAAGTGGATTTCCGGACGAGTTGACCAGGCGCCGGTCGTCCTCGTGGCAGATCACAAGTGCCATCCAGGCCGCCCAGTCGGAGCCGTCGGAGAGCGGCCGGCGGATCGCCTCGCCGAATCCGGCCTCGGGCATGGCGTCCGGGTTCAGCAGAACCAGAAGCTCACCCCGGGCCTCGGCCACACCTCGGTTGACCGCGGCTGCGTATCCCACGTTGCGCTTCATGGATACCACCCGGACCTTCGGCAGCGACCGGGCCGCGACGCCACCGGGGTCGTCGCCGGAATCGTTGTCGACGACTATCACCTCATCTTCCGGCCCGAGTTCGGCCGCCAGCGCCGGAAGCGTCCGGGCCAGGTCGGTGGCCGAATTCCAGGCGACAATGACTACGGAAAGCGAAGTACTCAAAGCGGACGACGGGGATCGAACCCGCGACCTCGAGCTTGGGAAGCTCGCGCTCTACCAACTGAGCTACGTCCGCGCCGGGGGCATACTACGCGAGCACCGGAGGACTCTTCTTCATACTCTGAGGCGGTTTGAATCTGAAGAGCTCAATAGTCGCGATCGCGGTCGCCGCCTTCCTCGGCTTCCTGGTCTGGGGGCTGGTCAGCGCCGGCGACGGGGCGATCGCCACCGGTGAGCCCGTACCGACCGCCACCCTGGAGACCCTGCCACCCGGCGGCGAAGGCTCGTTGGCCGATTACCGCGGCGATTGGGTGCTGCTCAACGTCTGGGCCTCGTGGTGCGTTCCGTGCCGGGACGAATCCCCCGCCCTGGACCGGTTCGAGCGCGAGAACCGGAACAGGATCAGCGTGCTCGGGATCGACACCAGGGACCTGACCGATGACGCCCTGGCCTTCATCGAGGAGTTCGACATCAACTACGCGCAGCTTCGCGACGCGGACGGCGAGTACGCCGACGACCTCGAGACGACCGGCGTTCCCGAGTCCTTCCTGGTCGACCCCGCCGGCAACCTCGTCTCCCACTTCCCCGGTCCGTTCCGCGATCTGGGCGAGGTCGAGGAGTTCGCCGCCCCGGCCCTGGCCGACAGCGCCCAGACGGGCGGACAGGGCGCCGGCTCGTGAACGCCGGCGCACGAAGCCTGCAGCTGCTCGCAGTCCTGGTGGCCGTCTTCCTGCTCACGCCGCTGCCGAGCGCAACCGGTGCGGAGAACCAGCCCGGCGCCGAAAGCAAGCCGGCCGCGGTCGAGCCCAGGGCCAACCTGCTTCAACTCGAAGACGAGGTGATGTGCCCGATCTGCGGAACCCTGCTCGGAATGTCCCGGGCACCCGCCGCCGAACGCCAGCGGCTGTTCATGCGCGGTCTGATCGAAGAAGGCAGGACCGAGCAGCAGATCAAGGATGCGCTGGTCGCAGAGTACGGCCCGCAGGTACTCGCCCTGCCGGATGACGAGGACACCAATTTCTACGTCTACGTGGTGCCCGTGGCGGGCCTGATCATCGCCGCGCTGGCAGTTCTCTGGTCGGCGATCCGGTGGCGACGCAACCGCGAGGATGAGGGACCCTCGGGCTCGGGCGGCGGCAGTGCCGGCCCTTCCGGGCCCGACTCCTCGCGGCTCGACCGCGACCTGGCCGAATACGACCTTTAGGCGTTGCCCGCGGAGTAGCGGCAAGCGCCGCACCGGTCACTACATGCTTTCCGGCGCCGAGATCCCCAGCAGCTCGAGCGAGGCCCGGAGCGTCCCGGCAGTGCTCTCGCAAAGCGCCAGGCGGGCGGATTCGAGCCCTTCACCCTCGGCGCCGATCACCTGACAGTCCCGGTAGAAGGCGTGGAAGGCGGCGGCCGTCTCGGTCGCGTAGGCGCAGATCCTGTGTGGCGCCCGGCGGGCAGCGGCTTCGTGGACCTCTGCCGGGAAGGCGAGAAGGTTCGCGATCAGGGCTTTCTCGGCCGGATCAACCGGAGGTGCCGACGCCGGGGAGGCGCCCTCCGCCGCCGCGTTCTGCCCGGCCGCCTTGCGAAGGATGCTCCTGATCCGGGCGTGGGCGTACTGGACGTAGTAGACCGGGTTATCGGAGGACTGTGAGCGGGCCAGGTCGAGGTCGAGGTCGAAAGTGCGATCGTGGCTGCGCTGGAGCAGGAAGAACCGTGCCGCATCGGCACCGATGTCGGCGACCAGTTCGTCGAGCGTGACTATGTCTCCGGCCCGCTTCGACATCTTCGTCCTCTGACCACCCTCGACGAGATGGATCATCTGCAGGATGCGTGCCTCGAACTCGACATCACGGCCCATCGAATGAACGGCGGCATCCATTCGGGCGACGTATCCGTGGTGATCGGCTCCAAGTATGTCGAGCAGCCGGAAATGGCCGCGCTCGACCTTGTCGGCGTGGTAGGCGACGTCGGCACCGAAGTACGTCGGTTCGCCGCCGGACCGGACCAGGACCCGGTCCTTGTCGTCTCCGAACTCCGTCGTCCGCAGCCAGAGAGCGCCTTCCTCCTCGAAGGTGTGCCCCGCTTGCCGCAGACGTTCGATGCCTTTCTCGACCAGACCCCTCTCGTAGAGCGAGCGTTCGGAGAAGAAGTCGTCCATGCCGACTTCGAATGCCTCAAGCGATTCGCGGATGCCCTCGACCATCCAGGCGACGCCCTCGAGAGTGAGCTTTTCAACTTCGCCGGCTTCGATCCCTTCGCTCCGGGCCTTCTCGGCGAGCCGGTTCACGTAGTCACCGCGGTATCCGTTTTCGGGCGGCTCGCGTCCCTCCATCCGGGCCGCAATCGAGAGTCCGAAGTTCTCGACCTGGCTGCCGCCGTCGTTCACGTAGTACTCGGTGCTGACCTCGTGCCCGGTTCGCCTGAGCAACCTCGCGACTGCGTCTCCGTAGGCGGCGTGACGGCCGGAAGCGGCGGTCAGCGGTCCGGTCGGATTTGCCGAAACGAATTCGAGCAGCACCTTTTCCGGATCCGGCACCGCGGGCACCGGGGCCTCGCTGCCGGCCAGGTCGCTCACCGCGCCGCGGTACCAGGCGTCCGAAAGAAAGAGGTTCAGGAATCCGGGCCCGGCGACCTCGGTCCTCTTGAGCGAGTCTCCGAGCCGATCACCGACCCGCTCGGCCAGTTCCTGGGCAATCTCCCTGGGTGGCCGCCCAAGCGGCTTTGCCATGAGCATCGCGGCATTCGAGCTGAAGTCCCCGAGTTCGGGCTTTGGTGCGGCATCGAGGCCCGGCTGGATCGATTCGTCGCCCGCGAGCTCGCGCGAGACTTCGGTCACGACTTCGAGCAGGCCGGATACGGGATCTGAGGCAGACACGCGAGCCATCCTACGGTTCCGGCTAGAGGTGGTACTTCTCGCCGGCGAGTATCTTGCCGGCCCGGAAGAGCTGTTCGAGCAGCACGATGCGCGCCAACTGGTGGGCCAGCGTCTGCGGTCCGAGCGAGATGGATTCGTCGCTGCGGGCGATCGCGGCAGCCGGCAGTCCGGCGGGGCCGCCGACCAGAATCGTGACGTTGCGCGCGGCCAGACGCCGCCGGTCGAGCCAGGCCGACCACGCAATCGAGTCCATCGCCCGTCCGCCGAGGTCGAGTGCGACCACATGGCAGTCGCCGGCGAGGCGCCGCAGCATGGCGTCGTCGTCCTTGACTTCGACCACCTCCACCTTCTGCCGCTGCTTCAGCAGCTTCAGGTAGTGGGCTTCGGCTGATTCGAATGGCGGCCGGATACGACCGACCGCCATCACGGTCGTCTTCATGGTGAGCGCTCTGCCCGGGCAGGGCCGTCCATCCACGCCTCGGCCAGTCCGATCCTGTCCAGGGTTGCCGGATGGGTCCCGAACAGCCAGTGCCAGAGCGCGGGCGGGTCGGGGTCGCTCAGGTTGCTTGCGGCTATCTGGCGCTGCAGAGCGATCATCGCGGCCGGGTCGTCGGTGACCTGGAGCGCACTGTAGTCGGCCCGGATCTCGATCTCGCGGGAGAGCCGGTTGCCCGGGAACGAGAGCAACAGCGACATCACCGCCAGCCCGAGCGCCAGTGCCAGAACGATTCCGGGTCCGTCAGCTCTGTCCGAGTTCCTTCTGGCGATTGCCGCCGCCCCGAGCTGCATCGCCAGTGCTGCGAGCGGAATAACCAGGATCGCGAAAGCGAGGCCGCGATAGACATCCCTGGATTCGACGTGGGCGAGTTCGTGGGCGATAAGCGCCGAGAGGTTGCGCGGAGGCACGGTGGCCAGAACGTTGTCGTAGATCACCACACGCCTGCTGCTGCCGATGCCGTGGACGTAGGCGTTGAGGGCCACGGAGCGCCGGCTCGCGTCCACCGAATAGACCTCACCGATGTCCACGCCGGAACGCTCGGCCAGATCGAGCACCTCGCTGCGCACCGGACCCTGGGGCAGCGCTTCGAAGTCGTTGAAGAGCGGTGACACGGCGACCGGCCAGAGCCAGAGCCAGATCACCGCGAAAGCGACCGCGACGGCACTGGCCACGATCCAGAACCGGCGGCGAAACCGTCGCCAGGCCGCGAAAGCGACCAGCGCCGCACCCGCCGAAAGCGGAACCGCGAAAGCCAGCGACAGCAGGCGGTCACCCGCCCAGCCGCCGATTTCCTGAGTGATCAGGCCATAGTCCCGGCCGAGGTCGAAGGAGAGCAGCGCCGCCGGCAGACCGGCAAGTGAAAGAGCGACGGCCAGCAGGGCGCCGATAGCGGCCGCGCCGCGGAGGGGATGGCGCGAGGCACGGTCGAGAAGGCGGCGCATCGGGGGTCCGCGATAGAGCGCCAGCAGGGCCAGCAGGCCGATCTGGCAGGCGATGGCCAGCAAGGCTATGGCCCGGGACCGGCTTCGGTACTGCTCGGCCCTATCGATGCCGTCCGGGCCTGACCGTTCGAACCAGGTGGCCGGATCGGCGCTCTGGAAGTCGATCGGAGGACCGCCCGGACCGAGTGCCCATCCGACCAGAAAGGCGAACAACACGGCAGCCAGAGCCACCGCCACCGGGGCGTAGGCGTTCAGCGACGCTTTCGGCGACGATGCGGAAGTCATGGGGCTTTACGATAGAAGGCCGCGACCGGCACCACGCCAGACCCTGGCCCGCCCGGGTCACACCAGAAGATGAAAGCCGCCGTAATCTCCGACATCCACGCGAACCTCCCAGCCCTGCAGGGGGTCCTGGCCGACATCGAAGGGGCCGACGTCGACGAGGTCTGGTGCCTCGGTGACGCGGTCGGATATGGCGCCAGCCCAAACGAATGCCTCGAGATCCTGTCCGAGCGCTGCAATGCCTGGCTGGTCGGTAACCACGACCTGGCCGCCCTGGGCGAGATCGACATCTCGACTTTCAGCCCGAGCGCGGCCGAGGCGGCACTCTGGACCAGGGGGCAGCTCAGCGCGCAGTCGAGCGAAACACTCCAACGTCTCGGGCGGGACGCCAAAGACAGCCGTCTTGACTTCGGCCTCTACCACGCCTCACCGCGAGATCCGATCTGGGAATACGTGGTCGATGTCGACCTTGCCGAGGACTGCCTCAACGTCCAGGAGGAACGAGTCGCGCTGATCGGCCATTCCCACATCGCGCTCTACTTCACCCGGGTCGACGAGCTTTCGAGGATCAGATCGGAGCTGGCACCGGGAGGCACGGAGCTTTCGATGAAAACCGGCCAATGGCTGGTGAACCCCGGCAGCGTCGGTCAGCCTCGCGACGGCGACAACCGGGCAGCATGGATGGAACTTGACACCGAAACCATGAAGGCGACCTTCCACCGGGTCGACTATCCGGTAGAGATCGCGTCAGAAGCGATCCGGGAGGCGGGACTTCCGCCGCACCTGGCCGACCGCCTCTACCAGGGACATTGAACGGCAAGCCGCCCACAGACCCCCTGAAACCTCTCTCTAGACTCGAAATCGATGCCAGCCAAAGCCAGACAAGCAGCAGTTCTCCTGATCGCAGCCATCGCGATCCTGGCGGCTTCCGGATGCGGAGAAAATCGCAGCAACCTCCTCCCCGCAGATACCTCCGAGAGGATAGAAAGCGATCTGGACGAAGTCCGCTCGCTGTCCGGGGAGGGCATGTGCTTTCAGGCCCTGGCTGTCGCCGAGCGGGTCCGTGACGAAGTGGAATCACTCGGAGACGGGGTCGACGACGTGCTGAAGCGTAATCTTCTTGACGGGGTGACACAGCTGCAGATCACGGTTCAGGAGGATTGCGAGCAGGTCGATCTCGACCCGGCCGAAACCGTTGTTCCCGAACTGCTGCCGGAAGACCCCGCGGTGAGCACGCCGGAGCCCGAACAGGGTGCCACCGGCGACAGCGCCGCCACCGGCCCTACCGGTGGTGGCGGAAACCAACCCGAACCGACGCCGGAGCCGGATCCCCAGCCTAACCCGGAGCCTGACCCCCCGGTCGACAACGGTTCGGGCGGAGTCGGCCCCGGAACGGGAGGGGTGGGACCGTGAGCACCCCGACCGTACTCGGCGGACGCTACGAACTAATGGACCGGCTCGGATCCGGCGGCATGTCGAATGTCTACCGGTCCAAGGACCGGATTCTCGAGCGCACCGTCGCGGTCAAAGTGCTGGCTGAGCACCTCTCCGACGACGATCGCTTCGTGGCCCGCTTCCGGCGCGAGGCTCTCGCTGTGGCCAAGCTGATCCACCCCAACATCGTGCAGGTCTACGACACCGGCGTGGACAACGGCCGCCACTTCATCGTCATGGAGTGTGTGGAAGGCAGATCCGGCGCCCAGATCCTCAAGGCCGAAGGTGTGCTCGACCCGGAAATCGCGGTCGAGATCGGAGTGCAGGCCTGCGCCGGGCTCGAATATGCCCACCGTCACGGGATCGTGCACCGGGATGTGAAGCCGGGCAACCTGATGATCGTCGGCGGTCCGGTCGGCGGCGGTCCGATGACCTGCAAGCTGACCGACTTCGGCATCGCCCGCGCGGCGGAGCAGACCCGCATCACCCAGGTCGGTTCGGTGGTCGGCACCGCCGCATACCTCGCTCCGGAGCAGGTCAGGGGTGATGAGGCCACGCCCGCCACCGATGTCTACGCGCTCGGAGTGGTGCTGTACCAGTTCCTGACCGGGCGGCTCCCCTACGAGGGCTCATCTCTCGCCGAACTGGCGGTACGCCAGCAGAACGAGAAGCCGCTCTCCCCCAGGACCTACAACTCCGAGGTGCCGGAAACGGTCAGCGCCTCGGTGATGCGGGCGCTCGAAGGCGACAACCGGATTCGTTTCCAGAGCGCCGGGGCGTTTTCCGACGGGCTCGAACGCGGGCTGCGCGGTGAGGACGTCACCCTGCTGCTGGACGACGAGCCCCGCACGCCCGAGAACTTCCCACTTGCCGAAACCGCCACCAGGCCACTGGAGCGCACTTCCCGGACGGCCCACCGTCCGGCCCCGCCTCCCCCGCGCTACAAGGGTCCGCCTGCACGACCCACCGTCAAGAAGAGGTCGGCATTCAGCCGCGTGGTGCGATTCTTCGCCGGGTTGCTGGCTCTTATCGCGGTGGCGCTGGTCGTCGCCGGTCTGGTCATCTTCCTCACGGACCGGGCGGCCTCGGTCGAAGTCAGGGACTGGGCCGGGGATTCGGTCAACCAGATCACCCGGGAACTCAAGGACTACATCCGCGAGAACACGCAGTAGCGGCGTCTACTTGACGTCGCTGCGCCAGAGGCGCAGCCAGCCGAGTCCGGCCAGAACGACTAGCCACGCAGCCAGAACCAGCGCCGCCTGTTGCGTACTGTGGCCGGAGTCGGATTCCCCGAAGCCGCTGGCGGTCCCGCGGATCCCGACAACCACGTCGGCCAGCGCGAAGCCGAAGCTGTAGTCGCCGACCTCGGGAATCGCCCCGAATACGACATCGATGATGAAGACGAAGACCAGGGCCGCGGTGACCCCTCCGGCCATGCTTGCCGTGATCAGGGCGAGCGAAGCGCCGACAAGCACGTAGACGAGGTTCGAGACCAGCGCCGCCAGAACGAGGTCCCGGTATTCGGCTACCGGCACCGTATCGTCGTGGCGACCGGCAGCGATGTCGTAGAAAGGGAAGAAGACGAGGTGGATCAACACGGTCACCAGAGCAACCAGGAAAAGGGCTACAGCAAGCTTGGAGAAGAACAGCCGCAGGCGCCGGGGATCGGCGCTCAGAGTGCGGCGCAGCGTGTTCTGTCCGTACTCGACACCGAAGATCCAGACACCGAACACGATCGAGGCGATCGCCAGCGGGAAGCCGAGCCCGATGTCGATGGTCTCGAGGTCACCTTCCACCCCCCATCGCCAGATCGCCGCGACGACCAGAAGGGCAAAGACCACGACGGCACCCAGGCACCAGAAGGGGGTCGGCATCGACCGGACTTTCGCCAGTTCAGCCCGCACCGACACCCCCCTGCCCTTCGGTGAGACTCAGGAAGACACGCTCGAGGTCCGGTTTTTCCTGACCGAGAGCCGAGACGTAGATCCCCTCTCCGGCAAGCACGCAGCTGATCTGGGACCCGTCGCGAATCGCGCCGGATACCGCCAGCGTGCCGTCACCGCGGTGCTCGACGGCGAGCCCGAGGCCGGCCAGGACGCCCAGGGCGGCCGTCAGCTCTTCTTCGGCAACGGAGACGACGTAGGAGCCGTCAAGACCGGAACGGCCGACGAGCTCGCTGATGGTTCCGTCAGCGACCATGCTTCCACGGTTGATGATCGTCGCCCGGTCGCACATCAGCTCGACCTCGGAGAGCAGGTGCGAAGAGACCAGAACGGTCACGCCACGCTCGGGCAGCCTGGCGATCAACCGACGGATCTCGACGATTCCCGAAGGGTCCAGCCCGTTCGTGGGTTCGTCGAGGATCACGAGGCGTGGCCGGCCGAGCAGCGCCATCGCGAGGCCCAGTCGCTGCTTCATGCCCATCGAGAAGCCGCCGGCCTTCGAATCAGCCCGCTCGCTCAGGCCGACCAGTTCGAGCAGGGCGTCGATCTCACCGGAGGCCCTCCTGACGCCCAGAGCGGCCGCTTCGATCTTCATGTTGCGGCGTGCCGTGGCGCGCTGGTAGAGAGCGGGGCCTTCGACCAGTGCGCCGGTCTGGCGGATAGCCGACGCGAAACCGCGACCACCCGTCGGTACCCCGAGCAGACTGGAAGACCCGGCGTCGGCCCGGGTCAGGCCGAGCAGGACCCGGATCGCGGTCGTCTTGCCCGATCCGTTCGGACCGAGCAGACCGCAGACCGAACCTTCGGGAACCGAGAAGGAGAGCCCCCGGAGGGCCACCGTGCCGCCGAAGCTCTTCTGCACACCCTCGAAGCCGGCCAGCACCGTCACGCTTCGGCTGCCTGCCAGGGAGTGGAACCGGCGAGCACCGCTCGGCCGTAGGTAGTGAACCGTCCTTCCGAGATCGCCCGTCGTGCCTCCAACATCAATCGCTCCATGTAGTGGAGGTTGTGTTCGACCAGCAGCCGGACGGCGGTCAACTCCTCGGAGCGGGAAATGTAGTTCAGGTAGTCGATGTCATAGTCGCGGCACGCCGTGCAGCCGCATCCTTCGACCAGCGGGCCACGCCGCCCTGCCATGTAGCCCTTGCGGATGTCGATCCGGAAGCGGCCGTCCGGGTTGGGGGCCAGGGCCATACCGTGTCGCGCCAGCCTGGTCGGAACGGCGCAGTCGAAGGTATCCAGGCCGAGTCCGATGCCGGCGATCAGGTCGTCGACCTCCCCGATGCCGAGCAGGTGCTTCGGGGCGTCAACCGGCAGGCGGGGGACGGTGTAGCCGAGGACCGCCGCCATCTCGGGCTTGTCGCGGCCCAGGGTTCCGCCGATCGCGATGCCGTCGACGTCCGCAGCGGCCACGGCCTCACACGATTCGAGGCGAAGGTCCTCGTAGGTGCCGCCCTGGACGATGCCGAAGACGGCCTGCCCGGCAGGGCCGCTCTGCTGGTGCCAGGCGAGGCACCTGTCCAGCCATCGATGGGTCCTCTCGGTCGAGCGCGCGGTGTACTCGCGGTCGGCGTGGAAAGGGGTGCATTCGTCGAAGACCAGCGCGATGTCGGAGCCGAGCGAAGCCTGTACCGACATCGAGCTTTCGGGCGAGAGCATCAGTTCGGAGCCGTCCCGGTAGGAACGGAACCGGACCCCCTCTTCCTCGATCCCCAGAGTCGCCGCCAGTCCCTGCTGTTTGCGGCCGGTGCCCTTGATCTCCTCCGCTATGCCGCCGTGGGCGAGTGAAAAGACCTGAAAGCCGCCTGAGTCGGTGATGATCGGCGAGTCCCAGGCCATGAAGCGGTGGAGGCCGCCGGCCTTCTCGATCCGCTCAGGACCGGGAGCGACCAGCAGGTGGTAGGTGTTGCCGAGCACCATCTCGAAGCCCAGCCCTGCGACCTCGCTGGACGACATGCCTCTGACGCTGCCTTTGGTCGCAAGCGGCACGAAGGCCGGCGTCTCGACCGGTCCGTGGGGTGTGAGCAGTCGGCCGCGCCGTGCGTTGCCGTCGCGGGCCTCGATCTCGAAGCTGAGTCTTGCGGGATCGTTGCGCACGGAAGCTCAGGCTATCCGTAGCCGGGGCTCAGGTGATCAGGGACCGGCCGGTCATCTCTGCCGGCTGTGCGATTCCGAGCATCTCGAGCACGGTCGGCGCGACGTCGGCCAGCACGCCGCCCGGGGCAAGATCGGGGCCGGGAACGGTCAGGATCAACGGCACCGGATTCAGTGAATGTGCGGTATTCGGAGAGCCGTCGGGCTCGAGCATGTTGTCGGCGTTGCCGTGGTCGGCGGTGATCAGGCAGGCGCCACCGGATCCGTGAACGGCGTCGACCACGTCCCCCAGGCAGGCGTCCACCGCTTCGATGGCCGCTACCGCTGCCGGAATCACGCCCGTGTGACCGACCATGTCGGGATTGGCGAAGTTGATTACTCCGAACCGAGGCCCGTACTCCTTCCAGCCATCGATGAAGGCGTCGGCCGCGCCGCGGGCGCTCATCTCGGGTTTGAAATCGTAGGTCGGCACGTCGCGCGGAGAAGGCACCAGGCTGCGGTGCTCGCCCTGCCACTCTTCTTCCCGGCCGCCGTTGAAGAAGTAGGTGACGTGGGCGTACTTCTCGGTCTCGGCGACGTGTACCTGAGGCCCGCCATCCTCCGAGATCACCTGGGCCAGGGTCACCGAGGGCCGATCCTCCGGGAAGGCCACGGGGTAGGGCCAGCCCTTGCGGTAGGAGGTCATCGTGGTCAGGTCGACCAGAGGCCCGCCTGATCGCGGGAAACCGTCGAATTCGGGGTCGGCCAGGGCCATGGTCATCTCCCGGGCCCGGTCGGGTCGGAAGTTGATGAAGATCGCGACGTCCCCTTCAGCCATGCCGTCGTAGTCGCCGATCACGGTCGGCTTGACGAACTCGTCGGTCTGGTCGCTCTCGTATGCATCGGCGATCGCTTCGGCGCTGTTCGCGGCCCGCGGGCCTTCGCCGTGGACGATCGCGTCGTAGGCCAGCTTGACCCGTTCCCAGCGCGTATCGCGATCCATCGTGTAGTAACGGCCGCTGACCGTGCCGATCCGCCCGGTTGAGCGCAGCCAGCGCTCGAGTTCGTCCAGGTACTGGGCTCCGCCGTGGGGCAACGTGTCGCGGCCGTCGGTGATCGCGTGGAATACGACATCGGGCACGCCCTCCTGGCCGGCCAGCTCGACGCAGGCCTCAAGGTGTTCCCAGCCGGAATGAACCCCGCCGTCGGAGACCAGTCCGATCAGGTGGAGCCTTCCGCGCGGACTGTCCGCCGCGCGACGGCAGGCGCCGGCCAGTGCCTCGTTGTCGAAGAAGGAGCCGTCGGCCACGGCCGAGTCGATCCTGGCGAGGTCCTGCTTGACGATCGCTCCGGCCCCCAGGTTCAGGTGACCGACCTCCGAGTTGCCCATCTGGCCTTCGGGCAGGCCCACGGCGGGGCCGCAGGCGGTCATCTCGGTGGTACGACCCTCGGCCCAGAGTCGGTCGAAGGTCGGAGTGGACGCGAGCGAAACCGCGTTGCCGGGACCCGGCTCGGCCAGCCCCCAGCCGTCGAGGATGATCAGCGCTACGCCCGTAACCGGCAGAGTCGTGGGGCCCGCGACCGTCATCTCAGTCGTTGCCGGCCGCGTCGACGATCGCGCCGAAGTCGTCGGGGTCGAGCGCGGCACCCCCGACCAGGGCCCCGTCAATGTCGGGCATGCCGAGCAGATTTCGGGCGTTGTCGGGCTTGACCGAACCGCCGTAGAGGATCCTGACCCTTTCGGCCTGCTCGTCACCCCGCGTATGGAGCAGGCTGCGGATGAACTCGATCGCTTCCTGAGCCTGTTCGTCGGAGGCGGTCTTGCCGGTCCCGATCGCCCAGATCGGTTCGTAGGCGATGACTACGCGTTCGAGGTCATCTGTGTGGACCTCGGCCAGGTCGGTCAGCACCTGGTGGGAGAGAACCGCCTCCATGTCACCGGACTCCCGCTGCTCGTCGGTCTCACCGCAGCAGAGAATCGGCTGGAGGCCGGCCTCGATCGCGCGACGGACCTTGCGCGCCAGGGCCTCGTCGGTCTCGCCGAAGTACTGGCGGCGCTCGGAGTGACCCAGGACAGCACCGTCCACGCCGATATCGAGCAGCATCGGTGCCGAGATTTCGCCGGTGTAGGCGCCGGAGTCCTCGAAGTACATGTTCTGGGCAGCGACCTTCACCGGGGTTCCGGCGCAACGCTCGGCCACCCTCGCAAGGGCGAGGTAGGTCGGGCAGATCACGACCTCGGGGCCGTCGGCCGACTGCTTCGGCAAGAACGGGTCGAGGAAGTCATCGGCCTCATCGGCCGTCTTGTTCATTTTCCAGTTGGCGGCAATCAGCGGTCGTCGGCTCATGGCTCCATCATGCCTCGTTCAGGGCTTCAACGCCGGGCAGGTCCCGGCCCTCGAGCAGTTCCAGTGAGGCTCCTCCACCGGTGGACGCCCAGTCGACCTCTTCGGTCAGGCCGAACTGGACCAGGGCGGCCACCGAGTCGCCGCCCCCGACCACGGTGAAGGCCGGTGAAGCGGCGACCGCCTCGGCCACGGTGCGCGTTCCGGCTTCGAAAGGCGGCAGTTCAAAAGCGCCCATCGGTCCGTTCCAGAGGACCGTTCCCGCGCCGGCGATTCGCCCGGCGTAGTCAGTGGCCGAGGCAGGTCCGATGTCGAGCCCCATCCAGCCGTCCGGCACCTCGGTTCCTTCAGCCTCCAGGGTCTCCGTTTCGGCCGAGAACTCGCGGCCGAGCATCAGGTCCACGGGAAGGCAGAGCTCACAGGAGCTGTCTTCGGCCTTTTTCATGGCCTTCGCGGCCAGCGGAATCCCGTCTTCTTCGACCAGGGAATCGCCTGTGGCGACACCCAGGGCCCGGTAGAACGGGAAACACATCGCACCTCCGATCAGGACCTGGTCGGCGATCTCGATGAAACGGTCGATCACTCCGATCTTGTCCGAGACCTTTGCCCCGCCGAGTACGACCACGAGCGGGCGCTCCGGGTCGTCGGCCACCGCGCTCAGGTTGCTGACCTCCATCTCCAGCAGCTCGCCGGCACAGGCGGGAAGATGCTGCGCGACACCCACGTTGCTGGCGTGGGCCCGGTGGGCGGTCCCGAAGGCGTCGTTGACGAAGAGGTCTGCCAGTCCGGCTAAGGCCAGCCCGAGCTCGGGATCGTTCTTCGTCTCACCCGGCTCGAACCGGGTGTTCTCGAGCAGCAGCACTTCACCCGGCCCCAGGTTGCCGGCCAGCTCCGCCGCCTGTGTACCGACGACCTCCGGAGAGAGCTTCACCTCGCGGTCGAGCAGCCTGGACAGGCGAGTCGCCACAGGGCGCATCGACAGCGCCTCGACCACTTCACCGCCGGGCCGGCCGAGGTGGGAGGCGAGGATCACGCTCGCACCCCGGTCCAGCAGGTGGTTCACCGTCGGCAGGGCAGCTCGGATCCTGGTCTCATCGGCGACTTCGCCCTCGGCCAGGGGCACGTTGAAGTCGACCCGGACCAGCACCCGCCGACCCTCGACATCGGCGTCACGGACGCTCTGCCTGCTGAATGCCATAACCGGCCTCCCTGCGGCTTCAGATGCCTCAGACCTTGCCGATCAGCTCCACGCATCGGTTCGAGTAGCCCCATTCGTTGTCGTACCAGGAGACGGCTTTGACCAGGTTGCCGTCGCCGATGATCTGGGTCAGCTTCGAATCGAAGATCGAAGAATGCGGGTCGGTCACGATGTCGGTCGATACGAGCGGATCTTCGCTGTAGGCGAGGATTCCCTCGAGGGGTCCTTCGGCAGCGGCCTTGACCGCGGCGTTCACCTCTTCGACCGAGGTGGCCCTGGACGGGGTGAAGGTCAGGTCGACCAGCGATCCGGTGATGACCGGCGCTCGCACTGCGAAGCCGTTGAGCTTGCCCGCCAGTTCGGGCAGCACCAGACCGACCGCCTTCGCGGCTCCGGTCGTGGTCGGGATCAGGTTGACC
The DNA here is from genome assembly GCA_963709375.1 of uncultured Solirubrobacterales bacterium. GTDB lineage: Bacteria > Actinomycetota > Thermoleophilia > Solirubrobacterales > 70-9 > 67-14. The sequence goes on from CAVPWA010000013.1 coordinate 77,352, forward strand.
GCCGCCGCCCTGGCCCGGCGCGGATCCTTGTGGGGCATGTCCTGAAGCTTCTGGTCCGACGTGTAGGCATGAATCGTGGTCATCAGCCCCTGTTCGATACCGACCGCGTCATTGATCGCCTTGGCGAAAGGCGCCAGGCAGTTGGTCGTGCAGGAAGCGTTGGAGATGATGTTGTGGTTCTCGGGGTCGTAGTCCTCGAAGTTGACGCCGAGGGCCACCGTCACGTCCGGCTCCTTCGCGGGGGCCGAGATGATGACCTTCTTCGCGCCGGCCTCGAGGTGCTTGGCGGCATCGGCGCGAGCCGTGAAGAATCCGGTCGATTCGAGCACGATGTCGGCGCCGAGTTCGCCCCATCCCAGATTGGCCGGATCACGCTCCGACAGGACCGGGATCTCGTTGCCGTTGATGGAAATCGAGTGCTCGCCGGCTTCGACGGTGCCGTCGAACGGACCGAGGATCGAGTCGTACTTGAACAGATGGGCAAGCGTGTCGACATCGGTCAAGTCGTTGAAGGCGACGAATTCGATGTCCGCACCGGCGGCGTCTGCCGCCCGGACCACGTTACGGCCAATCCTCCCGAAACCGTTGATTCCCACCTTCACGCTCATGCCTTGCCGCCTTTCGTTTTCTTTGACTGGGGGGCCGATGTTATTTGGACTGCCGACGGCCGGTCAAGTGAGCCGGTCAATCAGTCCACACCGACGGTTACTTCGATCTCCTGACCGTCAGGGTCGCGCAGGTAGGCCGAGTAGGTACCGGAGCCGTGGCCAGTGGTCTCTCCCGGTGCGGCGACGCTTTTTCCACCCGTCGCACAACCTGCCTCCCAGGCCGCCTTTACAGCGGCTATTCCGGGAGCTGCCAGGCAGACCAGCGCTCCGTCGGCGCAGACGTTGGCCCGTTCGGTGATGAGCAGGATCGGCCTCGAGATGCCGTATCCGATCGCCCCGTTGCCGTTGCCGTGGCGACGCCAGCCCAGAGGGGAAATAACGGCATCGTAGAAAGCCGCCGAGCGGTTCATGTCCGAAACCTCGATTACCACGTGGTGGAGCACGTGACCAAGGCTATTGGAGTTCAGCCCTTCGGCGTCCAGCGGAAGAAACGCAGGGCAAGCAGCAGGCCCGCGACACCCCAGAGGGCGACGAAAAGCATGCTTTCCCACTCGAGCCCGGTACCTGAGGAACCCGGGCTGTATGCCGCAAACAGGGCCTCGAAAAAGTTGCGGACCGGGAACACGCCGGAAAAGGAAAGCACGCCTTCAGGGATCACGTCCTCCGGGATGAAGACGCCCGACAGAAAGTAGAGCGGCAGCGTGATCACGTTGGTTATCGCCGGGGCCGCCTCACGCGAGGGGATGATCGCGGTCATCGCGATGCCGAGGCAGCAGAACGCGGAAGCGCCGATGACCAGGATCAGGGCGATTTCCGGGATGGCGCCCCAGGGGATCGGTGCGTCGTAGAGCAGCTTGCCGAGCAGGGTCACGGCGACGACCATCAGGATCGAAACCACGATCGAGTTGCCGACCCTTCCGGCGATGAAGACCCAGGGTGGTTGCGGCGTCGCCCGGCCGCGCTTGAGCAGGCCCGCTTCGCGGGCGGTTGTCAGGTTGACCGCCAGGCTGACCATCGTCGCCGAGACCACCGCAAGGGTGACGATGGCGGGAACGTAGTAGGTGGTGGTCGGTACGTTGCCGAGGGTCTCGATCGGTTCGTTGCCGAAGATCGTCCCGAAAATCACCAGGAACATGACCGGAAGCAGCACGGTGAAGAAGACCGAGGCGGGGTTGCGCCAGAAGACCTTCTGGCTGAAACGGAACTCATGGATCGCCATCCCGATCGAACTCACTGGCCGGTCAGCTCCAGGTAGATGTCTTCGAGTGACGGCCTGCGGACCTCCAGGCCCTCGAGCTCGAGGCCCTGGTCGGCGGCCCACTCAGTCAGCAGGCGCAGGTCGGCGGTCGGCGTGTCGGACTTGAAATCCACTTCGAAGCCGCCGTCGGCGGCTTCGGCGACGGCTTCCGGGCCGGTTGTGCCCGGGATCCGGCCGATGCCGGAACCAGCAAGCCCCGGTCCGACCCTGAAGCTGATCCTGGTCGGCTGGTTCTCTCGGTCACCCAGCCTCCCGGGCGTATCGACCGCGACGAGCCTGCCGCGGTTGACGACCGCGACCCGGTCGGCCAGGAACTGCGCTTCATCCATGTAGTGGGTGGTCAGCACCACGGTCTTGCCGAGGTCTCGCAGGCCGGCGATCATCTGCCAGGCATGGCGACGCGCGGAAGGATCGAAGCCGGTGGTCGGTTCGTCGAGAAAGAGCAGGTCGGGATCGCCGATCAGGGCGATACCGACGTCGAGCCGGCGCTTCTGGCCTCCTGACAGTTTGCCTGTGCGGGCCTCGGCCTTTTCGCCAAGACCGACCAGTTCGATCACCTCGTCGACCGGGCGCGGTGCCGCGTAGTAGCCGGCGTAGAGTTCGAGCGACTCGCGAACGCTCAGCAGAGTCTCAAGGGCAGTCTCCTGAAGCACGATGCCGACCTTTTCGCGCCAGGCCGCGGTCGGGTGAGCGGGGTCGGTGCCGAGGACCTCGACCGAGCCTGCGTCGCGGTCGCGATAGCCCTCGAGGATTTCGAGCATCGTCGTCTTGCCGGCCCCGTTCGGACCCAGCACCGCGAAGATCTCCTCTGCTTCGACGCGGAGGTCGAGCCCGCTCAGGGCATCGACGTCGCCATAGGACTTGCGCAGCCCTTCGATCCTGATCACCGGCTCTGGCACCCCTCGATCCTACGGCGCGGCGGCCGCCGACCGGACCGCGACCATCGCTGCCGCCTTCAGGGAAGGTCCCGGTGGGCGACGCTCAGGATCGCATCCTCGCGCTGGGCGAGGTCACTCCAGAGGCGCTCGGCAACTGTCACCGACCGGTGACGGCCACCCGTGCAGCCGATTGCGATCGTCAGGTGGCTCTTGCCCTCGGCGACATAGGCCGGAATCAGGAACTCGAGCAGCGGCAGCAGCCTTCCGTAGAACTCGCCGGCCAGCGTTCCGGCCTCGACGAATTCCCGAACCTCCGGGTCGAGCCCGGTCATCAGCCGCAACTCGTCCTGGTAGTGCGGATTGGGCAGGAACCTGACGTCGAGGGTCAAGTCGGCGTCGCGGGGCGGTCCGTTCTTGAAGCCGAAGGTGAGCAGGTTGACCGCGAGCCGGCCGTCATCGTCGACTTCGACCATGCGCTCCCGGATCTTGCGGCGCAGCATCGCCGCGGTGTCGGTCGAAGTGTCGACGACCAGGTCGGCCCTGAGCCGGAGTGGCGCCAGCAGCTCTCGCTCGGCGCGAATCCCGTCGAGTGCGCGTCCTTCGGGCGCCAGCGGATGCCTACGGCGGGTTTCCTTGTAGCGGTCGGTGAGCGTCTCTTCATCGGCTTCGAGGAACAGGACCTGCGTCTGCAGGCCTTTTTCGTCAAGGTCGTCGAGAACCTGCAGCAGCTCGTCGAAATACTCGCCTCCGCGTACGTCCGAGACCACCGCCGCCTTCTCGACCCCGCTGCCCGGCAGCCTGAACAGTTCGCCGAGCGAGCCGATCATGCGCGGGGGCAGGTTGTCCACACAGAAGTAACCGCTGTCTTCGAAGGCTGCGATGGCTTCTGACTTGCCGGCTCCGGAATGGCCGGTGATCAGGACCAGCTCTACGGCCCTGGCGGCCTCGGCTTCCTCGTCACCGTCTTCTGTTTGCCCGGTGACATCCTGCTGCTCTTCGATTTCGCTGCTCATCCGATTCGATTCAGTTGATCGTGGATCTCACGGGCCACCTTACCGGGCAGTCCGGGCACCGCTTCGAGTTCTTCCCGGCTCGCGGCCAGCAGCTCCTCAGGTGAGCCGAAGTGGTTGAGAAGCAGCCGCTTGCGCTTCGGTCCGACGCCACGGATTCCGTCGATTGCGGAGCCGGTCATGGCCCGGTCCCGGCGGCCTCGATGGTGGGTGATGGCGAAACGATGGGCTTCGTCGCGAACTCTCTGGAGGAGCATCGAGGCCTCCGAGTCGGCGGGCAGGTCGACCGGAGAGGAGCGGCCCGGTACGAACACTTCTTCGAGCTGCTTGGCGAGCCCGATGACCGTCGCACCGGACTCGACCAGCGGCTCCAGGGCTCGCATGCCGGCCGCGAGCTGGCCCTTTCCTCCATCGATGAGGATCAGCGAAGGCAGCGCCGCAAAACTCTCGTCACGGCTGTCGTCATGGGGTGAGAGATCGGCCTGCTCACGCCACGCGGCGGTCCGTCGGTCCAGGACTTCTTCCATCGAAGCGAAATCGTCAGGACCGACATGCGAGCCGTCGCCGCGAATTCGGAAACGACGGTAGTCGGACTTCTTCGGCCTCCCCCCTTCGAAGACGACCATCGATGCGACCGTATGCTCTCCGCCGAGGTTGGAGATGTCGAAGCCCTCGATCCGGACCGGCAGATCTTCCATCCCGAGCGCTCCGGCCAGCGAAGAGAGCGCTTCGACCCGGCGCTGGCGCCGATGTTCGGTTCTGAGCCGGTCCTGGTCGAGTGCCAGCCGGGCGTTGCGCTCTGCGAGCTCGCGCAGCCGCCGGGTGTCACCGCGCTCGGCAATCCGGACCTCGACCCGTGAATCGCCCCTGCGTTCGGCCAGAAAGCCGGCGACCTCATCGGTGTGACCGGCCATGTGCGGACCGAGAACGATGCGCTTCGGCACGGCCGGTGAGGTCGAATAGAACTGCTGGATGAACTCCGTGGTCACCTGGGCCAGGTCGCTCTCAGGCGGAATCTCCAGGTAGAAGCTCTGCCGTTCGGCGAGGATCCCGTCCCGCACCTGGAAGACCTGGGCGTTGGCGTCGCCGCCCTCGGTGGCGATTCCGATCAGGTCGGCGGTGCCGATCGTCGAGCCGGAAATGCGCTGTCTTTCGAAAAGCGACCGGACCGAGAGCAGACGGTCGCGGAAGAGTGCCGCGGCCTCGAAGTCCTGTGCGGCTGCCGCCGCTTCCATCTGGGCCTCGAGGTCCTCCTCGATCTGGCCGTAGCGGCCCGAAAGGAAGTCGACGACCGAATCGATGTTCGCCCGGTAGGAATCGCGATCGATGTAGTCGACGCAGGGCGCACCGCAGCGCTTGATGAAGTAGTCGAGGCAGGGGCTGCCGGAGCGCCGGCCCGGCTGCCGGCCCTCGCAGGTCCGGTACTGGAATAGCTTGCCGAGAAGGTCGAGCGTGTCACGCACCCGCCGGGCCGAGGAGAAGGGACCGAAGTAAGCCCGGCCGGGACGGTGCCGTTCTCGTGTGAAGTAGACCCGCGGGTACTCCTCGTCGAGGCTGACCGCCACGTAGGGATACGACTTGTCGTCGCGCAGCTTGACGTTGAAGCGCGGCCGGTAGCGCTTGATGAAGCTCTGCTCGGCGATCAGCGCCTCGGACTCCGATTCGGTGACCAGGAACTCGATCTGGTCGATCGTCTTCGTCATCTCGGCATTTCCGCCGCTGAAGTGCGATGCGACCCGCTTGCGGATCGAGATCGCCTTGCCCACGTAGATCACCTCTTCGGCTCGATCCCGGAACAGGTACACGCCGGGGGCGTCCGGCAGCGAGCGGCGCTCGGAGACGATCCGGCGCGACCTCTGGTCTGCTGTCTCGGTCTGATCGCTCACCTCTCAAAGAGTAGGCACTGGATAGGGTTGGGGCCGATGAAGACGCCCACGGCAGCAACCCCGGACCTGAAAACCATGCGGATCGAGATCGATGGCGAGATCGGGACGCTCACCCTCGACCGCCCCGAGTCGTTCAACGCGATGAGCCCGGAAATGATCTCCGAGCTACCGGTCGCCTTCGGTTGGCTGGCCGACGTAGCCGACCTGCGGGCGCTGATAATCACCGGCGAGGGTGCCGCCTTCTGTGCCGGTGGTGACATCAACTGGTTCAAGAAGGGCATCGAGGACCCGGACGTCGACATCGTCTCCGGTGTGCGCGCCGGTGCCGAGACCCTGCACCAGGGAATCGTCGACATGCAGCGGATCCCCTACCCCGTGATCGCTGCGATCAACGGTCCGGCCGCGGGCGCCGGCCTCTCGCTCGCCCTCGCCTGCGACATCAGGATCTGCTCCGAGGATGCGTTCCTGGCCTGCGCATACGGCCGGATCGGTGCCTCGCCGGACGGTGGCATGACCTACTTCCTTCCGAGGGTCGTAGGCCCGAGCCGCGCGGTCGAGCTCCTGCTCAACGACCCCAACCTGACCCCCGAGGCCGCCCTCGAGGACCGGCTCGTATCCGAGGTCGTGCCGGCCGACCAGCTCATGGACCGGGCCCGCGAGAAGGCCACGAAGCTCGCCGCCAAAGCGCCTTACTACGTGAAGATGGCCAAGCAGCTGGTCCACACCAGCCTCGACCATACGCTCGCCGAGCACCTCCAGTTCGAGCGCCACGGCATCGCCGATTCGATGGGCACTGAAGACTTGCGTGGGGCGGTCACGGCTTTCCTCGACGGCCGCGCCTCAGAAGTCGAGTTCAAGGGTCGCTGAAGCCGGGGAGCCTCGCGACCGGCCTCAGCCGGCCAGCAGGCGACCGACGCTGTCGGCGACGCAGCAGGGCTTTTCGCTGCCTTCGACCTCGACCGTAAATCGGGTGACGTTGTGGTACCAGCCACCGCCGAGGTCCTCTGAGCCGATCAGTTCAGCCGACGCCCGCAGCTTCGAGCCGACCGGAACCGGCGCCGGAAAGCGGACTTTGTCCCAGCCGTAGTTGACACCGAGCGCGAAGCCGCCGGTGACCGTGATCAGCTGGTCGCGGAAGCCGTCGATCATCGAGAGGGTGAGGTTGCCGTGGGCAATCGTCGTCCCGAACGGGCTCTCGGCTTTCGCACGCTCCACATCGACGTGAATCCACTGGTGGTCGCCGGTCAGCTCGGCGAAACGGTTGACCATGTCCTGGGTGACTTCACGCCAGTCAGTAGGGCCGACCGACTGGCCGACCAGTCCGTCGAGGGAATCGGGTCCGGAAATCTCGAGTCTGCTCATGGCCTGAACCCTACCCGGCGGCCGATCAGCCCTCGAGGGTCGATTCGGCTTCGGTCTCGCCCGGCGCCGACCCCGGGCCGGCCGGTGGCTCGCCGATCACCTGACCAGTGCGATCTCCATCGGCATCGTGGCGATGGCACCCGCTCCCCCGAGCAGGGCGAGGATACGGGTGACGTAGGCCTGGGTTTCGGGGTAGCCGGGGACGCAGTTACACGGCGTGACCGCGCCGGGTCCGGCGTTGTAGGCGGCCAGGGCGAGGGCGGGCATGCCGCCGAACCGGTCGAGCAGATCCTTCATCAGTCGGGCCTGTGCATGGATCGCCTCGACCGGATCGAAGGGGTTTCGCAGACCGTAGGCTGCCGCCGTGCCGGGCATGAACTGGGCAATGCCCTGCGCACCCGCCGAAGAAACGGCCGAAGGGTCGAAGTTGGATTCGGCCAGCAGCTGAGCCGAAAGCAGTGCCGCCGAGACACCCCACTTCATCGCGGCGCTGAGGATCGGAGGCCTGAAGCGTGCGGGTACGAAACCGGGGACCGAGGCCGGCAGGATCCGCGAGCGGTCGGCGGCACCGCTGAACCGGTCGCCGGCCCGGGAACACGGAGCCGGCCCTGCCTCGAAGCCGAAGTGCCAGGGCTCCCACGAATAGCGCCGGACGAATCCGAAACGCCCGGCGTTGGCTGCCAGCCAGGAGTACGACGACGTCGGTCCCAGGTCGAGTTCGGTCCCGCAACGGTGGAGCGAAGTCCCGGGTCGGGCGACCCAGGTCGGATCGGGGTTGGCTGCGAACAGGGCCGCCTGCTCGGTATCGGACCGAAAAGCCGAGTTGATGACCACGGTCACTCCGGCATCGGCCGCCGACGCGCTCAGACGGTCGAAGGCGGCCGCGACGTCGGGCCGCATCCCGTGGCCGAGGCGCTCAGCCAGCGGACCCGAGTAGCCACCTCCGGACGCAACTGCGGGCACCGCCCCCATCGAGACCGGTGCCCCGAGCCTCGCCTCGGCCCAGACCGGGTCGGCGCCTCCCCCACCCTCGGTGGCAGTACGGATCGAGACCTTTGCGGTGACCGGGGCGTAAGACAGGGCGTCGGGGAAGCGGACCGAGACGGTCAGCGCAGAGGCGCCGTTGGACGTGGCGATCCTGATCGCCGTGAACCTCGCCCGGGCCAGGTATACGGCCTTCGGCATGTGGGCCGGATTAGGAAGACCGCTCGGCAGGGTCGGCGGGGCGAGCAGCCGGGGCAGGTCCTGTTTCATCGAGCGGACTGCCGAAAGGGCCGAGAGGTCAGCCGCGCTCTGCCCCCTTGCCTTGCCGGTGATCGCCCCGGCGATCGCGACCAGGACTACCGCACCGACGACCAGTGCGAATACCGCGCCGAGCACCAGCGGTGTCGCCTGCCCGCTCTCACCGGCCAGCCTCGCCCGGAGACGGTCGCGCCAGCCCGACCCGACCTCCGCTTCGATCGGCCGTCCCGCACGGTCGCGGCCGGTGAGCGCGCCGGCGAGAGCACGGCGGTAGGCCAGCCGGCCCGGCCGCGTCGATACGACCTCGACCTTGCCGGCGAATTCGGTCGCCTCGACCCGGGCCAGCTCGGTAAGGGCCCGGTCCCCGGAGCTCGGCTGCTCAGGAGGCAGAAGAAGAACCAGGTCGAGAAGCGGGCCGAGCGCTTCCGCGATCCTGCGGTATTCGCCCGGGACTACGGTGACGGCAACAGGACCCGTCGCGGCCGCGAGCCCGACGATGGTCGTGGCGCGTTCGCCGGCGCGATCGTCAGCCTCCACACCGACCACGCAGATGCGTCCCCGTGCGGCCACCGTCGCCTCGCCGTCGACCTTCCTGATCAGCCGCTCGACCTCCTTCGCCTTTGCCGCTGCCAGGACGGTCGCAGGGCGTCGCCTGCCGGCACCTACCTCGAGCAGCACAGGCACCCCGTCGTCAGCCACCTCGAGCAACCATCTGGCCGCCACCGCGGTCACTTGCCAGGGCGACGGTTCCGGCTCGGTTGAAACGCTGGTCGCGAGCGCTGAGATCCCCGGCCTGCCGTTCATCCGGCCCTCGCACTCGCGCTGGAGCTGACTGCGAGCCTCTCCGAGATCGAGTCGAGCAGCGCTGGCGGTCTGACCCTGACCCGGATCGTCTCGCCGACCCTGCTGATCGAGACCCTCGATCGAGCCCACCCCGGCAGAGCCCTCCTGACGGCATCGTCCACCGGCAGGCCCCGGACGAGTGCCACCGCCCCGGCCTCTGCGGCACCGTCGACCACGGTCGCCGTGTAACCCGTGGCGAGCAACTGGAAGCAGAGCAGGGCAGCCAGCAGGAGAATCGCCATTCCGCCGACCGCCTCGATCGAGGCCTGGGCGCGACCGCCGGTCCCGTTCTCCACCCTGGCCCTGCGGCGCACTTCATCCACCGCCCAGATCGCTCGATCCGAAGACCCGTGCCCGTGGCAGCATCGGGATCAGCCTCGGAAGCAGAACGCCGACCCGGACCGCGTGACCCCCCTCCACTCGCACCTGCGCACTCAGGCCGGGTGGCAGGGCGCGGCGGGCCGCACCAGCGGCGTCGCGTCCGGTCAGCTCCGCCCTCGCGCCGGCCCGGGCGGCAAGTCCTGCCGACCACAGCGTGTAGCCGCCGATCGCGATCTGAGCGCACAGAAGCAGACAGAGCAGCACGATCGGCACCGCCCCGATCAACTCGACGGAAACCGATCCGCGGTCGCGGCCGATCAAGCCGCGGTTCTTCTTTCGATCTGCCATGTGGCGAGCTTCGGCCGGACCGGCTCATGGGTGTCTCGACGATCGGGACAGTTCCGACAACGATGCGCAACGCCTGAATCACAGGCCGGTGGCGGGCGACACGGTTGCGATCCTCGCGCCGCCGCCGATCCCGGCAGTCGCCGGCCAGGAGGTCAGGCAGACAGGCGGGCGACCACCGGCGAGTGGTCGGAGAGCCGCAGCTTGAGTCCGGTCGGTGGGTCGGGAACGTCCCGACGGATCTCCGGCCAGGCGGTCGGCGTCTCGAGGGTCCCGGTTCCCCGACTCAGAAGATGGTCGATCGCCGCAGGCCCGGTGGTTCCGGTCAGCCCGTGGATTCGGTCCAGTTGCTCGTAGGCGTCCGAGGACGAAGGCTTCAGATTGAAGTCCCCACCGAGGACCAGAGGCGCATCGCCCGCCCACTCGGCCGCCAACCTGGCGGCCTTGACGGCATCTTCTCCGGCGCGCTCGCCGGTCGAGGCGTGGAGGTTCGCCAGGCAGATCCCGGAGGTGGTCCTGACCATCGAGACCACGCGGCGCTCCGGCCAGTGCCGGAGGGTGGCGCGCTCGTGGCTCTCGATCGAGGCGCCGGGCCTTCCTTTGCGCACCAGGGTCAGGTTGCAGCCCCCCTCCCAGCTGCCGGCCAGATGGGGGCGGTACCTGGCGGCCGGCCAGGTCAGCGGTCGCATCCAGTTGCGCGAGGTCAAACTCGACCTGTACTCGGAGCCGGTCGCCTCGGCAAGCCGCGGAGCCCAGCGCGGAGGCACCTCCTGGAGCAGGGCGGCATCCCACTTCGACGCCGAGAGGATCGCCGCGAATTCGTAGAACAGGTCGCGGTTGACGAGCGCGTAGTCCTCCCCCCTCACAGGCCTGCCGAGCAGCCTCCAGGACAGGCCGCCCGGTCTGGGCTCGGGTGGAAAGTCGCGGCCGTGGAAGAGGTTCCAGGCCAGCAGGCGCCAGTTCAGAAGCTCTTCGCCTCCGACCAGACCAGCCAGATGCCGACCAGGGCCGAGCCCAGCAGGAGGATCCAGGCAAGCGTGCCGAGCCCGGTCTCGAACATCTGCGAGGCGCCGGCGACCAGCAGCACGATCAGCCCCAGGGCGCTGTAGAGAACGAAGCGGCGTGAGTCGGGCAGGGCGAGCAGGGTCATCTGGTTCGACTGGGCGCCGCGGTAGACGGCCAGCGTGATCGCGGCGAGGAAGGCCATCGTGATCAGCGTGAAGACGGCCGATGCGATGTCGCCGCCTCGGGGCAGGAAAGCGACGCCGAGAGCCAGGACGGCGATGATCGCGATGTTTCTGGCGGCCTGCACGGGAAAGGGATGCTACCCGGCCGCTCAGCCGTTGCGGATCAGGATGCCTTCGATGATGTGCGCGGTCGACTCGGTCGAGTCGATCGCCTTCTCGAGTACGGCGAAGATGTCTTTCCAGCGGATCACGACCATCGGATCGATCCCGTTGGAGAAAAGTGCGGCTACGGCATCGCGCGATACCCGGTCGCCGTCGTTCTCGAGGCGGTGGATTTCGATCAGGTGCGAGTCGAGGTTTTCGAATCGGCGCAGCTTGGCGAGTGCTTCGGCAAGCTGCTCGCAGCATCCGACCAGGATCGATGTCAGTTCGTAGGCCTGGATCATCGGCGCTTCGATCTGGTAGAGACCGAGAAAGTCGGCCGCCTCTTCGATGTAGTCGACGACATCGTCGAGCTTGGTCGCGAGACCGTAGATCTCGTCGCGGTCGATCGGTGTGAAAGAGCTCGAGTTGAGCTTGCGGATGATGTCGTGGGTTATCCGGTCGCCTTCCTGCTCGGTGATCAGGATCTCCCGGTTGAGGCCGGAGTCGTCGGGCCATGCGGCCATCATCTCTTCGAGCAGCCGGGCCGATCTGAGGGTGTTCTGCCCCGCCTCGTTGAAGAGGTCGAAGAAACCACGGTCCCGGTGAAGAAAGGGGAGCCGCAAAGCGGGCCTCAGCCCGCCAGCTGAGGGGCGGTCGTCGCCTCCAGCGCGTCGTGGCGCTCGCGCAGCTCCTTCTGCACGTCGCGCTGCTCGCCGCCCTCCGGCCGCAGTCGCGACCAGGTTCCCGAGCTGTCGAGAACCCAGGAGTTCATGTTGTCGGCGAAGCAGCGCTCGAGAACGTCGAGGGCCTGGTCGCGAGCGGTTTCGTCGAGCAGCGGGGTTACGAGTTCGACCCGGCTGTCGAGGTTTCGCGGCATCAGGTCGGCCGAGCCGATCAGCACCGTGCTCTCGTCTCCGCGGCGGAAGGCGTAGATCCGGGAGTGCTCGAGGAAGCGGCCGACCACGGACACCACGCGGATGTTCTCCGAGATGCCGGGCACCCCGGGCCTGAGGCAGCAGATCCCGCGCACGTTGATCTCGATCTCGACTCCGGCCTGTGAGGCTCCATAAAGCGCCTTGATGCACTTGTCGTCGACCAGGGAGTTCAGCTTCAGGGAGATCTTGCTCTTCTGGCCCTCCCGATGCGCTTCGACGGTCTTCTCGATCTGCTCGAGGATGCCCGGGCGCATGGTGTCCGGGGAAACGAGCACCCGGCGGTAGGCGTCGGGCCGGGCGTAGCCGGTCAGCACGTTGAACAGGTCGGATACGTCGGCACCGATCTGCTCGTTGGCAGTGAACATGCCCAGGTCCGTATAGAGGCGGGCCGTCGTCGAGTGGTAGTTGCCGGTCCCGATGTGGACGTAGTTGCGTACGCGGTCGCCCTCCCGACGGACCACGAGCAGTGCCTTGATGTGGGTCTTCAGGCCGGGGATTCCGTAGACCACGTGTACGCCGACTTCTTCGAGGCGCTTGGCCCACTCGATGTTGGCCTGCTCGTCGAAGCGGGCCTTCAGCTCGAGCATGCACACGACCTGCTTGCCGCGCTCGGAAGCCCGGATCAACGAGCCGACCATCGGCGAATCGTCGCTGGTCCGGTAGACCGTCTGCTTGATCGCCAGCACGTCGGGGTCGCTGACCGCCTGGGCGATGAAACGCTCGACCGAAGTCGTGAAGGAGTCGTAGGGGTGGTGGACCATGATGTCGCCCTGCCGGATCGCGGCGAACATGTCGATCGAGCCGCCGTCTTCGTCGCCCTGAAGCCTCGGCTGGGTGACCGGGTTCCACTTCTCGTCGCGCAGCTTGGAGTAGCCGGGCAGCTTGACGACGTCCCAGAGGTCCGCCATGCCGAGCAGCCCCGCGCTGATGAAGACCTCATCGTCCTGGAGCTTGAGAACCTCGATCAGCGAATCCCGGAGCTCGTCGATCATGTTCTCCGAGACCTCGAGGCGCACGACCTCGCCGAACTTGCGGCGCCTCAGCTCGTTCTGGACCGCTTCGAGCAGGTCGTCGGCTTCGTCGCTGATCGTGAAGTCGGCGTCCCTGGTGACCCGGAAGGCTCCGTGGTCGAGTACCTCGACCCCCGGGAAGAGCAGGGCCAGGTTGCCGGCGATCACTTCTTCGAGCGGCACCAGGATCCGGTCATCGTCCTGACCGACCTCGATGAAGCGACCGAGCAGCTCGGTCGGAACCTTGATCCGGGCCATGACCCGGGTCGAAGTCTCGGGGTCCCGAAGCAGGACGGCCAGGGAGAGAGAAAGGTTTGAGATGTATGGAAACGGCCTTCCGAGGCCGATCACCAGCGGCGTCAGGGCCGGCAGGATCTGGCGTTCGAAGATCCGGTTGACCTCGGCCCTCTCCTCAGCGGAGAGCCACTCGAGCTTGGAGATCCGTATGCCCTCCTGCTCCATGAGCGGCTCCAGCACGCCGGCGAAGCAGGAATGCAGCCGACGGTCGAGCTCCATCGAGCGGGAGCGGATCGCCTTGATCTGCTCGGAGGGCGAGAGTCCGTCAGGGCCCCGGGCGTCGATTCCGGCGTCGTTCTGATCCCAGAGGCCGGCGACCCGGACCATGAAGAACTCGTCCAGGTTGGAGCCGTAGATCGCGCAGAACTTGACCCTCTCCAGCAGCGGTACCGACTCGTCTTCGGCGAGTTCGAGCACTCGCTCGTTGAAGTCCAGCCACGAAAGCTCGCGGTTGAAGAAGAGTGAAGGGTCGTCGAGTTCGTACAAGGGTGGCATCCTAGCCGTTCAAGGGCGGAGAGTTCTTACCGTCACTCTCCGAGTGAGCTCTCGAGCGCGACCCAGACACCCTGCCTGGACTGCTCGTGCCATAGCCGGCGGAACTGGTCGAAAAGCATTCGGCGACGGGCCTGAAGGTGCACGGCGGCCAGGTGGGGGCCGCGGTAGAGCATCCGGTTCGGCGCGGCCTGGACCAGCAGCGGGTCGAGATCCCGGCTGCCGCGGGACCGCTCGATGATCGCCTTGACGTCTTCGTCTTCGAATACGCGGACCTGGTCGCGGGCGGCGGGCAGGGCGAGGTCGCAGTCGCGCATTTCGCCGAGGACCTCCTGGAGCCCTCGCGCCGCACGGCGCGCCGTGTGGGCCTGGGTGCCCAATGCCTCCGAGGTCAGTTCGAGCGAGTAGCGCAGCCTCTCTGCCGAAACCCGCATTCGCTGCTGCTCCCGGACCGCGTCGGGCTCGAGGGCTTCGGGAACCGAGGAGCGCAGTCGCTTGAGCCTGCGAGCCACCAGACGCCTCGCGCTCCCGGGTATCTGCTCGGGAGTCCGGAACTCCGTAGCCTCGCTGATCTCGCTGCGGTCGAAGTTGCTGCCGGTCAGGTCCTCAACCCTCACCCGGAGAGCCTGGAGCCTTCGCCCGTTGGTCAGCGACGCAAGCGTCCGGTTGCAGTCTGCCTGCTCGCCGCGCAGCGAATCGACCAGACGGGCGAGGCCGTACTCGCCGCCTTCATCCATCTCGGCCGCGATCGACTCGAACGCGGCGATCATCGAATCTACGTCCCGGCGGCGGCCGACGCTTCGTATCAACTGCCTGACTTCGTCCCGGGTGCCGGAGAACTGGGCCTTGGACAGGACCGGCTTGAACAGCTCCAGGGCTGCCCTGAGCCTCCTCGAGGCCAGCCACATCGCTTCGGCAGGGTCGGTGTCGGTGACGTCGAGCAGGCCGCGGCTCACTTCCGCCATCTGGTCGACGCGCTGGCCGAGCACGATCGCCGCAGCTTCTCGAAAATGCTCCTCTTCTTCTTTGTCGGCCGTCGACTTCGCTGCGCTCACCGCAGGCAGCCTATTGCCTGAGCGGACTCAGCCGACCATGGCCGGGGCGGTGGAATCAACCTGCCCGTTGAGCATGTCGAGCACGATGCCCTCACGGATGCCACCCTTGCCGATCTGGAGCGGCTGTGCCAGCATTTCGGAGACCTTCTCCAGGACCAGGACACCGGTCGGCAGGATCCTGACCCGGACCGGATCGAGTTCGTACTGCCGCGCCACTTCGTTGCTGTCGTCGCCGCAGAGCACCCGGATCGCGCGCTCCAGGGTTTCGTATTCGAGCACCACACCGGTCAGCCGGCGCAGAGAGGTGGAGCTTCCGCCGACCGCGACCACCTGCTCGGGCTGCTCGATCTCGACCCCTTCGAAGACGTCCTCGATCCGGTCGCGCACCTTGCGGATCTCGGAAGCGGACGGTGGGTCGCCGGTGATCAACTCGTCCGCCAGGAGGCCCGAGCCGATCGGCCACGACCTGACCTCCTCCACCCCGTCGGCGATCGTGCCGATCGTGATTTCGGTCGAGCCGCCGCCTACGTCGACCACGGCGATCCGGCCGCCGGTCGGGTGACCCAGCGCTTTGGTCGCACCGATGAAAGCCAGACGGCCCTCCTCGTGCTCGCTGACGATCTCGACCGGTATCCCGGCCCGCTGCGATATCGCCTCAGCGACTTTCTTGCCGTTCTTCGAATCCCGGATCGCCGCCGTGGCGACCGCCCGGAAGGATTCGGCGCCGACCTCGCGGGCCAGCTTCACCTGCGTCTCGACGACCTCCGCGACCTCCTCGATCTTTTCGCGGGAGATCCGGCCCTTGCCGTCCCTGGCCTTTCCGATGCGGGTATAGGCCCGCTGCTCCATGACCTTTGTCAACTGGCCATCCTGCGGCTCCGCGACGAGTATCCGGGTTGTGTTCGAGCCGATGTCGATCGCTGCGCAGATCATCAGAGCCTCAGCCCCGATACTCGCACAAGGCCCGGATGGGGCTAAGGAGCTTCCGGGTGCGAAGCGTCCTCGAACTCACGGAACAGCCCGGTGACCACGAAGGCGACCTGTTCGCCGACGTCAACCGCGTTGTCACCGATCCGCTCCAGCGCCCGCGCCGCGAGCAGCATGGTCATCGCCCATTCGCGCCGGTCGGGCTCGTCGCCGATCTCGATCGCCAGCGCGAAGCACTCACGGTTCTGCTGGTCGACCTCGTCGTCGAGCGTGACCAGGTTGCGTGCCATCGCCACGTCACGATCGATGAAGGCCCGCCTGGCCTGTACGACCTCGATCCGGACCTGCTTGCCCATCGCGACGATGCGCTGGATCATCCGGTCGTCCACCGGCGGCTCATGCCCGGTCAGCGGGATCAACTTGGCGATGTTCACGCACTGGTCGCCCATACGCTCGATGTTCTTGATCACATGGAGCAGGGCGGCGATCAACCTCAGGTCGGTGGCCACCGGCGACTGGGTGGCCAGCAGGGTGATCAGGCCCTGATGGACCTCGAGGTAGCGCCCGTCCAACTGGTCGTCGTTCTCCATGACCAGCTGGGCCAGTTCGATGTCCTGGTTGGCGACCGCTTCAAGCGTCCTGTCGAGGGCCAGCACGACCATGTCGAAGCCCTCCAGCGCCTGCTCCTGAAGACGGGCGAGCTCGTCCTGGTATCCAACGCGTATCCGGTGGCTGTCTTTGATCTGAGCCATTGTCAGCCGACCTTCCCGGTTACGTAGTCCTCTGTCCTCGAGTCCTGCGGATTGGTGAAGATCTTTCCGGTCTCGTCGTATTCCACGAGTTGCCCCCAGCGATCATCTTCGTCAGCGTCCAGCTCGACGATCAGGAAGGCGGTCTTGTCCGAGACCCGCGCCGCCTGCTGCATGTTGTGGGTGACGATCACGATCGAGAACTCCTCCTTGAGCTCAGCCATCAGGTCCTCGATCTTTCCGGTCGAGATCGGGTCGAGGGCCGAGCACGGTTCGTCCATGAGGATGACCTCCGGTTCGACCGCCATCGTCCGGGCGATGCATAATCTCTGCTGCTGGCCGCCTGACATTCCGTAGGCGTTGTCGTCAAGCCTGTCTTTGACTTCGTCCCAGAGTGCGGCACCCCGAAGCGCCTTCTCGACCCGGTTGTCGATGTCGTCCATCCCGAGGACCCGGGGGCCGAATGCGATGTTGTCGTAGACCGACTTCGGGAAAGGGTTGGGCTTCTGGAAGACCATGCCGATCATCTTCCTGACCTGAACCGGGTCGACCTTGGGTCCGTACAGGTCCTGCCCGTGGTAGAGGATCTCGCCGTCTACCGAAGCGCTCGAAACGAGGTCGTTCATCCGGTTAAGACAGCGGATCAGGGTGCTCTTGCCGCAACCCGAGGGGCCGATGAGCGCCGTCACCTCGTTCTGGAAGATGTCCATCGTGACGTCCTTGACCGCCGGCTTCTTCGAATAAGAGACGGTGACGTCCTTGACTTCGAAAACCTTGTCCTTCTTCCAGATGTCGCCGCCGGCGGTTGCCGGTTCCTGACTCACCGAGATCTGGTGGGTGAGTCCCCTGTCGTCATTCGGGCCTTCGGTTCCCAATGGACCTTCCTTGCTTGATCGCCCGGAGATGCCGAGCCGCTGTGTCGGATCATTACTCAATTCGGGGCCTCCTACCACTGTTGCTCGTATCTGTTGCGCAGCCATATCGCAAAGGAGTTCATCGCCAGCAGCGCGATCAGCATCACGATCACGCCTGCGGCAGCCAGAATCCGGAACTCCTCCTGCGGGCGGGAGGCGTAGTTGAAGATCAGGACCGGCAGCGCCGAGTAGCCGTTGTCCCCGAGGAAGGTCGGGTTGAAAGTGACGAAGGTGGCAGCCCCGACCAGCAGCAGCGGAGCGGTCTCTCCGATCGCGCGCGAGATCGCCAGGATCACCCCGGTCACTACTCCTGGAATCGCGGCCGGCAGGACCTGTCGGCGGATCGTCTGCCACTGGGTCGCCCCGAGGGCCAGGGAACCCTCCCGGATGGACGGCGGGACAGCGCGGATCGCTTCACGCGACGCGAGGATCACGGTCGGCAGGACGAGCAGGGCGAGGGTCATCGAACCGGCCGCGAGGATGAAGCCGAGGTCGAGCGGGCCGCGGACGATGAAAGCGAGCCCGAGGATGCCGTAGATGATCGAGGGGACTCCGGCGAGATTCTGGACGTTCAGCTCGACCGTGCGGTTCCACCACCGCTCGCCGTCCGCGTATTCCTCGAGATAGACCGCGGCCGCCACACCGAGTGGCACGACCAGGAAGATCACCCCGAGAATCAGGTAAAGCGTTCCGATCAGAGCAGGGCGGAAGCCCGCTTCCTCGGGATTGATCGTCGAAGGCCCGTTGGTGAAAAGCTTGGTGCTGAAGGCGGGCGCTCCTTCGATCGCCGCCTGCAGGATGATCGCCGCCAGGCCGGCGAGGGCGATCGACAGCGCCAGCAGAAGGACAGCGAGGAAGATGTTGCCCTTCCAGACGTCCGCCTTCGGCTGCTTGCTGAGTTGATCGAGAGTCACCGCGCGTGCGCCGGCGTTGGCGAGCTTGGACCGCTCTGTTCCCGGCGAGCCTTTGTCGAAGGCCGTCATTCGTAGACCTCCCGGTACTTGCGCACCATCCGTATCGCGAAGAGATTGAGGGCCAGGGTCACGAGGAAGAGGACCGTGCCGACCGCGAAGATCGTGTCGTAGGTGATTGAACCGGTCGATATATCCCCGGTCGCCGTCTGCCCGATGAACGCCGTCATCGTGAGCACCGAGGAACCCGGATCGAAGGTCAGGTTGGGCGAGGCGCCGGCTACCAGAAGCACGACCATGGTCTCACCGACCGCACGTGATCCGGCGAGAACCAGCGACGCGATGATGCCTGAGATGGCCGCCGGAAAGATGACCCGCGTCGCGACCTTCATCTTGGTTGCTCCGAGTCCGTAGGCAGCCTCGCGGAGCCCGTACGGAACCGAGCGCATCGCGTCATCGGAGATGGAGGCGATGATCGGCACGATCATCAGGCCGATCGCGATGCCCGCTACACCGGCGCTGAAGGGCGGCACGTTGACCATGAAGGGGAAGACGTCTTCGATCAGCGGGCTGAGGAAAACGAGCCCGAATATGCCGATCGCCACCGTGGGGATCCCGGCCAGTACCTCCAGCACCGGCTTGACGATCTTGCGCTGCCTCGGCGAAGCGAACTCGCTCAGCCAGATGGCCGAAGCGAGACCGATCGGAACTGCGAAAAGCATTCCCCAGAGGCTGACACTGATGGTCCCGACCAGAATCGGCAGCACACCGAACGATGCCGGCTGGAACGTTGGGGCCCAGCTCGTCCCGAACAGGAACTCGCCGATGCCGATGTTGTCCTTGGTGAAGAAATCGAAAGTAGGGATCAGAAGCGATACGACGATTGCCGTGGTCGTCAATACGGACAGGAATGCGCAGGCCCCGAGCAGGCCCTTGATCAGCTTCTCGCCGTAGCGGGGCGACGGGGCCTCGAGGGAGGGGAGCGGCCGCGCCGCCCCCTCGCCCCCGAAGGCCCCGATTGTGTCCCGTGCTTCCATGGATCAGCGTTGTATCAGTCAGGCGTTCGAAGCCGGTATCCGGCCGTTCGCCTAGTTGCCCGCAGCCTCGATCAGGCCCTGGAGCTTCTCCTCGTTGGCCGCCAGCTGCTCATCGGTGAGTCCGATGAAACCGACCTGCTCGGCCACCGCGTTGACGTTCTGGAGGTAGTACTCCATGAAAGCGTCAAACTCCGGCTTGGCGAGCGCTTCAGCCGACGGGTAGATGTAGAGCTCACGGGCCAGCGGCTTGTAGGTGCCGTCCTGAACCGTCTCGGCGGACGGCGGAACGCAGCCTTTGCCATTGTCGATCTCGAGACCCTTGATCGAGTCGGCGTTCTCCTGGAGAAAGGAGAATCCGAAGTAGCCCATGCCGCCCTCGGCGCCGGTAACCCCGGTCACGGTCTGGTTGTCGTCTTCGCCGACGTTGTTGTAGTCGGTGCGCTGGTTGCCTTCTTCGCCGTTTACGGCTTCAGTGAAGTAGGCGAACGTTCCGGAGTCGGTACCGGGCCCGAACAGAGTCGCGTCGGCGTCGAAAGCCGGCTCGAGACCGTCGATCTGGTTCCAGTTGCTGACCTTGGAGCCGGACTCCCAGACCTGCGCAAGCTGGTCGACAGTCAGGCACTGCACCGGGTTCTGCGGGTTGACGACGACCGAGAGGGCGTCATTTGCGACCTGTACTTCTTCCCACTCGACGCCATTGTCGGCGCACATCTTTTCCTGCTCTTCGTCGATCGCGTCCGAGGCGTCGTTGGCATCGGTCTCGCCGACACAGAACTTCTCGAAGCCACCACCCGTGCCAGAGGTGCCGACCGTAACGCGGACATCAGGGTTTTCCGACTGGAAGCCCTCGGCAATCGCTTCGGTCAGCGGAGCGACCGTGCTCGAACCGTCGATGCGGATGTTGCCTGAGAGGCCACCCCCGCTACCCGATCCGGAATCACCGTCATCGTCGCTGCCACAGGCGGCGACGCCGAAGGCGAGTACGCCGGCCGCGGCGAGCACGGCTAGAAATTTGGACTTGGAACTGGACACACGGTCTCCTTTTTCGGATTCTCTTCGGGGCTCTTGGCCCTGAAGGCCGCCTTTGTGGCAGCCAATTGAATTGCTGGACGGTGGCAAGCGTCGCAGCGCCGGGTGGGGCAGTTGTTACGCGTCTGTGTCAGAGATGTAAAAGAGTTGTGAAGATCTCGGAGTAGAGGTGTAACGCCCGGCAAGGGGGCGTTCACACAACCAGGAAATGGCTCTAGACCGGGGCGGAGAGCGTATTCGCGCCCTGAGGGGCCGTGCGGTCGGAGCCTTCCTTGTCCGGAGCCGCCGGCTCCGGAATCGACGCCTCCGCCGCAAAGCGGTATCCGACGCCGAAGTGCGTATGTATGTAGCCGAAACCAGGGGAGCGCCTCTCCAGCTTGTGCCGGAGCTTGCGGATGAAGACGTCTACCGAGCGGTCGCCATGAGCCATGGCGTAGCCCCAGACCCTCTGGTAGATCTGCTCGCGCTCGAGCACGCTGCCTTCGTTCTCGGCCAGCAACTGGAGCAGTTCGAACTCGCGGCGGGTCAGGTCGAGGCTCTCGCCGCCGATCATCGCCTGGTACTGATCCACCCGGATCTCGATCTCGCCCACCACCAGCGGACCCTTCTGGGAGTCGTTACGGACTCGGCGCCGGCGCCGGGCGACGGCTTCGATCCTTGCTATCGCCTCCTCCGGGTGGCAGGGCTTGTTGATCCAGTCATCGGCGCCCATCCGCAGGCCACGGACCCGCTGGGAGACGGTGCCGTCGCTGGTGCAGACGATCACCCCGAGGTCTGGCAGCAGTCCACAGATACGCTCGAGGTAAGCCCAGCCCTCCTCAGCCATGACGCTGATGTCCACGAGGACGGCGTTGACCTTCATCGCGACCAGTTCCTGGGGAGGAACCGCCGACGCCAGGACCCGGTGCTGCCAGCCGGCCGAGTCCATCCGGTTGGTGAGCACCCGGATGAAGCCGGAGTCGTTGTCGATGACCGCGACCCGCAACGTAGACCGTGCTTGGTTCATTGGCACAAGTGTAGGGGTATCCGTGCGGGAAATGGCAGATCCGCCTGTGATTTTCACATCAGGTTCACAGACGGCGCCCGGACGGCCTGCGACCCGATCCGCGATGCCCGACCGTCCGCCAGCGGGTTGCGCTAGATTTCAGGTCGTGATCAAAGTACGCCTCGCAGCCGCCGCAGTTCTGTCCGCCCTCACCGCATTCACCATGCTCGTGCTGGCTCCTGCAGCGATGGCAGCCGACGGAGTCGGTCTTGCAGGCCGGGTGGATGACAAGTTCATCACCTTCTTCTGCTTCGGTGTGATCGCCTTCTTCGCAGCCTTCGTGATCGTCATGTCCCTGATCCAGGGGCGGCTCGACGCCAAGAAGGAACGGCGTCGCCACGATCTCGACCGTTTCAACTCCTGATTGCGCCGGGCCACCGGGCCCGCTGAACTTCTTCTATGTGACTGAGCCTCTCGGCCCACCCTTCCTGGCTGGAAACACCGGCCCCGGAGGCGGCGTCTCCGGCCCAGGGATCTGACAGTACGCCCGGCAGGCCTGCGAAACCGGCGAGGATCGAGTGGTCGATGGTCGGCAGGGTCTCCGGGTTGTAGCCACCCTCGTGAACGGCGACGAGGCCGACGCCGAGGTCTGACGCGAAGGTCGCGGTCCTGGCGGCCAGTTCGTTGTAGCCGGCCACGGTCAGCGACTGGCTCGACAGGGGATCGGCCACGTGGCCGTCCTGACCTGCCGAGACGATTACGAGACCCGGGTCGAACTCGGCCATGACCGGCAGTACGACGCGGTCGAAGGCCTCGACATGCTCGGCGTCACCCGAGCCGGGAGGCATCGGCAGATTGACGGTGAACCCCTTCCCTTGACCTGTACCAACCTCCTCCAGCCAGCCGGAACCCGGATACAACGGCCACTGGTGGAGAGAAACGAACAGCACCGAGGCGTCGGATTCGAAGATGTCCTGGGTGCCGTTGCCGTGGTGCACGTCCCAGTCGAGGATGGCCACCCTTTCGATACCGAGCACCTCCTGCGCATAGCGTGCCGCCACAGCGGCGTGGTTGAACATGCAGAATCCCATCGCGCGGTCGGCCGTGGCGTGATGGCCAGGAGGGCGAATCAGGGCGAAAAGGCTGTCTGGAGCGCCTCCGGCGCCCGGATCGCCGCCGCCGCAGACCTGGTCGACCGCGACCAGCGCGGCCCCCGCGGCGCGCATTGAAACTTCGTAGGTTCCGGTACTGACAACGGTGTCGCCGTCGATCCATGACGGCCCGGCGATCGAGTGATCACGGACCAGGTCGATGTGTGCCTGAGTATGGACCCGGGCGACGTCCTCCTCCCCGGCCCGCCTCGCCTCCAGGAAACGAAGGTTCTGTCGGTCCGGCCCGGTCCGAAGGTGATCGATGACCGCATCGATGCGTTCGGCGTTCTCGGGGTGGCGACCGGTTTCGTGCTGCTCGTGACCGGGCAACAGGACGACGCCCGTGGAGCGCGGCTCTTCGCCGTCCGGGCTCACCCGGGCAGCCGGAATCCGGTCAGCAGGCGCTTCTCCGATTCTCCGCTGACCTCGGCGACCACCTCTACCTGCTCGGCGAGCGGGGTGTCGCGGATCTTGGTCGCGAGCAGATCGTCGACCTGGAAGATTCCGGCCGAGTTGTTCAGTTCGATCTCGATCCGCACCGGGCGCGTCTCGCCGGCGGAGATCCGGACCTCGTCGATCGCGGCGGCGGATATCGAGTGGATGCCCTCCTGGCCGGCTTCGAGTGGAATCCGGGTCCGGCCTTCCGCCATGTCGAGCGCGTCGGCCACCCGGACGATGCCGGCCTCGACCGTATATGGCTGGCCTCGGCGGCGGTGGCCGATGATCGCGTGGAGGGCCTCGGCGATAACGATCGAGCGCTCCGGCTCGGGATAGATGTCTTCGAGCAGGCGCTCGAGTGCCTCGCGGGCGAGGAAAAGGCTGTAGGCCTCATGGTCGGCACGGTGGATCGACATGCCGACGTCGTGGAGCAGCGCTCCCGCCGCGACAACCACCTCGGCGTCCTTGACGGACATCCCGTGGTCGGTGACCATCGCCGGCTTCACTCCGCCCTTGGTCAGCAGGCGGCTCAACCTGAGCGCGATGTTCAGAACGATCTGCATGTGGACCCAGGAGTGGTCCGACATGCCGAGGCGCTCGGCGTGAGTCTGGGCCATGTACCACCAGGCCCTGACCTGATCGTCCCGGTTGACCGCGTCGAGAAACTTTTCCAGCTTGCGATTGCCGCGGGTCGGCGCCTTGACTTTGACCGATGCGATCCCCTCCCGGGATGAGCGGTCCGGATCCTTGCCGTCCGGGCCTTGCGCCATCAGGTTTCCCGCCCCGAAGTGGCGGCTGTCGGGATCGTCTGCGCGAGCCAGAAGCGCCCCGCGACCGGGTCGCCGTCACGGGGCTCAACCGGAACGCCGAATACTTCCGCCAGCCCGAGACAGCAGACGATTGTCGCGGGAAGAAGCCTGCCCTGGCCCGATTCAGTGCCGAACCAGGCGGCGATGTCGTCACCGGTCTGGCCGAGAATCGAGCCGAGGCCACGGCGGGCCGAGACGGGGTCGATCCGCGGGCCGCAGATCCGTTCGAGCGCAGCTGCCAGCGGAGTCGATACGAAAAGGCGATCGGCAGCGGGCGGCGTCAGGGTCTCGAGCTTCTTCACTGCGGCGGTCACCGCTGCCTCGATCTGATTGGGCCGCGGCGGATCCGAGAAACGTGCCCTCTCCGTGAGCGTCGAACAGCCGATCGGGCGCGAGCCGACCCAGCCGGGCCGCTCGCCGGGGACGCCGACGGCGATTCCGGTCGTGGACTCCCCCACCCTCGCGACCGCGATCTTCCCCTCGAGTTCTTCGGCATGCGGAACCGTGGTGGCCAGAAAGGTTGAAGCCAGCCTCTGCTCGGGATCCGGCAGCAGGATGCCGCCGGCGCCACTGGCCCGGGACACCCGCTCGAGCAGGCGAAGCAGGCGGGTCCCCCGCAGGGACCGGGTCGCGACAACCTCGACTTCATCAGCCCCCGCATCCCTTGCTGCCTCGATTTCGGCCATCAGCAGGGCGCTCAGGCGGTCGCAATTGCTCAACTCGGCCGAGACCAGGCTGCTCCGCTCCAGCAGCCGTCTCGAGTCGCGAGGTCCGACCTCGGCCACCCTGAGCCGCGTCGCGCGCTTGGATATCTCAATGGCCCCCAGGATCAAGTCCGGACCATCCTTGCAGTTTTGCCGACCGCCGCGCAAGCGCCGAGGCACTGGTTGCCTTGTGGTTCAGCGCCCGGAGGGCAGGTTGCTCAGGAGCCGCAGACCGGCCACTGGCCGGGCCCGGACTGAACGTAGAGAAGCGCTGCGCGATAGTCCTGCTCGACTTCAGGCGCCTCGGAAGGCAGGCCGCTGCCTCCGACCGCTGCCCAGGTTGCCGGGCTGAACTGGTACTTGCCGTGATAGAGGCCACTCGAGGACACGATGGTCGGATCGCCACCGGATTCGCATGAGGCAATCGACTCCAGCGTCGCCCTGGAGACCCCGGAGGGCAGATCCATGAACGGCTCGAGCTCGCGAAGGCGCTCTCGGCGCGCTTCGATCCGTGCCTCTTCGCGCTCGAGGACGGCGGCCGCGCGGTCGATACGGTGCTGCTGCAGACGCCCGTGGAAATCAAATACAAGAGCCGCGGGATCGCCCTTCAGGTCCACCGTGACAGAGGCTGCCTGGCCGGTTCCCACCGCCGCCCGATCTCCGATTTCGGAGACGAACAGGTTTCCGGCCACCAGGACGGCTGCCAGCACGACTAGAAGCGCTGCGGATTTCTTCGCATTGAACATAGGTCAGGAAAGAGGGGAGAATGAGGGGGAAAAGAGGGTTAATCAGTAACTGTGAGCAAATACTAATATCAAAGCCATGAAAAACATGCAGTCCGGGTTCGAGGTCCTGCGAGACGCATTCCCTGAAGCAGCGGCAATGGGGCCGGCACTGTCGAGGGTCCTGCTGGACCAGGTGGCTGCCGGCGAGCGACCGGCCACATTGAGACTCAGCCGGACCGGTCGGGTGGTCGCCTTCGGCCGCCGCGATACGACGTCGCCCGGCTACGGGGAGGCCGTGCTCGCTGCCCGGGGGCAGGGCTTCGAAGCCATGGAGCGCATCGCGGGTGGCCGGGCGGCGGCCTACTCCGAGGGCACGTTGAGCATGACCATGACCTTTGCCGACCCGACGCCCGCAAGGCGGACCAACGAACGCTTCGAGTACGCGGCAGGCATCGCCCGGGACGCCCTGAGCAACCTCGGCCTGGACGCAAGGGTGGGTGAGGTCGAAGGCGAGTACTGCCCCGGCGCCTTCAGTGTCAACAGCGGCGGCCGGACCAAGCTCGTCGGCATCGGCCAGCGAATGATCCGGGGGGCGGCCCATGTCGGGTTCGTTATCGCCGTGCGTGACGCCGAACTGATCCGACAGGTGCTCGACCCTGTGTATGCGGCACTCGGCCTCGAGTGGAACCCGTCCACGGTCGGGACGGTCGAGGACGAAATGCCCGGGGTCGATCTTTCGACCGTTGAAGAAGCACTGATCAAGCGCATCGCCGCCGGTTCGGACCTGGTCGAGACCGGACTGGACCGGAAGACTGCGGAGCTGGCACTGGCCCGGGCCGAGCTCTTCCGCTCGCCCGACTGAGGTATGACCCGGGCAGCGCGGCACTTCCGGGGGTAGGCTTGGCCGATGGATACGGAGTCGGACCCACAGATTCCTGCCGAACCGGAACCCGGCTACGAAGCCGACACGGGCGGAGCCGACCGTGCCGTGGAAACCGACGACCACTCCAATGGTGGTCCGAAGGACCGAACTCTGGCAGGCCGTCTCTTCTCGACCGGAAGCCGCGGAGCCCAGCGCTTCGCCGGCATCTCCGGCCTCGATGAAGCGATCGAGTCGGCGGTCGAAGAAGCCATCGTGCGCTCGATCGAGAGCGAAGCGACCGAGAACGCCATCGCCCGCGTCATCAACGGACCGCTGATCGAGCAGGCGGTGTCCGAAGCCCTCGCCAGCGAATCGGTCGAGAAGGCGATCATCGAAGCCCTTGACAGCGAGATGGCTGACCGGGTCTGGCAGCACGTGCTTGACGGTCCGCAGACTCAGGCGCTTATCGAGAGAATCGCCGAGTCTCCGGAGGTGCGCAGCGCGATCACCGCGCAGGGAATCGGGTTGATCGGAGACCTCGGCTACCAGGTGTCCAAGGTGACGAGGATCCTCGACTTCATCGGCGAGCGGGTGGCGCGGCGGATCCTTCTACGCCCCGGACGCACAGAGGCGACCGACCGTGTGGGCTTCTTCACCCGTGTGCTGGCGCTCGGAATCGACGCGCTGATCATCAACTTCTCGCTGATCCTGCTCGGGGCGTTGATCAGCGCGATCAGCAACGCCCTCGGGATCACCAGCGGCGACTTCAACCCGTCGGTGTTCGCGGTCGGCGCCGTCTTCTGGTTCCTCCTGAGTTCGCTCTACCTCTACGTCTTCTGGGCGCTGTCCGGCCAGACCCCCGGCATGCGCTTCCTCGACATCCGGATCGAGAAGGACGGCGACAACCGAATTGGCTCCCGGGCCTCACGGCGAAGGCTGCTTGGGTTCTGGCTCAGCGCTGCCGCCCTGGGAATCGGCTTCATCGGTGTCCTGATCCGAATCGACCGGCGCGGTTTTCATGACCGCATGGGCGATACCGCGGTCTACTTCATCGACCCGACCGCGCCCGACGCAGCCCACGAAAGCGCGACCCTCAAGCCTGACCTGCTGCGTTGAAACGGTCCGCCGCGGCCGGGCCCCCGTCAGCGATCGTGCTCAGATCCGGCCGGCGGCGAGCAGGCGGCGCAGGAAGCGACGGGTCTCCGGTCGCTCGGGCGAATCCATGATCCGGTCCGGGCTGCCCGACTCGACGATCCGGCCTTCGTGAAGGAAGGCCACGGTGTCGGCCACCTCCCTGGCGAAACTCATCTCGTGGGTGGCGATGATCATGGTCATCCCTTCGTCCTTCATTTCCCGCACCGCTTCGAGCACGTCACCGACCAGTTCCGGGTCGAGCGCGCTGGTCACCTCGTCCAGAAGCAGTGCGCGCGGCCGGGAGGCGAAAGCGCGGACCAGCGCCACCCGCTGCTGCTGACCGCCGGAGAGCTGGTCCGGACGATCTCCCTCACGTTCGCCAAGACCGAAGCGCCCGAGTAGCTCACGACCGCGATCGACCGCCTCCCGCTTGTCCATCGTGCCGCTGCGGACCGCGCCGAGGGTGACGTTGTCGATCACCGACATGTGGGGGAAGAGGTTGAAGGCCTGAAAGACGAAGCCGAGTCGCCGGCGGATCGCCACCGGGTTCACGGACGGATCGGTGATCACATCTCCATCCAGGTAGACGTCTCCGTCGTCGATCTCCTCCAGCAGGTCGATGCATCGAAGCAGGGTCGACTTGCCCGAACCCGAGGCGCCGATCAGCGCCACCGCCTCGTGTTCGGCGATCGAGAGGTCGATGCCGTCGAGCACCAGCCGGTCGCCGAAGGACTTGGTGACTTCTTCCATGCGAAGGACCGGTGTGCTCATCGGGCCAGCTCACCCCGTCTGGTGATGTGGTCGAGGATGCGGGCCATGGGGATGGTCACCGCGAGGTAGAGCATCGCGGCAGCAATCAGCGGTGTGTAGTTGAAGCTGGCCGCCGTCTCGATCTGTGCGACGCGGAAGGCCTCGAGTATCCCGAGAACCGAGACCAGCGCCACGTCTTTCTGGAGCGAGATGAAGTCGTTCAGCAGGGGCGGCCGCACTCGCCGCACCGCCTGCGGCAGCACGACGTGCCTCAGCGCCTGGAGCTGGGTCAGCCCGACAGCGAGAGCGGAGTCGGTCTGGGTCCGGTGAACCGAAGCGATCCCTGCCCGGTAGACCTCGGCCACGTAGGCGCTGTAGGCCAGTGAAAGCGCCAGACAGGCGAGGAATATGGGCTCTGCGAGCAGTCCGCCGGTTCCCAGCGCGGGGATGCCGAAGCCGAACAGGTATACGAGCAGGAGAACCGGAATGCCACGAAACAGGTCGCAGTACACGGCTGCCAGAAGTCGAATCGGGAAGAGCGCAGCGCTTCGGCTGGTGCGGACCAGCGCGATCAGAAGACCGAGAATCAGGACCACTATCTCGACGGCGACGAACATGCGCACGTCCAGCCAGAATGCACTGAGTATGTCGGGGAACGAACTGCGGAAGGCCTCGGGCGAGAAGAATGTCTCCTGTACTTCGGGCCAGCCGGGACTGGTGAGCACGAGAAGGGCGAGGCCGCCGAGCACGACCACCGAGGAAACCACCGCGATCGCCTGACCGCGGCGCGAGCGGGCCTTCTTGGCCCGCTCACGTGCTGCCCGCCGCTCCCCCTTCTTCAGGGCACGGGTGTCGGCCCGGCCGGCTATGGCCGGGCCGGCACTGTCGTCAGGAGAGTTCAGGGGCGCTCGCGGCGTCGCTCATCCACTGGCGGGTGATCTCATCGAGGGTGCCGTCTTCGGTCATGGACTCGAGCGCGAAGTTCACGCATTCGGTCAGATCCGAGTCCTTGGACAGCAGAGCGCCCCACTGGTCCCCACCCGGGGCGTCGAACTGTCCGACCACGGAGGATCCAGAAACCTCGACGTCACGCAGGTAGATCGCCTGCGGCAGATCGACGACGATCGCGTCAACCTGGCCGGATTTCAGGGCCGCGACGACGTCGTTCGAATTGTCGAAGACCTTGGGCTCGTTGGTCGGCTCGATCTCGTCATTCACCGCCTCGAGGCTCGTGGTCCCGATCTGCACACCCATGGTCGCGTCCTTCAGGTCCTCGAGACTGGTGACTCCTTCGAGGTCGCTGCCCTTGCCTACAAGGACCCCCTGAGAAGCCGTGTAGTACGGCATCGAGAAATCGACGACCTTCTCGCGGGCCGGAGTGATCGAAATCTGGTTCACGTCGAAGTCGAACTTCTTCGGGCCCGGGGCGTAGGAAGCATTGAACGGAACCGTGGTCCACTCGACCGAAGAACGATCGAAGCCGAGCTGGTCGCCGATCGCATAAGCGACAGCGGACTCGAAGCCCTTGCCGTTGGTCGGATCGTCGTCTTCGAAGTAGGGCGAGTAGGCCGGGCTGTCGGTACCGACTGTGAGCACGCCGTCTTCGTAGGTGCTGAGGTTTTCTGGCGTGCAGTCGGCAGCGGTCACCGTGGTGGACGTGTCGGCGGATTCATCGCTGGACGAATCGTCGCTTCCGCAGCCGGCGACGAATGCCATTGCGAAAAGGGCGAAGAGCAGCGGAACGAGACGGGTCTTGGACATCGAAAGGGCCTCCCGGTTAGGACTTCGGACGCCGAAAGCCTACGGCAAGCGCGGCAGGCGTGACCTGGAGCAGGGATAGAGTGCCTTGCGACCTTGTCCCGCAGCATTGAAAAACCCGACCTCCGACGCCGAACCTGGCACAGACACGGACGGAGACACGGTTGAGCTTCTCCGACGCTCTGCTGGCTGCTCTGGAGGTCGCAGGATTCGTCTTCGCAGCGCTGCTGCTCGTGGGCCTG
Source organism: uncultured Solirubrobacterales bacterium (assembly GCA_963709375.1). Lineage (GTDB taxonomy): Bacteria > Actinomycetota > Thermoleophilia > Solirubrobacterales > 70-9 > 67-14. The sequence goes on from CAVPWA010000013.1 coordinate 107,350, forward strand.
GTTTCGCTGCTCTGGCGACGGCCGCCGCTCCCGAGCCGGCGCGAACTCCTGCCCGGGCTCGGCCGCTACTGCGCGATCCGCGCGGTGCTGGCGCTGACAGTCGGATTCTCTTTCCTGGTGATCACACTCGCCGCGCTGACCCTGAATACACACCGGCCACCTGCTGATACGACCCCGGTCGTGAGGGCCCTCCAGCCGACCGGAATCGCCGTGCTCACCCTGAGCATGGACGACTGCGAGCAGACGGTGACAGGCCGGGTCTTCGCGCCGCCGCTGATGCGCGACGGCGCTGGGGACGGCGGCTTCATGAGGGTCTACTCGGACGCCGACGGATTCCAGCGGGTCAAACTCGACCGGGCCGGCCGGGGTGAGTTCACGCTCTCGGACGCGAGCTCGAGAAGAGGCCTGCTCTCCTGCTACATGCAGCTGCCCGTGATCAGCGGGACCCGCGGACCCTCGACCGTCAAGCTCGAGCTTTCCGAGAGCCTGGAAGTGAACACCACGGAGTCGGCACCGGCACCGGCCGGATTCTTCAGCGGTTCCTGGCTGTGGCGTTGCCCGGCGAAGCAGACCTGCCCGGCCCTGGCGACCATCGAGTACGACTACGAGAACGGAGCCAAGCAGGTGATCGTGCTGGTCCTGGCAGCCATCTTCGGAGCGATAATCGCCATCCTGGTCACCGAGGTAGGCATCGGAGCGGTAAAGCGACGCCTGCTCCGCAACTCAGATGACTGACTCGGCCTCTTCCCAGAGTTCGTAGAGGTCCGCCACCTTCTGCTTCGCCCGTTCGTGGCGCCGGGTGGCCTTCGCGGACTTCTCGGGCGTGGACCATCTTCCCGGGTCGGATAGTTCGTCTTCGAGTGCAGCCAGTGATGCTTCGGCCCGCTCGATCTTCTTCTCCAGGCCTGCCACGTTGCGCTCGGCCTTCGCCCGCTCCTTGCCCGGTGAGCCCCCTCGCGCGGCGCTGGCACTCTTCGGCCGGTCCCGGCCACCGTTCTTCGCCGCCACGGCTTCATCCTTCTCGTCCCTCTCGCGTTGGTACTCGGCCCATCCCTTGAGGTGATTCTCGAGCCTGCCGTCCTCGCAGACCAGGGTCCGGCTGCCGACCGCTTCGAGCAGGGCACGATCGTGCGAGATCAGGATCAGGGCTCCGGGAAAGGCCAGCAGGGCGTCCTCCAGGGCCTCGCGGCTCTCGACGTCGAGATGGTTGGTCGGCTCGTCCAGCAGCAGAACGTTGGCTCCCGAAGCGACCAGGATCGCCAGTGAGAGGCGCCTCTGCTCACCGCCGGAGATATCGGTGAGCGACTTGTTCGCGTCGGCCCCGGTGAAGAGGAATGCGCCCAGGAGATCCCTGACCTTCTGTCCGGAGAGGCCCGTTTCCCGGGCCGCGGCGTCGATCACCGAACCTTCCCCGGCAGCCGTCTCGGCGTGCTGGGACAGGTAGCCGACCTTGGCGTTGTGGCCGAGCCTGACCGTTCCCGAGGAAGGCCTGCTCTCCCCGGCGAGGGCCGCCATGAGCGTCGTCTTGCCCGCCCCGTTCGGTCCGACCAGCACCACGTGCTCGTCCCGCTCCAGCTCGAAACCTGCCGACTCGATCAGGGTCCGGCCGGGAACCTCGATCTTTGCGTTGACCACCTTCATCACGACCTTGCTGGCCCGCTCCGGCTGAACGAAAGAGAAGGCGAGCCGCCGACCGTCCTCAGGAGCCATCGTTGCCGCGTCCTCTTTGACCTTTTCGATCTTCTTCAGCTTGGACTGGGCCTGCCGGGCCTTGGTCGCCTTGTAGCGGAAACGCTCGACAAACTTCTCCATGCGGGCGATCTCGGCCTGCTGCTTCTCGATTGCCTTGCCGAGCGCAAGCTGTCGCGCCGCATACTCCCGGCGCCAGGCATGCCAGGGACCCGAGAAGTAACGGCTGCGGCCGGCTTCGATTTCGAGCACCGCGGTCCCGACCGACTCGAGGAACCAGCGGTCGTGAGCGACCAGGACGACGGCGGCGTCAAGGCCCTTGAGATAGCCCTCCAGCCACTCGAGCGTGCTGATGTCGAGGTGGTTGGTCGGCTCGTCGAGCAGCAGCAGATCGGCGCCGGTGGCAAGGGCGCGGGCGAGCGAGGCCCGGGTCAGCTCTCCTCCCGAGAAGGTCTCCAGCCTGCGATCGTACTGTTGCTCCGAGAAGCCGAGGCCACGCAATACGATCAGCACGTCGTCGCGCCAGCGGTAGCCACCGGCGACCTCGAGCTTCTGTTGGGCCTGCGAATAGGACCGCATCGTCTCTTCGCTGTGATCACCCTCGGACATCCGCTTCTCGAGCGATTCGAGCAGGGCTTCGGTCTCGATCAGGTCGTGGCGGGCCGTGAATACGTACTCCTGCAGGGTCAGGCCGGATTCGCGCGGGGGCCGCTGATCGTGCAGCGCGACCCTGACCCCCTTCTGGAAGCTGAGTCCTCCCGAATCATTGCTCGCCTCTCCGGCCAGAATCCGGAGCAGGGTCGACTTGCCGGCGCCGTTTCTGCCGGAAAGCGTCATACGGTCGCCACGCATCAACTTGAATGACACGTCGGAGAAGATCGGCTCACCACCGAGGTGGATGCCGATTCCGGATGCGGTTACCACTGCCATGGGGGAAACGGTCAGTCTGCCAACTCCGCGTGCAGGGGCGCACCCAGAGTGGACAGCGGTATGCCGGGTATGGCAGCATTCCGCCCCCATGAGCAACGGTGCCTTCTCAGCCAACCCGGGCCCCGGACACCACTACGGCGGTACCTGGGAGAGCCAGATCCCGATAACCGAGTCGGCGCCGGGAGTCTCCCCCTACCCGCCGATCGCCGATTACGGCTTCCTTTCGGACGGTGAGGTTTCCGCCCTGGTGGCGCCGAGCGGAAACATCGAGTGGATGTGCCTGCCGCGATTCGACTCGCCCAGCGTCTTCGGTTCGATCCTCGATCGCAGCGCCGGCAACTTCCGGCTCGGTCCAGCCGACATCCACGTTCCCACCAACCGCCGCTATATCCCGGGCACCATGGTGCTCGAGACGAGCTGGGGAACAGGAGACGGCTGGATCATCGTTCGTGACGTACTGCTGATCGGCCCCTGGCACCACGACCGTGACCGCTCGAATACGCACCGCCGGGCGCCGACCGACTACGACGCCGACCACGTCCTGCTGAGGATGGTCCGCTGCGTCCACGGCGAAGTCCAGCTCACCCTCGACTGCAAGCCGGTCTTCGACTACGGCCGCAGCCAGCCGAGCTGGCAGTACACGGGCGACGGCTACCACGAAGGCATCGCGACCGCCGAGGGCAGCGGAATCGAACTCCAGCTCACCAGTGACATGAACCTCGGCTTCGAAGGCCCGCGGACCACCGCCCGGACGCTGCTCAAGGAGGGTGACACCCGCTTCGTAGCGCTGTCCTGGTCCGAGCACGAAGCCCCGAAGGACTATGAAGAAGCACACGACAGGCTGGTCTGGACCGCTCACCACTGGCAGAACTGGCTGGCCCGCGGAACCTTTCCGGACCACCCCTGGCGCAGCTTCCTCGAACGCTCGGCTCTCACTCTGAAGGGCCTGACCTACTCGCCGACCGGGGCCCTGATCGCCGCGGCGACCACGTCGCTGCCGGAGACCCCGAAGGGCGAGCGCAACTGGGACTACCGCTATTCGTGGATCCGCGACTCGACCTTCACGCTCTGGGGCCTTTACACGCTCGGATTCGACTGGGAGGCGAACGACTTCTTCTACTTCCTCGCCGACATCACCCGCGACACCGACGACCTCCAGATCATGTATGGCGTCGCCGGCGAGAAGAGGCTCGACGAAGAGATCCTGAGTCATCTCGAGGGCTACGAGAAGGCTTCGCCCGTCCGCATCGGCAACGGAGCCTACGACCAGCGCCAGCACGACGTCTGGGGTGCGGTGCTCGACTCCTTCTACCTCCATACCAAGTCCCGCGACAGCATGCCCGAGGAGATCTGGCCCATCCTCAAGCGTCAGGTCGATGCGGCGCTGGAGAACTGGCGCAAGACCGATCGCGGCATCTGGGAAGTGCGCGGTGCCCCGCAGCACTTCACCTCTTCGAAGGTGATGTGCTGGGTGGCGGTCGATCGCGGCGCCCGACTGGCCAGGCTGCGCGAGGACTTCGACCTGGCCGCAAAATGGCAGCTTGCCGCCGACGAGATTCACGCCGACATCTGCGAGAACGCGGTCGACGACCGGGGCGTATTCACCCAGCACTACGAAACCGACGCGCTGGACGCCTCCTGCCTGCTGCTGCCGCTGCTGCGCTTCCTGCCCCCGGACGACCCCAGGATCCGCAATACGGTGCTGGCGATCGCCGACGAGCTCACGGTCGAAGGCCTGGTCATGCGTTACCTGGTCGACGAGACCGACGACGGCCTCGACGGTGAAGAGGGCAGCTTCACGATCTGCTCCTTCTGGCTGGTCAGCGCCCTGGTCGAAATCGGTGAGCTGGACCAGGCGACCCAGCTGTGCGAGCGCCTGCTCGGCTTCGCCAGCCCGCTGCAGCTCTACGCGGAGGAGATCGACCCGCGCTCCGGCCGTCACCTCGGCAACTTCCCCCAGGCCTTTACCCACCTTGCGCTCATCAACGCCGTCATGCATGTAATCCGGGCCGAACAGGAAAACCCCGACCACCTTTGACCGACACCGGTCAAGCGCCTTCCGGCCTTTCTTGACCAAGTTGCGCAGGTAAGTAACAAATGACCAGCCTATTCGCTATCGTGCGCGCGTCATGAGCCTCGAAGCCTGGATAACCGCCGCCGTGGTGGTGCTGATGCTTGTCTCGCTCGCACTCGACCTGATGCCGCCCGCCGCCACGGTTCTGACGGCCACCGTGACCCTGCTGGTGACCGGTGTGATCGACGAGACCCAGGCCTTCTCCGGCTTTTCGAATTCGGCCCCGCTCAGTGTCGCGGCGCTCTACGTGCTCGCCTCGGCCGCCGACAAGACCGGCCTGCTCGGCCCGCTGGTAAACCGGATGCTCGGCAAGGAGGGAAGAGTCACGCAGACCTCCCAGGCCCGCCTGAACGCACCCACTGCCCTGCTCTCCGCCTTCATAAACAACACCCCGCTGGTCGCGATGCTGATCGGGCAGATAAACACCTGGTGCAACCAGCGCGGGGTCTCACCCTCGAAACTGCTGCTGCCCGTTTCTTACGCGGCCATCCTCGGTGGCACGCTGACCGTGATCGGTACTTCGACCAACCTGGTCGCCTCGGGCCTGCTCCAGGAGACCGGCGAGCCGCCGATCGGAATCTTCGAGATCACCAAGATCAGCGGAATTTCGGTCTTCTTCGCAATGCTCGTTCTGATCTTCATCGTGCCGAGACTGCTTCCGACCCGGCGGGCGGCGATCGAGGAGTTCACCGAGGAAATGCGGGAGTTCACGGTCCAGATGGAAGTGGTCGAAGACGGACCGCTCGACGGTTCAACCATTTCGGAAGCAGGCTTGAGAAACCTGCGTGGCGTCTTCCTGGTCGAGATCGAGAGGGACGGCGTCCTGCTGCCGGCCGTCTCCCCCGGTCGTCGCCTGACCGGCGGCGACCGCCTTACTTTCGCCGGGGACTCCGACTCGGTCGTCGGCTTCCAGCGGACCCCGGGACTGCGTTCCGCCGAGACCCAGCACATGCTCGAGATCGACAGCCCCCAACACACCTTCTTCGAGGCGGTTATCGGGGCCGACTCCCGGTTGGCCGGACGCAACCTGGCCGAGATCGGTTTCCGCGGCGTCTACCAGGCAGCGGTGGTCGCGCTGCACCGCTCGGGTGTTCGATTCGAGGGCGGCCTGGGACGGGTCGAACTCGAACCGGGTGACACCCTGCTGCTGCTCGCCGGACCGGACTTCCGGATCCACTCGCGGCGCAGTCGCGACTTCCTGATGGTCACCCGCCTCGGGGGGCCGCCGCCCTCAGCCACGCGCCGGGCCCCCTTCGTCGGCCTGCTCGCCCTGGCGGTGATCGGCCTGGCGGCCTTCGAAGTGATGTCGATCCTCGAGGCCGCGCTGCTGGCGGCCGGGGCGCTGCTGGCGACCAAGACGCTGAGCTTCTCGGAGGCCGGCGAGGCAATCGACTTCAGTGTCATCCTGCTGATCGCCGCCGCCTTCGGCATCGGCGAGGCGATGCAGTCCACCGGACTGGCCGAGACCCTGGCCGGAGGCCTCCTGGACGTCTTCAGTGGCTGGGGAGACTTCGGCGTCATCCTCGGTCTGGTCCTGGCGACCACGTTGCTGACCGAGGTGATCACCAACAACGCCGCCGTGGTCGTGGTCTTTCCGATCGCCCTTGCCGTGGCAGTCAGCGCCGGACTGGATCCGAGGATCATGGCGATGACGATCGCCGTGGTCGCGTCCTCTTCCTTCCTCACCCCGATGGGCTACCAGACCAACACCATGGTCTACGGCCCGGGCGGTTACAGGTTCTCCGACTACGTCCGGGCGGGCCTGCCCCTGAACATCACGGTCGCCATAGCGGTGACCCTGACCGCCTGGCAACTCGCCTGAGCCGGCCCGGGCCGGGCAACCGCCGGTGGCGACTGCACGCCTTCTGGGCTGCCACCCATACCCCCGACCCGCCGCCGCCCTGATACCGGGTGGCAGGGGTCCGAACCTTGCGCCGCGAGCGCCGAAAGCGAACGACCCGCCTGGTGGGCGGGTCGTTCGCATTACTCTGCCGCGATTTGATGGAGACGGCGGGAATTGAACCCGCGTCCGCGGCCGCGTGACGGGAAGCGTCTACAGGTTTAGCCGGCTCTTTGTTCTCGTCTCCCGGGGTCCGTGCCGGCAGGCACTGCGGAAGACAAAGCCCCTGAAATGTCCCCTTGAAGTCGAGGCGATCCTCGCGGGTAAGCCCGTTTCTGAAGCCGGTGCCCCACCCCACGGGCCGAGGGTGGACCGACTCTCATCGCTTAGGTTCTAGCTAAGCGGCGAGGGCGAACTCATGGTCCGCACGTATTGGTTTTTTGCCGATTTTTTACGAGGCCATCGACATCCTCGACCTGCAACTCTCCGCACGTACGACTGCGTCGAAGCCTGTCGTCCCCACGGTTGATGCCCTTTCATTGTACGCCCCCTGAACCGGACTCGGGAAAATCCGGTCCGATAGGGGTATAAGGGGTCACGTAGCCGCGTCGAATCTGACACCGTGCCGCCGGACCCGACGCGCCCGTTCAGGACAATCGAGAGGACACGATTTGAGTACTGCCGCCGAAAGCCACGAATTCGATGTAGTCGTCATCGGCGCCGGACCGGCCGGCGAAGTGCTGGCCGGGCACCTCTCCGACGGCGGACTCGAAGTTGCGATCATCGAGCGCGATCTGGTCGCCGGCGAATGCTCCTACTACGCCTGTATGCCGTCGAAGGCGCTGTTGCGCCCGGGTGAGCTGCTTGACGAAGCGCGTCGTCTACCGGGCGTGAAGGAGGCGGTGACCGGCGAAGTCGACGTTGCGGCCTCACTGGCCCGACGAGACGAGGTCATCCACGACCTCGACGATTCCTCCCAGTTGCCGTGGCTCGAAGCCAAGAACATCGCGCTTTTCCGGGGGGACGGCAAACTCGAGGGCGAGCGGCAGGTGAGCGTCGGCGACCAGAGGCTCTCCGCAAGGCGTGCGGTGGCGATCGCGACCGGCACCGGAGCGTCGATGCCGCCGATCGAGGGTCTCGACTCGGTCGAAGCCTGGAACAACCGCCAGGTGACGACCGCAGAGCATGCGCCGGACTCGATGATCGTGCTCGGTGCCGGACCCGTCGGCTGTGAAATGGCTCAGGCATGGGCGTCTTTCGGGACCAGGGTCACGCTTGTCGAAGCCGCGGACAGAATCCTCCAGAAGGAGGAGCCCTTCGCGGCCGAGCAGGTGGCGACGGCGCTCCGGGAGCGTCACGGGGTCGAGGTGATCACGGGCCTTGGCGCCGTGGCGGCATCCCGGACAGGCGGCACGACGTCGCTCACCCTGGAAGACGGGAGTGAACTGGTTGCGAGCGAACTGCTGGTGGCGATCGGCAGGAGGCCCCACGTCGACGGACTCGGCCTGGAAGAGATCGGCATCGGATCCGGGGGCTTTCTCGAGACGGGCGACGACCTGCGGGTCGAAGGTCGGGACTGGCTCTTCGCGGTCGGAGACGTCAACGGCCGGGCCCTGCTGACCCACATGGGCAAGTACCAGGCCTGGGTAGCGGCTCAGCAGATTCTCGGCGGTGACGCCCTGGCCACATCAGACTCGGAGGGCTCGCCCAGGGTCACCTTCACCGATCCGCAGGTCGCGGCGGTCGGGATGACCCTCGAGGCCGCGAGCAGAGCCGGGATCGATGCGCAGGCCGTCGACGTAGCGACCAACTCGACGGCCGGTGCGTCGTTCGTGGGAAAGGGAGTCGAGGGAACCTGTCGCCTCGTCGTCGATCGGGACAGGGGAGTTCCGGTCGGCGCTACTTTCACGGGATTCGAGACCGCCGAGTGGATCCACGCGGCGACGATCGCCGTGGTCGCCGAAGTGCCCATGGACAAACTGCGGCACGCCGTGCCTGCCTTCCCGACCCGCAGCGAGATCTGGCTCCGGCTGACCGAAGCGTGGGAGGGTTGAATAGGCTGCCGCCATGCGCCTACTCGCCTTCAGTGACCTACACCGTGACCTCGACCAGGCGGCGAATCTCGTCGAAATGTCCAAGCAGGCCGACGTCGTAATCGGCGCCGGGGACTTCGCCTCGGTTCACCAGGGACTGGAGGAGGCGATCGAAGCCCTCTCGGCCATCGAAGCCCCGACCGTGCTGGTGCCGGGAAACAACGAGACTCACGACGACCTTGTCGCGGCCGCCGGATCCTGGTCTTCGGCACGGGTTCTGCACGGCGAGGCGACCGAGATCGAAGGGCAGGCGTTCTTCGGTCTTGGTGGCGGAATCCCGACGACCCCCTGGGACTGGAGCTTCGACCTCGACGAGCAGCAGGCCGGCCGGGAACTGGATTCCATGCCGGCCGACGCCGTGCTGGTCGTGCATTCACCTCCGAAGGGTCATTGCGATGCGACCTCGGACGGCCTGCACCTCGGAAGCACGGCGATCCTGGCCGCGATCGAACGGGAACAACCGAAGCTCGCTGTCTGCGGCCACATCCACGAAGCCTGGGGTCAGACCTCTTCCGTCGGTGCGACCGAAGTCGCGAACCTCGGGCCTTCAGGCCGCTTCTTCGAGATCGGCCAGGCGGCCGGCTAGACGGTGAAGCGTCCGGCGAGACCGGAAATCGTCTCGACCGGAAAACCGGGGACCTTTTCCAGGTCCTCGACTGCGGAGTAACCACCGAAGCGTTCCCGGTAGGCCAGGATCCGCGTCGCCTGCGTAACCGAGAGTTCGGCATCCCGCAGTTCTTCGAAGCTTGCGGTGTTCAGGTTCACCGCTTCCGGGCCGGCGCCCGCGGGCGGTGCCGTGCCTGGAGACGGGACGGGAGGCTGAGCAGGTTCTGCGGGCTCGGCAGGGGGTTCGGGTTCTGCGGACGGGGCCTGCGGCTTGTCCGCCGACCCTGCCGTCGAAGCGATCGGACCACGCGATGTGCTGCCTCGCTCGAGGGCGGAGGCGGCGGCGAGCTCAGCGGCCTCAGCGCGCACCTCTGCCTCGCGTGCCCGCTGCTCGGCCCGGTCGATACCGGAGATCACTTCATCGAGGCGACGCTCCCGTTCGCTCTCCTCGATCTTGAGCTGCGCCAGTCGCTCGGCGAAGGCGGCCCGCCTTTCAGCGTCTTCGGCGCGCCTCTCTATCTCGCGCAGCCTGGCTTCGGCTTCCTTGAGGGCACGGTCCCGTTCGACCTGGTCGGCGGTCAGCTGGCGCTCGACCCTTGCCAGACCGGGAATCATCGGCGGCGCAGGCTGCGACGGATCGGGCCTCTCTGGCATCACCGGCTCGTCGGCGGCCTGGGGAATTGCGACCTCCGACTCGGCGGGAGGATTCGCGGCGGCGGGCACGGCGGCCTCGGGCCTGCCGGCCTCCGGCTGCGCCTGGGCCGCCTTTATCTCAGCCACTTTGGCCTCGAGAGGATCATCGGATGCAGCTCCGGAAGCACGGCCCGCAGCCGCACCGCCGGCGGCTCCGGCGGCGAAGGCCGCGGCGGCACGGCCGACTGCGGCGTCAGGACCCGGGGCCAGCACTTCCTCGCCGTCCGTCCCGGGCAGCGGGTTGACTGCCGTCGGGGCTTCGGTCGGTGGCTGAATCGTCCCTGTTCCGGGGGCCTCTGCCGATCGGGACTCCGATGAAAGCTGCTTTTCCGGCTCGACAGCGGCCGGTACCGGCGTCTGGCCGGCGGGCTGGGAGGACCGGCCTGACTTCGACCCGGCAAGGGATCCGGCGGCGGCGCCGGCTGCTGCTGCGCCGGCGGCAGTGACAACTCCGGCTGCGGGGGCGGTCTGGCTCGGCGAGACCGGGGCGGGAACCGCTCCGGTGGGGGGCCCGGAGATCACGGTGCCGGTGCGAGCTACGGCGCCGGCAGCACTTGCCTGGTCGCGCGCGGCCTGTTTCTCGGCCTCGACCGGATCGAGACCCGCAGCGCCGGCGCCGGCCTGGGCCGTGCGGCCTGCAGCACTCTTTCCACCGCGACGCCGCATTCGCTCCTCTTCGCGGGCACGCTGCATCGCGGCACGCTTGCGGCGCCGGAGTTCCGTCGCGCTCGGAACCGCGGCAGGCGCACCGGCAGCCGCAGCCCCCGGTTCTGAGGTGCGAGTCTTTCCCGAAGCCTGGCGGCCGGAGCTACCGCGTCCGCGCATGATCAGGATGCCGGCGATGATCGCCGCGATGATGACTATGCCGATGATGAAAAAGGGCGCGTTGTCGCTTATGAAGTCGCCCGCATCGTCGACGAAACTCGAGTTTTCGGAGTCCGGGGCCTCGGTCGAATTCTCGAGGGCCGCGATCTCTTCCGGAGAAAGGGTGAGCGGGGCCGTTTCTGCGCTCGGTGTTCCTGTATCCGTTTCGGCAGCCAGAGCGGTCCCTGGCATGACGAAGAGCAGAGCGAGGACTACGAGCAGGTGGGCCGGGCTGAATCTCGTTTTCATTGGCTGAATCCTCTCATGCCGCTTCGGGCTCTGGCTGCCGACGGGGCCTGCTGGTGTGCATCTTGCCTCGATCTCGAGGCTCAGGAACGATATCGGCCCTTGAACTCCCTCTCAACGTCCCGCTGAACATCGCGATCGGCAATCTCGCGACGGCGATCGCGGCCCTCCTTGCCCTTGGCCAGGGCCAGTTCGACCTTTGCCTTGGGACCCTTGAAGTAGATCCTCGACGGAATCAGGGTCAGGCCCTTCTGCTGAGAGGTGCCGATCAGCCTTTCGATCTCCCCGCGGTGGAGCAGCAGCTTTCTCGGACGCTCCGGCTCATGGTTGTTGGTGGTAGCCGGAGCGTAGGGCGGGATGTGGAGGTTTCTCAGCCAGACCTCTCCATCCTCGATAGAAGCGTACGAATCGATCATCTGGGCGTTGCCCTCGCGCAACGCTTTCACCTCGGTACCCCGCAGTACGATCCCGGCCTCCATCTTCTCGATCAGTTCGAACTTCTGACGGGCCCGCCGGTTGGTCGCGACATCACCGGAAGCCGGCGCGCGTTTTTTCTTGTTCTTCTTGCCCATCGAGCTTCAATCTAGCCGTCTGCGGGATCGAGGTCGACCCGACCGCGAACGGCATCCACCCGCCGGACACGGACCGTCACCGGATCGCCGAAGCGCACCGCCTTGCCCTTCTTCCCCCCGATCAGCGCGGTTTCCTCCTGATTGAGGTCGTAGTGGTCCCCCCGCATCCGCCTGACCGGGATGAAACCCTCGTATACGTCACCCAGCCGCCCGCCGAAGGTGACGAATGCCCCGGCACCGATGACGCCCGAGACCTCCCCCTCGAAGTGGCTGTGCCAGCCGCCTTCGAAAAGCTCGCGTTCGAGCAGGAAAGCGGCGCAGACGTCGTCGGCGTCGCGCTCGATCCGGGCGGCTTCACGTTCACGGTCGGAGCAGTGCTCGGCCGCGTCGCCGGCTTCGCCGGGATCCGGCGCCTGTTCCCCTCCACCGACCTCGGACAACAGGCCGCGGTGGACGAGCAGGTCCGGAAAACGGCGGATCGGCGATGTGAAGTGGCAGTACGCCTCACTACCGAGGCCCGCGTGACCGAGGTTCCGGGGCGAGTAGCGGGCGGGCTTGAGCGACCTCAGGATCAAAGAGCCGAACGGCACTGCTCCGTGACCGCGTCGACCGGCTTCGGCGGCGATCGTGCGCGAGGCCTCGACCGCGAACTCGCCGGCCGCTCCGGGACCCATGCCATCCACGACGGCGGGCGCGGGAAGATCCAGCGAAGCGAGCTGTTCGGCGAGGCGGGCGATCCGGTCGGGATCGGGTTGCTCATGGACCCGGTAGAGAGTCGGGGTGCGACGCTGCTGGAGAAGCTCCGCCACCTGCTCGTTTACGAGGACCATGAGGTGCTCGATCAGCCTGTGGGCCTCGGTCTGGACGTCGGCGCTGGCGGAGGTGACGTTGCCCTCGGCGTCGAAGCTGAAGCCCGGTTCGCTCGAAGTGACATCCAGACGGGTCCGGTCCTTGCGCTCGGCCAGCAGTGCCGCGGCGGCCCGGGCCAACCGAATCGGTTCCGAGACCTGCTCCGGAGGACGCTCACGCCCCGCGAAAACACGATCCAGCTGTTCGTAGTCAAGACGGGCATCGGAGACGATCCGGCTGCGGTAGAACGAGGTGGAGACGACCTCACCCGAGCCCGACAACAGGATCTCGGTCGTCACGGCGAGGCGCTCCTCCCCGGGTGAGAGCGAGCAGACGCCGGCGCTCAGAACCTCGGGCAGCATCGGCTCGACCGAGGTCGGCACGTAGACGCTGTTGGCCCGTTCCCATGCGAGAGCCTCAAGGTTGGAGCCCGGTCTGACATAGGCGGCGACGTCGGCGATGTGGATCCACAGCCTGACCGAATCGCCCTCTGATTTCGCCGAGACCGCGTCATCGAAATCCCTGGCCGTGGCGGGGTCCACGGTGAAGGTCTCGAGCCGGGTCAGGTCCCGGCGCTCCACCGAAGACACCGGATCGGACGCCGCCGCCTCGGCCTCGGCTTCGATCGCGCCCGAAAAGCCACGCCTCTGCAGTCGCTCCAGGGCCAGCGCCTCGCAGACATCGCGCGCATTGTCGACCCTTCCGAGATCACGCAGCAGACGGGCCCGGCCACCGCGAAACTCGACCCAGGCGATCCGGCCTTCGGCGTTTCGCGCCTTGCGATCCAGCGCTACCTGGTCTCCGGGCTCGAAAAGAGGTTTGGCGACCGCGAAGCGGCCCCTGCGCCCGAGCAGCGCGACGTGGCGCTCGCCAGAACGTCCGCGGCCCCGGCCTCGGGTTGGTGATGCCGCCACTACGAACCTTCGGCGGTGTCTACTTCGGCGTCCAGCACCTCGAAGGCTCGATCGAGAGGAAGATCGCGCGCGGCCCCGGGCCGCGGACGCGAAACCACGTCGGGCTTGAGACCCTCCCCGGCCAGCGAGACGCCCTCGGCGGTGAGAAACTCTCCGACGGTCAGATCGAGGGCGCCGCCGTTGTCGAGCTTGATCACCTGCTGAAAGACCCCCTTGCCGAAAGTACGGGTACCGACAACCGGGTCGTCGTTGCTGGTCTGGAGCGCGGCGGCCAGGATCTCGGCAGCAGAGGCGGTATCGCGATCAACCAGCACGACCATCGGTGGCGGATCCAGGTCGCCGCCGACCGCTTCGTAGGTCCTGTCGCCCTGCGTCCTGGAGCTGGTTTCCACGACTACGTCACCCTCGGGTATGAACAGGCTCGATGTGAGGATCGCCTCGGGCAGCAATCCGCCGCCGTTTGCCCGGAGATCGAGCACGATGCCTTCGGCGCCTTTGCGCTCGACCTCACGCACCGACTTTCGAAGCGCGACGCTCGCACCTTCGCTGAACGTGCTCAGCCGCACGTATCCGAGAGTTCTGCCGTCGACTTCCCTTACCCGTTCGGAGGTGACCGGCACCTCGATCTCCTCCCTGGTCAGTTCGAAGTCCTCCGGGCTGCCCTTGCCCTGGACTTTCACTCCCAGCGTGACGCTGGAGCCCTCGGGACCCTTGATCTCTGCGACAGCGAGGTCCACGTTGCTGCCCAGAATCGACTCGCCGTCCACGGAGACGATCACGTCGCCCGATTTGAGGCCGGCGCCCTCGGCTGGCGAGCCCTCAAAGACGCTGCCCACCCTGAGACCGTCTTCATTGAGCTCGCCGACCGTCATGCCGACGCCACTGAAGCTTCCGGTGATCGCTTCGTTGAACTGCGCCAGTTGCTCGGAGTCGAAGTAGTGCGAGAAGCGGTCGTCGTACTGCTCGCGCAGCCTTCTGACCATGCCCCGGATCGAAGCGTCATCGAGCTGCGACGCGTCCGTCTCGCGGAAGTAGTTGTCTTCGATGACGCTCATGGCATCGTCGCTCGCCGAGGCCGAAGGCGCGATCCGAGACTCTACGAACAGCTCCCTGACCCCGTCCGGCAGGTTTTCGGGATGTCCACCGATCCACATACCGGCGAGGAGGGCGACCAGGGCGGTCGCCAGTACTGCCCAGGCGGTTCTCAAGCCGGGACCGGCCCGGTTCTCGAAGTCAGACCTTCAGAAAACGACGCAGCGTGAGGCCGGAGCCCAGCGCCGAGACGATGATCGCGGCTCCGAACAGGCATGCGGCCAGCACGATGAAGGACATCGAGTCCTGAGCCTGCATCAGGGCGAAGCTTTCCGAGAGCGGGTCGACCACTGTGACCTTGCCTATCCACAGGACAAGTATCGCAATCGCCCCTCCCAGGATCCCCACGACCACGCCTTCGATCATGAAGGGCCAGCGGATGAACCACCTCGTCGCACCGACCAGACGCATCACCTCGATCTCCCGGCGGCGTGTATAGATCGAGAGCCGGATCGTATTGCCGATCAGCAGCAGCGAGGCGCCGATCAGCAGTGCGGTGATCACGGTCAGCACGAGCTTGAGCGCCCCGGTGACCTCTTCGATCTTGTTCGCCGTCGCCTGCCGATTGTCCACCTGCTGCACGATCGGCGATATGTAGGTCGGCTTGCCGCTCTGGTTCGGCGGCTGGATCGCCGCCCTGATCGCGTCAAGCTCCGCGGCGTCATCCGGGCGCACGATGAAGTTGGCCGGCAGCGGGTTTCCGCGCAGTTCCCTCAGCACGTCACGGTTCTCCTGCCCGTAGTCCCGACGGAATTCGGCCAGGGCGTCAGCCTTGCTCAGGAAATTGACCTCCTGGACGTTCGGGATGGCCGCGATGTCGCCCTGCAGGGAGTTGATCTCGGCCCTTGTCGCGTCGTCGAAGAGGAAGACCCTGAGTTCGAGCTGGTCGCGTACCTCGGCGCTCTTGCTCTGGGTGGTCTGGAAGATCGGCACGAGCACGCCGATCAGGATCGCCGTCAGGACCGTGGTGACCACCGCGGCGGTTGTCGGAGCGACGTTGCGGCGCATCGCACGGATCGCCTCGCCGGTGAAGAAGAAAACCTTTCCCATCAGTGGACTCCGTTCGAGTGGCCTTCGAGGCCGACACCCATTTCGGCGCGCATGCGCACGCCGAATTCGGTGGTCGACTCCTCGGTGTAGCCGCCCGCGACCTCGTCGCGGATGACCCGGCCTTCGTAGAGCTCGATCACCCGGCGACGCATGCGGTCGACCATCTCGCGATCGTGAGTGACGACGACGACGGTGGTGCCGGTCTTGTTGATCCGGTACAGCAGCTGCATGATGCCTACAGAGGTCACCGGGTCCAGGTTTCCGCTCGGTTCGTCAGCCAGCAGAAGAGGCGGATGGTTGACGAAGGCCCGGGCGACAGATACGCGCTGCTGCTCGCCGCCCGACAGCTCGTCGGGGTAGTTGTGAAGCTTCGTCGAGAGTCCGACCAGACGCAGGGTCTCGGGGACCTTCTGCCGGATCTCGGCCCTGGAGGCACCGATCACCTGAAGCGCATAAGCGACGTTGTCGTAGACGGTCCGGCTGGGAAGGAGCTTGAAGTCCTGAAAGACGGTGCCGATATTGCGGCGCAACTGCGGAATCTTCTTGTCGGAAAGGCTTCCTACATCACGGCCGGCGATCGAGACCGAACCGTCGGTCGGTTCGAGTTCGCGGATCAGCAGCTTGATCAGGGTCGACTTGCCGCAGCCGGTGGGCCCGACCAGGAAGACGAAATCGCCTCTGTTCACCGCCAGGGAAACCCGGTCGAGGGCCAGGTGCCCGCCCGCGTAGACCTTGCTCACGTCGCGGAGTTCGATTATCGGGGTGCCACCCTTGCGGGGCCGCTCGGCCGCCTTGCGCTCGCGCGCCTGCTCGAGTTCGGCCTCCACCTGCTTCTGTCTGGTCTTCTTTCCGAATGCCATCTGGTCTCGACTATTCACGGAGTGCCTCCCGATTCCTTCAGCCGGTAGAGAACGCCCACCCGGTCAGTCAGCAAAAAGTGAGCGAAACCTTAGCACTTCCTAACATAAGTCAAGCGGTAAGGTGTATACATGGTTTTCGGCGCCCGCTCGGCAGGGTTCAGGGCTTTACTCTTCTGCGGTCTCGCGCTTTTCGCGGCCGTGGTGATAGCTTGCCGAGCGCGCGGGAGCCGACGAATCCGGGCAGCAAGGCGCCGAGGTCAGCATCATCAACGGAAAAGGAACCAAGGCAGCCGACTGGCCCTGGCAGGTGGCACTCGTCGCGAGCGGCCCGGGAAGTGGCTCGACCTCAGCCCGCAAGAGGTACTTCTGCTCCGGGTCCCTGATCGCCCGTGACCTCGTCCTGACCGCCGCCCACTGCGTCGCCGAGCTGCGCCCTTCCCAGCTCAAGCGCCTCCAGATCGTTGCCGGACGCACCTGGCTGAGCAGCGACTCCGGCAGCAGCTCCCGAGTCGAGAGCCGCCTGATGCCACGCAACCAGAACGGCCGCTTCAAGTACCAGGGGGCCAGTTTCAGCCCTTCCTGGGATATCGCCCTGCTCAAGCTCAGGCGCCGGCTACCGGCCGAACCGATCAAGCTGGCCGGTGCTCCGGAGGCAGGTGCCCTTGCGCCGGGCAGTCGTGTCAAGACCACCGGTTGGGGAGTCACCGGGCCGATGAACCGGCTCGGCAGTAACAGGCTCAAGGTCGCCGGCCAGGTCGTGCTGCCCGACGCCGTCTGCCGCCGGGACAACGGTCGCAGCTACCAGCCCAAGACGATGCTCTGCCTCGGCGGGCCGGCCGGGAACACATCCACCTGCTTCGGCGACAGCGGAGGTCCGCTCGTCGCCCGGGTCAGTACCGGATGGCGACTGATCGGCGTGACCAGTTTCGGCGACCCGTTCTGCACCCCGATCGCGCCGTCGGTAGACGCAAAGGCATCCGGCAATGCCATCCGGGGCTGGATCAAGAGAACCGCGATCCGGGTTTCGGGCGTGGATCCGGTCGGATTCGACGGAAAAGCCGAGCCAAAGCCGAACTGGTGTCGGGTTCCGGATCTGGCCGGTCGAACCCTCAGCCAGGCCAGGCGGGCACTGAGCCGGGCCGGCTGCCGCCTCGGTCCGGTTCGCAAGAACCGCTTCGGCTACGGCCGCTCCGGCCGGGTCAGCTTCACCAGCCTGCCCCAGGGTTGGCTGACGCCACCGGGCAGCCGGATCCGGATCTGGCTCAACCCCTGAAGTCGCCTCGCCCCGGATGGCACGAGCCGGCTGATCGGTAACAATCCGGGCATGAACGGAATCCCCAAGGCAGGAATCGTGGCTACCGCAGTAGCGGCAATCCTCTTGGCATCCGGCCTTGCGGCCTGCGGTGGCGACAACGATCCGGCTGCCGGCATCGAATCCGGAACCACCGGGCAGAACGGCGCCTCGAACGCCACCGGTGAGAACGGCAACCCAGCCGGCGGCGGGACCGGAAACGGCCCGGCGAGCTCCGGCGACCGCAATCCCGATGCCCCGGACCAGGGCATCTCCGAAAAGCCGGGCGGTCCGGACCCTTCGTATGGATCTCAGAAGGACGGAAAGTCCAACCGGAACGGCAAGGGCGACGACCCGACGAGCGGGGGCATCACCCTTCCCCCCCAGCCTTCTCAGGCTGCGCCGTAAGCGAGAAGGAGAGCAGGACGCAGCCCGTCGCAACGGCCGCGAGCAGCAGAATCACCCCGAGGTAGAGGCCGACTCCTCCGTCGAAGAAGAAGGTCAGCCCGCCACCGACGAGCGCCGCCGTGAGGGTCGCGGCCACCGAGCGCCTCCGGGGTGAACCGAGCGGCGTGAGCGGGCTTCCGTCGGGGCCCGTGACCAGGTCTCTGTATTCAACCCGTTCGCTGGCGGCCGGATCGAAGCGCCCGGCCAGGACCAACCCGTAGAGCAGGATCAAGGACGGGACCAGGACAAAGAGCCCGATCACGATCGCCACCATCAGCGCGATCAGAACGTTGTCTGCGGCCGCCGCCTCGGTGACGGTCAGGTCGGGCGGCAGTATGTAGGGCGACTGGGCAATGCCCCATCCGGCGACAATCGTCACCACGGCGGCAGCGGCGGTGTAGCGAGCGGCCGGAAAACGACGCACGGCCAGCAGGCCGATCGTGACCAGGCCCACGACTCCCGAGACCGCGAGGTCGGCCAAGCCGGCGCCGGATGTCAGACCGTCATAGACGAGCCTGCTGTCGTCCTGAAGCACCAGAACCCCGACCACCGCGACCAGGCCCGTGACCAGGCCGGCGACCAGGCCGCGGATCCTGAACGCGTCCGCGAGGTCGGCCCTGCCCTTTCGATTCGCATCGGCGGCGAGGTAGACGGCCGCGAGATAGGCACAGAGGGTCACCGCTACGACCCCGATCATGATCGAGGTCGGGTTGAGCCAGCTCGAGACGATCTCGCCCTCGGCATTTCCGACCGGGACCCGGCCCGAAACGACCGCGCCGATCACCGTGCCGAGCATGAAGGGGGTCAGGAATGACGCAACCGTCGCCAGCCAGATCACCCAGCTGCGTCTGGCGTAGCCCCCGACCACATAACCGACAGCACGCATGATGATCCCGAGGCAGGCGAGGATCAGCGGGATCCAGAGGGTCGAGAAAATCGAGGCGAAGACTTCGGGGTAGGCGGTCCAGCAGACGACCAGGACGAAGATCAGCCAGACGTGGTTGGCCTCCCAGACCGGAGCCATCGAGTTGTGGGTCTGCTCGCGTATCTGCTCCGCCTGCCGGCCGCGTGCCGTGAGCACCCAGAAGGGCGAGCCGAAATCGGCGCCCGCCAGCACTACGTAGGCGGCGATACCCAGCAGCATCAGCAGTGCGGGAACCTCAGCCAGCTCCACGATCACCCTCCTTTGCGCCCGAGCCGGCGGCTTGCCGACCGGCCGCCGCCTCGGATTCGAGCGCCGCTATCTCCGGCGGGAAGGGGGTCCGCGCGAGCTTTCGCAGAACCCAGAAAGTGGCGACGATCAGAGCCAGGTAGACGAGCACCAGCGCAGCGAAGCCGAAGACGATCCCTTCAGCACCCGAAACCGCCTCTTCAGTTCGCATCACGCCGTAGACCACCCACGGTTGTCGCCCGACCTCGGTCGTGACCCAGCCGGCGATCAGTGCCACCACCGCGGCCGGACCGGCGGCAATGACCGCCCTGTAGAACCACTTGCTCTCCGGAAGCCGTTTCCGGCGCCACCAGGTGAACAGAAACCAGACGGCGAGGGCAGCAAGGCCGGTCCCGATGCCGACCATGGTCTGAAAGGAGATTCGGACCACGTTGATCGGCGGGCGATCCTCTTCCGGCACGGTGTCGAGCCCCTGCACGACCGCGTTCGGGTCGTGATACGCCAGCAACGACAGCAACTTGGGGATCTCGATTCCGTACTCGATCGTATTGTCATCGGTGTACCAGCCAAGGATCGTCTCGGGCGCTCCTTTGGTCGTCTTGTAGAGGCCCTCGAAAGCGGCCAGCTTGATCGGCTGGTCCTCGGCCACGGTCCTTGCCGACCAGTCGCCGATCAGGATCTGAGTCGGAGCGGCCAGGCAGGCGATCGCGAGCGGGATCACCATCGCGGTCCGGAAGTAGGCCCCTCGCCGTCCCTTGAGCCAGGAGATCGCGTAGACCCCCGCGACCAGGAATCCGACGACGATGAAGGCGGCAACGTACATGTGGGTGAGCTGCGGCCAGAGGCGCTCGTTGCCGAACAGCGCTGTCCACGGTTCGACGTTGGTCACCTCGCCGGCGACGATGTCGAAGCCGGTCGGGCTCTGCATCCACGCGTTGACCGAAATCACCATCAGCGATCCGGTGAAGCCGGTCACCATGACCGGGATGCCGGCCAGGATGTGCTTCTTCGGCGACAGCCTGTCCCATCCATAGACGTAGATGCCCATGAAGATCGCCTCGATGAAGAATGAGAAGCCCTCCAGCCCGAAGGCCAGGCCGAATACGTCGCCGAAGGCCGACATGAATCCGGGCCAGAGAATGCCCAGTTCGAAGCTGAGCAGGGTGCCGGTCACGACGCCGGCCGCGAACAGCGTGATCATCACCTTCGACCAGCGCCGGGCGATCGCCGTGTAGTGAGCTTTGCCGGTCCGCAGCCCGAGCCACTCCATGAAGATCACCATCGCCGGGAAAGCGACCCCGAAGCAGACGAGCGGTATGTGCATCGCAAAGGAGAGCGCCTGCATCTGGCGCGCTTCGAGGAGGTAGGCCTGGTCGACAGCCGGAAAGGCGTCGGTCGAGGGAAAGACCTGGGTGGCCGCAGCCAGGAGGTCGATCAAGTCAGCCGATCGACACCATGCGCTCGATCGGCAGCCTCGCCCGGCGGGCGAGCCGCTCGTCCACCTTTACCTCGAACTTCACATCCCGCAGTGAATCGCGCAGTTTCGGGAGCGTGATCATCTTCATGTACTTGCAGAAGGCCATTCTGTTTGCTTCGATCAGATTTGCCTCCGGTGCGATCTTCTGGATCGGGTAGAGCATGCTGTTCTCGGTCGCGATGACGAAGCTGCCCTCCGGATTCTTCTCCACGTGATCGATCATGCCCGAGGTGGACAGCATGTGCACGCCTTCGGGGTCGATGTCGCCGGCGGCGACGTACTCCATGGCCTGGCTGGCACAGCCGCATTCCGGGTGGATCAGGAACTCCGCCTCGGGGTGTTCCTCGCGAGTCCGCTTGATGTCATCCGGCCGGATGCCGGCGTGGACATGGCATTCGCCGTCCCAGACGTGGAAACGCCCGGCCCGTTCCGGGTCTTCGCTGAGCCCGGTCTCCCGGGCCACGAACTGACCCAGCCACATGTCCGGACCGAACAGAATCTCGGTATCGGGCCCGTGCTCCTGCCAGATATGCCTGACCACGCTCACGGCATTGGAGGAGGTGCAGCAGTAGTCGGTCTCTGCCTTGACCTCGGCGGAGGTGTTGACGTACATGACGACCATCGCCTCCGGGTATTTCTCCTTCCACTCCCTGAGTTGATCGGCATCGATCGAGTCGGCGAGCGAGCAGCCCGCATCGAGGTCGGGAATCAGGATCTTCTTTTCGGGGGACAGGATCGACGCTGTTTCGGCCATGAAATGGACGCCGCAGAAAGCGACCGTCGAGGCGTCGGTCGCGGCCGCCTGGCGGGAAAGCCCGAGTGAGTCGCCGGTGAAGTCGGCCACGTCCTGGATCTCGGGAACCTCGTAGTTGTGGGCGAGGATGACTGCGTCGCGCCGGTCTGCCAGTTCACGGATCTCGGCGCTCAGCTGCTCGATCGTCGCGGGCTCGAGCTTCTCTGCCATTCCGGACGGCACCATCGGAAGTTGCTTCATCGCCATGGGACGATTGTACGCCCTGCCCGGAGCCGACCGATCGGACCCACCCCATCCTGGCACGACGATTGTCACGACCGCCTCGGGTCGGCCAGACCGGATCCTCGCCGCCGGACGGCAGGGCATCCGTCTGACAGTTTCGCGACAACCCGCCGGCCCGACGGGCCCGGCCTGCGTCGCGGTTCAGCCTGCCGGATCTACCAGCAGGCTGAAATCGAGAACCGGGGCCGAGTGGGTCAGGGCTCCTGTCGAAATGAAGTCGACCCCGGTTTCGGCCATGTCGCGAACGTTGGTGAGATCGATTCCGCCGGACGCCTCCAGCTCGGGCAGACGCCGGCCCGGCTTCGATGCGCCGGTGCCCTCTGCCTGCCTTCCGCCTGCGTCGCGTGCGGCAACCGCAGCCCGCAGCTGATCCGGGTCCATGTTGTCCAGCAGGATGCGGTCGACGCCGGCGGTGGTGGCCTCTTCGACCTGGGTGAGCGTCTCGGCCTCTACCTCGATCGGCAGCCCCGGCTGCGCCGCCCTGCAGGCTTCGACCGCGCGGGTGAGCCCCCCCGCGACGGCGATGTGGTTCTCCTTGATCAGCACCGCGTCGTAGAGACCGATCCGGTGGTTCAGCCCGCCGCCCCAGGAAACCGCCTGCTTTTCGAGCAGCCTCAACCCGGGCGTGGTCTTTCTCGTGTCGAGCAGGCGCACGCCGGTCCCGGATACGGCATCGACGAATTGTGCCGTAAGGGTCGCGATTCCGGAGAGGTGACCGAGGAAGTTGAGGGCCACCCTTTCGCCCGCGAGGACGGCCCTGGCCGGCCCGCGGACGAGTGCGGCATCAAGCGGCACTGCCTCGTGCCAGTGACCCTCCATGGCCATGCGATCGAAGTCGCTCGCCCCGGCCTGCCGGAATACCTGCCCGGCAACTTCAAGGCCGAAGACCACCCCGGGTTGCTTCAGCACGATCTTCGCGACGGCCTGCAGGTCCGGCGGCACGGTCGCCTCGGCGGTCACATCCCCCGAACCGAGGTCCTCCTCCAGGGCCCTGGAGATCAGCTCAACGGTTCCGGCCGGCAACCCAGTCATGCAGGCAGACTAAACCGGCGACGCGCCGGACGGTCACGGGCGGGTCGGCGACGGGGTCGGCCGGCGCCGCGGTTGTGGGGAGCGAGCGGGGAGGGTCGCCCGGAACGGCGGGTTGTGACAGGCGACCCTCCCCGCTCGGTCTCATGACCTACAGCGGCCGAACGGTGGGCTCCGGGGTCCTCAGACGGTGCGGTTGAGGTACTCGCGGATGAAACCGTCGATGTCACCGTCGAGGACCCGCTGGGTATCGCCCACCTCGTATTCAGTGCGGTGATCCTTGACCATCGTGTAGGGGTGCATCACGTAGCTGCGGATCTGGGAGCCCCAGGCGACATCCTTGACCTCGCCACGCTCCTGGTTCACGGCCTCGGTCCGCTTGCGCTCCTCGAGTTCGATCAGCTTCGAGCGGAGCATGCCCATGGCGACCGCCTTGTTCTGGGTCTGGGAGCGCTCGTTCTGGCACTGGACCACCACCCCGGTCGGCTCGTGGGTGATCCGGACGGCCGAATCGGTCTTGTTGACGTGCTGTCCACCCGCGCCAGAGGCTCGGTAGGTGTCGATTCGAAGGTCGGATTCGTCGATGTCGACCTCGACCGTCTCGTCCACCACGGGGGCAACGTCGACCTGCGCGAAGGATGTGTGACGGCGGGCCGAGGAATCAAAGGGGGAGATCCGGACAAGACGGTGGACCCCGCGCTCGGCGGCGACGAGTCCGTAGGCGTTCTCGCCCTTGAGCAGGAAGGTGGCCGACTTCAGCCCGGCCTCGTCGCCCTCGGAGGCCTCCTTCATCTCGACCTTGAATCCGCGCCTTTCGGCCCAGCGCAGGTACATGCGCAGCAGTATCTCGGCCCAATCCTGTGAATCAGTGCCGCCGGCCCCGGCGTGCACACCGACCAGGGCGTCTCCGGAGTCGTACTCGCCGCTGAACAGGCGCGCTTCCTCCAGCGCTTCGAGCCGCCCCTCGATCGAGGCCAGGACCCCGCTCAGTTCGGCGGCCATCTCGTCGTCGGACTCGGCCATCTCGGCCATGTCGGCGAGGTCTTCCGCCTCGGACTGAAGCGAGAGGAAGTCCTCCAGCTTGCGCTGGGCCCGGGAGTGCTCGGCCGAAACCGAGGCTGCCGTTTCCTGGTCGTCCCAGAAGCCTGGCTGCTGCATTTCATTCTCCAGGCGCTCGACCTCGCGCTCGAGTTCGCTCAGGTCGAGGTACTCACCGAGCAGCGTCAGGTTCTCCCGGATCGAATTGATCCGGGCCGGTACGGAGTCTGTATTCACTGCCTCGGCCACCGGATCAGCCTAACGCTCTGGGAGTATTCAGCGGATGACCGGCAACGGCGAGGAGAGTCGCCGCAGAAAACGGCTGATCACGATCATCTCGGTCGCGATCGCGGTATCGCTGGTGACGATCTCGATGAAGACCGTCGCCTGGCTTCTGACCGGCTCGGTCGGCCTGCTCTCCGATGCCCTGGAATCGGTGGTGAATCTGGTCGCGGCTCTGATCGGGCTGGTCGTCATCCTCTGGTCTACCCGCCCTCCCGACGAAGACCACGCCTACGGCCACGAGAAGGCCGACTACGTCTCCGCCGGCTTCGAGGGGGCGCTGATCCTGCTCGCTGCCTTCACGATCGCCTATGCCGCGCTCGACCGGCTGATCAATCCTGCGGGGCTGACCGAAATCGGAATCGGGCTGACGATCTCGGTCGTCGCTTCGCTGATCAACCTGGGCGCCGCGACGGTGTTGATCCGGACCGGCCGGCAGGAACAGTCGCTGACCCTGGAGGCCGACGGACGCCACCTGATGACCGACGTCTGGACCACGGCCGGGGTGATCGTCGGCGTCGCCCTCGTCTGGCTGACCGGCTTCGAAAGGCTGGACCCGATCATCGCCCTGCTCGTTGCCGCCAACATCGTGCGTACCGGGACGTCACTGGTTCGCGACTCGATGTCCGGGCTGATGGACAAGGCGCTGCCCGCCGAAGAGATGGCGGCAGTCAACGAGGTGCTTGCGCGCCACTCGACCGAGCAGGCCGAGTTCCACGCCCTGCGCACCCGCAAGTCGGGGCGGCGTTCTTTCATTTCGATCCATGTGCTCGTACCGGGTGGCTGGACCGTTCAGGAAGGACACGACTTCGCCGAGCAGGTGGAGCACGACCTGCGCGAGGCGGTCGGCCAGGCGACCGTCTTCACCCATCTCGAGCCGGTCGAAGACCCGCTCTCGTTCGCTGACACCGAACTCGACCGGACCGAACGTTGATCGCCGTAGTCGGCGGAACCGGAACGCTCGGTTCGGCGGTGGTCGAGCGGCTTCTCGAAAGTGGCGAGAGCGTGCGCATACTTTCCCGCAGCCGGCCGCGGAGCCTGGCGCCGGGTTGTGAGCACCTTGAGTTCGACCTTTCGGCCGAAGACGGAGGCAGGACGGCCGGAATCGCTTCGGCACTGAGCGGAGCGCGCTCGGTCATCGACGCCGCCAACAACTCGGTCCGGCCGGGCCCGGTGATGCTGCGGGGAAGCGCTCGCCTGATCGATGCCTGCGGTCCGGCGGGAGTCGAACACTTCGTCGGAATATCGATCGTCGGCTGCGAGAGAGTCGGGCTCGGCTATTACAGAACCAAGACCCGGCAGGAGGAGCTGGTCCGGCAGAGCCGGGTCGGCTGGAGCCTGCTCAGGGCCACCCAGTTTCATGAACTGCTCGACGGTGCCTTCGCTGCTGCCGCGAAATTCCGACTGCTTCCCGGAGGAGGGGCCAGGGTCCAGCCGGTAGCGGCCGCGACGGTCGCCGCGGAGCTTGCTTCGATCGCCCGTGGCGGGCCGTTGAACGGCGCAGCCGAGGTGATCGGACCGAAACCGCAGACTCTGGGTGACCTGGCCCTGGAGTGGAAAGCGGCAACTTCGCGACGGGCTCTGAGAGTCCCCCTGCCACTGGTCGGGCGGACCGGCAGGGCAGTCGCCGCCGGAGCGTTGACCGAGTCGGCCGCGACCGGCGGCGGGCCCGACTTCAGGACCTGGCTCTCCGGGCGCTACGGAAGCTCGGGCGAATAGGGGCCCTCGGCTTCGAAGGCGGTGCGAGCCGTTTCGCGATCCTCGAACGGCCGCCAGGAGCAGACCAGGCCGTCGCGGAAGCCGAACAGCCAGGCGAGCTCGTCGGTGGCGGCATGGCTCCCGTCTTCTTCCCAGTGCCAGTGCCGCTCGACGATCAACAGGACCTCGCTGTCGCTCTCTGAGGAATCAATGGCCTCGATCGTCTGCTGGACACCACCGGGCGCCCTGGTGGCCCAGGCCCGGGCAGCGTCCTGGCCCTCCCTCAGGCCGCGGGACGAATGGATCTCGACCTTCGGGTCGAGTACCTCGTTGAAGGCGTCGAGGTCCCCTTCGTTGAAGGCCCGGACGAATTCCAGGGCCGTGTCGGTCAGGCCCCGTGGCACTTCTTGAACTTCTTGCCGGATCCGCACCAGCAAGGGTCATTTCGACCGATGTTCTCGCGCTCGTCCTTGACCTTGGTGGCAGTGCCCCCGGCCGGCGTCCCGCCGACGTTCGGAACCCCGGCCGGGACCACGCCCGGGATACCACCGGCGTCGGCCGGGCCGGGCGTTGCGCCGGCCGCGACCTCGCTCAGCGCCGACGGCTGCTCCTCGAGAGTGCCGCCGGAGTAGTCGAGATCCTCCGGACCTTCATCGGTCGCCGCGAAGGCCCGCTGGACTTCGTCCGGCTCGAGCTGGACCTCGACGTTGAAGACCAGCTTGCTGAACTCTTCCCAGATCGCGTGCATGAGCTCCGAGAACATCGAGTAGCCCTCGTTCTTGTAGGCCACCAGAGGATCGATCTGGGCGAAGCCACGCAGATGGATGCCTTCCCGCAGGTAGTCCATGTCGTAGAGGTGCTCACGCCAGCGGTTGTCGATGACCTGGAGCAGGATCGTACGCTCGATGTAACGCATGACCTCTTCGCCCAGCTCCTTCTCGCGCTCCTCGTAGGCAGCCTGGGCATCCTCGTGGAGTTCCTCCTTGAGGCTCTCACGGTTGACCGAGTGGGGCTGCATGCCGCCCACGTCCACCGAGCATGGCCAGATCAGGTGAAGCTGAGTATCGAGTTCGGCCAGGTCCCACTCTTCGATCAGGTCGCCGGGTGTGTACTCCTCGACCAGTCGCGAGATGACGTTGTCCAGCTCCCCCCGGGCGATCACGGACATGTCGCGTCCTTCGAGGATCTCGCCGCGGTACTTGTAGACGATCCGGCGCTGCTCGTTCATGACGTCGTCGTACTCGAGAACGCGCTTTCGAATCAGGAAGTTCTGTTCCTCGACCTTCTTCTGGGCGTTCTCGACGGTCTTGGTGAGCATCTTGGCTTCGAGCGGCAGCTCCTTGCCGTCATCGTCCACCGGGCCCAGCCGGTCGAGGATCTTGTAGATGCGGTCGCCGGCAAAGAGACGGATCACGTCGTCCTCGGCGGAAAGGAAGAAGCGCGAGGCACCGGGATCTCCCTGGCGTCCGGCGCGTCCGCGGAGCTGATTGTCGATCCGTCGCGACTCGTGGCGCTCGGTGCCACAGATGAAGAGGCCGCCCAGTTCGCGGACCTCGTCGGCCTCGGCCTTGCACTGGGGGCGTAGATCTGCGGCGAGTTCGTCCACCGCTTCACGATAGCCCTCGTCTTCGGGTGCCAGGCCGCGCTTGGCGACGATCGGATGGGCCATGCCCTCGGGGTCCCCGCCCAGCTTGATGTCGACGCCTCGGCCGGCCATGTTGGTGGCGATGGTGACCGAACCGCGGCGGCCTGCCTGGGCGATCGTCTCGCCTTCACGCTCGGCGTATTCCGGCTTGGCGTTCAGGACCACGTGTTCGATGCCCTCGCTCTTCAGTGCGCTGGAGATCATCTCGGAGGTCTCGACCGAGACCGTTCCGACCAGGATCGGCTGGCCGGTCTGGTGGCGTTCGACGAGCTCGTCGATCACCGCCTGCCACTTGCCGTCCCGGGTCTTGAAGATCTGGTCGTTCTGATCGTCGCGCACGGTCGGCTTGTTGGTCGGAACCTCGACCACCGGCACCTTGTAGATCTTCATGAATTCCGTCGCCTCGGTCAGCGCGGTACCGGTCATTCCCGAGAGCTTCTCGTAGAGCCGGAAGTAGTTCTGGAGCGTGATGTTCGCCAGGGTCTGGTTCTCCTCGCGGATCGCCACCCCCTCCTTGGCTTCAACGGCCTGGTGCAGGCCTTCCGACCAGCGGCGACCCTCGAGGATGCGACCGGTGAATTCGTCGATGATCATCACTTCGCCATCGACCACCGCATAGTCCTTGTCCCTGCGGTACAGCGACTCGGCCTTCATCGACTGGATCAGGTGGTTGACCAGGCTGCCGTTCTCGGCCAGGTAGAGGTTCTCCACCCCGAGGAACTTCTCGGCGTTTTCGACCCCCCGCTCGGTCGGTGCCACGGTCTTGTGCTTTTCGTCGTACTCGTAGTCGTATTCGGCCTCGGAGGTGTCCCTGGTCTCGCCCTGTGACTTCAGCTTGGCCTTGGCCGGGACGCCGTCGAGCTGTTTGGCCAGCCGGGCGAAAGTGAAATACGTCTGGGCGGCCTGCTCCGGGGCGCCGGAGATGATCAGTGGCGTCCGGGCCTCGTCGATGAGGATGTTGTCGACCTCATCGACGATCGCAAAGTCGTGGCTGCGCTGGACCTTGTTCTCGATCGAGGAGGCCATGTTGTCGCGCAGGTAGTCGAAGCCGAACTCGGAGTTGGTCCCGTAGGTGATGTCGCAGCCGTACTTTTCGCGCCGCTCCGAGGGCTCGTCGTCCTCCTGGATCCAGCCGACCGAGCAGCCGAGCATGTCGTAGATCGGCTTCATCCACAGCGCGTCGCGCTTCGACAGATAGTCGTTGACAGTGACCACGTGCACGCTGCCGCTGGCGAGGGTATTGAGCACGATCGCCAGGGTGCTGGTGAGGGTCTTGCCTTCACCGGTCTTCATCTCTGCGATGGCGCCGTCATGGACGACCATTCCGCCGATCAGCTGCACGTCGTAGTGGCGCTCGCCGAGGGTGCGGCGCGCCGCCTCCCTGGTCAGGGCGAACGATTCGGGCAGCAGTTCGTCCAGCGATTCGCCGTTGCGTGCGCGCTCACGCAGCGCATCGGCCTCCTCCTTGAGTTCGTGATCCTCGAGAACCTCCATCTCGGGCTCGATCCGGTTGATCGAGTCCACCCGCTTCTGGTAGGCCTTGAACTTGCGTCCTTCGCCCAGTCTCAGGGCACGATCGATTAGCTGTTTCGCCATTGGTCAAGATTAGCCGCTGTCGCTCATCAGGGCCCGGGACAGGGACGAGGGCCCCTTCCGGGGCCCCCGTGATCACCTCGCTGGGTCGGCCGCATCCGTCGCCGGACGCGGGGTTTTCAAAGGCTGGCTGAAGCCCCTCCCGAGGGGCGTCCCTGCATCTGGTTGACAAGGCGCCGCGTCTCCCTGCGCTTGCGACGCTTCTCCCGATGGCGCTTGACCTGACGCCTCATGTCCTCGGCCAGTTCGTTGACCGTGTGGATCATGTCCGGCGTCGCCTCGTGAGCGTGGAGCGTCACGCCCTTGAGGTGGAGCTTGGCCTCGGCGACGAACTTGTCCGCCACGGCCGGGTTCTTCTCCTCCGAGAAGACCACTTCGACTCGGGACAGAGGGGATACCTGCTTGCCGATCCCCTCGAACCTGTGGGCCACCTGCTCGCGCAACTCGTCCGTTACTTCGACGTTGCGACCACGAATTTCAATTCGCATGGGACCTCCGATACGGGGTTGTGAACCTTTTCGAGATCCTAGCCTCCGCGGCCGACGGTGACAAGGGCCTGTTTCGGATTACAGTCGGCGCGTGAAGCTCAGGGCGGTTATCGGTCCGGCCCCACAACGCTTCAGAGCCGTCGCGCAGGCGCTGACGGTCGCGCCGGTGGTGATCACGTCGTCGACCAGCAGGACCGGACCCTGAAGCCTCGCCACGGGCAGGATCTCGGGCGGAGCGGACAGCCTCGCCTGCCGTCCGCGACCGCGCTGACGTTCGCGGCCGACCCTGCGTATCACCCGGTGCCGGGGCCTGTCGCATCCGAATTGCTCGCAGACCCCCTCGGCCAGCAGCCCGGCGGGATCGAAGCCGCGGACCCGTCGCCGGATGCTCGCCGGCGGAACCGGCACCACCGTGGTCCCGGCGCCCGCTGCTTCGAAGTGCTCGGCCATGAAGCCGGCTAGAAGCGGGCAAAGACCGGCCATCCGACCGAACTTGAAGGCCCGCAGAATAGAAGCCGCCACCCCTTCATGCCTGAAGCTCGAGACCACCTGGATCAAGCCGGGCGGTGGATCGCCCCAGATCGGGTACTCGGCATTCAGGCTCCCGACACATTGCTCGCAAAGGTACGCCGGGCCCGCGCAGGGCGAGCGGCAGGCCACGCAGGCGGGTGGGCAGAGCGTTCTAAGCAGGGACGCGGGGTCCATGGCAGGACCCTTGCCACCACCTGCTCACACGAGTACCCGGGCATGCAACGAAAGGTCAAAGGACCTGCAACCGACAGTGCGGTCACTAGCCTAACGGCCGACGACGCCACCGACGGCAAAGGAGCCGTCGACGAGCTCAGCGCCGTCGAGAAGCACGGCCTCTCGAACCCTTGCACCGGAACCGATCCGGCAGTCGCGCCCGAGAACCGCCGGTCCGGTGACCGCCGATCCGGCCCCGAGGTGGCATCCCGGCCCGATCAGCACCGGGCCGTCGATCTCGCAGTCGCCGACCTCGACCCCGTCGGCGATCCAGACACCCGGCTCGGACTCGGGTTCCGAGATCTCGAGCCTGACTTTGCCTTCGAGTCCGTCGAAGCATCCCTGGAGCAACTCGCCGATCGTGCCGACGTCGTTCCAGTACGCATCCACTTCGTGGGAGTAGAAAGCCTCGCCGGATTCGAGCAGTGCCGGGAAGACGTCCATCGCCCAGTCGGCGAAGCCATCGGGGTCATCGTCGCCGGCCAGGGCGCTGCCGCCGGGTCCGGGGAAGAAGTCGAAGATCGAAGGGTCGAACATGTAGATGCCGCAGTTGGCCAGATCGGACAGCGCCTCGGAAGGCTGCGGCTTTTCCTGGAAACCCTGGATTCGCCCGCTGCCGTCGGTGATCACCACGCCGAACTGGGAGGTGTCTTCGACCTTTCGGGTGGCGAGCGTGGCGACCCCGTCGTGGCCCTCGTGAAACTCGGCGCATCGCGGCGAGGTCGATGTCGGTCAGGGCGTCACCGGAGATCACGAGGAAGTCACCGTCGAAGAAGTGAGAAGCATTGCGGACCCCTCCGGCCGTCCCGAGCAGCGCCTCCTCGGGACTGTAGGCCAGCTCGATCCCGAACTGCGAACCATCCCCGAAGTAGTCGGTGATCGTCTCCGGGAACCAGTGGAGGTTGGCGATCACATGGTCGAAGCCGTGACCCTTGAGCAGGCCGAGGATGTGCTCCATGACGGGGCGGTTGAGTACCGGCACCATCGGCTTCGGGACTGAGTAGGTGATCGGGCGCAGCCTCGTACCGAGTCCTGCCGCGAGCACCATCGCCTTCATCAGCGCGCTCCGAGCCTCTTTTTGAAATCGACGATCTGGGTGACCGGCAGCGGGTCCACCCCGCGCTGCTCGGCCAGGTTGACCGAAACCAGATCTCCCAGCATCACCGCCCAGAGCAGCCGGTCGGAGGGGGTCTCGCCCCGGGTCTCGACCGAGAAGACGGAAGCGCCGGTGCGCTCGATCGCCTCGGAGGTCAGCTCCATCCTCTGCCGTTCCCGGTCGGTCTGGTCACGGTCGAGCAGGAATACCGCGCCCAGCCCGCCGTCGCCGTCCGCCCACGCCTCCATCAGGTTGTGGTTGGCCTCGGGGATCTCCGCTGCGAATGCGAACTGCTTGGTGTTCTCGTTGAACTGATTGGCCCAGCGCCGGGCCGCGGACACAGTCATGTCCGACACCGTGGACAACCAGCGGCATGCCGTTCATGCCGAGCGCGAGGTCTGCGGCGATCTCCTGAAGCTCCGCTTTCGAATCGTCGAGGAAGGAGGCGGTCTCGCTCAGTTCTTCGCGCACGTCGGGCGCGACCCCGGCCAGACTGGCGGCCAGCGTTGCGGCGACCGTCATGTAGGCAACGGTCACGCGGGGCTGGAAGTAACCGGGCAGGCCGACGAAGCCGATCCCCTGCTCGCGGGCGTATTCGCCCAGCTTGCCTCCGGTGCCGACGACCCAGCGATGGGTGCCGACCTCTCCTGCCTCGATGAAAGAGGAAAAGGTTTCTTCGGTCTCGCCGGAATAGCTCGATCCCGAGCACCGCCCAGTCGGAATTGACCCAGCGGGGCAGCCGGTAGCTCCGGACGACGACCATCGGTCCGGTCAGCCGTTCTCCGAGGATCCCCCTTGCCAGTTCGCCACCGATCGCCGAGCCACCCATGCCGCAGACCATGAAGCCCGCCGACGGTCTCGCCACCAGGCGGGCAGAGTCGGTGCGCCAGATCGCGTCGCGGATGTGATCGGGGATGGCGAGGATGTCGTCAAGCATCTATCTGCTCATTCTTCCCCAGAACCTGTTTCCCTACCACTGCGTTCGGGGCGACCGTGACCCCCGGCGAGAAGATCGAGCCGGTGACGGCAGCGTTCTCGCCGACCCGGCAGTCGTCGAGCAGCACCGAATCCGAGATCCGGGCCCCGGCAGCGACCGTGCAGCCGTCGCCGATCACGGCACGCGGGCCGATTCGGGCCCCCTCGGCGACCTCGGCCAGAGGAGAGACGAAAACGCCGCTGCGGTCTTTCGAGACGGCGGTTTCAACGCGACCCTCGATGATGTCCCAGCTGGCCTCGAGGTAGCGGTCGGGCGTACCTATGTCCATCCAGTAGCCGTCGAGCCTCAGCCCGAACAGACCGTCGTCGACCAGCTCCGGGAAGACCTCTCGCTCAATCGAGACGTTGCGCTGCTCGGGGATCATGTCCAGTACTTCGCGCTCGATCACGTAGGCGCCGGCGCTGATCAGGCCCGGACCGGAGTGGCCGGGCTCGGGCTTTTCGTGAAAGTCGAGCACCGCCCCGCCCTGATCGAGGTCAACCAGTCCGTAGTTGCTCGGGTCATCGACCGGATAGAGGCCGAGGCTGAGCCGTGCCCCCCTCTGCTGGTGGGACTTCCAAAGCGCGGTCAGGTCGAGGTCGGTGAGCACATCCCCGTTGAGAGCGAAGAAGCGGTCCTCGAGGTAAGGCGCAGCGAACTTGATCGCTCCCGCCGTGCCGAGCGGCTCCGGTTCGACCAGGTAGCGCAGCCGGGGTCCGCCCTCGGCGCCGTCGCCGAGAACTTCCTGAAGCTGGTCGGGCAGGAAACCGCAGGCGAGCACGACTTCGTCGACCCCGTGGGATGCCAGCCACTCGATCATGTAGCCGAGGAAAGGCCGATCGACCAGGGTCAGGATCGGCTTCGGGATATCTGTGGTCAGGGGCTGAAGGCGGGTGCCTTTTCCTCCGACCAGAACCAGTGCCTGCAAAGCGATTACTCCGTTCCGATGCCTGCCCCTGGCCTGCCGATGCCTTCGTAGGCGAATCCGGCAGATCTCAGAAGTTCGGCGTCAAGATAATTTCGTCCGTCGATCAGAAGTGGCCGGGTCATCCGTTCGGCGGCCCCGGCCCAGTCGATATCCCTGAACTCCGGCCATTCGGTGACCAGCACCGCCGCATCGGAGTCTTCGAGAGCTTTCAGGGCCGTCTCCTTCATTTCAACACCGGGCAGCAGATCCCTTGCATTGTCCATGGCCACGGGGTCGAATGCGACAACCTCGGCACCCTCGCCGCGCAGACGGGCCGACAGGACGAGGCTCGACGCCTCGCGCATGTCGTCGGTCTCCGGCTTGAATGCGAGCCCGAGCAGGGCTATGCGCTTGCCGACCAGCGAACCGAGGTGACGGTGGAGCTTGCTCACGACGCGACGCTTCTGGAGTTCGTTCACCTCGATCACCGAGTTGAGCAGCTGGAAGTGGTAGCCGGAGTTGCCGGCCAGGAGCTTCAGCGAGCTCACGTCCTTGGGAAAGCAGGAGCCCCCGAAGCCGATGCCGGGCCGGAGGAAATGCGGCCCGATCCGCTCGTCAAGGCCCATGCCCCGGGCAACCTCCTCGACATCGGCACCCACCTCCTCACAGACGTTGGCGATCTCGTTGATGAAGGAGATCCGCGTCGCGAGGTAGGCATTCGAGGCCAGCTTGACCATCTCGGCGCTGGAGATGTCGGTTCGCACGGTCTCGCCTCCGAGCGGTTCGTACAGGGCGGCGACTTCGAGCGCGGCCTGCTCGTCTTCGGCGGCAGCGCCGATCACCACCCGGTCCGGGTGCATGAAGTCCTCGACCGCGGAGCCCTCCTTCAGGAATTCAGGACACGAGACATATGG
This sequence comes from uncultured Solirubrobacterales bacterium, assembly GCA_963709375.1. Taxonomy (GTDB): domain Bacteria; phylum Actinomycetota; class Thermoleophilia; order Solirubrobacterales; family 70-9; genus 67-14. The sequence goes on from CAVPWA010000013.1 coordinate 141,554, forward strand.
CATCCCCGGCATATCGCGCCTGACCTTCTCCCCGGTGCCGGCCGGCACGGTGCTCTTCATGACCAGCACGTGGCCCGTATCGCCACCGAGGTCCCGGACCACCGAATTGACCCGGGAAAGGTCGGCGTCGCCCGAGTAGGTCGGTGGGGTATCGACGCAGACGAAGATCAGCCGCGCCCGATCGAGGACCTCGCCCATTTCGGTGGTGAAGTGCAGACGCTCCAGGTTGCGCTCGATCAGTTCGGAGAGCCCGGGTTCATGGATCGTCACCTCGCCCCGGCTCAGTGCCTCAACCTTCTCGGGCACTACGTCCCTCGCAATCACTTCGTGGCCGATTTCGGCGAAGCATGCGGCGGTGACCAGACCGACCCAGCCGACCCCGATCACGCCGACTACCGGCTTCTCTGAAGCTTCCATGGACAGGACTCCTTCTTAGTTCGGGGTGAAGGCCCGGGTGGCCCTGGCCATCCCCAGCATCTGATCGTTGGTCAAGGTCAGCAGCAGGGAGTTGGATATCCAGTAGGTATTGCCGCGGTCGAACCAGGCGATCAGGCGGATGCGATCACCTTCGGTGTAGACCTTGAATTTGCGACCGTCGATCTCCATTTCGTCATTCGGTGCTTCCAGTATCGGCGGGTCCTGCCAGCCGCGGATTCCCTGCAGACCGAAGTAGTGGAGGCCGTCCGGAGCCTCGAGGACCATGACCATCCGGTAGGCGGCATGGGAGTTCTTGTCGAGGTCACGAACGTGGTAGGAACGGCTGCCTTCGGAGTATGCGGTCGCGGAAGGCAGGCGCTTCGTATAGAAGATGTCGAACTTGCGGCTCTTCCTCCCGTCCAGGATGGCCTGCGCCTCTTCCTGCCCTGCCAGCGAGGCGTCGATCAAGCCGTCTTCGCCCTTGCTGGGCACCTTCGCCGCGGCGATCTGCTGCCTCTCCTTCTTCGCCTTCTCCTTCGCGCGCTTTCTGGCGGTTTTCTTGCCGCTGCCTTCGGCCAGAGTCCCGACCGGGCCCGCCGATTCCTCGAAACCGAGGAACTGGTCGACCGCTCCGCGGATCTCATCCGGAGTCGCGGTTACGTACGAAGGGCCCAGGGTGGCCGGGAACTTGACTTCGACCACCCTTGCGCTGCGGGAGTCGAAGAGCAGCTTGAGCAGTTCGAGCGATTCCTCGGACCCGGAGATATCCGAGCGTGTGTTCTCGACGAAGGCATCGATCAGTTCGCCGCGGCGCTTGAGGATCTCATCGAATGAGAGCCGGTTGCGGACCTCGCCGAGCAGGTCCTGCTGACGCGAAGCGCGGACCAGGTCGGTATCGGTGTGGCGGTAGCGGGCGAACTCGAGGGCGTCCGGCCCACAGAGCTTCTGGTAACCGGCATCGATGTCGATCTCCGCGTACTGCTCGGAAGCCGCCTTTCCTTCGTTCGAGTTGAAGTAGTCGCGGTCGACGTCGATGAAGACACAGCCGATCGCGTCCACAACCGAAGCGAAGCCCTGGAAGTCGACGTTGATGACGTGGTTGACGTCGAGCCCGGTGACCTGCTTGATCGTCTTCAGGGTCAGCTTGGTGCCGCCGTAGCTGTAGGCGGCGTTGAAGCGGTCGGTTCCGAAGCCGGGGATCTCGACCTCGAGGTCGCGCGGGATTGACAGCATCGCGATCTGGTCGGTGGACGGATCCAGCCTCAGCAGGATGGTCGTATCGGAGCGTCCCGGATCGCCCTCCGGTGCGCCGCCGCCCGTCCTCGCGTCTGAACCGAGGATCGCGATGGTCTGCGGGCCGCCGTTGCTGTCAGGCAGGATCTTGTCGCTGAGTTTCGTGAACTCGGAGTCCGAGAGACGCTCGGTTATGTCGTCCACCATGTTGAGGATCGAAGCCGAAGTGGCGCCGGCGAAGGAGAAGACGATTATCAGCGTCGCCAGGGCGAAACGCCAGAGGATGCCCTTGCGCCTCGGCGCAGGTTCGAAGTCACCCGACGCCGGGGGTCGTGGCGGGTCGAAGGGCTCGCCGGTGCGACGGGCCGTCTCGATCACCTGATGGACCTCGTTCTTCGCTGCTGCAGCGAGGATTGCGGTCTGCTCTTCGGTGACCGAGGCCCCCTCCCCGGTCTCATCGCCTTCGTCGGCTTGTCCCTCGGCCTGCTCCTGCTCCTGCCCGGCGGCGTCTGCGGCCGGCGCCGGGGTCCCGCCGGCTTCGTCGTCCCCGGATGACCCGGCAGTCGCTCCGGCTTCGGTTGCCGCGGCGCTCTCCGGGCTCTCGAGCAGGGCCGCCCGGAATACCGGGTCGAGCTCGGGTACGTCGTCACCTTCCCGCAGCTTGGCCTCGAGCGCGAATACTTCCTCGGTCGGCTGGTCCTCGTACCCGGACGTCGGCTCGGAGCCCCCCGGGGCGTTCAACGCCTGCTCGGACTGCTCAGGCGTATCCGACGGTGCCTCGGCCTGCTCGCCCGGCTCGGGATCACCGCTGCCGGCGGGCGAGCCGGGGACTCCGTCCTGCGCCGGGGCGGGGGTTTCGTCCCCGGTCGCGCCGTCATCCGGGCCTCCGACGGCGCCCATCAGGTACTCCTCGGTCGATTCGTCGCGTTCTTCGTGATCACTCATCGCGATCTGCCGCCGCTTCCGGGGCGCTGCCGGCGAGGAACTCGCGCAAAGTGTGGTGGAAGGTTTCGAGAGAGCTGATCGACACCCACTCGTCGGGTCCGTGATGACCCGCACCGACCGGGCCGAATTCCACCGCGGGGATTCCAACCTTGATGAAAGACAGAGCATCGGAGGCACCATCCCTGCCGACGGAGACGGTCGGTCCCTCGTGATGCCGACCGGCCACCTCGATCAGCCGCCTCACCCAGGGGCAGTTCGCATCGCTCTGAATCGGCGGCAGAGTGATGATCGGCTCCATCGAGACAGGCCCGAGGCCGCGAATCTCTTCGCGGATCCCTTCCGGGTCCTGATGGGGCAGGTAGCGGATGTCGACGTCTATGGCGCAATAGTCGGGGACCTTGTTCAGTGCGTCTCCGCCCCAGATCCGACCAAGGCTGATCGAAGGACGGTCGAACAATTCGGAGCTTTCCCTTGCAAACGGTAGCGATTCGATCGCACGGAACATCTCGACCGCCCGCAGAACGGCGTTGTCACCCAGCCAGGGCGTGGAACCATGGGCCGAGCGCCCGCCGACTCCGAGGCGGATTCCGAGCACGCCTTTCGCAGCAACTCCGACGTGAAAATCGGTCGGCTCTCCGGTGATCGCGAAGTCCCCGTCGGTGCCGGTCGCGACCAGATGGTCGCTGCCCCGGTTCTCGCTTTCTTCGGATTCCTCATCGGAAACGATTCCGAGCACCACACGCACACCCGGAATCGGCTGCCCGGGATCAGGCAGGGCCATCATCATCGCCGCCAGTGCCGCTTTCATGTCGTAGGCGCCACGACCGATCAGCCGGTCCCCCTCGATTCTGGGTTCGAACTGTCCGGGCTCGGCCGGGACCACGTCGAAATGCCCGTGGAGGATCACCGTCGCACCGTCCGGATCTCCGACCGCAGCACGGATTACCGGCAGCCCGCGACACTCGTCCTGCTCGGCATCGATCCCGCGGGCGTCCAGCCAGCCTTCTATGAAACCCGCCGCCTCGTGGACACCGTCCACTCGGGAGGTGTCGTAGGCGATCAGGCGCTGCGCGAGGGCGAGCAGGTCAGAGACTGCCTACTCACCCTTCGCGATCGCGATGAAAGCCTTGATCCGTTCGAGATCGCGCTCGGCGACCGCACGGGCGGCTTCTCCGGACTCGCGGTCGGCAAAGCGCTGCTCGGCACCCGAGAGCTCTGCCTCGAGGGCCTCGAGATCGAGCTCGCCGGTCGGAACGGCCTCCTCGAGCAGGACCTGGACATGGTTGGCGAATACCTGGAGTACGCCGTGGGACTGAGCGAATTCCTCGACCTCGGAATCCGAAATCCTGAGCCGGAGACGGTTCGGCATCAAGCCGGCCAGAACCGGTACGTGGTTGGCGAGCACGCCGAGCTCCCCGTCGACGGTGCGGGTCGATACCTGGACCACCTCGCCGCTGAAGACCTCGCCCTCCGGGGTGAGGACGTCAACCGTAAGTGTCGATTCGCCGGCCAAGGTCTACGCCGCGGCCTTGCTCTCCGAAGTCACCTGATCGATCGTGCCCTTCATGTAGAAGGCACTCTCCGGGTAGTCGTCCAGCTCGCCGTCGAGAATCTGGCGGAAACCGCGCACGGTCTCGGCGACCGGCACGTACTGTCCCGGGCTGCCGGTGAACTGCTCCGCCACGAAGAACGGCTGCGAGAGGAAGCGCTCGATCTTGCGGGCGCGGAATACCAGCACCTTGTCTTCGTCGGAGAGTTCATCGATTCCGAGAATCGCGATGATCTGCTGCAGCTCGCTGTAGCGCTGGAGGATCTCCTGGACGTCGGTGGCGGTCCGGTAATGCTCCTCACCGAGGATGTCCGGCTTGAGGATGGTCGAAGTCGAATCGAGCGGATCCACCGCCGGGTAGATGCCTTTCTCCGAGATCGCCCTCGACAGCGCGGTGGTCGCGTTGAGGTGGGCGAACACCGACGCCGGAGCCGGGTCGGTGAAGTCGTCGGCGGGCACGTAGACGGCCTGGATCGAAGTGACCGATCCACGCGACGTCGAAGTGATCCGCTCCTGCAGCTCGCCCATCTCGGTCTCCAGCGTCGGCTGGTAGCCGACGGCCGAAGGCATACGACCGAGCAGAGCCGACACCTCGGAACCCGCCTGCACGAAGCGGAAGATGTTGTCGATGAACAGCAGCACGTCCTGGCCACCGGACTCGCGGTAGTACTCCGCCATGGTCAGGCCCGAGAGCGCCACACGAAGGCGGGCTCCCGGAGGCTCGTTCATCTGTCCGAAGACCATCATCGTCTTGTCGATGACGCCGGACTCGGTCATTTCGATGTAGAGGTCGGTGCCCTCTCGGGTCCGTTCGCCGACACCACAGAATGCCGACAGTCCGCCGTGCTCCTGGGCGATGTTGTGGATCAGCTCCTGGATCAGCACGGTCTTGCCGACGCCGGCGCCGCCGAACAGGCCGATCTTGCCGCCCTTGGCGTAGGGGGCCAGCAGATCGACGACCTTGATGCCGGTCTCGAGGATCTCCTGGGTCGGGGTCAGGTCGGTGGCCTCGGGCGAGGGCCGGTGGATCGGCCAGCGCTCGACGTCGGCGGGCAGGGGGTCGCCGCCGTCGATCGGCTCGCCGAGCAGGTTGAAGATCCGCCCGAGGGTCACGTCGCCCACCGGAACGGTGATCGGTCCGCCGGTATCGACCACGCGGTCGCCACGTTCGAGCCCGTCGGTGGCATCCATGGCCACGGTCCGGACCCGGTCGTCTCCGAGGTGCTGCTGGACTTCGCAGACGACGTTCATCGCCTCACGCCCGTGGCCCTCATCTACCTCGATCACGATCGCCGAAAAGATCTCGGGCAGCTGATCGGGGAAGAGCACATCGACCACGACGCCGGTGATCTCTTCGATTCGTCCTACGTTCTTACCGTTGTTCTCTGACATATCTCCAGTTTCCAGTTTCTGTTTGGCGTCTAGCCGAGCGCTTCCGCGCCTCCGACGACTTCCAGGATTTCCTGCGTGATCTCGGCCTGTCTGACCCGGTTCATCTCGAGGGTGAGGTCGTCGATCATGGTTTCGGCGTTGTCGGCGGCGCTGCGCATCGCCGTCATTCGGGCACCGAGCTCGGATGCAGCAGAGTCGAGCAGGGTGCGGTAAAGCGAAGTATTGATGTAGTCCGGAATCAGCTGGGCCAGCAGTTCATCCGGCTCGGGCTCGTAGTCCCAGAGCGAATGGCTGTGTGCTTCGGCCAGTTCGCCGTCCTCCTCGACCCCGTTTTCTTCTTCGGCGCCCTGACCGACAACCTCGGCCTGCTGAACCGGCAGGAGGGTCATGGTCTGGACGTACTGGGTCAACGGCGAGACGTAGCGGTTGTAGACGACCTCGATCCGGTCGATCTTCCTGTCGATGTAGGCCGAAGTCAGAGCGTCGCCGATCGCCCGGGCGTCGGTGAATCCGGGGCGATCGGTGAAGCCGGTCCAGGCCTCACCGATGTTCTGCTTGCGGAAGGTCATTGCGCCGTCGCCGCGCCGGCCGACCACATAGAAAACGACCTCCTGGCCGTTCTCGATCGCCTGGTCACGCAGGTGAAGGCCCTCGCGGATGATGTTTGCGTTGAAGGCTCCCGCCAGGCCACGGTCGCCGGTGATCAGAAGGATTGCCAGCCGCTCTACGTTCTTGCGCTCGTCGAGGATGGCCAGATGCGACAGGCTGCCGGCTTCGGCCGCCGCCCTGCGAGTCAGGCTGCGGCGGGCCTGCGCGTATGGCCGCAGATGGGCGATCCGGTTCTCCGCCTTGCGAAGCCGCGCGGCCGCAACCGCTTCCATCGCCCGTGTGATCTGGCGAATGTTCTTGACGCTCGCGATCTGGGTCGCGACTTCCTTGCGGTTGGCCATCGGCTAGTCGTTTCCGTCCGATCCATACTTGCCCGCGCTCATGGCGGTGGCGGTCTCCTGCCGCTCCTCCTCGAGCTTGTCCCGGTCGGCTTCGGTCTCTGCCTCCGCCGCGTCCAGACGGCTCGTATCCCCTTCGGAGATCGCTTCGCCGTCTTCGTCGAAGTCCGGGCCGAAGTCGCTCACGTACTCCTCGATGATTCCGGCGAGCTGCTCCTCGTCCTCTTCGGGAAACTGTCCGGTCTCGTTGATCCGGTCGCAGAGGTCCGAGTTCTCGGTGTGGAGGCGGGTCAGCAGGCCCTCGAGGAACTCCTGAACGCGCTCGACGGCGATCCGGTCGAGGAAGCCGCCGGTGCCCGAATAGATCGAGGCGACCTGATCGGCCACCGAGAGGGCGTTTCTCTCGTTCTGCTTGAGCAGTTCGACCAGGCGCTCGCCGCGGGCCAGGGTCTTCTGAGTGTCGGCGTCGAGTTCGGAGCCGAACTGGGCGAAAGCGGCGAGGTCGCGGTACTGGGAAAGCTCGCCCTTCATCTTGCCGGCGACCTTCTTCATCGCCTTGGTCTGGGCGTCGCCGCCGACTCGGGATACCGAGATACCGACGTTGATCGCCGGACGGATGCCCGAGTTGAACAGGTCGGACTCGAGGAAGATCTGGCCGTCGGTGATCGAGATCACGTTGGTCGGGATGTAGGCCGAGACGTCGTTGGCCTGGGTCTCGATGATCGGCAGGGCGGTGAGCGAGCCTCCGCCCTCCTCGTCGCTCAGCTTGACTGCCCGTTCGAGCAGCCTCGAGTGGAGGTAGAAGACGTCACCCGGGTACGCCTCACGGCCCGGCGGACGGCGCAGCAGCAGCGACATCTGACGGTAGGCGTAAGCGTGCTTGGTGAGGTCGTCGTAGACGCAGAGAGCGGCACCGCCCTTGTAGAGGAAGTACTCGGCCATCGCCGTGCCGGCGTAGGGGGCGATGTACTTGATCGGAGCGGCTTCGTCTGCGGGGGCGGCGACGATGATGGTGTTCTCCATCGCGCCGGCGGCCTCGAGGACCTCGCGGACCTGGACCACGGTCGCCATGCGCTGGCCGATCGCAACGTAGACCGAGATCACTCCGGTGTCCTTGTTGTTGATGATCGAGTCGATGCCGACGGTCGTCTTTCCGGTCTGGCGGTCGCCGATGATCAGCTCGCGCTGGCCGCGGCCGATCGGGATCATTCCGTCGATCGACTTGATTCCGGTCTGCATCGGCTCACGGACGGGCTGGCGGCTGATCACGCCGGGCGCCTTGAACTCGGCCGGGCGGGTTTCGGTGGCGTTGATGTCGCCCTTGCCGTCAAGAGGACGACCCAGCGGGTCGACCATGCGGCCCAGGAACTCCTCGCCGACCGGGATCTCGAGCAGGCGGTTGGTCCGCTTGACGGTGTCGCCTTCGACGATCTTGTCCCACTCGCCGAAGAGCACGGCGCCTACGTTGTCCTGCTCGAGGTTGAGGGCAAGACCGGTAACCCCGTGGGGCAGGTCGAGCATCTCGAGCGACATACAGTTGTCGAGACCGTGAATACGGGCGATTCCGTCGGCGATCGAGAGCACGGTTCCGACTTCGGACAGGTCGGCACTTCCGGGGTCGATGCCCTCGATGCGCTGCCGCAGGATGCTGGCAATCTCGTCTGGCTTGATCTGCATCTCGGTTCTGATCCTCCTTATGCCGCCCGAGCCACGCTCTGGCGGAGTTTCTCCAAGTTATTTCGAATACTGGTGTCGAGAACCATGTTCCCGACCTGAAGCACCAGGCCGCCGATGATTCCCTCGTCGACGCGACTGGTCAGTTCGACCTCTTTGCCGGTCTGCCGCTCGACTTCGGCGCCCACCTGTTCGGCAATCGCCGGGTCGAGCTCGACCGCGCTGGTCACAGTGACCTCGATCCGGCGGTTCTCCTGCTTCCAAAGCTCCTCGAACTGCCGGCTGATACGGAAGACCGCCGGCATGCGGTGTTTCTCGATCAGCAGTTCGAGGAAGTTGTGAAGCTCCGGATCGGCTCCGCTGACAGCGGAGTTCAGTCCGTCGAGCTTCTCCTTCGATGAGAAGGAAGGGCTGAAGAAGAAGACCTGAAGGTCCTTGTCGTCTTCCAGGGCAGCGCTGAACTGCCCGAGCTGCTCACGCACGGTATCCAGGGTCCCCTTTTCCTTGGCTACGCCAAAGAGGGACTCGGCATATACGCGGGCCAGCTCTTCCATCAGTTGTTGCGCTCTCCCGCCAGGCTCGAGAAGTCGACCTCACGCAGCGCCTCTTCGACGAGCTGCTTCTGGTCGGCCTCGGTCAGTGACTTGCGGGTGACCCTCTCGGTGGCGAGCACGGTCAGGTTGGCGACCTCCTTGCGGATGTCCTCCAGGGCCTTGCGGGTCTCGGCCTCGATGTCGCGACGGGCGGCGTCAACCAGTTCCTCACGCTTGCCCTGGCCCTCGGCAGCAGCCTCCGACTTGGTCGCTTCAGCGGCCTTTCGGGCACGGCTGATGATCTCGTCTGCCTGCTCACGGGCCTCGGTCAGCCGCTGCCGGTAGTCGGCGAGCAGCAGGTCGGCCTCGGAGCGGGTCTTCTCGGCCGAGGTGATCGAGTCGTTGATCAGCTCCTGGCGCTCGTCCAGGACCTTGCTGATCGGAGGCCAGGCGTACTTCTTGAGGATCAGCATCGATACCCCGAAAGCGAGGATCGTCCAGATCATCAGGCCGGGCACGACCTTGACCAACGGACTGAGTCCGTCGTCGGTGCCCTCGGTTGCCGCTACGAGCAGCGGCGTCGCGGTGTTCAGCAGTTCGCCGAGCATCGGCTTATACGAAGAAAGCGATCAGGCCGGCGATGAATCCGTAGAAGACGGTCGCCTCGGTCAGTGCGAAGCCGAGCCACTGGATGCTCTGGATCTCTGACTTCAGTTCGGGCTGGCGCGAAACGGCTTCGATCGTCTTTCCGAAGATGAAACCGAGGCCGATGCCGGTACCGAGAGCAGCCAGGCCGGTACCGAGGCCGAGGCCCATGGCGCGGCCGGCGGTCTCTGCGTAGGCGCTGGCGGTTTCGACGTCAACGGCGGCAATGATTGATGGGTCCACTTGTTCTGTTTCTCCTTAGTGTTCCTCGGCGACGGCGCCGTCGAGGTATATCGCGGTCAAAGTGCAGAAAATGAAGGCCTGGAGCGTTGCCACCAGGCCGATCTCGAAAAGGAAGAAGGCCACGGCCAGAACGCCGGTCGCAAGCCCGAGGATCGTCGAACCGACGAAGCCCATGCCCAGCAGGATCACAAGTCCGCCGCCCATGAACAGCAGCAGCAGGTGACCGGCCAGAATGTTGGCGTAAAGACGTACCGAGAGCGAAATCAGTCGGACGAACTGCGAAAGCACCTCGATCAGCAGGATCGGACCGACCATGAAGCCTTCAACACCGGCCGGCACCCAGCCTCGGACGTAACCGACGACGCCTTTGGCCCGGATTCCTTCGACGTGGTAGGAGATCCAGACGATCAGCGCCAGGATCAGCGGCATCGAGATGTTGGCGGTGGCCGCGTACAGCGCGAAGGTGGGTAGCTCGACCCCGAGGATCTCCATGGTGTGGGAGGTGTTGAACGGCAGCGGGATGTAGCCGATCATGTTCGAGAACCAGATGAAGAGGAACAGCGTGCCGATGAAGGGGAACCAGCGGGCTGCCATCTTCGGGTCGAGGTTGCCGTCGGTGATGTTGTCCTTCATCAGGCTGTAGCCGATTTCGAGAGTGGTCTGGGTCCTGCTCTCGGGGCGCACCTTCATGTTGCGGGCGATCAGGCTGACCACGACCGTGGTCAGGATCGCCGCCACGACGATGTAGAGCACCGCCTTGTTGATCGACATGTCTATGCCGAAGACCTTGATCTCGATCCAGGTCGGAAGGGCGAACTCACTGGCCGGGTCGAACTCCTCTTCGGCGGCCATCGCGGTCGCGGGAGTGAGCAGGCCGAGCGCCATCACGGTCAGCCAGGCGAAGAAGGCGTACCTGCGGTCGAGCAGCCTCATGCTTCGTCCGCCTTCGCCGGCTCGGCCGGGTTCTCGCGGGTCATCAGGGTGATGACCAGGTAGGCGGTGAAGAGGATGGCCGACATCACTGCGGCGGTCAGTCCCGCCTGGTCCTCGATCAGGCCGACGGTCATGATGCGAGATGACGAGGAACCAGGTGCGTCCGATGATCGAACCCGCCATCAGCTGGAAGAAGCTCTTCGTGTCTTCGGTCTGGCTGGCCTTGGCCTCGACGAGGGCCTGGATCAGCCTCTGGCCCGTCCAGCCGACGGCGGCTCCGGCCCAGCCCAGCAGTGGCAGACCGGTGATCAGGAATACCGGCAGGGCGATTGCTATCAGGGCAAGGTCGGCGTACTTGAGCAAAGCGATACCGCGCCCGCCATCGTGGCCCTCTCGGGGTCGTTCTATGGCAAGCGTCGTCAAGGGACCGCGACTATATCCGAACGCCGTCCCGAACGCGGTCCGACCCGGCTGGTGGCAACCGTCACTAAACCTTTGCCAGAGCCAAACGTGGGACTCCGGCCTGACGATCAGGCGCGGTCGTCCTCAGTCCGCTTCAGCTTGACGATCTCGAGCACGATCACCAGGTAGACGGTGACCGCCACCGCCGCGAGGATCACCACCGCCATCAGGGCGGTCCAGGCCGGGTCGAAATTGCCGCGGTTGTCGCTGTATGGCACGAACCTGAGAGCCAGCGCGAGCAGTGCCAGAACCAGGGTCCAGCCGTACAGGTAGGCCAGCGTCCGCCGCTGGGAAAATCCCAGATTGGCCATCCTGTGGTGAAAGTGCCAGCGGTCGGCCTGGTAGATCGGCTGCTTGTACTTGATCCGTTTGGCAACGACGAAAGCTGTGTCGAGTATCGGAACCGCGAGGATCACCAGGGGGAAGGCCAGCGCAACGACGGCGTTGGTCTTCAGCGCGCCCTGGATCGAGGCGACCGCGATCATGTAGCCGAGCAGATTCGATCCGGCGTCACCCATGAAGCTGGTCGCCGGCGGAAAGCCGTGCCTGAGGAAGCCGAGCGCTCCACCGGCGGTCAACGCTGCGAGGATGCCGGCCTCCGTGCGGTCGAGGGAGAGTGCGATCGCGGCCATCGCCGTGGCGGCGATGAAGCAGACCCCGGCCGCGAGGCCGTCGATGCCGTCGATCAGGTTGATCACGTTGACCACCGCGACGATCCCGAGCACGGTCAGCGGCCAGGCGGTCCAGCCGAGTTCGAAACCTCCCACGAACGGGATGGTCAGCACATCCGGATGCACTCCGCCGGCCACAGGTATCGTCGCCGCGGCGATCTGGCCCAGCAGTTTGACCATCGCCGGCAGGTCGAAGACGTCATCCAGCGCACCTACCAGGGTGACGGCCAGTGCGCCGAGCAGGATCGTGGTTGCCTCGGTGTTGTGCGGAAGCCAGATCCAGCCCGCTACCTGGATGCCGACGAGAATCGCGATTCCCGACATCCTCGGGGTCGAGACGGTGTGCTGGCTGCGCGGCCCGGGCTCGTCGATCGCCCCGACCCTGCTCGCCAGTTTCTCGGCCACGGGCACAAGGGCCCAGGTGATCAACGCCGCTGCTACGAAGGCGAAGACGGCATCCGTCGTATCGACCATGCCGGAAGAGTCTCACTCCGGGCCGACGGACCGCGTCCTGCCCCGGCCGCGGCACACCGTCAGAGGGGCGAATCGATGCTGCCGGTCGTCAGCCCAGCGCGCCGAGGATGCCGTCGACCAGAATCTGCGGATCGCGCGGCTCGCGAGGCCCGGCCTCGTCGCGCCGTTTGACCAGCTCGAAGTCGTCTGCATCCCCGAGCACCCGCAGGCGGCCGTCGGCGATCAGTTGCTCGTCGACTCCTCCCATCCTGCCTGCGAAGGTCGTATAGACCGGGGTACCAAGGGCCACCGCTTCGCGGTTCATCGTCCCCCCAGCACTGACAACGAGGTCACTGAAAGCGATCAGGCTCTGGGCGTCGATCGCCTGCTCGGGCACGACCAGGTTGGGCGAGCCCCTGCCGCGAGCCCGGTGCGCCTGCCCGTCGGTGCGTGGAATCACAACCGCCGTCACGCCTTCGGCCTCGGCCAGCCGGTCGAGCACCCGCTCGTAGAGCGGGTTGTCAGCGTGGTATTCGGAAGTCTCCGGTGGCGGCCGAACCACGACCAGCACCCGCTCCAGGTCCAGGCCCAGCTGGTCGACGACCGTCCGGTCCGGGACGAAGTCGGCCAGGTAGTAGTCCTCCTTGAGGCCCGGGTACCGGACCAGCTTGTCACCCTTGGCGCCGACTTTGGCCATGCGCTCGACCGGGATGGCGTCGGGCACGAGGACCCGCTTCGCGATGCGGAAAGCAAGCTGTCGCTGCAGGCCGGCGAACTCGTAGTCCTGAAGCTGTGCCGAGTGGATCCGCAGCGCCGAAGAAACGAGGGCGAGATCGACCGAGCCGTGGCCGACCGCCAGTTCCGGGCGGAACTTCCAGATGATCCGGGACAGCTTCGCGGAGCGCGATCCGAGGGCCAGCGCCTTGCCGGCGCGGGAGGCACCCCCGTGCGAGCCGACCACGGTGTGCTCGATGCCGAGCAGATCGAGCAGGCCTACCGTCTGCCCGTACTCCCTCGCGGTGACCAGGACTTCGGCGCCGTTCGCGGCGAAGCGCTCGATCACCGGCCGCAGCACCAGCGGGTGGGCGGCGGCGGTGCAGTCGAACCAGACCTTCATCGCCCGCAGCGGCCGATCTGCTCCGGAAACCCTCCCGGAGGAAGACTCAACCGAGACCCGGGTAGAGCGGGTAGCGGTCCATCAGTGCCCGGCTGCGCGCGATCAGCGACTCGCGCTCTTCAGCGAACCGGTCCGACAGGGCTGCGGCGATGATCGCCGCAACCTCACGCATGTCCTCGGGCTCGAAGCCCCTCGTGGTGAGCGCCGGCGTCCCGATCCGAAGGCCGGAAGGGTTCATCGGCGGCCGCTCGTCGAAGGGGATGGTATTGCGGTTGACGGTGATCCCGACCTGGTCGAGGCGGTCCTCTCCCTCCTGGCCGTCGAGGCCGGTGGAAGTCAGGTCTACCAGGACAAGGTGGACGTCGGTGCCGCCGGTGACGATGTCGATCCCGCCTTCGATCAGGCCTTCGCCGAGCGCCTTGGCGTTGGCTATCGTCCGGCGCTGGCGCTCCGCGAAAGCCTCGCTCTGGGCGATCTTCAGGGCCACCGCCTTGGCCGCTATGACGTGCATCAGCGGGCCGCCCTGCTGTCCGGGGAAAACCGCGCGGTTGATGTCGGCCTTGAGCTCCTCCCGGCAGAGGATGATGCCGCTGCGCGGTCCTCCGAGGGTCTTGTGGACGGTGCTGGTAACCACATCTGCGTAGGGGACCGGATTCGGGTGCTCGCCCGCCGCGACCAGGCCGGCGAAGTGGGCCATGTCGACCATCAGCTTCGCGTCCACTGAGTCGGCGATCTCGCGGAAGGCAGCGAAGTCGATCTGACGCGGGTAGGCCGAGCCACCGGCGATGATCAGGTCCGGACGGCGCTCTTCTGCCAGCCTGGCGACCTCCTCCATGTCGATCCGCTGGTCCTCACGGGAGACGTGGTACGGGACGACTCCGTAGAGCTTGCCCGAGATGTTCAGCTTCATGCCGTGACTGAGGTGGCCTCCGTGGTCGAGTGCCAGGCCCATGATCGTATCCCCGGGTTCGAGCAGCGCCATGTAGACGGCGTTGTTGGCCTGGGCGCCCGAATGCGGCTGGACATTCGCGTGTTCGGCCCCGAAGACCTCCTTGGCCCTCTCGATCGCCAGCGTCTCGACGATGTCAACCTGATCGCAGCCGCCGTAGTACCGGCGGCCCGGGTAGCCCTCGGCGTACTTGTTGGTCAGCACCGAGCCGGTCGCTTCGAGGATCGCCTGGGGAACGAAGTTCTCGGAGGCGATCATCTCGAGCGTGTCGCGCTGGCGTGCCAGCTCGCCGTCAAGCGCCGCTGCGACCTCGGGGTCGACGTCTGCCAGCCTGGCATCGAGGAGATTCTCGGAGAGGGTGCTCATTTCAGGGGTCGGCCTTTCGGACGAACCTGGCCAACGGGCCGGGTTCCGGAGTTTAAATCGGACTTTCAGCCTAGCAATGCCGGAGGTCAGATCAGGCGCGTGATTCCGCGTCCTGCGACTTGTCGAAGTACTCGTTGCCCTCGATGTCGACCTTCGGCACGATCCGGTCGAGCCATCCGGGGAACCACCAGTTGCGCTTTCCGACCAGCACCATGGTCGCCGGCACCAACAGGCACCTGACCACGGTCGCATCGATCGCGACGGCGAAAGCAAGGCCCACGCCGAACTGCTTGACCACCGGGTCACCGTTCAGGACGAAGCTGAAGAACACGGCGAACATGACCAGGGCCGCCGAAGTGATCACCCTTCCCGACGATGCGAGGCCGGCGATGACCGAGGCTCGATTGTCGAGCCCGCGGTGCCAGGCCTCCTTGATCTGGGTCAGCAGGAATACCTCGTAGTCCATGGAGAGCCCGAACAGGATCGCGAACATCACCAGGGGCAGGAAACTGACCACCGGCACGGGCCCGTCGAGCCCGATCAGACCGGCACCGTGTCCCTCCTGGAAGATCAAGGTGACCAGGCCGTAGGCGGCCCCGATCGAGAGCAGGTTCATGACTGCGGCCTGTAGCGGAATCAGCAGCGAGCGGAAGGCCAGGATCAGCACCAGGAAGGAGAGCAGAACGACCAGGGCGATGACCCGGGGAAGCTTCTCGCTTATCTCGTCCGCAAGGTCCACATAGGCGGCCGTCGATCCACCAACGTACGCGGTCGAGCCGGTCCCCTTCAGCGCGTCGGGAATCGTCTTCGACCGGAGGCGATCGATCGTATTCTCGGTTTTCCTCGAGGAAGGGGCACTGGTCGGTATCGCCGTGAGGATGGCGGCGTCACCCTTGCTGTCGAGCTGGGGCGGGCTGACCGAGGCTATTCCTCGATCCGATGCGATCGCCTCGCTCAGCGCGGTCACGCTGGAACTGTCATCACCGACGTCCATCGCGATCAGCAGCGGGCCGTTCTGCCCGACTCCGAAACCCTGGGTCAGCAGGTCATAGGACTGTTTGGTCTGAGTCGACTTCGGCAGGGCGCCATCGTCTTCCTGACCCAGGTGCAGGTTTCGGACCGGCAGGGCGACGATCAGCAGCAGCAGCGTCGCGAAAACCACGGCGGGAACGGGCCTGCGGGCTACACCTTCGGCCCATCGCGCCCAGCCATGGGAGTGGTCGTCCCGCTTGTGGCGCTCGCCGAAAGGAAGCTTCAGGCTGTCGATCCGACGGCCGACCAGCGCCAGCAGGGCCGGCAGCAGAGTGATCGCGGCCAACATCGCCACCAACACGGCGATCGCCGCCGAGTAGCCGAGCGTCCAGACAAGCGGGATGCCGGCCAGACCCAGTGAGAGCAGGGCGACGACGACCGTGCTCCCGGCGAATACGACCGCCCCACCCGCGGTGGCGGTCGCACGGGCCGCAGCTTCGGCCGGTTCGAGCCCCGCCCTCATGCCTGCCCGGTGACGGGTCACCACGAAGAGCGCGTAGTCGATACCCACCCCGAGGCCGATCATCGTCGCCAGCGTGGGAGCGGTGGTGGCAATCGTGGTCACGTGGCTGAGCAGGCCGAGCATGCCGAGGCTGATCAGCAGCCCGGCGAGCGCCGAGAAAATCGGCATCCCCATGGCGACGATCGTGCCGAAGGTCAGGGCGAGCACGATCATCGCCATGACCAGGCCGACCACCTCGCTTGACTCGGTAGAGGGTTTGGATACCTGCTGTCCGAGATATCCGCCGGCCGCGACGTCAAGGCTGCTGCCCTTGACCGAGAGGGCCTTGTCGATGACTTCCTGGGCGTCCTCGGTGCTGAGGTCCCCCGCGCCCTCGGTGAGGATCACGTTCGAGAAGGCGAAGCGCTCGTCGGAGCTGATCTGCGCCGCGGCCTCGGGGCTGAACGGATCGGAGGCGGAGGCCACCAGGGCGTCGGAGCGCAGCCTCTTCAGCGCCGTCTCGATCTGCTGTTCGTTGTCCGCATCGGTGACCGTGCCCTGGCGAGCCTTGAAGACGATCGGGTTGTTGCCGTTGGCCTGCGACGGGAAGCTCTTGTCGACTATGTCGGTGGCACTCTGGCTGTCGCGGCCGGGCAGCGAGAGGTTGTCGGCGAACTGGTTTCCGGCCAGCCCGGAAGACACGGTGAAGGCGATCGCTACCAGCAGCCAGAGGGCAACTACTTTGCGGCGGTGACGAATGCAGAAACGAGCCGTTGAGTAGAGCCGCCCGGTCATCCCGAGTTGGACCCGCGCAGGCGTCTAGCGACCACCGCTCTCGACTTCCGATATCTCGTTGACGCGGCGCTCGTGCCTGCCGCCTTCGAATCCGGTCTCGAGGAACCTCTCGACGATCGGGGCCGCCTGCTCCTCGGTGAGCCTCTGTCCGGAGAGGGTCACGACGTTGGCGTCGTTGTGCCGGCGGCACATCTCGGCCTCGTCTTCGTCATGAGCGTTGACGGCACGGATGCCGGGAACCTTGTTGGCGACGATCGCAACGCCGTTGCCTGAGCCGCAGACGAGGATCCCCCGCTGCGCTTCGCCGCCCGCCACCAGTTCGGCCGCACTGGCCGCAAGCGGCGGGTAGTCAGTCGACTCGGCCGAGTGGGTGCCGACGTCCGTCACCTCGTGGCCCTCTGCCTCGAGCCGGGCCTTGACGGCCTGCTTGAGCTCGAACCCGGCGTGATCTGAGGCCATGGCGATCTTCACCCGGCCGAGGTTATCCGAAGCCGGAGATGCCCCTGGATCAGCGGCCCAGCGCGGCGACCAGGTCGCCACGACTCATGCCACCCTCGCGAAGCACTGTCCAGACGCCGTTCTCGTCAAGGTCGGTCAGGTCGACCACGGTCGAGGGCAGGCCGGTCAGGCGGCCTCCGTCGATCGCCAGGTCGACCGCCTCCCGTACCTCCGGAACCACGCCCGCGAAGCTTGAAGAGGGCGGCTCGCCGCTGAGGTTCGCGCTGGTCTGAAACAGCGGGTAACGCACCCCGGCCAGTGGTCCGGCGATCACCCTCACACCGAGTCGGGAAGGGTCCTCCCGACAGGCGAGCGGGTAACGGTGGCGCGGGTTGGGCACGATCAGCGTCACCGGGCCGGGCAACAGCCTGGCGAAGGCGTCGCTCACACGCTGGCCGAGGTCGCGGATCAGCTCGCGCATCGCAAGTGGGGAGAGGTACATCACCGCCGAAGGCTTGCCGTCGTCGCGGCCCTTGATCTCATGGATCCGCGAAATCGCCTTCTCGTTCAGAGGGTCGCAGGCCAGCCCGTAGATGCCGTCGGACGGGAACAGGGCGACGCCGCCCTTGCTGATGCAGCTTTCGAGGGCCTGCCGGGCGGCATCACCGCCTTTGATGTCAGTTGCGACGACCTTCACGAAGAAATCATCTCAAGACGGGCACCCCGGCCAACGGCCGAGTACCACCCTCTCCAATCCGGCAAGGTCCGCCAGGCACTCGACCCGTTCGAAGCCGGCCTTTCGCACGAGGGCCGTTACCGCCTCCCCCTGGCCGTGCCCGATCTCGAGCGCGATCACGGCTGTGCTCACCCCGGAATCGCCGAGTGATGCGAGCACCGCCTCGAAGGCCTCGAGGCCGGTATCTCCAGGGAAAAGCGCCGCAGCCGGTTCCCATTCGCGCACATCCGGCGGCAGCTCGTCTGCTTCGGCAACGTAGGGAAGGTTGGAGACGATCAGGTCGAAGGCTCCCGGCCCCGGCCAGGTGCCTTCAAAGAATTCGACCCGCTCCGCCAGGCCGAGCCTGAGGGCGTTCAGCCGGGCCACAGCCAGGGCCTCGGGCGAAGTGTCCCCGGCCGTCACCCGGCAGCCGGGGATCTCGTCGGCTATCGCAAGGGCGACCGCACCCGACCCCGTCCCGACGTCCAGGACCGACGACGGGTCGAGCGACAGCGCCACCTCGACCAGCATTTCGGTCTCCGGTCTCGGGATCAGGACCCGCTGGTCCACCTCGAGTTCGATGTGCCGGAAGCCCTTGCTGCCGAGAATGTAGGCCACCGGCTCCCGCCGCAGGCGCCGCCGAACGGCCTCGGAGAATGTTCGGGCCTCCGCCGGCGCGATGCCCGTGTCGCGATCGGTGATCAGGTCGGCCGGCGAGCGGCCGGTGATGCCGGAGAGCAGGGCCTCGGCGTCGATCCGGGGTGTCGGCACGCCGACCGCGGAGAGCGCATCGGTTGCGGCGGCGAGGGCGTCCCTCGCATCAGCGCCGCCTGCTCCCCGGCCCGACACAGCGGTCAGGACGCCTGGGCTTCGAGAAGCTGCCGCTTCTCCTCGCCGGCCAGGGCTCCGGTGAAATCGCTCAGGTTGCCGTTCATCACGGCGTCAAGGTCGTGGGAGGTGAACTTGATCCGGTGGTCCGTGACCCTGCCCTGCGGATAGTTGTAGGTACGGATCTTCTCCGAACGCTGGCCGGTGCCGACCTGGGCCTTGCGCTCCGAGGCGATCGCCGCCTGCTGCTCGGCCAGCTCGCGCTCGTAAACCCGGGCCCGCAGAACACGCATCCCCTTCTCCCGGTTCTGAAGCTGGGACTTCTCATCCTGCATCGACACCACGATGCCGGTCGGACGGTGGGTTATGCGCACCGCCGAATCGGTCGTATTGACGGACTGGCCACCGGGTCCGGAGGAACGGTAGACATCGATCTGAAGATCGTTGGGATCGATCTGAACGTCGACTTCTTCGGCCTCCGGAAGAACCGCCACGGTCGCGGTCGAGGTGTGGATGCGGCCCTGTGACTCGGTCTCGGGCACGCGCTGGACCCGGTGGGTCCCGCCCTCGAACTTGAATACGGAATAGGCGCCGTCGCCACGGATCTCGAAGGTGACTTCCCTGAAGCCTCCCTGCTCGGCCGGCGAGTGAGACAGGATGTCAGTCGCAAAGCCCCGCTCGGAGGCGTAGCGGCTGAGCATCTTGTAGAGGTCCCCGGCGAAGATCGCAGCTTCGTCTCCTCCGGCCCCGGCCCGTATCTCGACGATCACGTTCTTTTCATCGCTGGGGTCGGCCTCGACCATGGCCAGTCGGATCTCCTCTTCGAGTTCCGACAGGCGTGACGGGGCCTCGGCGATAACCCGGCGCAACTCTTCGTCGGAGTCTTCTTCCTCCATCAACTCACGCGCGCCTTCGAGATCGTCGCTCAGCTTGCGGTACTCGACAACCAGCCGGTGGGCCGGCGAGATCTGCCGGTACTCGCGGCCGACCTCCGCGTAGCGGACCCGGTCGGAGATCACCTCCGGGTCGCTCATGTCGCGTTCGAGCTCCGCGAAGCGCAGCTCGATCTGGTCGACGAGTTTCTCGATCATCGGCCCTAGTCTGACGGTCGAAACACTGGGTCGCAGACAGGCCGGGACCGCCGGTACCGCCGGCTCGGATCAGGCGACGATCTCGATCGGCTCGAGGTCAGCATTGGCTTCCGGCCGCTCGACCTCGAAGACGGCCTCAAGAGCGGTGATCGCCACCTCGAGCTGGCTTTCGTCCGGCTCCCGGGTGGTGAGGTTCTGGAGCATCAGGCCTGGCCACATGACCTTTCTGACCCAGGGCCGTCCACGGTTGCGCCCTGCCCAGCGGATCACTTCGTAGGAGAGGCCGGCCACCAGCGGGATGCCGATCACCCTGGAGGCCAGCAGCCAGTACCAGGCCGGCAGGCCGATCGGTGCGAAAACGAAGATCGCCAGCACCATCACGATCAGCAGGAAGCTGGTACCGCATCGCGGGTGAAGGCGCGAGTAGAGCGCGGCGCGGCGCGGGGTGAGTTCGTCACCGGCCTCGTGGCAGGAGATCGCCTTGTGCTCGGCCCCGTGGAATTCGAAGACCCGCCGCAGATCGCTGATCCGGCTCAGCATGACGATGTAGCCGATGAAGATCGCGGTCCGCAGCAGCCCCTCGACCAGCCAGAAGAGCAGCGCCGACCCGAGTTGTTCCTTGAAGATGCTGGTCAGACCGACCGGCACCAGGAAGAAGAGCGTGATCGCAGCGAGCATCGAGATCACGATCGTCATCACCCAGGCGAAGCCGCCGATTTCTTCCTCCTCTCCCGCTTCGTCTTCTTCGAGCTGGGCGTCGGCCGAGATCGCCAATGCCCGAAAACCGATCCCCAGAGACTCGGCCAGAGCGACCATGCCGCGGATCACGGGCCAGCGCAGGACCCGATGGCGCCGACCCCAGGGCTCGATGCCGCGGGTAGTGACCTCCACCTCACCGTCGGGCCGGCGAACCGCCACCGCCCAGTTCGCAACTCCGCGCATCATCACGCCCTCGAGCACGGCCTGTCCGCCGATCGGGGCATCGTCGCCCGCGGGCAGGGGACCGTCACTCATGCTGAGCGCGAACCTCAGGGGTTCGCAGGGACTTCAGCGTCAGCTCTTGGCGGCGCCGGCCTTGGCGCGCTTGGCAGCGCGACGCTGGAAGCGCTCGACGCGGCCACCGGTATCGACCAGCTTCTGCTTGCCGGTGTAGAAGGGGTGACACTCCGAGCAGAGCTCAACATGCAGGTCCGACTTGGTCGAGCGGGTGTAGAACTGGTTTCCGCAGGAGCAGTGGACGTTGGCGATCGTATATTCGGGATGGATGTCGGCCTTCATTCGAACCATTCTAGGGCAACGGTCAAACAGGTACATCGAGCCCGGACGGGCCGGGCGATCGCAGGCCTTCAATGCCCGGACGGAAATTCCCGCGATTTGCGGCAGGTTTTCCGTCCGACGGGGCGAAGACACTTTCCATAACCACCGTCGGTAGGAGAGGATTGCCCCTATGGCCAAAGAGGTATTCGACCAGGATCAACCGCGCAGCGTGAAAGCGCAGCGTTTCGCCGACGCCTTCGTCGGCTGTGAGGAGTGGGTCGTACCGCCGAAGAAACGGCGTCGGCAGACTTCGGACTCGATCTTCGACGCGCAGGCCCTCCGGTTCCAGGAGCCGGCAGCAGACTTCCGCCGGGCCGCCTGACCTCACCCCTGGGGCGGTTTCACCCGCAGGGCCGGCCCGCTGCAGAAAACAGCGGCGCCGTCTCCTGACAGCGCCGCCTGCTTTGCCGTCCTCAAGGTCGGCCTTGATCTGTTGGCCCTGGCCGGGTCCCGGTTGTTGGGTCAGGTCTCCGTGTAGAGCGGCCCGTCGCCGCCCTCCGGCAGGGTGAGCCTTCCGCCCTTTGCCGTAATTGCTCCACACTGGACACAGTTGGAAGCTGTCACGTGCACGTCGACCACCGAGGCACTCGACTCGAGCTGGTCCTCCGGAATCTCGTAGACCTGCGCCGGGCACATCGAGACCCAGGTCTGGGCGATCTCCTTGGGAACCTCGGTCTGGATGCGCACGTGGTTCGGCGCGTCGTCGCGGGTCGCGTTGCCGGTCAGGAAGACCGAGGAGAGCTTGTCGAAGGTCAGCTCGCCGTCAGGCGCCGGATAGTCGTCGGCCGCCTTGCCGATCTCCATCTTGTAGGTCGCGTCGTCGTGGTTCTTCCAGTGACCACCGGGGAAATGGCCGCCGGTGAGGGTCATGGCCGAAGCCAGGGCGCCGCCGACGAAGAATCCCTTGGTGAAGGGCTGGCTGGCATTCCTGACCTTGTAGAGGTCCTTCTCGATCATCGAGTTGTGGACCTTCTCGTCGTAGGCCGAGAAGTCGACCGAGTCCTTCTCCAGTGCGTCGACGATCGCCTCGGCCGCGTACATACCC
Source organism: uncultured Solirubrobacterales bacterium (assembly GCA_963709375.1). GTDB lineage: Bacteria > Actinomycetota > Thermoleophilia > Solirubrobacterales > 70-9 > 67-14. The sequence goes on from CAVPWA010000013.1 coordinate 163,786, forward strand.
GCATGCATCGCGTAGTGGACACCCTTGAGCTCGGCGACGTTGACCATTCCGGCGTTGTCTCCGGCTATGCACATTCCTGGCACGGCAAGCCGCTTCGGCATCGACCAGTAACCACCGGCGGGGATCGTCTTTGCGCCCCAGCCGACCCGCTTGCCACCCTTGAGGATCTTCTTGATGAAAGGGTGAGTCTTGAGCTGCTGGAGGCCGTCGTGGACCGAAAGCGTGGCGTCGGTGTAATCGAGGCCTACCACCAAGCCGATGCAGATTTTGTTGTCCTCCATCGGATAGATGAAGGAACCGCCGAACTCCTTGTGCTTGGCGGCCTTGCGCAGCGGCCAGCCCATCGTGTGGATCACCTGGTCGAGCGGCTCTTCGACCTCCCAGATTTCCTTCACGCCCAGTTCCCAGCGCTGAGGGTCGAGGCCGTTGATGTCGAAGTGGTCCAGAGCTGCGTAGGTCAGGTGGCCGATCGTGCCCTCGGCGAGAACCGTCGCCTTGGCCATCACGTCGGAGCCCGGCTCGAAGTTCGCCAGCTCCTCGCCCTGCTTGCCGCGGCCCTTGTCGCCGGAGCGCACACCCTTGACGATCTGATCTTCGACCAGCAGTTCGTCTGCTGCCGTCTCGGTGAGGATGTAGGCGCCCATCTCTTCCGCTTTTTCCCCGAGGAATCGCGTCAGCTTGGAAACCGAGGTGACGTAGTTGCCATGGTTCTTGAAGTTCGGTGGCATTGGCTTGAGCGGAAGCGCCTGCTTCTCGGTCAGCAGGTAGACCGCGTCCTTTGTCACTTCGCGGTAGACCGGCCACTCGGACTTCGGCAGGTCGGGAAACAGCTCTTCCATCGCCGAAGGACGCATGTTGGCACCCGACATCTCGTGGGCGCCGACGACCTTGCCCTTTTCGATGACAGCGACCGGGACCTCGCCGAGCTTCTCGGTCAGCTCGGGCCGGTCCTCGAGCAGCTGGAGCAGCTTGACCGCGCAGGCCATCCCCGCAGGCCCGGCACCGACGATCGCCACGCCTACTTCAATGCGCTCGTCTTCCGGGTCGGTCGGCCGGGATATGACGCTCTCGGGATCAAAAGGGGGCGGAAACTCGGAGGGCGCTACGGGGGGCATTGCTGGTCCTTTCGGGAATTACAAGTCTGGTGAAGCGTAAACAGCGGGCCGGACCGGGGGAAGCGGGCCCTCGCGGGCGACCGCCTCCCCCGACCGGGGTGCGCTGTGCCTAGCCCTTCTTGGCCTTGATGGCCTCGGTGAGCTTGGGCATGATCTTGTTCAGGTCGCCGACCACACCGAAGTCGGAGAACTCGAAGATCGGGGCGTTGGCGTCCTTGTTGATCGCGACGATCGCCTCGGAGTTCATCATTCCGACCTTGTGCTGGATGGCGCCGGAGACACCGACCGCCAGGTACAGCTTCGGCGCGACCGTCTTGCCGGTCTGGCCGATCTGCGCGGCGTAGGGGTACCAGCCGGCATCGACGACCGCTCGGGTCGCGGCGACGGCGCCGTTGTCGAAGGCACCGGCGAGATCCTCGCAGGCGTCGAATCCTTCGGCAGAACCGAGTCCACGACCGCCACCGATCAGAACGTCGGCGGCTTCGATGTCCACGTCGGCGCCACGCTGCTCGCCGCGGGTGATCATCTCGGCCTTGGTCGACCATTCGGAGAGCTCGACATCGACGTCGACAACCTCGGCGCTGCCGCCGGATTCCTTGACGTCGAATGCGTTCAGGCGACCGATGATGATGCCGGGCTCGGAGACGTAGCCGACATCGGCGATCTCGGAGTCCTGCAGGATCGGACGCTCGGAGACGAGCTTGCCGTCGGCCACCTTGACAGCGGTGACCTCCATGGTCACGCCGGCACTCAGACGGGCGGTCAGGCCGGCACCGATCTCGAAGCCGAGCAGTCCGCCGCCGAACAGGGCGTAGGAGAAGCCGTCTTCAGTGATGATCTTCGCCATCACGTCGACGATCGGCTGAGCCAGTCCTTCGGAGACGTCCTTGGCCCGGTAGACCTTGCTGACTCCGTAGTTGCCGAGTGATGCGGCGCCTTCGTCGGAGACATCTCCGACTACGACTGCCGCGGCCTCGGTTCCGAGTTCACCGGCCAGCTTGGCCGCCTCGGAGAGAGCTCCGAGGGAGTTCTTGTTGAAGTTGCCCTCATCATCATGCAGGGCGTATACGAGGATGCCGGCCATCAGATCAGCTTCCTTTCGTCGAGCCAGGCGACGATCTTTTCGACCGTCTCGGCGGTGTCTTCGTCTTCGATCACTTCACCGGCCTCCTTCTGCGGCGGCGGGTTCAGTGCGATGACCGTGGTCTTCGAGCCGGCTTCACCGACCTCGTCGGGACTGAGGCCGAGATCGGCGGCGGACTTGCTGTCCAGCGGCTTCTTCTTGGCTCCCATGATCGCCTTGAGGCTGGGGTAGCGGGGCTCGTTGATCGCGTCTCCGACCGAAATCACGGCGGGAAGCGAAAGCGCCACGGTGTCGTAGCCGTATTCGGCCTGACGCTCGCAGCGCAGTTTGCCGTCCTCGACGTCCATCTTGACCACCTGGGTCAGAGACGGCATCTTGAGGTGATCGGCCAGAACGGCGCCCATCGTGTAGCACTCGCCGTCGTCGGACTGCTGTCCCAGCAGGACGATGTCCGGGTTCTCTGATTCGAGGACCTTGGCCAGGGCTACACCGGTGGCGCATACGTCGGATCCGACCAGGGCGTCATCGGTCAGGTGGACCGAACGGTCGGCACCGAGGGCTACGGCCTTCTGCAGCGCACGCTGAGCCGAACCGGGGCCCATCGTCACGGCGACTACTTCGTCGACCTGCAGATCGCCGCCCTCTTTCAGCTGCATGGCAGCTTCGATGGCATGTGTGTCGAAGGGGTTGAGATTGTTCTCGCCGCTGCGATCGAGCCGCATGGTGCCGGTGTCGATGCGCTTCTGAACCGCGGCGTCTGGCACCTCTTTGACCAGGACGCAAATTTTCAAGGGGAGCCTCCTTAGGGCTTGTGACTGGCTGACTCGTCAGGAATCCAATTGGCGAGCCGAAAGTTGATCTTCAGAAGGCAATCTTAGCGACTGCGCCTCCTTGTTGACTGACGAGTCAATCGGGAAGCGGTGAAGTCAGGCCTTCGCAGAGTTCGAACAGCCTCCTGCGATCCTCTGCCGACTCCTTCGTTCCGGGAATACGGTGCTTGGGACGGGCCTTGCGGTCCATGTAGAACTCGCCGCCCGGGGCCTCGTCCGCGCTTGCCCCGCTGAGCCAGACCGCGGTCTCCCCGCCCTCCGCCCCGGTCCGGAGAATCGGCCCCATCACTTTGTTGAATGCGGGCAGGGCATCGCTGACTCCCTGGGTTTCGGCCCAGCCCGGATGCATCGAGCAGAAGACCGGTCCGCCTTCGGGCTCGCGGTCCTGCCATTCGTCGGCCAGCATCACTTCCGCCCGCTTGCTCTGCGCGTAGAACCTCGGCGGGTCGTACTCGCGGTGCTCGAGCTGAGGGTCGTCGAGCTTGAAGTCGCTCGAATACATGCCGCCCGAAGACATCATCACCACACGCCCGTTGGCGCTCTGGCGAAGTTTCGGTATCAGCAGTTCGGTCAGCAGGAACGGGCCGAGCACGTTGGTGGCGAAAGTCAGTTCGAAGCCTTCTTCGGTCTTCCTGCGCTCGGTCGGCATCACCCCCGCGTTGTTGATCAGCACGTCGAGTGCTTCGTCCCCGGCGGCGAACGAAGTGCCGAAGTCACGAACCGAAGCCAGGCTCGACAGGTCGCAGATGTGCAGGCGGGGCTCGAGTCCGCTCTCGAGAGTTATCTCATCCCGGGCGGTTTCACCTTTCTCCGGGTTTCGGCAGACCATGTGAACCGTAGCCCCCCGACGGCTGAGCTCGAGCGAGATCGCCTTGCCGATGCCGGCGTTGGCACCGGTGACCATGACCGAGCGACCCTCGAGCCGATCAGCCTGCCAGCCGAAAACGCGTTTGCGCGCCCGGTATCCGATCGCGCTGAATCCCGGCACTATCGTCAGATCCAGAGCCGAATCGACCAAGTCCGCCGCACGCCCTTTGACCAATGCCACCACTGAGCTCCTTTCGCCCGATTGCCGAAGTGCCAGCCTATGCGAGCGCAGGCACGGGCGTCGCGGCAGGGCTCAGCCGGCCGCGAGCTGGTTCAAGACGAACAGGTGGAACTCGGCCATACCGACGAGGTCGGAGACCATCAGCCGCTCGTCGGCTCCATGCATCGAGTCGAGGTAGACGTCCACTCCGGTATCGACCACCGGTGCCATGCCGTAGGCGACCGTGCCGAAGGCCTGCCTGACCCAGTGGGAGTCGGTGAAGCCCGGGGTGATCATCGGCATCAGCGTGGCACCGGGGCACCGCTGCTCGAGGTAGCGCTCGCAGATCGACCACAACTCGGTTCCGGACGGCGACTCGTAGCCGCCCTCGAGCGGCTCGAGGAATTCGACCTCGTAGTCGATGCCGTCGCCGATCGCTTCGGCCAGATGTCGCATGACGTCCCCTTCGTCCTGTGCAGGCAGGGCGCGGCAGTCGCAGGTGATGTCGGCGAAGGGCGGGACCACATTGCTCGGCTCGAAGGTAGTCAGGCCGGTCGGAGTGATGGTCATCCGGGTCATCACCGGGACCAGGTCGGCCAGCACCGGATGCTGGCCCGCGGCCCAGGCCAGGCGCATCGAGTCATCACCCGCCGGCGCGCCGATCGCATCGAGCGAGGCGCGAACCGAGTCGGAAACCTGGGGCTCGAAGTCGTGTGAAAAGAGTCGCTCGATCGCCTTCGAGACCGACAGCAGAGTGTTGTGCTCCCGGTCGGGCACCGAAGCGTGGGCCGAGACCCCTTTGATCCTTACCCTCAGCGCGGTGACCTTCTTCTCCCCCACTGAAACGGTCATCACCCGCCGGCCGTTCCCCAGTTCAAGCAGTTGGCCGCCGCCCTCGTTCAGGGCGAAGTCGCATTTCAGGTCGGGGCGTTCGCGCACCAGCCAGGACATGCCGACGTCGGCCGTATTGCGCTCTTCGTCGCTTTCGGCCACCAGTACGATGTCGCCACGCGGCCGGACTCCGCTGCGGACGAAGTTCGAGAGCGCCACTGCCCGGGCCGCCAGCTCGTTCTTCATGTCGACCGCACCGCGACCGATCAGGTGGCCGTCGCGCAGGGTCGCCGCGAAAGGCGGAACCGTCCAGTTCGCCGGAGGCGCCGGTACGACGTCGGTGTGGGCCATCAGCATCAGCGAGGGTCCTTCGCCAGTTCCAGCGATACGGGCGATCAGGTTGAGGCGCTCCGGATCGCGGCCGACCAGCTCGCATTCGATACCCACCTCGCCGAGGTAGCCGGCAAGCAGTTCGGCCGCAGAAGTCTCGTTCCCGGGTGGATTCGAGGTGTCGATCCGAATCAGGTCACGGGCCAGGCCGAGAACTTCTGCCTCGAGCGCGCCGCGTTCATGGTTTGTCATCTGGATTCCACGACACTCTGCGCAGCTCGTTCTTCGGCCAGCCGCCGCACCAACTCAATCGGGAAGCCATCCTGCATCGTCCCGTCGCGTCGCTCTGACGGGCGGGCCGCCACCAGGCAGTTGTAGACCGCTTCGTGCCCGGCCTCCCACGCCGCAGCGAGGTAGGGATTCAACCCCGCATTGGGGACCCCGTCCCCGGCGGCAACCGAGAAGGCGATCCCGATCTCGCCCGATCCCTCGGATCCGTAGGAACCGGCCCGGGCCAGGCCGAGCTGCGGTCGCAGCGAGAGCCGCCTGAGCTGGCTGACTGAGAGTGGCGCGTCGGTTGCACAGACCGCGATGCAGGAGCCGTGGGAGTCAGCCTTTCGCGAGGCGGGTTCGAGCCGGTGGCCGAGCAGGTCCAGGTACTCGCGATCTCCGAAGTTGCAGAGCAGAAGCACGCCGACCGTATGGCCGCCCACCCTGCGCGAGGCGGTACCGATCCCGCCAGGGAAATCGAAGCAGGTCATTCCGGTGCCGGCTCCGACCGTGCCTTCAGCGACCGTGGAGCCGAGGTTGTCGCTGGCCCGGGCGACATCGTCGAAGGTGACCTTCCGCGAATCTGCCATCTCGCCGTCGTCGCATTCGCCGACCACCGGCAGAACGATGTTCTCCGGACCTCTGCCCGAAGCGAGTATCGCTGCCTGCAGCACGGTGCCGATCGCATGCGAGCCACACAGGTGAACGGCCGTCTCCATGACGCCGCGCTCGTTGATCTCGAGGTTGCCGGTCAACTCGCCGACCCCGTTCACCGTGGTCACCGCCGCCGGGGCGGGCAGCTCCGGCGGGGCGACGATCGTTACGCCACTCTTCTCGCCACTCGCCGCCTGGCAGTGTCCGACCAGAACACCGGGAACATCGGTGATCCGGTTTCCCGGACCGGTCGGCAGCAGGCCGACCGGCCCGGCGAGATCCCGCCAGCGCGGCTCAGCCATCGAGCACTCCCCCATCCGGACGAACGGTCTGTGAGGGCGCCGGGTTGCGACCTGACGGATCGGCTCCGTCGTAAAGCAGGCAGGCAGCCCGCTGAGCGCGTGGTCCGACGTCGGCAAGTACGGGGTCGACCGTTTCGCATCCGTCGAATCGCTTCGGGCAGCGCGGGTTGAAGCGACATCCGGAGGGCAGGTCGGTGGCATCGGGCAGTTCGCCCTTGAGCAAGGCGCGAGCAGTGCCCTTGCCGACCGCGGGTACCGGCACCGCCGCGACCAGCGCCGCCGTATAGGGGTGTTTCGGCTTCTCGATCACGTCCACCGCAGTGCCGACTTCGACCACACGGCCCAGGTACATGACCGCGATCCTGTCGCAGAGCGACCAGGCGAGACTGAGATCGTGAGTGATGAAGATCAGGGCCAGGTTTCGACTCTTCTGCAGATCCATCAACACAGTCAGAATCTGGGAACGGACCGAGGCATCGAGCATCGAGACCGGCTCGTCACAGATCAGGCCCTCCGGCTCGAGAACCAGCGATGCGGCGATTGCCACACGCTGGCGCTGGCCGCCAGACAGCTGATGGGGGTAGCGGTCAAGGAAGGCCCCGGGGTCGAGTCCGACGTCGCTCAGGGCCTTGTCGATCAGTTCCCGGTGCCGGGATTTCTCCACCCCCTGGACGATCAGCGGCTCGGTGACGATCGACGAAACCTTCTGACGCGGGTTGAGGGTCTGGTAGGGATCCTGGAAGATCATCTGAATCCGGCGGCGCAGGTCACGCATGGCTGAGCGTCCGCCAACCGCCTGACCGTCGAGCGCTACCTCGCCAGCTGAGGTCTCCTGCAGGCCCAGCATGGCCCGGGCAAGGGTGGATTTGCCGCAGCCCGACTCGCCGACCACGCCGAGCACCTCGCCCCGCCGCCATTCGAGAGAGATCCCGTCCAGTGCCCGCGAGCGTTTCCGGCGGGAGCGGAAGGTGACCTCCAGGTCCTTAACGTCCATCAGCGCCTCACTCACCGCTCCACCGCCGTTCCTGCCGCAACAACCTCAGGCCAGCTGCTCCAGGGGGAAAAATGGCAGGCCGCGACATGCCCGGGGCCGACCGGCCGCGATTCGGGTTCGGTCCGGCAGATGTCCTTCGCGTAGGGGCATCGCGGATGGAATGCGCATCCTTCGGGGGGGTTGCCGGGGTCCGGCGGAGATCCGGGAATCGGTGGCGCCAGCCCTCGTTCGCCGCCGATCACCGGCAGCGAGTCCAGCAAACGCTTGGTATACGGGTGCTGAGGCTCTGAGAAGACCGAATCGACCGAGCCCGTTTCGACGATGCGGCCGGCGTACATGACCGCGATACGGTCGCAGGTTTCAGCCAGGACCCCGAGGTCGTGAGAAATCAGGATCAGCGCGAGGCCGAGCTCCTCCCGCAACTTTTCGAGCAGTTCGAGCACCTGGGCCTGCATAACCACGTCGAGGGCGGTTGTCGGCTCGTCGGCGATAACCACGGACGGCCTGCATGCGAGCGCCAGAGCGATCATCACCCGCTGGCGCTGACCTCCCGAGAGCTGATGCGGATAGCGCGAGCCCAGCTTCGGGGTCAAACCGACCGTGGTCAGCAGGTCGGCGATCCGTGCGCGGCAGTCCCCGGAGGACACGCCTTTCTCATGAAGCCGGATCACCTCGGCGATCTGGTGGTCGATGTGCTTGACCGGGTCCAGTGAGTTCATCGCCCCCTGGAAGACCAGCGAGATGTGACGCCAGCGCACGACCTGCATGCCGGCCTCCGTCCGCTTTCCGATGTTGATCGGCTCCTCCACCCCGTCAGGCATCAGGGTGATCGAGCCGGACTGCCTCAGGCCGTCCGGCAGCAATTTCATGAGTGCCAGCGCGCTGGTCGTCTTGCCGCAGCCAGATTCCCCGGCCAGCCCCAGTGATTCCCCCTTGGCGAGGCTGAAGTCGATCCCGCCGACGATCGGCCGACCCCGGTACTCGACCCTCAGATCCTTTACGTCGAGAACGTTCTTCATGACTGCCTCTGAGTCAGGGGGGTCACCGCTTCTTCGGGCACGACGGCCTCCTCCGATTCCTTCTGTAGCCGCGGGTTGATGAACTCCTCGAAAAGGAAGCCAACCAGGGAGACGGCCAGCACCAGCATCGTGATGCACAGCCCCGGGGGAATCACGTACCACCAGGCACCGGCACTCGGAGCGCCCGAGTTGAAGGCATTCTCCAGCATCGTGCCCCAGGAGATCCGGGTCGGGTCACCCAGACCGAGGAAAGAAAGCGCCGCCTCCGAGAGGATCGCGACGGCGATGATCAGCACCGTATTGGCGAAAATCAGAGGCAGCGTATTGGGCAGGATGTGCTTGCGGATTATGTAGGTGTCGCCGGCGCCGAGGGCCCGGGCGCGCTCGACGAATGCGCGCTCACGCAGGGTGAGCACCTGAGCCCTGACGATGCGCCCGGTGCCGGCCCAGGAAGTCAGGCCGATGACCACGATCAACACTGTGAGAGACGGGTCGAGCAAACGGGCCAGGACGATCATCAGCGGCAGTGTCGGGATGACGAGGAACCAGTTCTCGAGTGCGTCGAGGATGCGGTCTGTCCAGCCGCCGTAATAGCCGCTGGCAAGGCCGACGATCGAGCCCAATACGGCAGAGATGAAAGCGGCGGCGAAACCGACCACGACCGACACCCTCGCCCCGACCAGGATCTGGGAGAAGACATCGGCTCCGTTCTCGGTCGTGCCGAGCAGGTGGTCGAAGCTCGGCGGCTGCAGGACCTCGAGGCTCGAGGCCTCGGGGTCGTAGGGCGCGATCAGCGTGCCGAACAGCGAGACGAAGACCGACAGCCCGATTATCGCCAGGCCGAATCGGCCGCGCCAGCTTCGGGTGACGAGCGTGAAAACGCCGGACCAGGTCATGAGGCTTTCACCCGCGGGTCGAGGTAGAAGTAGAGGACGTCGGCCAGCAGGTTGGCGAGAATCACCCCGAAGGAGAAGATCAGGAAAGTCCCCTGGAGCACCGGAAAATCCTTGTCGTTGATCGCCTGGAAGGTCAGCTCACCCAGGCCCGGCCAGGAGAAGACCGTCTCGATCGTGATCGCACCACCGACCACGGCGCCGAACTGGATAGCCGAGAGGGTTACCAGTGGCAGCAGCGCATTCGGTACCGCATGCTTGCGCACGACTCGGTCCCAGCGCTGACCAGTCGCCCGCTTTACCGTGATGAAGTCTTCGGTCAGAACATCGACCATCGACGAGCGCATGATCAGGAAGTACTGCCCGAGCAGCATCAAAGTCATTGCGGTGGCCGGCAGAATCAGGTGCTCGGCCACGTCGAGGGCCTCGGCGAAGAAGCTGCTGAACTCGACCCCGGGGGTCACCTGGAGGCCCGATGGCAGGATCGGTATCCAGACCGCGAATACGAGGATGAGGATGATCCCGATCCAGTACTCGGGAGAGGCGTATGTGAACAGGCTGAAGCCGAGCAGTCCGTTGTCCGTGTTTTGTCCGCGCCGCGTGGCGGCTACCACCCCCATCCAGCTTCCGAGCAGGGTCGCGATCAGGGTTCCGGTACCGACCAGCAGCAATGTCCAGGGCATCGCGTCCATGACCTCGTCCCAGACCGGCCGGCGCGACCTCTGACTGGTGCCGAGATCGAGCCGGGCCGTATCCGAGGCGTAATCGCCCAGTTGGCCGAGCAGCGGCTTGTCGAGGCCGTATGCGGCCTGCAGCTTCTGGATCTCTTCGGGTGTGGCGCGGGGAAGGCGGGCAAGCTGGGTAGTCGGGTCACCCATGACCCTGAACAGAAAGAAGTTGAACAGGATCACGAACAGCAGCGTCAGGACTGCCGCCGCGACCTTGCCCGCCAGCCAGCGCCCGCTCATTCCCCGGGCCTCTTTTCACACCCGAGCTTCAAGCCGCTGTCACTCCTCCGTTTCCATCGGCTCGCCGTCGCGGCGGCGACGGGCCCGCAGGATGAAGAATCCCGCGCCACCGATCAGCAGGACGGCGATGATCGCGATGATCGCGCCGCTTCCGCCGCCGTCACTGGAGGAGTCCGACCCGGAAGCCGGCTCCAGAGTCACCAGCGGCCCGTAGCCGGCCTGCTCGCAGAGGATGTCGCCGCTCTCCGACGGGCAGACCGCCTCGACGTTGGCGATCCGGTCGGTCCGGTAGGCCTGCAGGTTGGGGTCTTCCGTCAGAACCACGTAGGCGACCTCTTCCTGGAGGATGTTGTTCATCCGGCTGATCAGCTCCTTGCGCTGCTCGGTATCGAAGACACCGGCCTGCTCGGTGAACAGCTGGTCGTACTCCTCGTTCGAGAAGAACGAGTCCGAGGAGCCGCCGATTTCATCGGTGGTCATCAGGCTGAGCAGGAAGCTGGGGTCATACGGGTCTCCGCCCCAGCCCCAGATGAAGCTGTCGAAGTCCGGCGCCGGCTTGCCGTCGACCGAACGGATCGTCAGCTCGGTCAGTTTGTCGACGCTGACGACCTCGACGTTGTACTCGATGCCGACCTCGCGGGTCATCTCCGAGATCAGCTTCGCCGCCTGGATGTTGCTCTGGGACTCGGAGCGGACCAGCACGTCGAAGGAGAGCTCCTCTCCGTCCTTGGTCCGGATGCCGTCGCCCTCCCGAGTCCAACCGGCGTCGTCGAGGATCTGATTCGCCTTCTCCGGGTCGAATGCGTAGATCTCGTCCGGTTCCTCGTAGAAGGACTCGTAGAAGGAGGGCAGGAAGCCATTCGCCACGAAAGAGCTGCCGCGGTTCGCGATCTCGTTAATGCGCTCGCGGTCGATCGAGTAGGCGATCGCCTTGCGCACGTCGAGGTCCTGTATCGCCGGGTTGAAATTGGCGTCCGGGCAGAGATTCTCGGGACACAGGTTGAAGGCGAGCTGGGTGAACGACGGGGACGGGCTGTCCACGGTCTCGATGTTCTCCTTGTTGCCCAGGCTTTCGAAGGTCGTCGCCTGTACCTCGACAACCGAATCGATCTCGCCGAGGTCAAGCGCCCGCTCAACCGCGTCCTGGGTTCCGTACTTGACGAACTGAACCTGGTCGAAGTTGGGGGTCCCGCCGGTGAACTCAGGGTTCTGTTCCATGCGGATGATCCGGTCGCGCTCGAACTCGGTGACGATGAACGGACCGGTCCCGACCAGAGGCAGATCGGGCTGATAGCTGGTGGTCAGCTGCTCGAGTGGCACCTTGCCCCAGATGTGCTCGGGCAGGATGTAGATGAAGAGTCCGCCGACGATGCGGGCGTCAGGCCGGCTGGTCTTGATGACGACGGTCTCGTCGTCCGGGGTGGTGATCGAAGTGACGTTGTTGGTGTAGCTGGTGAAAAGCTCGCCTTCGCCGCCGAGGGTCTCGAGCGACCACTTGACGTCCTTCGAGGTGACTGGAACACCATCAGACCAGTTGCGTTCGGCGATCTTGAAAGTGACGGTCTTGCGATCGTCCGACACTTCCCAGCTTTCGGCGATGCCCGGTGCGGGAGAGAGGTCCTCTTCACTGAAGTTGACCAGCAGGTCCCAGTTGATCGCCCAGACCGTATAGCTCTCTTCGTCGAGGCCGGTGAAGGGGTTCAGGGTCTGCGGGTCCTGGGCCCAGCCGATCCGGAGTATGTCCTCGCCGGAATCGCCGGCTGCTCCTGTCTCGCCGGTCGTCTCGGCCATGGCCGGTACCGACAGTGCCAGCGCCAGCGCGAGCACGGCGAATACCGCTCCCGCAAATCTCTTCATCCCCGTCAAGCCCATTTTGCTCCTCCTCATTGGTTTCTGACCGGCCCCACGGCCGGCTCCGTCACTTCAAGTGTTTTCGCCGTGCCGTCGAGCCGGACTTCGGCCCCGAGCGGCATCGTCGCCATGTGTTTTCCGTGCCCGACGGGCACGTTCGCGATCGCCGGAATGCCAAGTGGCCCGATCAGCTCGTCCAGCACTTCTTCGATCGAGAGCGTCGACTCCGGCTCTTCAGGTGCCTTGGGCGGCAGCAGGTTGACGTCGGTACCGAAGACGAACCCGGCCGCATCGTCAAGTTTGCCGGCCCTGACCAGGTGGTTGAGCAAGGTGTCGATCAGATAGGGGTCGGTATTGAGGTCCTCGACCATCAGGACCTTGCCTTCTGTCTGAACCTCGAACGGGGTTCCGATGCTGGCACTGACCAGGGTGAGACATCCGCCGACGAGCGTTCCTTTCGCGACCCCTTCACCGATCGTCAGTACATATGGATCCTCAGGGTCTTCGAAGACCCGGCCGAGCGGCTCGGGCTGGAAGGCCCGGTGAAACCACTCTTCGGTCTCCTCGGTCAGCTCGTCCTTCTTTCGGGTGAAACGCAGGAAGTTCGGACCGTAGAAAGTCACCCAGCCCGGTTTGGCGGCTAGCGCCAGGTGCAGGCCGGTGATGTCGCTGAAGCCGCAGACGATTCTGGGTTCCCCGAGGTCGTCCCAGTCGATCAGGTCGTAGAGCCGGGCGCAGCCGTATCCGCCGCAGAGCGTATGGACCATGTCGATGCCGGGCTCGCTCAGCGCCCACTGGAGGTCGGCCGCCCTCTCGGCGTCGGTCCCCGCCAGATATCCGTGGACCTTGCGGTGGTTCGGGCCGAATACGACCTTGTGGCCGCGCGACTCGAAGTACCGGGTCGCCTGTTCGATTTCGCCGCGTGTCTGCGGCGGGCTGGCCGGGGCAACCACCGCGATGGTCGCGTTCTCCGGCAGCGCGGGGGGTTTGATCCGGTTCAACTGGTCCTTCCAGCGGTCGCTCCGACCGCCTCGGTTATCAGGGAGTCCTCTGCCCTCAGCGAGCCGAGCACGAGCTGGATGTGGAGTTCGGCGATGCGTTCGAGGTCGAGTGGCCCGTCCGGCTGGTACCAGAGCGCGACGCCGGTGCACTGGAGCAGGATTGCGTAGGTCGCGACGGCCGGGTCCGGCGTGCTCAGCTCGCCTTCGTCGATGCCTTCGCTGATCAGCGAGCGGAACATCTCCTGGTATTCGTCCCGGCTGTCGAGCAACGCTTCTCGGTTCTCGTCCGACAGCGCGCGTATTTCGCTGTCGGTCACGAACGCCTCGCGGGTATGGAGGCCGTGGTAGACGACGTGCTCGCGCACCGCCGCCGCCAGCTTGAGGGCCGGCCGGCTCACCCTCGCCGTCGCCGTTTGTACCGCCGCCGTCAGCCGCTCCATGAAGTCGTTCTGAAGCTGGATCAAGATCGACTCCTTGGCTGGAAACCAGTGGTAGATCGCCGCCGGCTGGATGTCGGCGGCTTCGGCGATCGCCCGCATGGAGGTCGCGTGGTAGCCGAGGCTGGCGAAAAGGTCGACCGCGGCCTCCTCGATCTCGTCCCGGGTTTCCACGCCCTCGCGGGTCGGGTCTCTGGGGTCGGTGTCACTCAAGCCCGAGCAGCTCCCTTGCGGTCGGCTGGTCGGCGACTTCACGGCCGAGTTCGCGGGTCAGCGCGACGGCCGCCTCGACCAGCGCGGCATTCGAAGGAGCATGCACGCCGCGGCTTATCCAGGCGACGTCTTCGAGCCCGGTGCGGATGCCCGGGGCGCCCTTAAGCAGGGCCAGAGCCATCATCCGGCGGTGGTGGCGGCCGATACAGGTGACGGTCCAGAAGGCGTCGGAGGGCAGCGGCCTCAGCATCGCGTCGAGCGCCTCCGGGGAGGCGTCGATCCCTCCGGGCACGCCGAATACGAGGTTGATCCTGAGCGGCCCCGGCAGGGTGCCGTCCTCGAGCCAGCGGATCGCACTGACCACATGGCCGACGTCGAAGCACTCGACCTCGAGCGCGATCCCCGAGTCGAGCGCCCGTTTGACTATGCCGCGGCCGGCGGGTGGTGCCGTGATGAAGGTCTCGTCGCCGAAGTTCATCGATCCCGACTCGACCCCGGATATGTCGGGCGAGGCCTCCAGGCCGGTGGTGCGATCTTCGATCGTCATATCGTTGCTGCCGCCGGTCGAGACCATGGTGATCAGGTCGCTGCCTTCGCGTATCCGGTCGATCACGTCGACGAAGAGTTCGGGGCGCCCGCTCGGAGCTCCGTCGTCTTCCCTCACATGGAGGTGGGCGATGTTGGCGCCGGCGTCTGCGGCCCCGATCGCCGAGTCGGCTATCTCCTGCGTCGTATACGGGATGTTCGGATTGTTCTCACGGAAGACGTCGGCCCCGGTAACGGCGACGGTCAGCACAACCGGGTCGCTGTCCCATGCCTTCATCTACTCGCCTTTCCCGGATCGCTCGAAGGCGGTCCGCTCTTCGTCGCTCAGCGGACGCGAAGCCCCGGCCCCGCCGTCCCACATGACCAGGGCGAAGTCGGCCTCGACCGCCACCTCGCCGCCGGTATCGCGCAGGACTTCCCTTGTCCCGAAGCTCTTGTTGCCGACCCGTGTGACCTCGATGCCGAACGAGATCGGGCCCGAGGCCAGGGTCAACTCCCGGTTGAAACTGACCGCGCAGTGGCCGACCACGTACTGGCTGCGATTCATTCCCAGGCTCTCGAGGAAACGGTCCCGGCCCTCCTCCAGGTAGGTCAGCACGACCGCGTTGTTGACGTGACCAAGCCCGTCGATGTCGCGCCACCGCATGCCGACTTCGAACTCGTTCATGTCCTCACCCGCTGCATTCCGAAGGCCCGCTGCAGTGCCGGACTTCGTCTCAGAAGGTCAAGTGAGTACCTGCCGACGTCCGGGGTGAAGCCGGAGCCGACCAGCATCCTGATGTCGCGGCCGATCCCGTCGGCGGTCAGTGCTGCGGTCTGGAAGCTCGTCGCCATCGAGAAGAAGAGCACCGTGCCTCCGGTCGCCGTGGCGACGATCGCCGAAGGCTCGCAGCCGGATGCGTTGACCACGACCACGGTCAGATCGGCGGCCTCGACCCCGGCTTCGGTCAGGGCGGCCATCATGCCGGCCGGATCGCGAAGGTCCACGGTGAGGCCGACATCGCAGAGCCCGAGCTGGATGGCTCGGGCCACTGCGATCTCGTCAACATCGAGGCAGACAACCGTCCCGCCGGCGACCGTCTCCTGTGCAGCGGCCATCGCCAGCTTGCCGGCATGTCCGGCCCCCATGACCAGCACTGTCGCACCTTCGTGGGCCAGGTCGCGTACGTGAGATCCAGCCCCGTAGACATCGTAAATCTCGAGCGCGGTCTCGAGAGGCAAGTCCTCGGGAAGGGGGCCCCACGGAGCACTGTCGAAGACGTAAGCGGTGCCCTCGACCTGGACCTGCGCCGATTCGGGGTCCAGGTGGGTGACCGAGTCGATCCGCAGCGGAGTGAGGGTCAGCGACGCCAGGGTCACGATGCGGTCGCCAACCTCAGGAGGTTCGGTGTAGCCGTTGCCGATCGCGGTTACGGTCCCGAGTGCAACACCCCCCGAATCGGTCTCCGGGTTGTGCATCTTCCCCCTGGCGCGGACGATTTCCATCAGCTTCAGCGCCATCAACTCAGGGTCGTCGTCGCACGACTCGCGGATGTTTCGGTGCGAAGTTGAATCCAGGCAGAGCCTTTCGACCGCGACTTCGAATTCGTTTGGTCTCACAGGACCGGAGGCATCGAGTCGGTGAGCCGGCTGCGGCAGCGCGTTTGGTGGGTCGATGACCCTTGCGGTACCAAGCTGCTCGCTGCTTACTTCCACCCGAATACCCCCGAACATCTCGAAGCCCTCTCCAACCAGCTTCATGAACGATCGTTAGGCTAACGGAAAACTGGCTCTGCCGTCAAGAGCGCCAATCGAGGAAGTCGCGTAATGAGCCTTGAACTGCCGATCGTCTGGAGCGAGACCCACCGGGAACACCGACCGGAGGGGGAGGTCTGGGTCGGTGTGCGCATCCCGGGCACAGAGCACCCCGAGAGGGCCGACCGCATCCTGGCCAGCCTCGTCGAGGCGGGCGCCTCAGAGCCGATCGAGCCGCGACCACTGCTGCCGGGCGCGCTGGAGAGGGTCCACTCCCCCGGTCTGCTCGAGTACCTCGCCGGCGCCTGGCCGGCCTGGCAGGCGTCAGGCCACGAAGACGAGCCGGGCCAGGACCGCGTAGTGCCCTACCTGTTCCCCATTCCGGGACTGCTCGGCGATCTCGCCCCGGCCGAGCCTGCTTCGGCGGCAGCCCGGGCGGGCCGCTTCACCTACGACACGATGACCCTGATCGGGCCCGGCACTTGGGAAGCCGCCCAGGCCGCCGCCGCGGTCGCGCTGACCGCGGCCGAGCTGGTGATCGAAGGCGCGCCGGTCGCCTACGCCTGCTGTCGCCCGCCCGGCCACCACGCCACGCGCGATGCGATCGGGGGATCCTGTTACCTCAACAACGCCGCGATCGCCGCAGCCTGCCTGGCCGACTCGGAGCAAGGCCCTGTCGCGGTAATCGACATCGACGCCCACCACGGCAACGGTACCCAGTCGGTGTTCTACGAGGACCCGGAAATCCTCACCTCATCGATCCACGTCGACCCCGGCCACGGCTGGTTCCCCCACTTCCTCGGTTTCGCCGAAGAGACCGGTAGCGGCCACGGAGAGGGAGCCAACCGCAACCTGCCCCTAGCACCCGGGACGGGCGACCTCGGCTGGCTGAACTCGCTCGCATCGCTCATCGACTGGGCGGTCGGCGGTGGCGCGAAGTCGTTGGTCGTCGCGCTCGGCGTGGACGCCGCCCACCACGACCCTGAGAGCCCGCTCGAAGTGAGCATCGACGGCTACCGTGAAGCCGGTCGCATGCTCGGCGCCATGGGCCTGCCGACCGTGATCGTCCAGGAGGGCGGCTACGACCTCGAAAACGTCGGTCCCCTCGTCAGGGAGACCCTGCTCGGCTTCGAGTCCACCCGCTGACGACGCTCAGTCGAGATCGGCTATTCGACGTGTCCCGGACCCAAATGGAACAGGGGGTACCGCCTCCTCGACCCGAAACGGGTGGGACCGGGGGTACCGCCTCCTCGACCCAAAACGTCGTCGGCGGTACCCCCTGTCCCACCTCGGGGCGCTGCGTTCACGGGTAGACCCAGCAATGAGGTCGGTCGGGGGAGGTCCGCCCGGAACGGCGGGTTGTGGCAGGCGGGCCTCCCCCGGCCGGCCTCATGACCGAGCAGTTCAGATCGACCGGTTCAGATCGAGCGGCTGCGGCCTTCGACGCCGCTGCGGATGAAGTCGACGATCTCGTCGGTGCCGGCTCCCGGCGTGAAGACCTCGTCGACGCCCATCGTCTTCAGCTCCTCGATGTCACGCTTGGGGATCGTTCCGCCGACGGTCAGCAGGACGTCGTCCACGCCCTGTTCTTCCAGCAGTTCGACGATCTTCGGGACCAGGGTCATATGGGCGCCGGAGAGGATCGAGATGCCGATCGCGTCGGCGTCCTCCTGGATCGCGGTCTCGGCGATCTGATCAGGCGTCTGGTGGAGACCGGTGTAGATCACTTCCATGCCGGCGTCCCTCAGGGCGCGGGCGATGATCTTGGCACCGCGGTCGTGGCCGTCAAGGCCGGGCTTGGCCACAACCACCCGGATCTTGCGGTTGATCGTGCCGGAGGATGCGGTCGCTGTTTCGGGTTCGTCGCTCAACTCTGCCCCTAGAAGACCGGGGTCTCGGTATAGGTGCCGAATACATCCTGGAGGGCGCTGATCATCTCGCCCTCTGTTGTCCTGGCCCTGGCGGCCTCGATGATCGGGTACATCATGTTGCCGTCGGCTTCGGCGACCTTCTTGAGTTCGACCAGCGCGGCGTCGACCTCGACCTGGCTGCGCTCCTGCTTGGTCTTCTCCAGCCGCTCGACCTGCTTGGCCTCGAGGGCGGGGTCGATGTGGAGCAGCGGCACTTCCTCTTCCTCGTGCACGTGACTGTTGACCCCCACGATCAGGCGCTCCTTGTCGTCCAGTTCGCGCTGGAAGGTGAAGGCCGCCTCGCCGATCTCACGCTGGGGGAAGTTCTGCCGGACGGCCTCGACCATGCCACCGAGCTCGTCGATCCGGCGGAAGTAGTCGTAGGCGTCGGCTTCGAGTTCATCGGTCAGGGACTCGACGAAATAGGAGCCGCCGAGCGGATCCACGGTGTTGGTGACGCCGGTCTCTTCCTTGATGATCTGCTGGGTCCGCAACGCGACGCGCACCGCTTCCTCGGTCGGCAGGGCCAGGGCCTCGTCGAAGGAGTTGGTGTGGAGCGACTGGGTGCCGCCGAGAACTCCGGCAAGGGCCTCGATCGCGGTACGCACGATGTTGTTCAGCGGCTGCTGGGCGGTCAGCGAGACTCCAGCGGTCTGCGTGTGAAAGCGAAGCCGCATCGACTCCGGCTTCTTCGCGCCGTAGGTCTCCTTGAGCTCGCGGGCCCAGATCCGGCGGGCGGCACGGTACTTGGCGATCTCCTCGAAGAAATCGATGTGGGCGTTGAAGAAGAAGGAGAGCCGCGGCGCGAAAGCGTCCACGTCGATGCCACGCTCGATCGCGCTCTCGACATAGGTGAAGCCGTTCTTCAGGGTAAAGGCGAGTTCCTGGGCGGCGGTCGCCCCGGCTTCACGGATGTGGTAGCCGGAGATCGATATCGGGTGCCAGCGCGGCATGTGGTCGGTGCAGTACTCGACCATGTCGGTGACCAGCCTCATCGCCGGCTCGACCGGGAAACACCACTCTTTCTGGGCGATGTACTCCTTGAGGATGTCGGTCTGAATCGTGCCGGCCAGTTTCTCCGGCGGGACGCCCTGGCGCTCGCCGACCAGCACGTAGAAGGCGAGCAGCATCGCTGCCGGAGCGTTGATCGTCATCGAGGTGCTGACCTTGTCGAGGGGGATGCCCTGATAGAGCCGCTCCATGTCGTCGAGCGTGTCGACGGCCACACCCTCGCGGCCGACCTCACCCAGCGATCGCGCGTGATCGGAGTCGTAGCCCATCAGGGTCGGCATGTCGAAGGCGGTCGAAAGGCCGGTCTGACCGTGCTCGAGCAGGTAGTGGAAGCGTTCGTTGGTCTCCTCGACCGTGCCGAAGCCTGCGAACTGGCGCATGGTCCAGTTGCGGCCCCGGTACATCGACTCATAGGGACCGCGGGTGAAGGGGTACTGGCCGGGTTCGCCGATCTTGTCTGCGTGCTCTCCCCGGAGATCATCGGGCCCGTACTTCGCCTTGATCGGCTTGCCCGACATCGTGGTGAACTGCTCTTCGGTCTCTGCCCCGGCCTCGGCCGGTGTGCTTGAAGGCTCCATCAGGTCCTGATACTAGAGCCCGGTCGCTATTCGCAGGATCCGGTCATCGCCGCATTGAGAGGTAACTGCCGAGGCCGCCGAGCAGTGCTGCGAGCCCGACCGTGCCGGCGACGGCCAGGTTGCGACCGAGCCGGTCGAATCGCATGATGCGCCAGCCTTTCTCCTTCGCGACCTTTGCCAGAGGACCATCGGGGTTCACGGCGACCGAATTTCCGACCGCGCCGAGCATCGGCAGGTCAGATGCCGAGTCGGAGTAGGCCCAGGATCCGGCGAGGTCGATGCCGTGCTGCTCGGCGAGCTCTTCCATCGCTTCGACTTTGCCCGGGCCGTATACGAAGCGGCCGTCCAGGCGGCCGGTGTAGATGCCGTCGTCGCTGACTACGTACCGGGTGCCGACCCCGCCGTCCATGCCGAGGACACCGGCGATCGCCTCGACCAGGTCATGGCCGGCGGCACTGATGATGAAGGTCTTGCGTCCGGCGTCCTGCTGGAGGTGGACTCTCGGCCAGCATCGGCGGGTAGATCCGCGGCAGGATTCCGGCCAGGACCTCCGGCCACATGCGCTCGATCTCTTTCGCCGAGACGTTCGACAGCGTGTCGCGGGCCATCTTCAGCACCTCGCTGGTCTGCTCGTCGGTCGCACCCTTGAGCCGGTACCGGAGATGGTCACGCGCCCACTTGAAGATCTGGATCCGGGAGATCAGCCCACGCCTGCGCGCCACCCTCGCGAACTCCATCCCGCTTGAGCCTGCCATCAGGGTCTTGTCCAGGTCGAAAAAAGCCGCTGAGGATGATTCGTTCATCCCGGCAAATCTAGCGAGCCCTTACCGCCGGCCGGCTTGGCGGAAAGGGCGGGCAGGATCCTCCGTATGGGTTGGCGGGGTAGGCGCGGAGTTGCGCTCCTGCCGCAGGCGGGGAGGGGGCGCGGCTCCGTATGGGGTTGGCGGGGCAGGCGCGGAGTTTCACCCCTGCCGCAGGCGGGGAGGGGGCGCAGCTCCGTATGGGTTGGCGGGGTAGGCGCGGAGTTGCGCCCCCTCCCCGCCCCCTCAGACCTCGATGAAAATCGCGTCGCCCTGACCACCGCCGGAGCAGATCGCTGCGCAGCCGAGGCCTCCGCCACGGCGCTGGAGCTCACGCACGAGCGCTCCGATGATCCGGGCGCCCGAGGCGCCGATCGGGTGGCCGAGGGCGATCGCGCCGCCGTTCACGTTGACCTTGTCTTCGTCGATTCCGAGCATGTCCACCGTATTCAGCGAGACCGAGGCGAAGGCTTCGTTGACCTCCCAGAGGTCCACCTCGTCGGCTGAGCGGCCCATCTTCTCGAGGCCGGCCTTGGCGGCAAGCGCGGGTGTCTTGGCGAGGCAGGCGAACTCGTCACCGATCTGGCCGTAGCCGACGATCGTGCCCATGATCTCCTTGCCGTTTTCCTTCGCCCAATCCTCCGAGGCCAGTACCAGAGCGCCAGCGCCGTCGTTCACGCCAGGGGCGTTGCCGGCCGTATGGGTGGCGTCATCTCCTCCGATGGCGCGCAGCTTGCCGAGGCTCTCGTGAGTCGCTTCCGGGCGGATCGCCTCGTCCGAGTCAACGATGGTTTCGCCCTTTCGTCCCTTTACCGTCACCGGAACTATCTCCTCGGCGAGTACTCCCGACTGCTGGGCCTTGTCGGCGAGTTCATGCGACCTGGCGGCGAAGCGGTCCATGTCGTGACGCTCGACTCCGAGGTGGTTCGATACCTCGCTGGCCTCGTTGATCATCTGAAGATGGGTGAACGGGTTGGTCAGTCCGTCGTGGGTCATCGCGTCGACCGACTTCGATATCGCCCATCCGGTAACCGAAGCGGGCCCCGGGCAGCAGATACGGGGCGTTGCTCATCGATTCCATTCCGCCTCCGACGCCGACCTCGACGTCACCGGCGCGCACAGCGAGATCGACCAGGCCGACCGCGCGCATGCCCGACGCGCAGACCTTGTTGACGGTCTCCGAAGGGACTTCCCTGGGAATACCGCCCTTGATCTGGGCCTGGCGCGAAGGAATCTGGCCCTGTCCGGCCTGGATCACCTGGCCGAAGCTGACCAGTTCGACATCCGAAGGGCTGACGCCGGCGCGCTCGAGGGCGCCGGCTATGGCCACTCCGCCGAGTTCGGTCGCGTCGACGGGAGCGAGTGCTCCGCCCATTTTGCCGAAGGCCGTGCGAGCGGAGGAGAGGATCACTGTGCGGGGCATCTGCCGCCTTTCGTAGGTCGGGTCGATTGAAGAACATGCCCAAGATAGCGACCGGAGGCAGGGCCGGGCTATTTAGACTTAGCTCCATGAAGGCCTACTCCAGCGATGTTGCCCTGTCCGAACTCGATGCCGACCTGGTTGCGGTCGGGCTTTTCGAAGGCGAGCAGCTGAGCGAGCCGCTCGGCAGCACGCCTGGCAGCGGTGACGCCTCCGGTGAGTTCAAGTCGACGGTCACCGTCTTCCCGGGCAAGCCGGAACGAGTGGCAATCATCGGCCTCGGCGCCAGGTCCGAATTCAGTCCCGAGCGGGCCCGGGTCGCCGGAGCGGTCGCCCATTCGGCCCTGAAGAAAGCCAAAGGCGAAGCCCTCGGCTGGATCCTGCCCGATACCGGTGACGGTGGACCGGAGCCCGGTGCCCTCGCCGCCGCTCTG
This sequence comes from uncultured Solirubrobacterales bacterium, assembly GCA_963709375.1. GTDB lineage: Bacteria > Actinomycetota > Thermoleophilia > Solirubrobacterales > 70-9 > 67-14. Next base: position 186,038 of record CAVPWA010000013.1, read on the forward strand.
GTCGAAGGGGCCGCTCTGGCTTCGTTCAACTTCGACCGCTTCAAGAGCGGCTCCGACGGAGAAGAGGCCCCAGCCGAACTCAAGACGGTCGAGATTTCCTCCGCTGCGGACGTCGCCGAAGCGGTGAAGACCGGGGAGGCGATCGCGAACGCCGGCAACCGGGCCCGTTACCTGCAGAGCCTTCCTGCCAACGTGGCCACGCCCGAGTACCTCGCCGCCCGCGCGACCGAAGTCGCTGACCGGTTCGACTCCGTATCCGTCGAGGTGCTGGACCGCGCCGGCATCATCTCGGCAGGGATGGGCGGCCTCGAAGCCGTCGCCAAAGGCGGCGAAGACATCGAGCCCCGTTTGATCACCCTGAAGTACACGGGCCTTGGCAGCGGCGAGAAACTCGGCCTGGTCGGAAAGTCGGTCACCTTCGATACCGGTGGTATCTCGATCAAGCCTTCGGCCGGAATGCACGAGATGAAGATGGACATGTCGGGCGGCGCCGCGGTGCTCGAAGCCGTCGCCGCGATCGCCGAGCTGGAGTTGGCGATCGACCTCGTCGCCGTCCTGCCCGCGACCGAGAACGTGCCCTCCGGCACGGCCCTGAAGCCCGGCGACATCATCACCCAGCTCAACGGCAAGACGGTAGAGGTAACCAATACCGACGCCGAAGGCCGGCTGATCCTCGCCGACGCACTGGTCCACTGCGCCCGTGAAGGTGCGGACCGAATGGTGGACATCGCAACCCTGACCGGTGCGGTTGTGATCGGACTCGGCTCGACCTACGCCGCCCTGCTCTCCAACGACGACGAGCTGGCCACGGAGGTCAGCGCGGCCGGTGAAGCCTCCGGAGAACTCGTCTGGCGCCTGCCGCTCCACGACGAGTACAAGGACCTCACCCGTGGCGAGATCACCGACCTGGTCAACGCCTCGGCCCAGCGCAAGGCGGGCACGATCTACGCCGCCTCGTTCCTCGAGGAGTTCACCGAAGGCAAGCCCTGGGCTCACCTCGACATCGCAGGCACCGCCTGGGATACCGGCCGCGAGTACTGGGGCAAGGGCCCGACCGGCTTCGGAGTCCACCTGCTGGTCGCCCTCGCCCGGCGGATCGCCACCGGGCAGTCCTGAACCAGCCCCACGATCCAAGCGGTCGGGATTTCGGTTCGTATTCGGTGCAGATCCCGACCGCTTGCCCCGGGTGAAGCGGTCGCCGCACCGGCTGTGAGCAGGGCTTGGCCCGACCAGTCGTAAGGTGGGAGCCGAGGCGGGGCCGGCAACTCTAGGATTGCCGGCATGAACTTCGACCTGACCGACGAACAGCGCCTGATCCGAGACACCGTCCGCGACTTCGCGCGCAACGAGGTGGCCCCCGTTGCCGAAGAGCTAGACCGGACCAAGTCATTCCCTTACGAGATCGTCGAGAAGATGGCCGGTCTGGGCCTGATGAGCATTCCGTTCTCGGAGGAGTACGGCGGCGGGGGCGGCGACATCCTCTCCTACGCGATGGCGGTGGAAGAACTGGCCAGGATCGATTCGTCGGTCGGCATCACGCTGGCAGCCCACACTTCACTCGGTACCTCCCCGATCTACAACTGGGGCACCGAGGAGCAGAAACAGCAGTGGCTGCCCGACCTCTGCGCCGGCAGGAAGCTGGCCGCATTCGGCCTGACCGAGCCCGAGGCCGGCTCGGACGCCGGCAATACGAAGACCCGCGCCGCGCTGGACGAAGGCGACTGGGTGGTCAACGGAGCCAAGCAGTTCATCACCAACGCGGGAACCGACATCACCGGCTGCGTGACGATTACCGCGGTCACCGGCACGGACGATCGCGGTCGACCGGAGATCTCGAACATCATCGTGCCCAACGGCACCGACGGTTACGTGATCGGCGAGCCCTACCGCAAGATGGGCTGGAATGCCTCGGATACCCGTCCCTTGACCTTCGAAGACGCACGTGTCCCCGAGGGCAACCTGCTCGGCCCGCGCGGGCAGGGCTTCAGGCAGTTCCTTCAGATCCTCGACGGTGGCCGGATCAGCGTCGCGGCGATGGGCGTCGGGCTTGCCCAGGGTGCTCTCGACGAAGCGCTGAAGTACGCCAAGGAACGGCAGGCATTCGGCAAGTCGATTTCGAAGTTCCAGGCGATCCAGACAAAGATCGCCGACATCTCCTCACAACTCGAGGCGGCCCGCCTGCTGACCTACAAGGCGGCGATCGAGAAGGACAACGGCGAGGACTTCTCACTCACCGCCGCCCAGGCCAAGCTGATCACCGGCAGACTGGCGGTCCGGGCGGCCGAGGAGGCGGTTCAGATCCACGGCGGCTACGGCTACATCGAGGAGTACCCGGTCTGCCGCTTCTACCGCGACGCGAAGATTCTCACCATCGGCGAAGGCACCGACGAGGTCCAGCACATGGTCATCGCCCGCGCCCTCGGCTGCTGAATCGGCACTGCGGATACGACCGCAGGATCAGACTCAGGCCGGGACCTGCGAGGTGACCGTGCCCTCGGGGCGATCCGATATCTCGGCACCTCGGCCGACCGTTTCCGGGATGCCGTAGTACTCGAGGACCTGCAGCTCCTGCTCGCGGTTTAGCGGCATCGCCGGATCGACTGCAGGCGCGTTGCGGATCACCTCGCGGTCGTGGGGAACCCATACCCGACCTGCGGCGGCGGCACATTCGCGTACCGAAACCGGCACCACCTTGCCGAACCGGCCGAGCTTGGCCAAAACCCAGGCGGGCTCGCCGCTCTCCTTGTCGACGAACAGACCCTCGACCTTGGCCACGCCCTGGCCGGTGATCTCGTCCAGCTGGTAACCGTGCCAGGCCGCTACATCCTCGGCCGTGGGATGCGTATGTACCGGGGCCTGATCGGACCCGGACGGGGACTCTGCAGCTTCTTCCTCAGACATCCAACTCTCCTTCCAGTAGTTCCGCCGCCGCCGTAGCGGGGTCGAGTTCGCGGCTCACGACCCGGTCGAGCAGAGAGGCTACAGCCGGATCATCGCCGATCGCGGCCTCCAGCCGGCGCCGAAGCCGGGCCGTGGCGATCCCGAGGACCTCGCTGCGCAGGTTGCGGGCCCGGCGCTCGGCGAGAGTACCGGCGCTTTCAATGAAGGCCCCGTGCTCAGCCACCTTCGCAGCCAGTTCTTCGATGCCCTCCCCCCTTGCCGCTTCGGTCCTCAGGATCGGCACCCTCCAGTCGCCCGGCTGGTGAGCCAGCGACAGGGCGCCTCGAACCTCGCGGATCATCGTGTCGGTCATCGGGTGGTCGGCCTTGTTGACCACGATCACGTCGGGGATCTCCATGACTCCGGCCTTCAGCGCCTGGATCGAGTCGCCGGAGCCGGGCATCAGGGCTAGCACGATGGTGTCGGCGTGATCGACGATGTCGATCTCGCCCTGGCCGACGCCCACGGTCTCGACCAGGACATCGTCCTTGCCGGAAGCGTCCATGACCAGAGCCGCCTGAAGAGCGGCCTCCGAGAGCCCACCCAGGGCGCCTCGCGAGGCCATGGAACGGATGAATACTCCCTTGTCGAGGAAATGGTCGCTGAGCCGGATCCGGTCGCCCAGCAGGGCGCCCTGGGTGAAGGGGCTCGATGGGTCGATCGAGAGCACTGCCACCTGGCGGTCCTCCTTGCGCAGTTCCTTTGTCAACGCTCCGATAAGTGTGCTCTTTCCGACTCCGGGCGGCCCGGTGAAGCCGACGATCCGGGCCCTGCCGGTCCGGGGAAAGACTTCGCGGACCAGGTCCCAGCCGGCCGGGTCGTCCGACTCGATCAGGGTGATGGCCCTGGCCAGGGCACGCTTGTCCCCGGAGACAAGGCGTTCCGCCAGGGAGGAGAGGGCGGCAGTCGGCTCGGTGGTTGACTCACTCATCGCTCAGGCCAGTCTAGAACCTGCTCCGGCAGGCCAAGTATCCGGCTGGGCAATAATCTCCCTTTCGTCTTGAGGCGCTCGATCGACTTCTTCCACCGGCACCGGATGCTGACGCCGAAGTACGCGCGGCTGTTCCTGCGCTACCTGCGGCGGAGGCTGTTCACAGCGACCGGCTGGAGGTGGCGGACCGATGGCCCCGTCTTCTTCGGCCGCGGCCTTCAGCTCCAGACCGGCAGGCAGGCTTCGATCAGCTTCGGAAGCTTCGTGTGGATCGGGGACGGGACCAAGATCCGCTGCCATGAGGGCCTGGTCGAGATCGGATCGAAGACCGTGATGGGGCAGGACTGCACGATCTCGGCCTATCAGCACGTGAGAATCGGAGCCGAATGCGTGATCGCCGACCGGACGATGTTCATCGACTTCGACCACGGCGTGGTCGAGACGGAGCGGGCCATCCGCCATCAGGGCATCTACATGAAGGACGTACGGGTGGGATCGAATGTCTGGATCGGCTACGGCGCCTGCATCCTGCGCGGCGTGTCGGTGGGCGACAACTCGATCGTCGGCACCAATTCGGTGGTCACCAGGGACGTACCGGCAAACGCCGTCGTCGGTGGTGTGCCGGCCCGCGTCCTTCGAATGCGTGAGGCACCGGAACACCTCACCTGGCCCGACCCGGTCGAACCCGACCCCAACGAGCCGGGCGTCCTCGACATCCCCTGACGCTCAGCTGACGAGGGCGCCCGGGAGAGGGTCCCCGCCTACCCCGCCAACCCCACTCGACCCTCCCCCGGCCACCCTCGTCGCCGACGCCTCTCCGGGGAGGGCTTCAAGGCGCTCCGGGGGGCGCCCTTCCGCGGTGGAAAGGCTCGCCGGCGATCGGTCGGTCGGCAGGGGTCGCTGTATGGGTTGGCGGGGTAGGCGCAGCGGCCCCTGCCGTCCGTCCGATGACTCCGGGGTCGGCTGTCCCGGGCGGACGCTCTACGACGGGTCGGCGACGGCGGTTACTTCGCCGTAGAGATCCAGTGTCTGGCGGGCGACGTCGGCCCAGTCGAAGAGGCGGATGTGGGAGCTGCCCTCTTCGACCATGCGACGGCTGAGTTCCTCGTCGCTGAGCACCTGGACCGCTGCCTCGGCGAGGTGCTCCGGATCGCTGGCGCGGAAGCGAAGGCCCGCCCCCTCGAGCGGCACGACCTCTCGCAGGCCCCCGGTGTCGGCGGCTATGCACGGGCACTCCGACGCCATCGCCTCGAGGGCGACCAGCCCGAAGGGTTCGTAGATCGAAGGGACCACGGTCAGGTCGGAGATCCGGTAGAGCGAATGGAGCACGTCGTCGCCGATCCAGCCGAGGAAGGTGCCGTGCTGCATCAGGCCGAGGTCTTCGGCCTGCTTGTGGAGCTCCGCTTCGTGGGTTCCGGAGCCGGCGACCAGGAAGCGGGTGTTCGGAACCTCCCTGATCACCTCGGGCATCGCTTCGAGCGCCAGCTGGAAGCCCTTTTCGTAAACCAGTCGGCCGATCAACAGGACCAGGTTCTGGTCCGGCGCGGCAAACTCGGCCCTCAGCCGGGCCAGAGCCACGGGGTCTTCGGCGGGAAGGTCGGCGGGATCGATCCCGTTGGGGATGACCGTGACCCGGTCCGATTCGACCGCGAAGACCTCGCCGACCTGTTCCTTCATGAAAAGCGAACAGGCGATCACCCGGTCGGAACGGTTGGCGATCCACTTCTCGACGCCGTGGATGTGGGCCTGGGGATGCTCCTCCACCCAACCCTGGTGACGTCCGAACTCGGTCGCGTGGATGGTTGTGACCAGCGGGGTACCGTAGCGCCGGGCGAGATGATCGCAGGCGCTCGCGACCAGCCAGTCGTGGCCGTGAACGAGGTCGAAGTCGTAGCGGTCGCCGAGCTCCACTCCGGCTGCCAGCATGTCTGAGTTCATGCGCTCTACCCAGGTCACGAACTGGGCAAGGTCGGTGGGCCGCTCGGGTTCGACGATCCGGTGGATCTGGACGCCGGCCATCTGCTCCTCGATCGTCGCCTGCTCTCCACCACGGGTCAGAACGTGGACCTCGACGCCGAGCTCGACCAGGGCCTCGGAGAGTTTCCGCACGTGCCGAGCAAGGCCACCTTCGATCAGCGGCGGGTACTCCCAGGAGACGATCAGGATGCGGTTCATGGTTCGTTTGCGGCCCTCAGGGAACCTTCAGCGGCGCCAGGTTCAGGTCCGGTGCCAGCGAGCGCAGCCTCGGTTCCACAGATGCGGCGCCCCCTGAGTCTATGGCCTCGAAGGCGAGCGCCGCGTGGTCGACGGCGCGCTCGAAGGCGTAATCGCCGGCCTGCCGCCGTCCATCCAGAAACGCCCAGTCGCTGGACTGGACCGCGAGCAGTTCGCGGGCGGCGCGTTCGGCGCGTCCGCCACCGAGGCCGCCGGCCACCGCCCGGTTTACCGCAAGCTCGAGGCTGCGGGCCCCGGTCGCGAGGTCGGCAACCGCCGGCGAGTCCCATGTCCGGAAGTCCTTCTCTTCGCCCCAGGTCGAGGCCTTCAGTTCGACCTCACGGGTACTTGGTCCGCCCTCCCCGGTGTACCTTCCGGCGGCGTCGCCGAGGGTGCTCAGCCTGATGCCGTAAGCCTCGGCGCCGGCGAGAACCGCTTCGAGCCAGAGCGGCCCTTCCGCCCACCAGTGCCCCAGCAGTTCGCAGTCGCAGGCGAAGACCATCAGTCCCGTCGAGCCGGATCGCTCGCGGTAGGCGTCGAGTCTGCCGGCCGCCGCCTCGAGGAACTCGGAGGCCTGCTTGCGGGCCATGGCGGCGGCGGCCTCATGGTCGTAGGGCTCGCCGTCGATGCGGAAGATCCCGATCCCGTTCATCGAGAGCGCATGGAAGTCGAGGTAGCCTGGCCAGGACGGGTATCCGTCCATGTGCCAGAGCCAGGAAACGGCCTGCCAGTCGATTGTGAAGGCCAGCGGACCGGCCTCGGTCCGCACCGGCGCCAGGGCCTCGTCCGCGGTCTCGAAAGCGCTCTGATCCGTACAGAACCACTCGACTCCGTGTAGGGCCAGCCGGTGTTCGAGACCGGGCACGTAGGCACATTCCGGCAACCAGAATCCGCCGGTCCAGCCGAAGCGCCGACGGTGGGAACTGATGCCGGTCTGAAGCTGGAGGTCGATGCCACGGTCGCTGGCGAGCATCGGCAGCACCGCGTGAGTGGCACTCGAGGCGACCAGTTCGACCCGGTTCGAGACGGAGGCCGATTCGAATGCGCCGAGCGGGTCGCCGTCCGCCGCGTCCAGGAGTTCGAGTGTCGCGGCGTAGCGGTCTGTCAAAGCCCTCGCGGCATCACGGAACCGGGGCTCGCAGGACTCGACGTCCCGCTTGGCGGCACCGAGTCGGTGCTCGGTCAGGAAGCGCCTGAGCCGCTCCGGCACACCCTCTGCCTCCAACTGGTCGGCCAGGACCGGGGTAACGGTCATGGTCAGGTCACGGGCTACATCGAGAACCGGAAGATGGGAGTGGACGATCGCATCGAAGAGCCACTCTTCGCCGAAAGGGTAGGTGCCGAAGCCCTCGACATAGGGCATGTGCGAATGGAGGACGATCGCCAGGTCGCCGACCCGCTCAGGCATGACAGACGGCGATGAAGTCGAGTGCGCTTTCGAGGTTGTCGTGGCTGAGACGGAAGTCGGCCGACGAGATCGCCGGGGTGAAGCGGTCATAGAAGGGGCCGGTCAGCCCGAGCGCCGCGTGGACGCGGTCCCAGCCGAGCGAAAGCGCAAGCTCGTGCCATCGCAGCATCCGGGCGTGCGCGAGGCCCAGCACCTCGACCTTCGAGAAGTGGGGCTCGAGCAAAGCCCGGTACTCCTCGAGCCGGTACTCCTTGATGTGCCAGGGGTTCTCGGACTTCTCGGCCCCGGGAGGGGCCAGGGTGAGCAGGTTGGGAGTCGAAACATAGGAGACCGGGGCGATCCGGGCGAAGCCTTCCAGCAGCGGGCCGGGGTCGGCGATGTGCTCGATCGTCTGCAGGAAGACGACGGCGTCCCGGGGTTCATCGAAGCTCTCGACCAGGTCCCGGCGGAAGCTCAGGTTGCCGCTCGTATATCTGGCCCGGGCGTGTTCGAAGGCATCAGGGTTGGCATCCACCCCGATCACGTCGGCGGCGCTGCCTGCCAGGACCGAAGAGCCGTAGCCCTCGCCGCAGGCCAGATCCACGACGTCGAGACCACCCACGCGCGCAGCGATCCACTCGTAAACGACCAGGTGGCGGCGATACCAGTAGTTCTCCTCGGGAACGTCTGGCAGGGTGCGCTCGCCGGTCAACTCCAGCGGCGGCACGCCCTCGGGCTGATCGCTTTGGATGTACGTCTCGGTCAAGGAGGGCGATTCTTCCCTATCTTTCGCCCTCGTGCCTGCTTCCCCGACAGCCACCCCCGATCACATCAAGGACGTCAACACCCGCTACCACGACGCGGCTGCCGACTCCTATGACTCCAAGTGGGGTATCGACTTCGGTCCGGTCGGACAGGAACAGGTGGCGTCCAAAGTGCGCAAGGCGCTCGGCACCGGGACCATCCCGGTATTCGGGGACGCGCTGGAGATCGGCGCCGGCACCGGCTACTTCTCTCTCAACCTGGCCAGCCGCGGCATCATCGGCAGCCTGACCGCGACGGACATCTCCCCGGGCATGCTTGCTTCGCTCGAAAAGACGGCTGACGGACTCGGCATACCGGTGACCACGGTCGTGACGGAGGCGGAGACGCTTCCTTTCGACGACGAGAGCTTCGACGTCGTACTCGGCCACGCCGTGCTGCACCACATACCGGACCTCGACCGCGCCTTCTCCGAGTTCTTCCGCGTACTTCGCCCGGGCGGTTCGATCGTCTTCTGTGGCGAACCGTCGCGCTACGGTGACCGCCTGGCAGCCGTTCCGAAGCGGGTCGGCTCGACCGTCGCCCCGCTCTGGCGCCGCGCGCTCGGCGCGGACCGGTTGACCCACAGCGAACAGCAGCTCCACGAGGACGAACACAGTCTCGAGCCCGAGGTCGACGTGCACGCGTTCGTCCCGACAGACCTGCGGGAGATCCCGCCGCGGGCCGGCTTCGAGAGAACGGTCGTAAACGGAGAGGAACTGGTTGCCAACGTATGGGGCTGGGGCATGCGATCGATGGAATCGACCGCAGTTCCGGAGACAGTGCCCACCAGCTGGCGTAACTTCGCTTTTCGCAGCTATCTCGCCCTCCAGAAGGTCGACGTTGCGATTCTGGAGCCGCGTCTTCCGGCTGAACTCTTCTACAACCTGCTTCTTTCCGCCCGCAAACCGGCGTAGTCTTACCCGCATATGGTGAGCCTTCACCCATGAGCGTCGAGCGAATGAAAGCGCTGGTCATCGGAGCCGGCGAGGTCGGGACCAACGTCGCCCGCACGCTGAGTGCCGACGGCCACGAGGTGACGGTCATCGAAACCGATCCGATCCGCTGCGAGCAGGCGCGGGACGAGCTCGACGCGCTGGTGGTCGAGGGCAACGGGGCCAGCCCGCGCATATTGCGGGAACACAACGCCGGTGCGATCGACCTGCTGGCGGCGGTGACCGCGATCGACGAAGTCAACATCGCCGCCGCGGCGGCCGCGCATCAGCTCAAGGTCAAGACCACGGTTGCCCGGGTTCGCGACCCGGACTTCTTCGGGCGCGACGGTGCTTTCGCCAAACAGCTACTGGGCATCGACTTCGTGATCGACCCGGACCGGGCCGCGGCCGCTGACATCGCCGCAGCGGTTCAGCTGCCGGGCGCGGTGTCGGTCGAGTACTTCGGTGACGGCAGCCTGGCCCTGGCCGAGGTGATCGTGACCGAAAGCTCACCCCTGGCCGGAGTTCCGCTGAAGGATCGCGCACGACCGCATCCGGCCTTCATCGTCGGCATCAGCCGGTCCGGCGCCGGGCGCCTGACCAGGCCCGAGATGGTGCCGGAGCCCGGCGACCACCTGCTGGTCACCTGCCCCCGGGAGTACGTGCGCAGCGCAGCCGCGTTCTTCGCCGGCCACGCGGACGAGGTCAGGCGCTGCGTGATCTTCGGCGGTGGCAAAATCGGCCTCCAGCTGGCGAGGCACCTCGGCAAGGCGCGGATCGATACCACGGTGCTGGAACGCGACGAGAGCCGGGCCCGCCTGCTTGCCGAGAAGCTGCCCGGGATCACCGTCCTTCACGACGAAGGCGTGAGCCAGGAGGCCCAGAGCTCCGCCGGCGTGGCTGAAGCCGACGCCTTCGTGGCCTGCGCCGGCGACGACCGTGCCAACCTCCTGGCCGCGATCAACGGCAAGCGCCTGGGTGCGGGCATGTGTCTGGCAACCGTCTCCCGCGAGGAATTCACCCCGCTCGTCGACGCCCTCGGGATCGACGCGGCCTTTTCGCCGCGACTGATCGCAGCAGAGGCGATCCTGAAGTTCGTCCACACCACCAGCGTCAAGGGAATCCACCTCCACCGAACCGGCTTCGAGGCGATGGAACTCGAGGTGCGCCCCGGAGCCCAGCTGGTCGGCATGGCGATCGGCGAGACCCACGGTGCCCTGCGCCACTGCCGGGTAGGAGCCATCCTCAGTGAAGGCGAAGTTTCGATTCCCTCCCGCGGTTCACAGATCGGGGTCGGCGACCGGCTGCTGATGCTCGGCCCGTTCGGAACGATGAGCGAAGTGGAGCAGGCTTTCGCGGGAGACAGTTGATCTCCCGCCTGAGGCTTCCCGTCTCACCCCTGATCGGCCTCACCCTCGGAGGCACTTTCACCGCCAGCGGACTGGCGATGCTGATCTGCGCGCTGGTCGGGTACACCGACGGCGAGGCGGGCAGCGCTTTCGCGATTCCCGGAGCAGTGACGTCGATCATCGGCCTGCTTCTTCTCGCTTCCGCATTCGACCCCGACCGCAAGAGCATCGCGGTGACCCCGGTCGGTGGCCTGCTCGCGGTGACCCTCGCCTGGACCCTTGCATCGGCCACCGGTGTCGCGCCGCTGCTCGCGGCCGGTGCCTTCGACTCTGCGCTCGATGCCTTCTTCGAGTCGGTCTCCGGATTCACCACGACCGGCGCGACGCTGCTCAACGACATCGAGGCGCAACCGGACGCCGTGCTCGTCTGGCGCAGCCTGATGCAGTGGCTCGGCGGCATCGGGATCGTGGTTCTGGTCGTGGCCATCGCACCGATCAGTGGACCGGGGATCCAGAAGGCTTTCTACGCCGAGACTTCGAGCGTTACCAGCGACCGGCTCACTCCGCGCATCATCGACACCGCAAAGATCATCGCCGGCATCTACCTGGTGCTCTCGCTTGCCGCCGCGCTCGCCTACCTGCTCGCCGGCATGGGTCCGTTCGATGCCATCAACCACTCGATGACCACGATCGCGACCGGTGGATTCTCGACGCGGAGCGCATCGATCGGCGCCTTCGACTCGAACGCGATCGAGATCGTGGCGATCGTCGGCATGATCATCGGCGGCATCAACTTTGCCTTCTACTGGCGGGCGATCCGCGGCAAAGGTCTGCGCCCGCAGTCCTCCGAGGTGATCGGATTCCTGGCGATTCTTTCGGGCATCTCTCTCGCCGTCGGCATCAGCCTCTGGCTCTCCGATGACGCGACCGGCTTCGGCCGCACTGCGCTCGACTCGGTCTTCAGCGTGACTACGGTGATAACGACCACTGGCTATACGACCGCCGACTTCGACGGCTGGAACTCGTTTGCCAGGACCTCGATCCTGTTGATCATGTTCATCGGTGCCTCGGCCGGCTCGACGGCAGGCGGGATCAAGGTGATCCGGGTGATGCTGCTGGGCAAAGCCGCCTTTCAGGAACTGCAGCGCCAGGTGCGGCCGAATGCGGTGAGGGTGCTCAGGATCGGCACCCACGTCTATCGCGAAGACGTACGGCGAGCCGTGCTGGGTTTCTTCCTGATCTACCTGATCGTCTACGCCTTCGGCACGCTGGCCATGGCGGCCGGTGGACTGGATCCGCTTACCGCCCTCAGCGCCTCCTCCGCCACGCTGAACATGGTCGGCCCGGGGATCGGAGAGATCGGCGCCCTGGAAAGCTACGAAGCACTGTCGCCGTTCAACCGGGCGGTCGCCTGCGTGCTGATGATCGCCGGCCGGCTCGAGGTCTTCACCGTGGTCGCGCTGCTCGCTGCCGCCTGGGACCGCCTCAGGGCGGTCAGGCTGGGCGCCTGACCCGGAACAGGCTCACCGGTTTGCTGAGCCCCTTGAAGCGATGCTGGCCGGCGCTGGAGAACGCGAAGGCTTCTCCGGCGGCTTCGACCGCCTGAGCCTCCGCAAGCACGCTGTCGGGCCGGGCGACATCAGTTATGCGGCTGGCCAGGTTGACCGTGTGGCCGAACCAGTCTCCCCCCTGTGGGATGGCGTCCCCACGGGCCACTCCGACCCGGAGCGCGGGCAGGTCGTCGCCGGCTTCCTGACCGACCTCGATGAAGCGAAGTGCCGCATCGAGCAGTGCGGCTCCGTCCTCGGAGACCAGCATCGCCGCGTCGCCGATCAGCTTGACCAGTCTGACCTCGGGATTACTCACCTCGATCGCAACCGATTCCAGCAGCTTGGCGACGCTGCCGAGGCGTTCGAGTTCGCTGCGCTCACCGAGCCGGGTGAAACCGACGAGGTCGGCGAAACAGATCGATACCTCGGTCGGCTTGGCCCTTCCGAAACTACCCGGCTCGGCCGCGGCTATTACTTCGTTGCGCATCAGGTCGACGAAATGGAGCCTCAATGCGTAAACGGCCCCCTGCTCCCCGAGCGGCAGCAGTTCGTCGGCAGCCTGTCGCAGAGCCATCGCCGCTTCGAATTCGTCCGCCTCGGGGTCGATCAGCCCGCTTGCGGCGATCTCGCGATGGACGTCGGCAATCCGGGAGGCGGCGCTACCGACCTGGCGCGAGACCTCGAGCAGCTTGTCGATCGGGATCCCGGCCGTCTCCATCCGACGCAACCGGGTCGCCGCAGCGAGGTCGTTGTCGTCAAAGCTCCGCTGGTCGGGGACGGGCCGCGGGAATCCGAGTGCTGCGATCAGTCTCTGGAAGTCATCGACCTCGAGACCGCTCTCGGCCGCGATCTCACGAGGCGTGTAGCGGTTTCGACTGGCTCCCAGTACGAGGTCGGCCGGCATCATGGCCAGCCGGTCGGCCGCCGCCTCGGCCTTGAGTTCTTCGACTTCCACGCCGGCCTCGATCAGCCACTCGAGAAGCTTCAGCCGCGCCGGCAGGCCCGACTCATCGACCCCGGCCAGCAGCCCCTCTGCCTCGAAGTCCGGAGTTTCAGGCAAAAGCCACCGCCCCTCCCCGTCGTGGATCGCCGCCGCCCCCGAGCAGACCGGTCCCGGGGTCTCTGGTCACCACCTGCACGCCGCCGAAGAAGAGGTTGCGCTCGGACCAGCGCACCAGCTCACCCTCGGTTTCCAATCGGTCGAGAGCAGCCGGGTCGGTACCCGGCTCGGCATGGAGCACTGCGCCTTCGAGGTGGATCCGAGGCGCGTCCACGGCCTCCTGCGGGTCCATTCCCCCGGCGATCAGGTTCACGGTCGTCTGCAGAACCGCCGAGCGGATCCGGTTGGAGCCGGCGCTGCCGAGTCCGGCTACAACCTGCCCGTCCCTGAGCAACAGCGTCGGAGCCATCATCGAACTGATCCGCGAGCCCGGGCGGGACATGTGGAATCCGAGCGGGTTCAGGTCTTCCTCGCCGAGCATGTTGTTGAGGTGGACGCCGGTTCCGGGAACGACCATTCCGGAGCCGGTTCCGTTCGAGCAGGTGACAGAGGCACAAAGCCCGTCGCCGTCCATCGCAGCGAGGTGGGTTGTGGATCCGAGTCGATCATCAGCGTCCAGAGCCTTTGCGATCGCGGCCGGATCGAGGAACTCGGCCGCGAAGCCGTCCAGCTCGAGTGACTCGGTGAAGCCGGACTCGCGGGCGCGGTTGGCCGCAGCCATCGACCTCGCGATCTCGACGACCCCCGAACTCGGCATCAGTTCGAGCAGGGCGAGACTGTAGGCGATCAAGAGCCCTCCCGCCGACGGCGGAGGGTTGCTCAGGAGTTCATGTCCCCCGAAGCCGGCGACCACCGGCTCCCTTTCGATCGCCTCATATGCAGAGAGGTCGGCAGTCGAGAGCAGTCCGCCCCGGGAGCAGACGAACTCTTCAAGAGCCGCGGCGACTTCTCCGCCGTAGATCGAGCCGCTGCCCTCGGCGGCGAAGCGTTCGATTGCCAGTGCCAGGTCGGGGTATCGGAACACCTCTCCCTCCCCCAGGATGTGACCCTCGGGTGCGTAGATCTCCCTTGCCGCCGGGGTCGCCGTGTAGATCGGCTCGAGAATTCTCAGGACGTAGGCCTGCTGCCGGTTGAGCGGTGCTCCCTGCCTGGCCAGCGAGACCCCCGGTCCGATCAGGTCTGCCAGAGGAGCCGAGCCGAAGCGGTCGAGGGCCAGCGCCAGGCCTGCCGCTGTGCCGGGAACTGCGCAGGACGCGGCACCGACGTTGAAGACCTGGGTCGTCTTGCGGTCGAAGTGAACGGGGACCGGCTTGAGCTCGTCGCCCAGCTCGTGGCCGCCGAGACCGGGAGCTGAAACGAAGAAGTCGATCAGCGTGGCCGGCGCGCCCGGACCCTTGATGATCATGAAGCCTCCCGCACCGAAGCCGGTCAGCGCGCTTTCGACCGAGAATGAGGCCAGAACCGCGGCAACGGCGGCGTCAACCGCATTGCCACCTTCACGCAGGACGGTGGCACCCGCCTCGGCAGTCAGCGGATGACCTGCGGCGACGACCCCGCGCGAGGTCAAGGCTCAGGAAAGAAACTCGGGGACATCGCCCCCGCTGACCGCGGGCATCGAACCCCTACGGGAGTCACCTTCGCCTTCGCCGCGCGACTTTCGTGAAACCTCGCTGCGGGCATCGACCTGGCGGCCCCTGGCACCTGGCTTGGAATCGAACCGGGTCGCAACGACCGTGATCCAGATCTGGTCGTCGAGCTCCTCGTCGATGTTGGCGCCGAAGATAATGTTCGCGTCAGGATGGGCGGCCTCACCGACCGCCCGGGCAGCTTCGGAAACCTCGATCAGGGAGAGGTCGGAGCCGCCGGTGACCGAAAGCAGGATCGAACGGGCGCCATCCATCGGCGTCTCCAGCAGCGGCGAGGAAATCGCTTTCTCGGCCGCGATCATCGCCCGGTCGGGCCCGGAACCCATGCCGATCCCGAGCAGCGCCCGGCCGGCATCGGACATGATCGAGCGCACGTCGGCGAAGTCGAGGTTGATGACCGAAGGAAGGGTGACCAGATCGGAAATGCCCTGGACGCCCTGGCGCAGCACGTCGTCGGCCACCTGGAATGCGTCCACCATCGGCGTCGACTGGTCGAGGACTTCGAGCAACCGGTCGTTCGGAATGACGATCAGAGTGTCGACCTCGCCGGCCAGTGCTTCGATGCCCTGTTCGGCCTGCTTGGCCCGCCGGCTTCCTTCGAAAGTGAAGGGCTTGGTGATGATGCCGACAGTCAGCGCACCGATGTCCCGGGCCAGCCTGGCGATCACCGGCGCGGCACCGGTTCCCGTGCCACCGCCTGCTCCTGCCGCGATGAAGACCATGTCCGAGCCCTTGAGCAGTCGCTTGATCCGGTCCTGCTCCTCGAAAGCCGCCCTGAAGCCGAGTGATGGATCCGCGCCCGCCCCGAGACCCTTGGTCTCCTCGCCTCCGATGTGCACGGTGAGGTCTGAAAGGCAAAGCTGTAGTGACTGAAGGTCGGTGTTGACCGCCATGAACTCGACCCCCGGAATCTGGGCTTCGATCATGCGGTTGATCGCGTTCACGCCGCCACCGCCGACGCCCACGACACGGATAACAGGCGTGTGCGGTACGCCGACCCCGGAGCTTCCGGAGGAGTCCTGGCGGCCGTAGCGCGGGCCGTCATCCCCGGCAGAGGGAGGCGTCTCGGAGAAGATCCGCCTCAGCCGGTCCTGGGGATCGGGAGCGTTGCCGCCCTCGGAGACCGGATCGGGCTCACGCATCGGAGGTCGTTCAGAGACCGCCGGAGGCGCCGGGCGCCCCGAGTCGCGCTCGAGTGGATCAGTGCGGCCGTATCGGCCGGTAGAACCGGGGTCGGGAGGCTTCGGAGCGGAATCCTGTGTCGGCTCTTCGGAACGAGGAGGATCGACGCGGTGCTCGCGGACCTCGTCCTGCTGATCGTGGATCGCGGATTCCGACTGATCGGCAGCCGCCCCGGAGGAATCGGCCCCTTCCTCGTCGGAGGTGGAACGAAAGAGGTCCGCGAGCGGACCTTCACGCATACTGGCGCGCTTACGACGAGCCATCGTTCAGGACCTCCTTGGCAAGGTTTCGGTAGTACGAAGCCGCACGACTCTGCGTATCGTACTTCAGCACGCTGGATCCCCGCACGGGGGCTTCGGCGAACTTGACCGCCTTGCGAATCCGGGACTTGAAGACGAGGTCTCCGAAAGTCTCTTCCAGCATCGATACGGCCTCCCTGGCATGGAGGGTGCGCGAATCGAACATGGTCGGCAGAATGCCGGCGATCTGGACATCCGGATTGAGGTTTTCCTGAATCATCGTGAGAGTGTTCTGGAGCTGGACGAGACCGCGCATCGAGAGGTACTCGCACTGCACCGGGATGATCACCTTGTTTGAAGCCGTGAGGGCGTTGATCGTCAGCAGGCCGAGACTCGGCGGCGTATCGATACAGATGTAGTCGTAATCGCCCTGGACCTCCCGGAGCGCCTTCTCGAGCGAGCGCTCGCGGCCGATCTTGGTGCTCATGGCGATTTCAGCCCCGGCCAGGTCGAGCGAGGCCACGGCGATGTCGATCTCACGGTGAACGATGATCTCGGAGATCGGCATGTCATCGACCAGCACGTCGTACATGCTCTTCTCCACCCGGTCGGGGTCGATTCCCTGGCTCATGGTCAGGTTGCCCTGGGGGTCGAGGTCTATGCAGAGAACCCGGTTGCCGAGTTCGGCCAGGGCCACGGCGAGGTTCAGGGTCGAAGTCGTCTTGGCGACGCCGCCCTTCTGGTTGGCAAGGCTGATCACCTCGGCGTTATCCACAGGCACCTCGGGCTCCTCGACCCTGGGACGGTGCATCTCGCGCATGTCCGGTCCGAGGAGGTCAGCGGCCTTGAGCCGGATCTCGGTCTGCTCGGAGGCGGCGTCCTCCTCGACGCGGGCGAGTTCGTCCTCGACGGGAGGAGCGGGCACGACCGGCTTCGACTCGGTCGGCTCCGGCCCGGCGGGCTTCGACTCGACGGGAGCGGCGGTTGCAGTGGGGGCGGCGGTTGCCGAGGGAGTGACCGTCGCCGAGGGAGCGTCGGTCGATACCGGGGCGGCGACGGGCACCTCGGCAGGGGCCGGGGGCGACTCCGGCGCGGGGGCCGGAGCCGCAGAGACGGGCTCCGGGTTGACCGTCTCAGGGGCGGTCATCGAGTCGGTCGTGGGCTCGGCGGAGTCCGGCGTCGCATTCGCCTCTTCGGCGGCAGCCCTGCGGTTCTGGTTCTTGCGGCTAAGAATTCGCATTTGGGGCGTTATTCGCATGAAGGACCCGTTTTCCTGCCATGCGACTCTGCCGGGCGACGAATTCCGGTTGAATGTCCTGATCCTCGACTATCTGAACAAGCGTCTGGTCTTCGTGACCGGAAAGGGGGGCGTCGGCAAATCGACCGTGGCGATTGCCATGGGCATCCGTGCGGCTCTCGAAGGAAAGCGCACGATCGTGGTCGAGGTGGCCTCGACCGAGAACACCTCCCGCATATTCCGGCAGGAGGAGGTCGGCTACAAGGAGGTGGAAGTCGCCAACGACCTCTGGGCGATCTCGATCGACCCCGATGACTCGATGCGCGAATACGTGCTGCTCCAGCTCAAGGTCAAGGCGATGCGCGACCTGCTCTTCCGCAGCCGCATGTTCACCTACCTGGCCGATGCGACCCCCGGGCTGAACGAGCTGGTGACGATCGGCAAGATCTGGGAGCTGACCCTGCCGGACCGCAAAATCAAACACGGCCGGCGCTACGACCTGGTGATCGTGGACTCACCTGCGACCGGTCACGGAATCAGCTTCCTTCAGACCCCGCGGACCTTCGCGAACATCGCCCGGGTCGGGCCGATGCACACGCAGGCGCTCGAGCTGGAGGCCATGGTCACCGACCACAAGATGACCGGCAGCGTGATCGTCTCGCTGCCGGAGGAGATGCCGGTCAACGAAACCGCCTCGCTCGAGAGCGAGCTGACCGGTGACATCGGGGTCGCGGTCGACCGGGTGATCATGAACGCGCTCTACCCGGACCGCTTCCTCAAGAAGGAGATCACCGCGCTCAAGCCACTGGCCGGCAGTGACGATCCGCAGCTGCGGGCGGTTCAGCGGGCGGCGCTGACCCAGTCCCGACGGGCGGGAGCGCAGCAGGAGCAGTTGGAGAGGCTCGAGAAAATGGTCTCGGCCCCGATCACCACCCTGCCCTTCATCTTCGAACCGGAGCTGACCCTGAAAGCAGCCCGCGGCCTGGCGGAAGGACTCACCTGATGCCTTCGATCGAGCAGCTCCTGGAAGGACGGGGCATCTGCGTCTGCGCCGGTTCGGGCGGTGTAGGCAAGACGACCACCTCGGCCGCGATCGCCCTGGGCATGGTCGACCGGGGCCTCAAGGTCTGCGTGCTGACGATCGACCCGGCGAAGCGGCTGGCCGACTCTCTGGGGCTCGAGGAGCTCGGCAACGAGGCGACGCGCGTCGATCCGGAGCTGCTCGCCGCCAACGGCGTCAGCGGTGACGGGGAACTCTGGGCGATGATGCTCGACGCCAAAGAGACCTTCGACAACCTCGTGGCCCGCCACGCCGAAGACGCCGAGGCTCGCGACCGTGTCCTCGGCAACCGGATCTACCAGCAGATTTCGAGCGCCCTGGCCGGGTCACAGGAGTACATGGCGATGGAGAAGCTCTTCGAACTCCACAGCGAAGGTCGTTTCGACCTGCTCGTCCTCGACACGCCACCGAGCCGCAACGCGCTCGACTTCCTCGACGCCCCGATGCGGATGACCCAGTTCATCGAGGGACGGTCGCTGCAGCTGTTCATCAGACCGACCGGCTTCGCCGCCAGGGTCGCCTCCCGGGGAACCGGCATGGTGCTCTCGATCCTCAAGCGCATCGTCGGATTCGACCTGCTTGCCGACCTCTCCGAGTTCTTCACCGCTTTCAGCGGCATGATCGACGGCTTCCAGGACAGGGCGCATCGGGTCAACAACCTCTTGCGCGACGACGAGACCGCTTTCGTGATCGTCTGCGGGCCCCAGGCCGAGCCGATCGAAGAAGCGGTCTTCTTCCACTCGAAACTGGTCGAGGCCGACATGAACTTCGCCGGCGCGGTCGTCAACCGCGTCCGTTATCGCTTTGGTACCAAGGTGCCGAAGCTGAAGGCGCTGAGCGCGAAGATCGAGTCCGAGACCGACAACGCGGAACTCGCCGATCGTGCCGCCCGCAACTTGATCGAGTATGACCTGCTGGCCCGCCGGGACAACGAGAACATCGCCGCTCTGTCGACCAAGCTGGGTGGCGATCCGGTCATCCGTATCCCCTACCTCGACACAGACGTCCACGACGTGGCCGGCCTCTGCGAGATCAACCGGTTCCTCTTCACTGACGAAGAGACCCGGGTCGAGCTGGCTACCGGCTGACCGCCGTTCAGCCCGCCGGGCGGCGGCGGTAATCGAGTTCGCCGACCGACCACTCGGTCGTATCGGGGCTCGGGAAGAAGCTCTGGTTGCGCGGCGGATGGTCCTGTTCGCCGGCGCTCTGGCTGCGAGTCCGACCGGGTGCCACCGAAGGCCACTCCATGGTAGCCCCGGGCCTGGCCTCACTCAGCCAGTCTTCTTTCAGAGTAGAGCCGATTTCACTCGAGGCTGAGACCGTGATCTCCCCGGGGTCCGGAACCGGTTCGAGCAAGCGGGTCGAGCTCCGTTCGTCCTGATCGCCCCCGCCCGGCTCGTCGCCGGCTTCGCTGCCGATACCCAGGGCCGCTTCGATCTCGGGCATCGATTTGAAACGTCCGGGATCGAAAGGCTCGGGCAGCGGCTCGGGGTCGAATTCGGGAACCGATCCGAACAGGGGATCTACCCCTGCCTCCACTTCCGGATCGGGGCTTTCTGATGCGAAGGGCCGCAGGACGTGAACCTCGGCTTCCTGTGGCTGCTGCTCAGGGGTCTCGGCTTCCGCGCTCTCAAGCGCTTCCGGCACCTCCCATTCGGCGGTCGCACCCATCTGCATGCCGCTCACCTCGCCGCCGCTCAGGCCGCCGGTGATCAAGGTCTCTTCGGCCGCGACGTTCAGGTTCGAACCGAAGTTGCCCAGCACGGCCTCACGCAGGATGTGCCGGGCTGAATCCTCGATCCAGGCGGCCAGGTAGGCCGAAGACTCGTTGCCGGCGGTCATCGAATCCTCGCCGTTGAGCAGCGAGAGCTCGAGATCCATCGCCGCTTCGATCCTCTCGCGCGCCTTGCTGTCGTCGGCCTCCCCGGTGATCAGGGCAGCGGCCCGGGCCGAGAGCGGCGCGTCGATCACGCCCTGGCCACCGAGAGCCGCGCGTATTGCCAGCAGGTGGTCGCTGAGGGCGTCCAGAGGCCGGCTGCGATCCAGGCCGAACTGGAAGCGCTGCTCGGCGAAAGCGAGCCGGTCCACGAGCGCGGACTGCTCCGCGAGGCTGCGGATGAACTCGTCAAGGCGCGGTACCTCTGACTCGATCAGGAAGTAGCTGCCAGGCCGGTTCGGTGTAGCGGCGGTCTCGATGCGTCGCCAGGAGTCGTCTCCGACCGGGGCATAGGCATACGGCCCCAGGCCTACGCTTCCTTCCTTGAACAGGCGCAGTGCCCGGATCAGACCCCGCAGGTCGTTGAGAGCGCTGCGCGGGCCGTCCGAAGAGTCGGCGAGCGGCACCATCGCCAGGTAGGCCGGCTGCCAGGCGCTGCGCTCGCTGCCTTCGCTCGAGGTCGCCTCGAGCGGGGCGTCGACCGAATCCGCCTGAACGATTCGAATGCCGTTGCTCAATTCGAGTTCGCTCGGAGTCATCTCGAAACCGTTCAGGGGCGCGATCAGCAGATCGGCCTCGTGAATGTCGCGGGCGGCGACCTCGAGGCGGGCCAGCGACTGCTCGACCCGGCTCAGGTCGAGCGAGAACTCGGTGGTGCCTTCCCACAGCTCACGCACGAATACCTCCAGCATCGCCTCGGCGCGAAGGTCGGGATCGGAGGCGACCGGCAGCCCGCGGGACTCGAGAAACGGCGCGGCCACACCCGCCGCCACGACCGCCCCACGGGCGGGTCCGAATCCGGGCAGCGAGCCTAGTTCGGCGGCGTGGCTGTCGATGAAGTTCGAGGTAAGCGGCACGTAGCGGTAGAAGTGCGAACTCTCTCCGTTGTTCTCGGCGACATCGAAGGGGATCTCGTCTCCGGTCGCCACCAGCGAGGTGAAGCGGGTCGAGGCCTCGGCTGCGAGCCGCTTCAAAGCTTCATTGAGTACCGAATCGTGCATGCCGACGGTTTCCCCGACGGAGCGGCGCATCCTGCGAATGCAGGTTTGCTTGCAGCAGGTTCAGGCGGGTACTGGCTCAGCCTCGGCCGGTTCGCGGCCGAGCCACCGGGAGCCGTAGGAGCGCATGTCTTCGATCAGGGGAACGAGAGCCTCTCCCTTGGTCGTCAGCGCGTAGGTCACCCGGGGCGGTACCTCGGGGAAAGTCTGGCGCTCCACGATGCCCTCCTCCTCGAGGGTGCGCAGGCGAAGCGAGAGGGTGCGCGGGCTGATTCCCTCCAGCGAGCGTTCGAGTTCGCAGAATCGCCGACTCTCGCCGGCCAGGTCGCGGATCACCAGCAGGGTCCACTTTCCGGAGATCACGTCGGCGGTCCGGCAGACCGGACACTGTTCGTTGCTTGCGGAGCTCATCGAATCATCACTTCAACAAGTATAGGCATATCGCTTCACTTACTGAAGCGGCTGAAGCCCGTTGGCCACAAACGGCAGGGTTGCGACGGCCAGGAACGGGGCCAGCGGCAAAGTGATCTGCGACGGTGTCCTGCGGCTGCCCAGGCAGGCGAGCGTGCCGGCCAGGCCGGCCAGCAGGAAGCCCGCGAGCAGAGCGGCGATGACCTGCCAGCCGAGGTAGATCGCAAGCACCGCCACCAGCTTGACATCGCCCATTCCCATGCCGTCGGGCCGGGCCAGCGAGAGCAGCGTCATCGGCAACGCCACGGCGGCCGACGCGACCAGTGCGACTCCGAGCGCCGAAAGGCCTTCGGCGCCCGCCAGAACAAGCCCGCAGAGCCCGGCGCCCAGGGTCAGCCGGTTGGGCACGATCCGGTTTCTGAGGTCGGTTATCGAAGCGACGAGCATGACGGCCGCCAGCAGTGCCGCTGATAGGGGTGACATGGTCCGAGGCTGGCCCGGCATGGCTCAACCGCGTCTCGACATGTGAGACGAACTCGGCAGAGGAGTGCAACAAAAAGGGCGACGGAGAACCGTCGCCCTTTCGAAACTCTTGCCGGCGGCCCGAGGTGGCCGCCGGAAACCTTTGAATCAGGTCGCTTCGCGCAGCTTCTGGGCCTCGTTCAGGCTCTGGAGCTTCTTGAGCGACTGGTTCTCGATCTGACGGATCCGCTCGCGGGTTACGTTGAAGGTACGACCCACCTCGTCGAGGGTGCGGGGATGCTCCCCGCCGAGCCCGTAGCGCAGTTCGAGCACGCGACGCTCGCGGTACGAGAGGTTCTCGAGCGACTCCTTGAGCGCCTCCTTGGTCAGCAGGTCGGCGGCGCGGTCGAAAGGCGACTCGGCCTTCTCGTCAGCGATGAACTGGCCGAACTCCGACTCCTCTTCGTCGCCGACCGGCTTCTCCAGCGAAACCGGAGACTGGGCGGAACGCTTGATCGAGTCCACTTCTTCCGGATCGATGCCGGTCACGTCGGCGATCTCCTCGGGCGTCGGCTCGCGGCCGAGCTCGGTCACCAGCTTGCGCTCGGCACGGCCGATCTTGTTCAGCTTCTCGACTACGTGGACCGGGATACGGATGGTCCGGGCCTTGTCGGCCAATGCCCGGGCGATTGCCTGGCGGATCCACCAGGTGGCGTAGGTCGAGAATTTGAAGCCCTTGCGGTAGTCGAACTTCTCGGCCGCACGGACCAGGCCGAGGGTGCCCTCCTGAATCAGATCGAGGAAAGGCAGGCCCTGGTTGCGGTAGTTCTTGGCGATCGAGACGACCAGACGCAGGTTCGACTCGACCATCTTCTGCTTCGCGTCGAGGTCACCGCGCTCGATGCGCTTGGCGAGGTCGACTTCCTCCTGAGCGGTCAGCAGGCGGACCTTGCCGATGTCCTTGAGGAAGAGCTGGAGCGAGTCGGTCGTCATGTCCGGCTTCAGGTCGAGCGAGTCCTTCTTGCGCCGGCGGCCGCGGCGCCCGTCGGAGCGCTCGTTCTCAGCCGAGGCCTTGAGCGCCGGATCCACGTCTTCGACAAGTTCGATCCCCTGCTTCTCGATGTGGCCGTAGAGGTCCTCGATATCGGATTCGTCGAGATCGACCTCCTTGACGGAGGTCGCGATGTCACCGAAGGTGAGCACGCCGAGCTGCTGCCCACGGTTGATGAGGGTCTTCACTTCTTCTAGTTCCTGGAGTTCCGCTACGAGCATCTTTTCCCTATCTGATTTCCCCTGATTACGGGTAATCCCGTCTTCCGGCGCCACGAGGCGCGTCAAGCTGAGTGTTCACGGATCACCCGTCAGGATCCGTATCGCTCCCACATCGAGGGAATGTGATGAGCTGCTGCTATCGGGTAAGTGGTCGAACGGGTGTTTAGATAATAGCCGCTTCACTTAGTAAAGTCAATACTTCTGCTAGCTATGAATCCAAACTCGCGGCGGCCCCTTGAGTTGCGCTGACTGCGACGAAAATGAAGCAAGAGACCGGCCTGCCGGAGAAATCCCGGCGCCCGCTTCCTGGGGTCGTTTCCACTGGCTTCAGGCCTTCTGGATGCGGGCCTACCGCGAAAACATCACCGGACTGTCGGGGATGGTCGCCTACAACCTTCTGCTTTCGATCTTTCCGTTCGTGCTGCTGATCCTCTTCATTTTCAGCCAGGTCCTGCGGATCGAGGGTGTCGACCAGGGCGTGACCGCCGACCTGGAGCGTCTCTTCCCCGACGCCGAGCAGCAGACGCTCGACAACGTGCTTCAGAGCATACGGTCGAACTCCACGACGATCGGTGTCGTGGCCTTCCTCGGTTCGATCTGGATCGGGGCGTCGTTCTGGGGTGCGATGGACACCGCCTTCTGCCGGATCTACCACGTTCAGTGCCGTGGCTGGTGGGAGCAGAAGCGGTTCTCCCTGGTGATGCTGTTCGTGGTCGCGCTTTTCATCCTGGGCTCGGTTGTCCTTCCGGCGATCGAAGGAGCGCTGATCAGGTCGACCGACAACCTGCCCTTCGGCCTGAACGAGGTCCAGAACCTCGACAGCGCGGCCCTGATCTCGGTCACCCTGACCCTGAACTTCCTGGTCCTGGCGATGATCTACTGGCTGGTGCCGAAGGGGCACATGCCGTGGAGGGCGATCTGGCCCGGGGCCGTCTTCGCAACCGTCGTCGCCGGCCTGGCGAACTGGCTGTTCCCGGTTTACCTGAGCAATCTCTCCACCCTCTCCCGATTCGGATCGACGCTCGGATTCATCCTGGTCGCACTGCTCTGGTTCTACCTGGTCGCGCTGACCCTGCTGGCGGGCGCGGTCATCAACTCGCTGCGCCACGAAGTCCACGAGACCGGGCGTTATCCGTACGGCATCCTCAGCCGTAGCGCGGCGCTGGCTGCCGGTCCGCCGACCTCGGAGATGGAGCTGCCGCCGGCGGCCGAGCCCTACCGGTCGCTTACCGCGCCGGGCCCGCGTGGGGCGGGGCCCGCAGAATCCCCTCCTGATGGAGAATCGACTGATGAGCAGACCACCATTCCGGCCGCTCGAAGCAGGGACTGAACGGTCTTGAGCATCGAAATCGACCTGATGCCGGACCCCGTCCGGCAAGGCCTCGCCACCACCGGACCGATCGGCTGCGTCCAGACCGCCCTGATCACCGTCGACGACGAGGTGTTCGAGCAGATCTGGACCCCGTCCACGCTCGAACTGCTGGCTCGCTCCTACTGGCGATTCATCCGCCGGCGCTCTTTCGGCCTGATCCGGATGAGCTACGGCACCGGGTCCCGGTCGGTGAACCTCGTCTCGCGGCATATTCCGCTCCTGAGGTTCCATGAGCCCGAGTTCGACACGGGGCCCGAATTCGGCCGGATCGACTGGCCGATCGACCGCGGAATCCTGGTGGCGGGCGAAGGGCGTGGCAACGGCTACCTGAGGATCGAAGTGCGTCGTGACTCGCAACGTCCGGCCAGAGCCGGGCACCAGTCGATCACGGTCTCCAGCGAGGTGGTGAACTTCTACCCCTGGCTTCGCGGAACCGGCTGGTTCGCCCGGACGGGCACCTGGATCTACTCCCAGACACAGCTGCGCATCCACCTCTGGGTGACCCGCGGCTACCTGCGCTCGCTGGCCGACCTGCCCTCGTCGGTACTCCGCCAGGGAGAAGATCCGGCGACGCAGCCCGACGATTCCTGAGCCCCGGGCTGGCCCGGACGGCTAGAACCCCGGGCTCTGCAGTTCTGCCACGGCCGATTCCATGGCCTCGACCATGCCGGTCGGCTCTATCCCGAACATCGCCATGCCGGCGGGGTCGGTGATCACCGTCTCGGTCGAGAGACCCTCGACGAGGGGCCTCGCCACACCGGTGTCGACCGGCGTCACGAGACCGATCCAGAGCGACGACAACCGCGGGGTGAGGATCGGCACGCGGATCATCACCGGCCGGCGTTTGCCGATCGCATCGGCCATGACTTCCATCATGCCGCCGTATGTGGTCACGTCGGGGCCGGCGATCTGAATCTCCCGCCCGACCCAGTCTCCCTGGCCGCCGGCCGCGGCGAGGTAGCTGATCACGTCATCCACGGCGATCGGCTGGGTCCGGGTAGTGGTCCATTTGGGAGTCACCATCGCAGGCAGTCGCCGAATCAGGTGGTAGACGGTCTGGAATGACTCGCTGCCACCGCCCAGCACCACTGCCGCTCGCAGGTAGGTGACCGGCACCCCGGTCGAGGCAAGCACCTCGGCCGTCTCGTGCCTGGACCGGAGGTGCTTCGAGCGTCCTTCGCCGAGTCCGCCCAGGTAGACGATCTGGCTCACTCCGGCCTCGGCGGCAGCGCGGGCGAAGTTCTCGGCACCCCGGCGGTCCATCTCCTCGAAATCGCCTTCGCCGCCGCGGCCCATCGAGTGGACGAGGTAGTAAGCCACGCCGACCCCGTCAAGCGCCGGGCCCAGGGTCGCGGGTTTCAGTACATCCCCCTGGACCACCTCGCAGCCGGCCTCCTCCAGGCCCTTCGCGCCGGCGCTGCCGGGCCGACGCGCCATGCACCGGGTAGCGACTCCGGATTCCCGGAGCCGTCTCGCCAGTTTGCCGCCGATGTAACCGGTGGCTCCGGCGATCAGTACGGGCTCAGCCGTAGAGGCCACCGGTGACTTCGCGCAGCTTGGCCCTGTCGTGGCGGGCCTGGACCTTGCGCACCGTGCCGGACCTCGACCGCATGATCAGAGACTCAGTGGTCGCGAAGCCCTTGCTGCGGTGGACCCCTTCGAGCAGATCGCCGTCGGTCACGCCGGTCGCCGCGAAGAAGACGTCGTCGCCGCTGATCAGGTCATGGGAGTTGAGGGTCTTATCGAGGTCGTAGCCCGCCGCCAGAGCGGCCTCCCGCTCGTCGTCGTTGCGTGGCCAGAGCTTGCCGATGATCTCGCCACCCAGGCACTTGATCGCTGCCGCGGCGAGCACGCCTTCCGGGGTTCCGCCGATTCCCCAGAGCAGGTCGATGCCGGTGTCCTCGCTGACCGCGAGCAGGGCCGCCTGGACGTCGCCGTCAGTGATGAACCGGATCGTGGCCCCGGCCTCACGGATCTCCTTGACGACCCCGTAGTGGCGCTCCCGGTCCAGCACGGTCAGGGTCACGTCTTCGGGACCGCCACCCTTGCGCTCGCCGATCTTGCGGATCAGGTCGCCGATCGGTTCATCGAAATTGAGCAGGTCTGAGAATTCGGATGCGCAGGCCAGCTTCTCCATGTAGACGCAGGGCCCGGGATCGAACATCGAGCCGCGCTCGGACAAAGCGATCACGGCGAGCGCGCCGCCGAAACCTCGGGCGGTCAGCGTCGTGCCCTCCAGCGGGTCCACAGCTATGTCGACAACCGGCGGACTGCCGTCGCCGATGTTCTCGCCGTTGTAGAGCATCGGGGCTTCGTCCTTCTCCCCTTCGCCGATGACCACGACGCCGTCCATCGGCACCGTGTCGAGCAGCAGTCGCATCGCATCGACGGCGGCACCGTCGGCGGCGAGCTTGTCCCCACGGCCGACCCACCTCGAGGCGGCCAGCGCGGCTGATTCAGTCACCCTGACCAGCTCGAGTGCGAGGTTTCGATCGGGCTTCGATCCTGACCGGACATCCTGCGAAATGATTCCCATTGCCCCGAAGGGTATAACGGTCGGCCGCCCGCGGGCAGACGGCCGCCCCGGCGCGATGTAGGCTGACCCGGTGAGCTCTTCCAGATGGGGACTGACCCTGCCCTTGCCGGGCACACCGCTGTCCGATCACCGGCCCTTCGTCGAACAGGCTGAGGCCGAGGGATACACCGACCTCTGGACCGGTGAAACCGGCGGCCCCGACGGCTTCACGCCGCTGGCGCTGAGCGCCGCCTGGACCGAAAAGATCCGCCTCGGCACCGGCATCGTGGGCGTCTTCCAGCGCGGGCCGGCGCTGCTGGCACAGCAGGCGGCCGCGATGACCGACGCCTCCTCGGGACGCTTCGCCCTCGGGATCGGCGCCTCTTCCGACCGCATGGTCGCCGGCTGGAACGAGATCCCGTTCGAGAAGCCGTTGAGCAAGGTTGAGAAGACGGTCGACTTCCTCCGAGTGGCCCTGGCGGGAGAGCGCACCGATACCGGCTTCAAGCTGGAGACCGCCCCGGCCCACCCCACCCCGATCGTGCTGGCCGCCCTGCGCGGCAAGATGCTCAAACTGGCGGTCGACAAGGCTGACGGCGCTTTCACGAATTTCCTGCCGCTCGGCGGGCTGCCGCAGGTGGTCGAAGGCATCGAGGGTGCCGGCCCGGACTTCGAGTTGCTCTGCCGCTTCTTCTGCATTCCCGGCGAGCGGGAGCAGGTCGAACCGCTCGCACGGTTCATGTTCTCGTCATACGTCACGGTGCCGGTCTATGCGAACTTCTTCCGGTGGCTCGGCTACGGCGACGAGATCTCCGCCATGGTCGAGGCCTGGCAGGCCAAGGACAGGGCCGGAGCCGCCGCGGCCGCCCCCTGGGACCTGATCGAAGACACCTTCCTGCTCGGTCCGCCGGAAGCGATCCGCGAGCGCCTCGACGCCTATGTAGCGGGTGGTATCACCCTGCCGGTCATCACACCGATCACGACGCCCGACAACATGGCTTCGCTGATTACCGCCCTGGCCCCTTGAGGCCCCGGCTTCCCTGATCACAGCTCCGGCCCCGGGGACCCGCCGCCCCGGCTCATACAGCCGCGGCTGCGGCTCAGCCGGTGCCCTCAGCCTCCGCCTGGCGCCAGACCTCCTTGCCCCAGGGCGGAGTGATCGGGTCGAATCGAGCCGGTCGGGCAAGCGGGCCACCGCGGACCCGCTCGAGGGCAATCAGCCGGACACGGTGCGCGGGGGTGTGGGTCGGATAGCTGCCGGCGTCGACCTCGCCGTCTACGTTGCCGGCGTGGCTGCCGCCAGCAACCAGCAGCCTGCCGGTAGCCGGGCCCCAGCCCCCGGCTTCGCGCAGGCCGGCCGCCTCGGCCGCCCCGCGAAGCAGCCCCCATCCCATGTCGGACCCCCAGTTGGCGAGCGATCGGCCGTGGTTGTAACCGGCATG
The DNA here is from genome assembly GCA_963709375.1 of uncultured Solirubrobacterales bacterium. Lineage (GTDB taxonomy): Bacteria > Actinomycetota > Thermoleophilia > Solirubrobacterales > 70-9 > 67-14. The sequence goes on from CAVPWA010000013.1 coordinate 214,917, forward strand.
CGACGAGGCCCTCTGCTCCACCCCGCCAGCGGGCCCGATCCGGATCTGGACCGATTCCCAGTCATGCCTGTGGTAGCCCTTCTCCTCGAGGACCGGAACCCCGCGCAAGGAGGCGCTCTCGGGGTAGTAGGCCCAGTACTGGACGTACAGCCGACCCTCGGCCTCCCCTTCGCAGCTGGATGATTCCGGCGGATCGATCGCCGGATCGATTCGGCAGTCGATCACCCGGGTAAAGAGGGTCACCGGTTCGCCCGCGGTCGATTCGGAGACGGCCCCCGAGCCGGGTGAATCCGCGCAGGCTGCCGAGCGGCAGGAGCGGAAATCGACCGGAAGGCCGAGCAGGCCGGGACCGAAGAGCAGTTCCGGCGTATTGGCCCGGACGACTTCGGCCACCTCCTCCCCGTACGAACTCTCCACTGATGCTCGCTCCAGGCACCGGTCAGAAAGCGAGACCGCGCAGAGCATCGAGCGGTTGAGCGATTGAACAAGAGCGGTTCCGGGCAGCTTGACGCCGGCCAGGGCCAGGCCGAGCAGTATCGCCGCGACCAGGAGCACGAGTCCGATCCATTCGACGCTCGCCTGCCCCCTCTCGCCGCCGGCGCCCCGGATCGCCTGAAACTTGCCCGCTCCGAAGTTCATGTCCGCCCTCCGATACCCATGGAACGAAGCTAGGTCGGCGAGGCTTGTCGATGACAGGCAGAACCGGTCGCCGCCGCAACGGAAGCTCAACGATTTCTTGACTCCGATGCGGGCAATAGGATGAATTTATGTCGAGCCGAGCGAATCAGCCCCAGCCGTCCGATCAATCCGACACCCAATGGAAGCGCTGGGCCCTGCTGGCGGCAGTTGCGCTGCTGCTGATCGTCGTCCTTCAGAACTCGCAGGAAGTCGATTTCAACCTGCTCTTCATCAACACCTCGGCGCCGCTGATCCTCCTGCTGCTGGTCTTCACCCTGATCGGCAGCGCGATCGGATACTTCGGTCCGATCATCCGCCGCGGCCGCGACAAGGACTGATCAGGCCGTCTTCAGCCTGCGACGGGCGACTTCGACCGCCTCGGGGCTGGAGTCGATCAGGATGTACCTGCGCCCCAGTCCGGCCGCCACAGCGCCGAGCGTTCCGCTGCCCGAGAAGAAGTCCAGGCACCAGTCGCCGGGTCGGGTCGAAGCCTGCACCATGCGCCTGACGATGCCCTCCGGCTTCTGGCTCGGGTAACCGGTCTTCTCGGAACCGTTGGTCGGCACGATCGTGTGCCACCAGACGTCGGTCGGCAGCTTGCCCAGGGCGACCTTCTCCGGCGTGACCAGCCCCGGCGCCATGTATGGCTCCCGGTCGACCTCCGCGGAGTCGAAGAAGTAGCGCTTCGGGTCCTTTACGTAGACCAGGATCGTGTCGTGCTTGGCGGGCCACCGCCGCTTGCTCCTGCCGCCGTAGTCGTAGGCCCAGATAATCTCGTTCAGAAAGCCGTCCCGGCCGAAGATCTCGTCCAGCAGAATCTTGCAGTAGTGGGCCTCGCGGTAATCGATGTGGAAGTAGAGCGTCCCGGTCTCATCCAGCAGCCGGTGGGCCTGTTCCAGACGCGGGGCGAGGAAAGCAAGGTAGTCGTCGAAGCTGTCGCGGTAGGAAGAGCTCTCCAGCAGTTCGGTCCGGTAGCGCCGGCCTCCGAATCCGGTCCGGTCGCCATGCTCGTCGGCGACCGTGGCGACGCTGCGCCGCGTCTGTTTTTCCCCGGTGTTGAAGGGCGGATCGATGTAGATCATCTGGAAGGCCCCGTCGGGGAGGCGAGGCAGGACCTCGAGGTTCTCACCGAGGATGACTTCGCTCAGCTCGGGCCTGCCAGACATGGAGGCAACCCTAGCCCCGACCGTCCGTGGGCCGCAGCCCCGGGGTCGTGGTCGTGCCGCAACCGGGATCCAGCCTGGTCCTGACAGGACCGGGCCCCGTTGCTGGGTTGGACTATGCGGTGCTGTCGCTGCTTTCGGCCGACGAAGTAGCGACCTGCCGGCATTCCGCACAACTGCCGACCTACTGATTATCCTGCCGATTCCTACGGAAAGGAGATGCCGATGGTTGAGGTCGACGTGACGGTGCGGGGCGACGTGTCCGCCGAGGTTTCGGAATACGCCAAGGAGAGGATCGGTTCTGTAGACCGGCTGATCGATGGTCCGATAAGCCACGCTCGGGTGGTCCTGACCCAGGAAGCCAACCCGAGGATCGAGCGCGGCTCACGGGCCGAAGCCGAGATCGGCCTCAACGGCCCGATCATCCGGGCGAGCGTCGCCGACATCGAGCCGATGGGGGCGATCAACCAACTGGCCCAGCGACTCGAGCGGCAACTGCGCAACTGGGTGGACCGGCGTACCGACATCGCCCGCCGGGGCAGGGAGCGAGCCGCAGGTGAATGGCGTCACGCCGGCTTCTCAGCGGACCGGCCCCGGCATTTCACCCGACCCCCGGAGGAACGGGAGATAGTGCGGCGCAAGACCTTCGCGGCCCATTCGCTGACCCCGACCGAGGCAGCAGAGGAAATGGAGTTTCTCGACCACGACTTCTATCTGTTCAGCGACGCCGAGACGGGAGCCGACGCGGTCGCTTACCACCGCGACGACGAACGGCTCGGCGTAATCGGCCCCAGTGGCGTCGGCTGGTCGGGAGAGACCGGAGGGATCGTCCACGAGGAGAGCCGGATGAGCGGTCCGACCGAACTGGCGCAAGCGGTAACCGAGATGAACGCCTTCAACCACAGGTTCATGTATTTCACGAACGCTGAAACCGAACGCGGCAACGTGATCTACCTGCGCTACGACGGCCACTACGGACTGATCGAGCCGGCCACTCCCTGAGCTCCCCACACCGGCTCATCATTGCGGGGGCCGCCCCCCAGCAACAAGTTACGCAGCCGCCCCGCCGAAACGCCGCAGCTAGAGGCTGCCGAGCTCCTGGACGATCTCGCCGACGATCGCCTTCGCGTCGCCGAAGACCATGGATGTCTTGGGGTCGTAGAAGAGATCGTTGTCGATGCCGGCGAAGCCGGGGCTCATCGAGCGCTTCAGGACCAGGCACTGCTGGGCTTCGCCCACCTCGATGATCGGCATGCCGTAGATCGGACTCGACTCGTCGGTCTTGGCGGCCGGGTTGGTCACGTCGTTGGCGCCGATGACCACGCAGACGTCGGTCTGCGGTAGCTCGGGGTTGATGTCGTCCATCTCGCGAAGCTTCTCGTAAGGCACGTCGGCCTCGGCGAGCAGAACGTTCATGTGGCCCGGCATGCGGCCGGCGACCGGGTGGATCGCGTACTCGACCGTGACACCGCGCTTCTCGAGTTCGTCGGCCATTTCACGGACCGCATGCTGGGCCTGCGCAACTGCCAGGCCGTAACCGGGCACGATCACGACCGTGTCGGCATAGGCCAGCTGGATGGCTGCATCCTGGGCCCCCATCGACTGGTGGGGACGCTGCTCCTGGTCACCGCCGACGCCGGCAACCGGGGCGCCGAAACCGGCGAAGAGAATGTTCGCCACCGAGCGGTTCATCGCGGTAGCCATCTCGAGGGTGAGGATGGTGCCCGAGGAGCCGACCAGGGTCCCGCCGACGATCAACGCGGTGTTGTCGAGAGCGATGCCGGCGGCCGCTGCGGAAAGGCCGGTGAAGGCGTTCAGCAGGGAGATCACGACAGGCATGTCGGCACCGCCGATCGGCAACACGACCATCGTTCCGAGCACCGCCGCGACGACCAGCATCAGGATGAAGACGGGCTGGTTCAGATCCCTCAACTCGTTGTTGATGCCCAGGTAGACGCAACCGGCTATGAGGACGAGCAGGAGCAGACCGTTGATGATCTTCTGGCCGGGCAGCCCGATCGGCTGGCTCGGGATCAGCTCCTGCAGCTTGCCGAAGGCGACGTTGGAGCCCCAGAAAGAAATTGAGCCGATGATCATCGCCAGCAGGGTCGGCACCAGGATCTCCAGCGGGACCGATACGGCGATGTCGGACAGCGATGAGATAGCGCCGCTACCCGAGGCGACTTCGACTCCGAGATCGGCTTCCTGCGCCTGCTCCGCGCCTTGTTCGAAGGTGGTTTCGGATCCGAACAGGAGCTTCTCGATGTGGACCCAGTGCCGGTACTCGGCCCAGGCGATCAGGGCGATCGCGCCACCTCCGAGCCCGTTGTAGAGCGCGACCATCTGGGGCATCTCGGTCATCTTGACCCGTTTCGAGGCAACCGCTCCGATCAGCGAGCCGACCACGATTCCGCCGATGATGATGCCCCAGTTTCCGATGCCGGTCTGGGCCAGTGTCGTAGCCACGGCGACCGCCATGCCGACCGCGGCCAGTCCGTTTCCGCGCCGGGCTGTGGTCGGGTGCGTGCCCAGCTTGATGCCGTAGATGAACAGCGAGAAAGCAACGATGTAAAGCAGGCCGACGGCCGCTCCGGTGGGGTCGAGCGCAGCCAGGGGAGTCATTTGGCCGAGCCCTCTTCGCCGTCTGCAGACGAGCCTGCTTCAGCCGCAGCGGGCGCGGCTTCCGGTTCAGGCTTTTTCTTCTTCTTGGTTCCGAACATCTCGAGCATCCGGTCGGTGACCATGAAGCCGCCGACGATGTTGACCGTGCCGAAGACGATCGCGACGAAGCCGATCACTTCATCCAGGGTGCTGTCGGCGAAGCCAACCACGATCAGGCCACCCAGCAGGACTATGCCGTGGATCGCGTTGGTCTGGGACATCAACGGAGTGTGGAGCGTCGCCGGGACCTTGGAGATCACCTCGAAGCCGACAAAGGCCGCCAGAACGAGAATCGTGATTTCGGTGACCAGATCCACTACCTCGCCGTCCTCTCACCGCGGACTTCGCCCTCGTGGGCGATGCAGGCGGCATCGATGATGTCGTCTTCGAAGTTCAGGTCCAGCGTGCCTTCGTCGGTGATCATCAGGCCGAGCAGGTTCTCCAGGTTCTTGGCGTAGAGCTGGGACGAATGGCTGGGAAGGTCGGAGGGGAGGTTTCTGGGGCCGACGATCTTCACGCCGCCGGATTCGACGGTCTTTCCGACTTCCGTCAGTTCGCAGTTGCCGCCGGTCTCGGCGGCGAGGTCGACGATTACGGAGCCCGGTGCCATGTTGGCGACAGCGTCGGCAGTAATCAGGGTCGGCGCTGGACGGCCGGGGATGGCGGCCGTCGTGATGATCACGTCCTGGCGGGCGGCATTCTCGGCCAGGGCCTGACGGACCTGCTCGTTTTCCTCTTCGGTGAGCGGGCGGGCATAGCCACCTTCGCCTTCGGCGTCAGGTATGAAGTCCAGCTCCAGCGGCCTGCCGCCGAGCGAGCCGATCTGTTCCCAGGCGGCGCGACGGATGTCGAATCCGGTGACGATGGCGCCGAGCCGTTTGGCGGTGGCGATCGCCTGCAGCCCGGCCACTCCGGCCCCGAGAACCAGAACCTTTGCCGGGCGGATCGTGCCGGCCGCAGTGGTGAGCATCCCCCAGAAGCGGCCAGATTCGCGAGAAGCGATCATCGTCGCCGAGTATCCGGCGGCGGTGGCTTGCGAGGAAAGCGCATCCATGGCCTGGGCCCGTGTCGTTCGCGGGATCGCCTCCATCGCGAAGGCGGTCACACCGGCCGTCGCCAGGGCGTTGTTGGTCTCGGCCGAAGTCCAGGGCGCGAGGTGGGTGATCAGGACCTGGCCCGGCTTCAACTCGCCGATCTGTCCGGCGGAGGGAACCGCAACCGAGAGCACGACGTCACCGGAGAGGGCATCCGGGCGGCCCGCAACCGTCGCACCGGCTTCGGTGTACTGGTCGTCCGGGTGGCCGGCGGCCTCTCCGGCACCGGACTCAACCACGATCTCGACGCCCTCGCGCTTGCTCAGCGAACGAACGGCGTCGGGCACAAGCGCGACCCGGCGCTCCCCGTCAGCGGTCTCTTTCGGTACTCCGATCTTCATAGACAAGACGCGGTGAGCCTAAACAATGAGCGCCGACCGGGTAGTCCGATCTCTGCTCTCACTTGACGAGTTCGGCCAGGCGCCCGATCGTATGCCGCTGCTCGGCCGGATCGGTATGCACCGGAGTCACGATCAGACGGTCGATGCTGTTCTCACGGAAGCGGGCCAGACGCTCGGCGACTTCGTCCTCGGTACCGATCAGCGAGACGGCGTTCACCAGTTCGTCGGAAAGGGCATTGAAAGCCCCCTCCTTGTCCCCGGCCTGAAAAAGGCTCTGGACCTCGTCGGCGACTTCGCCGAAGCCGAAGCGGTGGGCCAGATCCACGTAGAAGTTCGTCTTGCGGCTGCCCATGCCGCCCAGGTAGAGGACAAGCCCCATTCGGACCATGTTGCGGGCCGCATCGAGGTCGCCGTCGATCGCTACCTGCACCGAGGGGGAGATCTCGAAGTCTTCCCTGCTGCGGTTGCCCTTGGCGAGGCCGGTCTCGATGTGCTCGCCCCAGGCCTCTTCGAACTTGTCGACGCTGAAGAAGATCGGGATCCAGCCGTCGGCGATCTCGGCCGCGATCTCGACCGACTTGCGGCCGATCGCTCCTAGGAATACCGGGATGTAGTCGCGGTCCGGTTTGAAGTTGAGCTTCAGCGGCTTTCCCTGGCCCTCCGGCAGCGGTAGCTGGTAGTGCTCGCCCTGATGGTCGAGCTTTCCTTCGCGGGCGATGATCTCCCGAACCACTTCGACGTATTCACGGGTGCGGCCCCAGGGCTTCGAATACGGCACGCCGTACCAGCCCTCGGATACCTGCGGGCCCGAGGGCCCGAAGCCGAACATGAAGCGTCCGCCGGAAAGGGCGTCGATCGTCGCGCCGGCCATGGCGGCAGCCGCAGGCGGCCGCGCGGGCACCTGCATGATCGCCGCCCCAAGTTTGATCTTCTCGGTCTGACCGGCCAGCCAGGAAAGCACGCTGACCACGTCAGAGCCGTACGACTCGGCGACCCAGACCGACTCGAAACCGACCTCTTCGGCGAACTGGACCGCGTCGAGTGCCTCCTGACCGCGCGGACCGATGCCCCAGTAACCGAGATACAAACCAAGCTTTAGCGACATTCGCGCACCCTATAGGGATCGTGCCGGCGCCGGCCCGGCTGGAATCGGCGAGATCGCGAGTCGTTCGATCCGGAGGCCCGGACCGGAGTCACGCGACTGGGCAACCGTACGACCACGGAAACAGGCACAATCAATCCGTGCTGGAGACCGAAACCGGAGTTCTTCCTGAACAGGGCCTTTCGGCCGCTGAAGCGCAGAGCCGCCTGCGCGAGCTCGGGCCGGCCGAGCCCCACTCCTCGCGCACGACCTCGAGCATCGTCGCCGGCAACGTCTTCACGCTGTTCAACGCGATCGTCGGGGTCTTCTTCATTCTGATCCTCTCGCTCGGGCTCTTCGCCGACGCGATTTTCGGCCTGATCGCGATCGTCAACTCCTGGATCGGCATCCGGCAGGAGATGAAGGCCAAAGAGACTCTCGACCGGCTGGCGGTACTTGTCGCGCCGAGAGCGGCTGTGATCAGGGACGGGGACGAAGTGGACCTGCTCGCGGACGAGGTCGTGCCCGGGGATCTGATCCGGCTGGTTCCCGGTGACCAGCTCGTCGCCGACGGCACGGTCGTCTCCTCGCGAGGCCTGACCATGGACGAGTCGATGCTGACCGGCGAGTCCGACGGCATATCGAAGTCGCAGGGAGACGAAGTCCTCTCCGGTGGCTTCGTTCTGTCCGGCTCCGGCTACTGCGAGGCGACCGCGGTCCGCGACGACAGCTACGCCGGCCGGATCGCCGGGGAGGCCAAGGCATTCCGGCACGCGCCGTCGCCTCTCCAGTTCGAGGTCAACCGGGTGATCGTGGCCTGCACGTGGGTGTTGATCCCGCTCGCGATTCTTCAGATCGGTTCGCTGATAGTGCGTCAGGTCGACCTGGTCGAGGCAGCCCAGACCGCAACCGCCGGCCTGATCACCCTGATCCCGGAGGGCCTCGTACTGCTGATGAGTGTGACTTTCGCCGTCGCTGCGGTGAAACTGGCCCGACGCGACACGCTGGTCCAGCAGATGAGCGCGAGCGAGTCACTCGCCTCGGTCGACACCATCTGCGTAGACAAGACCGGGACCCTGACCGACGGAAACCTGAGCCTCGTTGGAGTCGAGTCGGCCTACGTGACCGACGGCAAGCTGGCTGGCCGTGAGCTCGGTGCTTTCGCCGCCAATGCCGGCGAGCAGAACCGCACGCTCGAGGCAATCGGGGAGGAGTTTCCGGAGTCGGCCGAGACCGTGCTCGACGAGATCGTCTTCTCCTCCGAGTGGAAGTGGAGCGGCCTTACTTTCGACCGCGAGCAAGGTCCGCATACCCTCGTGCTCGGCGCACCCGACGTGATGATCGAATCTGGCGTGCTGGTGCTGCCGGAGGCGATGGCTGCCAGGCTCGAGACCGAAACCGCAGCCGGACACCGGGTCGTAGCCCTCGCCCAGACCGCAGAATCGTTGCCCCCGGAGCCAAAAGACGGGCCGCCGGCCGGCCTCGAACCGATCGCTCTGGTGGTGCTCTCGGAGAACCTGCGGCCGGGCGTTACCGAGACGCTGGAGCTGATGCGCCAGGAACAGGTCGACCTGAAGCTGATCTCGGGCGACGCGAAGGCGACAGTGGTCTCGGTCGCCGGAGCGGTAGGTATCCCCGAGGACGCCGGAGTCGTGCTCGGCAGCGAGCTCCCGGAGGACCCCGATGAGCTGGAGCGAGTGGTTCGCGAGAACACGATCTTCTGCCGGATCAAGCCCGAGCAGAAGAAGGAACTGGTCGCCGCGCTTTCCCGGGCCGGCTGTTACACGGCGATGATCGGGGACGGCGTCAACGACGTACCCGCCCTGAAGAGCTCGAACATGGCGGTGGCGATGGGCTCGGGAAGCCAGGTGACCAAGAGCGTCGCTGACGTGATCCTGCTCAAGGACGAATTCTCACGCCTGCCCGAAGCCGTAGCAGAGGGCCGCAGGATCGCCCGCAACATCCACCGGCTGGGCCGCCTCTACATGACCAAGACCGTCTACGCGGCAGCCCTGATCCTGCTCGTATCGGTGCCGGGCTTCGCTTTCCCCTTCCTGCCACGTCACTTGACCCTCGCCGCGCTGCTGACGATCGGTATTCCGTCTTTCGTCCTCGCGCTGGCCCCCAGCGACGGGCCTCTCTACCGCGGCCGCCTGCTCAGAGCGCTCGGCGCCTTCGCCCTGCCGGCCGGCCTGGCGACGGCGCTCGCTTCCATCCTGTCGTTCTTCCTGATCGACGGCCTGCTCGGCGGCACGCTCGAGGACGGCCGCACCGCGGCGACCACGACCCTGATCGTGCTCGGACTGTCGTTCGTGCTTCTACTCGAGAGGGGCCCGGGCCGCGACCACATCGCGATCCAGAGCTACATGCTGGCCATGGTCGCCGGGCTCGGGGCGCTGTTCGCCGGAATCCTCGCCGTCACACCGCTGCGGGAGTTCTTCGAGATGTCGATGCTCAGCGCCGACCAGTGGTTCATCACGATGCTTTCAGCCGCGCTCGGCCTGGTCGCCGCCAGCCTGATGTGGCGGCTCCAGTTCATTCAGGACTGGGAAGCGACCGAAGACGAGGACATCCCGCCGCTCGAGCGCTGAGCCTGGGCCGGGGGTTCCCCGGCCTCAGAGCTCGCAGCCGCCGTCGCCTTCGAGTTCGTCCCGTACGCTGGCGCCGACGCGGCCCAGCAGTTCGGCGACCGCTTCGGCCTCGGCTTCGCTGAGTGTGCCGGCCAGGTGCTCGGCGAAAACGCGATTCCTGATCGGACGCATCGCGGCGAGCGTGCGGGCTCCCGCGTCGGTCATCACGATGAAGGTCCCGCGACGGTCGGACGGGCAGCTGGTCCGCTCGACGAGTCCGGCCTCCTCGATCCTGTCGATCAGCCGGGTCAGGCCACTCTTCGTGACTCCGACCCGGCAGAGCAGGTCCTTCGGCCTCAGGGGGTCCGGAGAAGCCTCGAGGCTGGCGAGCACGTCGTACCAGGCAAGTTCGGGAAGGCCGGCCTCTGAGAGGTTCCTGCCGACCAGGTCGCCGACGATCTGATGGCAGCCGCGAATCGCCTGCCATGCGTCTTCGAAAGCATCGGCGACGCCTTGGTATTCGACGGGTTTTTCGGATGTGGCGGGATTCATTAGCTCCATTGTAGCGCGATTGGTTGACAACGCAACGAATGTGTTATGGTGCTGGCGCAACGGTTGCTGACGCAACCATATTCCATTCCCCCCCCTTTGAAAGGCATCCAATGAGCACCATTACGCAGGCAACAGAAATCGAAAACGGCACCTACGGCATCGACCCGGTCCACTCGCAGGTCGGATTCGAGGTCCGTCACCTCGGCATCTCTACCTTCCGCGGCAGCTTCTCGGACTTTTCGGGCGCGATCGCGGTGAGCAACGGCAACCTCGAAAGCATTGAGGGATCGATCGTCGTTTCAAGCGTCGACGTCCCCGACAAGACGCTCGCCGGACACCTCGTGAGCCCCGACTTCTTCGACGCCGAGAACCACCCGCAGGGCGGCTTCATGTCCACCTCGATCGAAGCCGCCGGCGAAGGCAGCTACAAGGTCAAGGGAGACTTCACCCTGCGCGGGGTGACTCGTCCCATCGAACTTCAGGTCGAAGTCGAAGGGGCCGGTCCCGGCATGGACGGCACGCCGGTTCTCTCGCTGGCCGCCGCCGGCGTCATCGATCGGACCGACTACGGCATCTCCTGGGGCGCCACAGTCGAAAGCGGCGCCGCGGTCGTGGCCGAGAAGGTCAAGCTCGTCATGAGCATCGAAGCCGTGAAGGCCGGCGAGTGACATGAAGATCCTCGCCATATCCGGAAGTCTCCGCCAGAACGCGAACTCGACGCTGCTCGCTCGCTCGGCGGCTGAACTCACCGCCGACGGGGTCGAGCTCACCGTCTTCGACGACCTGGGCTCGATTCCAGGCTTCGACCAGGACCTCGAACCGGACCATGTGCCGGAAGCGGTTGAGAGCCTGAGGCGGCAGGTCGCGGAAGCCGACGCGCTGTTGATCGTTACTCCCGAATACAACGCGTCGATCCCGGGTGCCCTCAAGAACGCGATCGACTGGGCATCGAGGCCAACCGGGTCCTCCGCCCTGATGGGCAAGCCGACCGCGATCGTATCCAGCAGCCCCTCGCCGTTCGGCGGCGCCTGGGCCAATCAGCATGTGCGCAAGGTCTTCTCGATCACCGGAACGCCGGTGGTCGAGACCGAGCTTGCGATCGGCAAGGTGGATGCCAAGTTCGGCTCCGACGGCGAACTGGTCGAGCAGGACACACGCGACCGGATCTCATCGCTGCTGCTGGAACTCACTGACCTGGCCGACCGGGTCAGCCAGGCCGGGTTGGAGGCCCAGGCGGCCTGATCCGTCCTTCGCCCGCTGCGGCCCGCGGTACGGCAAGCGCCGGGCCGCGGGCCCGGCGGGTGATACTGCCGGTCATGGACCGGTTCCAGCCCCCACCGCGAGAGGCCGACTTCGCCGTCGTGGGCGGAGGGATCGTCGGTCTGGCGGTCGGCCGGGAGATCCTCGTCCGGAACCCCGGGGCCCGACTCGTCCTGCTCGAGTCGGAGAGCCGGCTTGCCGCCCACCAGACCTCCCATTCGAGCGGGGTCGTACATGCAGGTGTCTACTACGAACCCGGCTCCCTGAAGGCCCGGCTCTGTACGAGCGGTTCCGCGGCCCTGGCCGACTACTGTGCCGAAAGGGAAATCCCCTTCGACCGCAACGGCAAACTGGTCGTCGCGACCAGACAGGAAGAACTTGCGGCGCTCGGCGAACTGGAACGGCGTGCCCGGGCGAACGGCGTCCCCGGAATAGCCAGGATCGGCCCTGAAGAGATCCCCGACGTCGAACCCGAGGCCCGGGGAATCTCGGCGCTCCACTCCCCGAACACCGCGGTCGTGGACTTTGAACTGGTCAGCGCCTCGCTTGCGCGCGACATCGAGCAGTTGGGCGGGTCGATCCACCTCTCGGCACCGGTTACGGGTGTGCGGGTGGACTCGAACCGGCTCTCGTTGAGCACCGGCAACGGCAGTCTCGAGGTCGGACGAGCCGTTTTCTGCGCGGGCCTCCAGTCCGACCGGCTGGCAAAGCTTGCCGGCGGTAACCCCGAGCCGCGTATCGTCCCTATCCGCGGCTCCTGGTTGAGAGTGCGTGCCGACAGGGCCGGTCTGGTCCGGGGCAACATCTACCCCGTGCCTGATCCGGAGCTGCCGTTTCTCGGAGCCCACCTGACACGCGGCCACGACGGCTCGGTCCTGATCGGTCCCACCGCGATGCTGGTCGGCTCCCGCCAGGGCTACAGCCTCACCGACCTCAACGCGCGCGACTTTCGAGATACCGCCGGCTGGCCGGGAACCTGGCGCCTGATCCGGCGCTTCCCTGCTGCGACCGCGCGCGAGATCCGGCACTCGCTGAGCCGCAGGTCACTGGTCGCGGAGGCCCGCCGGCTGGTTCCGGCCCTGCGCCCCGAAGACGTGGAGGTCGGTCCGGCCGGGGTCAGGGCCCAGGCCCTGGGCCGCGACGGCAGGCTGATCGAAGACTTCCTGGTCGAGCGCATCGGCCCCGCCGTGCTGGTGAGAAACGCGCCCTCCCCGGCAGCCACTTCATCGCTGGCCCTGGCCCGCCTGATTGCCGACCGCGCCGCCTAGGCCCCGACCCGACCTCCAGCGGCCCCTTCGGACCGCCGACAGCCGTTTCGAACCGTGATTGACCAAGTGACGGCAGGGCGAATCGATAAACGAAAGGGATCGCAGCGTCGCAGTCGTCGCCGGCCCGAAAAGCACTCGCGAACCGGGGTTCGGGGAGCGAACCGGCAGACCGGGGCGAGACGGCACAGCGGAACGAGACGGGTGCGAGACGGGGAAACGAGAAGCGCCCCCGTCACCGGGGGCGCTTTCGTAAACGCGGGCAATCGACAACCGGGCCGTCGGCCCGGGTCCGGGTCGGCAGTCCTAGGACAGACGCTCGACCAGGGTTGCCTCACCCTGTCCGCCGGCCACGCACATGGTCTCGATGCCGAACTGGTGGTCATCGGTCTCCATGACGTTCAGAAGCGTGCCCATGATTCGGGCACCGGTCATGCCGAAGGGGTGGCCGAGGGCGATCGCACCACCGTGGGTGTTGAGCTTGTCCATCGGGATTCCGACCTCTTCCGAGATCGGGATCACCTGGGCGGCAAAGGCTTCGTTGAGCTCCACCGTGCCGATGTCCTCGATCTTCATGCCGGAACGATCGAGCAGCTTCTTGACGGCACCGATCGGCGCGACGCCCATCAGTTCCGGCTCGTTGCCGGCCGTGGCCGAGGTGATGATCCGGGCACGAGGCGTCAGGCCGAGTTCCTTGGCCTTGGTATCGCTCATGATCAGAACTGCCGCAGCGCCGTCGTTGAGCGGGCAGGAGTTGCCGGCCGTTACGCCGCCTCCGCCGAAAGCCTCCGGCAGTGAGCCGAGCTTCTCGCGCATGTCGCCGCCGTCGGCGCGAGGACCATCGTCCTTCGATACGACGGTGCCGTCGGGCAGGGTCACGGGCACGATCTCCCGCTCGAAGAAGCCGTCCTCCTGGGACTTGACCGCGAGGTGCTGCGAGCGCAGGGCGTAGTCGTCCATGGCATCCCGGCTGACGCCGTACTTCTCGGCGACGTTCACGGCGGTGATGCCCATGTCGATGTAGGCGTTGGGCTGACCGTTGTTGCCGATCAGGTATTCGCTCTGGTCTTCCTGTCCGGCTGCGCGTGATCCGGCGATCTCGGCACGCTCGTTGAAGGAGCTGACGAACTCGACTCCGGCTGCGATGTAGATGTCACCCTCGCCGTTCTTGACGGCATTCGAGGCGTGGCGGATCGCGTCGAGGCTCGAGGCGCAGTACCGAGAGACGGTAACGCCGGTAGTAGCCTGGGTGAGCTTGTCCGAGAGCAGGACGAGGATCCGGGCGAGGTTGTACGCCTGCTTGCCCTGGGGCATGCCGACGCCGCAGAAGACTTCTTCGACGGCCGCGGGATCAACTCCCGGGTTTCGCTCGAGGAGCTGGTCGATGGTCCAGGCGCCGATGTCGTCAGGGCGAAGCTGGGAAAGCGAGCCCTTGAAGGCACGGCCGATCGGGGTGCGGACGGTGTCCACGATCACTGCTTCAGGCATTCGGAGATTCTCCTTGGTCGATTTCGGCCGGGTAAGAGGCTCGGGCCGATTCTTGTAACAGTGAAAGTTAGTGAACTCGGCAGCCGAGGGCCGGGTAGATTGCCGTAAATGAGTACGCCCCCTCGCCCCGGCGGGACGAATCCGCCCCCGCCCGCAACCAGGACACCTCTGCCGACGCCGCCGCCGAAGACGCCGCCAGGCGCGGGAACCGGCGCCCAGAAACGCGTGCCGGTGACCGGGGCGCCACAGCCTCAGGCCGACCTGGCCACCCGGCTGGACGGCCAGCGCGGCTGGCTCAACGAAATCGACCGCTCGCTCCGGAAGCGCTCGATCATCGCGCTCGTCCTGACCTGCCTGGCTGTCGGCGCCGGGGCGGCGGCGATCTACATCTCGGTCAGCAAGAACAGCGACGCCGATCGGATCAGTGCTCTCGAGACGCGGATCGAGGCGCTCGAGGCTGCGGGAGCCGCATCCGGAATCGCCCCTTCGACCACCTTGCCGGAAACCGGCACCACCGGTTCCACCGACGACACCGGTGGCGTTGCGCCACTGCCCGGGTTTCCCGCCGAGTGATGGAGCGGGCGGCCTCCCAAGCGCCCGATACGGTCAGCTACGAGCAGGGCCCGGACCCCCGGGTGAGGCTGCTCACGATTGACCGCCCGGAGAAGATGAACTCGATCGGCGCCGCCGAGGCCGCCGGCCTGGACCGCGCCCTGACAGACTTCCGCGACGACGTTTCGGCCCATGTGCTGGTGATGACCGGAGCAGGCTGCGAAGCCTTCTGCGCCGGGGCCGACCTTCACGCGGTGGCCGCGATGTACTCGCCCGACGCGGGCGGTGATCCACTTTTCGAGGTCGACCCACAGAACCCCGCCTCGCCGGCGGAAGGCAACATCGGCCCGACCCGGTGGACCGATCTGCACAAGCCGGTGATCGCCGCGGTGAACGGTGCCGCGTATGCAGGAGGACTCGAGTGGGCCTGCTTCGCCCACCTGCGCATCGCCGACCGTCACGCTTCGTTCGGGGTCACATGCAGGCGCTGGAACGTAGGCCTCGGAGACGGCGGCACCCAGAGGCTGCCCCGACTGGTCGGACTCGGGCCTGCCCTGGATCTGATCATCACCGGAAGGGTCATCGGGGCGGCTGAAGCCGAGCGGATCGGCCTCGTCAACGAAGTAACCCCGAGCGGCCACTGCGTTGAGCGGGCACTCGAGCTGGCGGGGCAGATCGCTTCGCTGCCACAGCCTGCGCTCAGGACGGACCTGGAAGCGACCATGAGCGGCTTCGGCCGCCCGCTCCGGGAGGGCCTGGCGGTCGAAGCGCGGTGCTTCGACCGGCTGCTCACCGAACCGGAGCTGCGCGACGGCGCCGACCGTTTCGTGAGTCGCGACCATCCCGACCGCGTGGCCGGGGCGCCGCCCCTTCACCTGCCGGGCAAGGCCTACGCCTTCGCCGAGAAGGCTCATCGCGGCAGGCTCGACCGCTACGGGCTCGGTGACTTCATCGAGCATCCGGTGGCCGTTGCCGAACTGGTCAGCGTGCACGGCGATCCGGTGATGGAGGCAGCGGCCTTCCTGCACGACACGATCGAGAAGACGGACGTCACGCCGGGGTCGCTCGAAGCCGAATTCGGAAATGAGATCCACGACCTGGTGATGACGCTCAGCCAGGACCCGGGCGTCACAGACCGGGTCGAGCGTCGTTCCGAGCACCGCTACCGAATCCGTGGCGCAGGCTGGCGGGCCCAGGTGATCTACGCCTACGACAGGGTTGACGGCATGCGACGGATGAGCCAACTGCTGGCGGCCGGTCACGATGCCGATGAAATCGAGGCCCGGAGGAGGATCGAAGCCTGGCGCGGGGATCTCGCAGTGATCAGCGAGATGAACCTGCCGGCAGAGCTGATCGCCACCCTGGCCGACGAGATCGAGCGCCTGGACCGGCTCGCAGGCTGAGCCCCTGGCAGTCGTGGCCGGCTCGCCGGCAGGCCGGCGCAGTCGTTCGCCGGCCGACAGACTCCGCCGCCTTCCCGCGCGACGCGGCTCATGCGAAGCTTCAGGCCATGTCCGATGCCCGCCCAACACCCCGGATCGCCGTCCGGTCCGCACCCGGGCGTCGCCCCGGCGACGGCGGCTTCGGCCGGCTGTTCCGCGAGGTGTTCACCTTCGACCGCCTCGAGGTGGTCAGCCTGATCCACTCGACGATCTATTTCGCGCTGCTGATTTCGGCTTTCCTGCTGGACGGCCCCCAGCCCTGGACCTTCATCTTCGGCCTCGCGCACGGACTTATCTGGATCGCGATGTCGGTGATCAGCGTGCTCGCTGTTCACTACCGGGTGATCAATCTCCGACTCGCGGTGGCGGTCGCGGTACTCGGCTGCGTGGCTCCGTTCTTCGGCTCTGCGGAGTTCCTGAGGCAGAAGCACCAGATGAAGGCTGCATCCCGTTGAGCACCGGCGGCGACATCCGGGTGATCAATGCCAGCTTCGAGGGCGAGACAGTCGGCCTGCTGGCCAGGGGAGGGAAAATCGAAGAGATCGGAGCCGGAGTCAGCACGGCCGACAGGGACACGGGCGGCCCCGCCACCGTGGTCGATGCCGATGGGGCGCTGCTCCTGCCCCCGCTGGTCAACGGCCACACCCATGCGGCGATGACCCTTTTCCGCGGACACGGCGACGACCTGCCGCTGATGCGCTGGCTGCAGGAGGCGATCTGGCCGGTCGAGGCGAAACTGGAGGCCGAAGACGTCTACTGGGGAACCCGGCTGGCCTGCCTCGAGATGATCCGCACCGGCACCGCACAGTTCTGGGACATGTACTGGGAACCCGCCGCGGTAGCCCGGGCGGTGGAGGACTCCGGACTGCGGGCGACCGTCGGGCCGCCGATGATCGACCCGAACGCGGCCTCAGAGGTCGGCGCCCGGGACCGCACCCTGGTCGGGCAGCTCGATCAGCTCACATCGTTCAGCTCCCGTGTCTCCCCGGTGGTATCACCGCATTCGATCTATACGGTCTCGACCGAGGGACTCGAGACAGCGGCCGGACTGGCGGCCGAGCGGGACCTTCCACTTCAGATCCACCTCTCCGAGACCCTGCCGGAAGTCGAGGACTGCATCGCCAAGTACGGGGTGCGCCCGGCGGTATACCTCGACAGCATCGGTCTGCTGAACGAGAGGACCGTGCTGGCCCACGGCGTCTGGCTGGACCGCGAAGAGCTCGAACTGATCGCCGAACGCGGAGCCACGGTGGTCGCGAACCCGGTTGCGAACATGAAGCTGGCGGTAGGCGGAGTCCTCCCTTATCCGGAGGCACGCAGGGCCGGGGTCCGGCTGGCACTGGGGACCGACGGCGCCGGCTCGAACAACTCGCTCGACCTGCTGGCCGACCTCAAGACCTTCGCGCTCAGCCAGCGGCATGCAGCCGGGGACGCCGAGGCGATCCCGGTCGAGGAAGCCTGGGCGATCGCCACCGGTCGGCGCTCCGACCTGATCGGAGACCCCGAGCCACTGTCGGCCGGCAAACCCGCTGACTTCATCCTCCTGGACCCCGACGCGCTGGAACTGGCCCTGGGCGACCTGACTTCGAACCTGGTGTATACAGCCACCGGCTCGGTGGTCGGGACGACCGTCGTCGACGGTCGCATCCTGATGGAAGGCGGCACGGTCGAAGGTGCCGATGAAGTGATCGTCAAGGCCCGGGAACGCGCCGCGCGCCTCGGCCTGGCCTGAACGCTGCTCCGGCTAGAGGTAGCCCATCGGGTCCTGTGCGGCCCCGTTTATCCGGACCTCGAAATGGAGGTGCGGACCGGTGCTGCTGCCGGTATTTCCTGAATAGCCGATGACCTGACCCTGGTTGACCGACTGCCCCGAGGACGCAGCGAAGGCGGACTGATGGGCGTAACAGGTCGAGAGACCACTGCCGTGGTCGATGCAGGTGTAGTTGCCGTAACCGCCGTTGTAGGAGGCAAGGATCACGGTTCCGCCCTTGGCGGCCCTGATCGGCGTGCCTTCGGCGACTGCGATGTCGATGCCCTCGTGCATTCTTCCCCAGCGATAGCCGAAACCGGAGGTGAACAGGCCGTCGAGCGGCCAGATGAGCCCGGCAGCGCTGGGTGCCGACATCGGGCCGGCAGGCAGCGGGCTGAGGCCCGAGGCGGCTGCGATCTGCTCCTGGATCTTTGCCTGGAGGTCGGACTGGATGTCCTCGAGCTGGCCGACCCGCTGGTCAACCCGGGCCAGCGCGGCCCGACGCTCGCCTCGGACGGCCATCAATTCGCCCTGCTGACTCTCCACGGCCTGCCTTGCCGTAGCGAGATTCTGCTCCTCTGCGGCGATCGAATCGCGCGCCGCCTCGATCGTCTCTTTGGCGTCCCTGAGCCTGGTGACCGTGGTCTGCTGCTGGTCTCGCAGATCGCGGACCCGGGTCACGATCGTCTCGTCCCGGTTCTGGATCTGCTTGAGGTACTCGGACTGCTCGATCAGTTCGCCGTAATCGGCCGAAGTCAGGAAAAGGTCGGTCACATCTGTGCTGCCGCTCTGGTAGATCGCCACCAACCGGTCACCGAGGATCTCGAGAGACCGCTTCAGACGCGCAGCGAGGATCTTGAGCTCGCGATAGGCCTCGGCGACTTCGGCCTCCGCCTGGTCGAGTTCGGCCTGTTTGGCCGCAAGCCGGAGTTCAGCCTCCCGCTCTTCCGCGCGCAGGGCCGATACCCGTGCCTCGTACTCGCTGATCCGGCTGCTCAAGCCGGAGACTTCCTTCGAGAGCACGCCTTTCCGGTCATTGGCTTCGGCGAGCTTGTCTTCGGTCTGGTTCAGCCGGTCTTCGACCGCCGCTACAGCCGGACCCTGGGCCCAGGCGAAAAACGCCAGGCCAAGCGCGCACAGCGCGAAAAGCAGCCGGGTCTTCGCCGGCCGCGAGTTGAGGGGTTTCGTATTCGGCACTTCGGGAAGTGTAAGCAATTGCTAACAAAGGTTTACCTGACCAGGCGATTCCTGCACGCCGGATTGCCAATCGTCGGATCCGGTCAGGATCTGGCCGGAGTCGCACCGCCGTCGCCGTCCGCCGGTGTCCGGTCGCCCTTCGTCCTGCGAGACCCATAGGGTCTGGGTAGTGACAGCCGGAGAACCAGTCCGTGAACACTCATCGGAAGACGATGGATCAGCCTCGAATGTCCGCTACGAAAGCGTGTCGAAGCGCTATCCCGGCGCCGAAGGATTCGCCGTTCACGAGCTCAGCCTCGAGGTTCCTGCCGGCGAGATCTGCGTGCTGGTAGGACCGTCGGGCTGTGGCAAAACCACGGCCATGCGCATGGCCAACCGGACCGTCGAGATGACCTCGGGCGACATCCTGATCGGTGATCACTCGGTCAAGGACGGCGACGCAGCGAAGTTGCGCCGGGAAATCGGCTACGTAATCCAGCAGATCGGACTCTTCCCCCACCGTACGATCGCCGAGAACATCGGCACCGTCCCCAACCTCCTGAAATGGGACAGCTCGCGGGTCGATGAGCGGGTCGAGACCCTGCTCGAGCTGATCGGACTCGATCCGGAGTTCGCAGACCGCTACCCCGGCCAGCTCTCGGGCGGCCAGCAGCAGCGGGTCGGAGTGGCCCGGGCACTGGCGGTGGACCCGCCCGTGATGCTGATGGACGAACCCTTCGGAGCAATTGATCCGATCAACCGCTCGCGGCTACAGAACGAGTTCCTGAGACTGCAGGCCGAGATCCGTAAGACCGTGCTCTTCGTGACGCACGACGTGGACGAGGCGATCAAGATGGGCGACCGGATCGCGGTGCTGAAGAAGGGCGGAGAACTGGCCCAGTTCGCGACCCCCACCGAACTGCTGATGGAGCCGGCCGACGAGTTCGTCGAAGACTTCGTCGGGGCCGACCGTGCACTCAAGAGACTGGCCCTGATCAGGGTCAAGAACGTGGACCTGTGGAAGGCCCCTGTGGCCCGTGCGGGTGACGCGACCGCACCCGTCACGGAGGCGCTGGCCTCGGCCGAAGTGCCTCATGCCGTGCTTGTGGACGAGGAGAACCGCCCGCTCGGCTGGCTGTCCGTCCGCGACCTCGAATCCGACACCGTTCCCGCCCGCCCCGACTCCGCCGCCGAGCCGCTGCTCGACGGCGACATGACCCTCAGGGACGGTCTTGCCACCCTGCTTGCCGGAGGACCGCAGTACGCGGCGGTAGTCGACGGCCGTGGGCGCCTGGACGGGGTCCTCTCGGTCGAGATCATCTCCGACTTCCTTTCCTCCGACGAGGCCAGCGAGACTTCGATTCCGGCGGTGGATCGTGTCGCCGACTGAACTGTTCGTAATGGCTGAGGTCTCGGACGACTTCTTCCGGGATCGCTCCGGAGGCGGCTGCATCGAGGAGAACAAACTGTTCTGTCCCGGATGGGTGGTCGAAAACGCCGACCGGTACGTCGACCCCACCCTGCAGCACCTCGTACTCGTAGTCAGCGCCGTGGCCGCCGGCTTCCTGATCGCATTCAGCCTCGCGGTGCTCGCCCACCGCCACCGCTGGCTTTCGTCGCCTTTCCTGGCCGCCACCGGAGTCCTCTACACGATCCCTTCGATCTCGTTCTTCTTCCTGCTCTTGCCACTCACGGGCCGTGGCGCCGTGACCGCGATCATCGCCCTGACGGCATTCACCCTCCAGATCATCTTTCGAAACATGACCACCGGCCTGAGGAACGTTCCGACCGACGTGACCGACGCGGCCCGCGGGGTGGGACTGACCAGGAAGCAACTGCTCTGGCAGGTTGAGATACCCCTTGCGATGCCGGAAATCATCGCCGGTCTGCGAATAGCGACAGTCAGCACCGTGGCCCTGGCCACACTGGCCGTATTCGCCAACGGCGGCGGACTCGGAACCGAGATCGTGGTCGGCTCCAACATCACCTTCAAGACCGGCATCATCGTCGCCGGCTCGATCGCAGTCCTGATGGCGATCCTGTTCGATGCCCTGCTTCTGCTGACCGGCAAGATGCTCACCCCCTGGACGAAGGTGGCCCGGTGATCCCGGTGAACTTCGCCGCCCTCGGGCTTTTCGGCGACGCATTCAACTTCGTCTTCAACCAGCAGGAAGCCGCGACCGGCGGCGTCATGGTCGGCGGGCCGGAACAGGTCATCGAACTGGCGACCAAGCAACTCGAGGTCACACTGCTGGCCCTCGGCGTCTCCCTGTTGCTGGCCTTGCCGGCAGGGCTGATCCTGGGCCACTACGGCAAGGGTGAGTTCCTGGCCGTTTCGGTCGGCAACGCTGGACGGGCGATCCCCGAACTGGCGCTGATCGCCCTGATGGCCGCTGCGATCGGGGTCGGTCTCTTCAACCTCGTGGTGGCGTTGGCGATACTCGGCATACCGCCGATCCTGACCAATACCTTCGTCGGGATCAGGCAGGTCGACCGCTCATCCGTCGAAGCCGCCCGCGGCATGGGCATGAGCGACCGGCAGATCATGACCCGGGTTGAACTGCCGCTGGCGATCCCGACGATCATGGGCGGCGTCCGAACCTCGGCGATCAACATCATCGCCACCGCGACCATCGCGCCCCTGGCCGGAATCCTCACCCTCGGCGACTTCATCATCTCCCGCAACGTCTACGGCGATGCCGGCGTGCTTGCCGGAGCGATCCTGGTCGCCCTGATGGCGATCGCGCTCGAGATGGCCCTTGCCGGAATCCAGTGGGGAATGACTTCCAAGGGACTGAAGCTCCAGAAGACATGACCCCGCGACACAGATCTGTACCCACCAACGAAGGAGAACAATGCCAATCAGGAAACTGAAGTATCTGCTGCTGGTCACCGTTTTCGCGCTATCGCTGGGGCTTGCCGCCTGCAGTAGCGACGACGACGGCGACGACACCTCATCGGGGGATTCATCCGGCGGCGGTGAGCTGATCCAGTCGAACCCGGACAACTCGGATGTGAATCTGACCATCGGATCGAAGAACTTCACCGAGCAGATCGTGCTCGGAGAGATCTACGCCCAGGGACTCGAGGCTGCCGGCTACAACGTCAGCAAGGACCTCAACCTCGGCTCGGAGACCATCGCGCTCCAGGCCCTGAACAAGGATGAGATCTCGGGCTACCCGGAGTACGTCAGCACCGCCCTGACCTCGTTCTACGGGAAGGACGCAGACGAGGTCCCGGCCGACTCGCAGGAGGCATTCGACGCGGTCAGCCAGGAAGTTGAAGCCGACGGACTGGTGGCGCTGCCGCCGACCCCGTTCTCGAGCGCCAATGCGGTCGGTCTTCTGACTGCCGAAGCGGCGGAACTCGAAGTCGAGACGATCTCCGACCTCGAAGGAAAGAGCCAGGATCTGGCGCTTTACGGATCGCCTGAATGTCGCCAGCGGATCGACTGCCTGATCGGGCTCGAGGAGAACTACGGCCTCGAATTCAAGTCGTTCACCCCGGTGGACATCGGGCTTCGTTACGAGGTACTCGACAAGGGCCAGGCCGATCTCTCGATCGTATTCACGACCGATGCCCAGCTGGGCGCGTCGGACGAGTACACGATCCTCGAGGACGACCAGGGCGTGCTGCCGGCAGGCAACGTCGTCTTCATGACCAAGCCGGAGACGATCGACAAGGCGGGACCGGACTACGCCGAGACGATCGAACAGGTCCAGAGCGGCCTTACGGTCGAGGTGATGCAGGAACTCGATGCCCGTGTGGACATCGACAAGCAGCAGCCGGCACAGGTGGCTTCCGACTACCTGAAGGAAGCCGGCTACACCGAGTAGCCGAAAAATGCGCCGACGGTCGGGTACGCCCGGCCGCGAGCCCGCTACGAAACGGCCGCCTGATTCAGGCGGCCGTTTCGTTTGGCGGGACGGCATGACGGTCGGCCGGGCAACGCCCGGGCCGGCCGGTGGCGGTATTGATCAACACCGTGTCGCCGTCGTGGTCGACCCATACCGGGGTCACCTGGGGTGAACCGTCGGCGTTTACGGTGCCGACGTGAGCGAGGTGCCTTCCCTCGAGAAGGTGGACGGCTGCTTCGGGAATGCGGGCCACTTGGCAACCTCCGGGTTGGCTCGGGTCGGTACTGATCCCGGCCTCGAACCGAGCATAACCCGTGCTCAGCGACCTATGTGGAAGCCGATCAGCTCCGGAATGCCTGCGACCGCCGAGACCAGGGCGCCCGGCGAGCGGCCTTCGGCCTCGGCCTGCTCCTTGCGGCCGATCGCCTCGCGGATCATCGTCCCACCGATCCAGCGGAAAGGCTCGGGAGGGACCCGGGTCAGTGAAGACTCGGGCTCGACGATCGGCAGAGACGAGTACTCGTCCCGCTTGTCAAGCAGGCTCGATGCGATGCACCGACCGACCATCTGCGACGGACCGACCCCGTTGCCGGTGTAGCCGAAAGCGGCGAAGCCGCGTCCCGAAGCGAGCCTGACGACATGAGGAAGGTGGCTCGCCGAGGCGTCGATCGGGCCACCCCAGGCATACTCGACCCGCTTGCCGGCGAGGCCGGGGAAATACTCGCGCAGCCCCGCCTCGACCCTTGCCACGACTTCGGGATCGACCTCGGCCCTGCCGAAGCGGCGCCCGCCGGCTGCGATGCGGCCCCCGCCCCAGCCGAAGGCGATTCGCCCGTCCGGCGTGGTCCGGAAGTAGGAAAGCAGGGATTTGAAATCGCTGATCGCCTCGCCCCCGGTCCACCCGATCTGCTCGAGAAGTTCGGGGACCGGTTCGGTGATGACCATGTGGCTCGATGCGATCGTGACGTTGTCCCTGATCGGCGAGCCGCGCCCGGCGAGCGACGGTCCGGATGCCAGTACCACGTGGTCGGCCGTGACCCGGCCGGAATCGGTCAGGATCCGGATCCGGCCTTCGCCGTCCTCGACCCGGCGCACCGGGCTCGACTCGAAGAGCTGCACTCCGCGCTCCAGCAGGGCGGCGCGGATACCGAATCCGAGGCGGGCCGGCTGAACCGTTGCTGCCATGTCGTAGAAGACGCCGCCGCGGAAGGCGGGTGAGCTGCAGATCTCCCCGACCTGCGACGTATCGAGCATGCGGGCTTCCCCTTCAACCCCGGCGTCGTCGATCGCCTTCAGGTTGGCTATGCCGGTTTCGTCCTGTTCGGGCGTCGTAGAGACGTTCAGGTAGCCGGCCCGCGTGTACCAGGCGTCCACACCCTGCTCATCGCAAAAATCGCCGATCTGCCGGACCGAATCCTCGGATGCGCGGGCAATGCGCAGTGCCCCGGGCAGGCCGTGACGTCGCCTCAGGCTGTCGAAGCTGACCCACATCGAGTCGGCGAAGCCGCCATTGCGGCCACTGGGTCCGCAGCCGATCCGGTGGGACTCGATCAGGGCGATTCGAAGGTCCGGGTCGGCCTGCGACAGATGCCAGGCGGTCCACATTCCCGTGAAGCCACCGCCGACTATCGCCACGTCGGCGTTTCTGTCTCCCGAGAGCGCGTCGAGCTGCTCCGGAAGGCCGGCCTCGTGAATCCAGTACCCATGCGCAGAGTGGACCAAGGTTCACGCAGGCTAATCGATGCCGGATGCGAGCGAAAGCCTCGCAGCCGGGCACGGAGCCTTTCCTGGGGGCAGAAGCGTCGCCAGAGATCGGCAAACAATTTGTCTGACGTAATGTCTGACGCTTTGCATGACATGGTTTGAACTCAGCCGGGGCGGGCTTTTTGGCGCAGCCATGGATGAATACCTGAGTGATCGTTTGCGAGTACAGGCGAGGTGCCTCCGATGGCGAAGGGACCGGAGATGGAAGGTCACGAACCTGAAAAGAAGATCGCTCTGGATGCCGACATCGACCTGTCTGGCGGTTTCGAGCCGGATGACGGTGTGGTCGGGCCGCGTGCCCGCCGGGCCCAGGAGCTGATGAACGCTCCGTTGATGATCGCGGCCGTACTGACGCTCCCGAGCGTCATTCTCAGCGAAACCAACAGCACCGGGGCGCTCTCGGACATCGCCACAGTGCTCAACTGGGGAACCTGGCTGGTTTTCGCCTTCAACCTCGTCCTCATGCTCGCCCTGGTCCCGGATCGCCTCAAGTACCTGCGCCACCACCCGATCGACCTGATCGTCGTTGTGTTGACGCCTCCGGTGCTGCCGCCGGGACTCCAGGCATTGAGGGCGCTGAGGCTGCTCAAGTTGCTGAGACTGCTCGAGCTGGAGAAGCTGTCCCGGTCCCTGTTTTCGAGTCAGGGACTCGCCTACGCCGCCCTGATGACTCTCGTGGTGGCGATCTCCGGCGGCTCGCTCTTCCGCGCTTTCGAGGCCAGGAACCAGGACCTGAGCGAATGGGAGAGCATTTACTGGGCGATCACCACGATGGCCACGCTCGGCTCGGACATCGAGACGACAACGGTGGGATCGGAGATCACGGCAATCGTGATCCTGCTGACCGGCGTCACTTTCATATCGATGCTCACCGGCGCGATCGCACACAACTTCCTCAGCACACCGGATCCCACCCGGGATGCCGGGGGCGCCGGCGCGTCTAAAGGCCCGAGGGATGACGCGGGATGAAACCGGAGTTGTCGCGCAGGTCGCTGTGCCATTTGGGACCCGTACCGCCGGTACCCGACGTGTCCCATCGCAGGCCTGCGATCACTGCGTAAACGTGGCCGGAGTTTCCGTAGACGGAGATCCAGTTGCCTTCGCCCGGCTCTCCCCAGGTAGTCAGGCCGGTCGAGTCGAGCGGACTCGAAAGCAGTCCGGCTCCGTTCAGCGCATAGCTCACCGCACCTGAGCAGTCGTAACCGGAGGATTCGAAAGAACCGTGGCCCCCACCCCACAGATACGGCATGCCGACAATCGCATTGGCTGCGGCAATGGCATCCTTGACGGCCTGCGGAGCCCCGGCCGGGGCTGCCGCCAGCCCGTCTGACCCGAGCACCGCACTCTGGCCGGACACCGGAGCCGGAGCCCTCGGAGCCGAACTGCTCGCCGGATCAAGACTGAGGTCGGGCAGATTGCCCTCGATCGTGCCTGCCCGGTCCTGGAGAGCGGCGATGCGCCGTTCGCGCATGTCCCTTGTGGCCAGGAACTCGGCCCGCTGCGACTCGACCAGATCGCGAGCCTCGACCGCCTCCTGCTGCTCGACGGCGATGGCGTCACGAGCCCGCTGAAGCCGCTGCTCCTGAACTTCCATGCGCGCTACAGCACGCTCAATCTGTTCACGCAGGGCCCTGACCCTGCGTATGACGGCCTCGTCGTGGTTCTGGATGCTCTCGGCATATTCGGTGCTCGAGACAATCTCGGCGAAATCCGAAGAACCGAGAACCATCTCCGATACGTCGGGCGTGCCCGACATGTAGAGCGCTACGAGCTGGCGCCTCAGCACATCAAGGGCGCGCTCCATCCGGCTCCGGACCTCCCGCAGGCGGATCTTTCCGGCGACGAGGTCGGCCTCCATGCTGTCGAGCTCGGCCTGTCTGGAATCGAGTTCCGCGGTGAGCGAAGCCGCCCGGGCCCGCAGGCCGGCCAGTTCGCCGAGCAGTTGATCGACCCGGCGGTTGTCAGCGGATATCTGGGATCGCAGCTGATCGACCGAACCGGCGATGCCGGCGAGCCTCTCCTGGGCCCGGTCGTAACGCTGCTGCGGGGTGAGGGCTCCGGCCGGATCACCGGCCAGCAGCGGCATGCAGACGACGACGGCCGCCATCGAGGCGGCCGCAAGCAACCGTTGGCGGCTCATGCCGCCTTTCTTCTCTGAAGTCTGTTCTCGCATCGAGCTTCGCCGCACTGCGGCGCCTCAGGCAAGCTAGCCGGACCCCCTCGCTCGCCCGCCGGGGCCGCAGGGACTGGGATATCCCATGCAGTCGGAGGGATCTCCCAGCCCGCCCAGACGGACGGTTCCAGGCAGTCAGGGGGCCGACTCGGCCTTGAATACGGCCTCGGCCGGCTTGCCCTCAGGGCTGTACTCGAGTCTCATCCGCTCAGCCGTCTTCGGATCTGCCCGCCAGCTCCACCAGAGCAGGCCGCGCAGCCAGGGCTCGTCTGCGAATGCGTCATAGGCGGCCTGATAGGCCAATGCCTGCAGGTCCTGGTCCGGAGGGTCTCCCTGCCGGACCTCCCAGGGATGCGCGGTCGAACCAACCTGGCTCGGGTAGCCGATCTCGGTCAGCAGCACCGGGAGGTCCTGCTGTTCGCTCAGCGCGGCGAGACCGTCCACGTTCGGCTGCCATGCCGCAGCCAGCGACTCGGCCGTCGGCTGCTCGCCCTCCTGGGAGAGCGGGAAGTACGCATCAACGCCGATCATGTCGAGACGGTCCCAGAACTGGACCTGCCAGACCTCGTCCCAGTTGGCGGAGTAGGTGATCTCGCCGCCGAACCTGGCGCGGACCACCTCGATCACCGAGTCCCAGGCTTCGGTATCGGTGGAGAGCGACTTCAGTTCGGTGCCGACCGAGAACATCTCGGCGCCCCCCGAGGCCGCGAGATCGGCGTAGCGGCCGATGAAGTCTTCATAAGAGCTGAACCACGCGGCGCGATCAGAGGGCTCTATTTCCCCGCGGAAAGTTCCGTCGAGAACATCTACATGGGGCTTGAGCATGACCTCGAGACCGGCTTCACGGGCCGAGCTGATCGCCTGCGAAAGGCCGGCGTCGTCCGGCGTCTTCGAGCTGTCCGGGGCGACCCTGTTCGAGTCGCCCTGTTTCATGTACCAGGTCGGCACCAGCACGACCGTATTGCTGCCCAGCTGCTTCAGTCGGTCGAGGTCCTGGTCGACCTCTGGGCCCGCGTAGCCCCCGGTCGTATAGGCGGTGAGGTTGAACCCGCTCAGGAAAGGATCGGAGTCCGCGGCATCGGATGCGACCGTCGACTGCGCTTCTTCGCTCGTGGCCGCCTGCCCCGAAGCCGATGAGGACGCTTCGTCATCCGCGGGATTCAGCAAGGCCACGCCGGTCACCACGACCACGAGGGCCAGGGCGAGGGAGATGACGGCGAGGAGGGCTCGGGACACCACGCAAGTCTAGTCAGCGCCCCTCCTCGGCTTCGCCCGGAAACGCAAACCGGCCGCGCGATTGCGCGGCCGGTTCGAAAACGTGAATCAGGCGATCGCTCAGGCGATGATCTTGGCCTTCATCTTCTGGTACTCCTCGTCGGTGATGCCGCCGCTCTGCTTGAGCTGGTCGAGCTTGTGGAGCTCGTCTACCGGCGATGTGGCAGCGGTTTCCCGTACGTACTGGTCGAACTGCTTCCGCGATTCGGCCTGATCCTTCAGCGCCCGCTCCCGCATGCCCGAGCCGCGAGCGATCAGGTAGACCAACGCTGTCAGGGGTGGGAAGACGATGAAGAACAGGACCCAGGCGGCCTTCGACCAGCCACTGATGTCGTGGTCGCGGAACAGGTCCATCAGGATCGCGATGACGATCCAGATCCAGATCACGAAGAAGAAGATCGCGAGCGCGGTGAGCAGTGCGTCACCGAGGTCATATGCGGCAAGAAGCAAAGGGATTTCCTTTCAAATCACTGTGTCGGCCTGCCTGAATGCGGCCGGCCCCGTCGATCCACCCTATCCGGCAGACCGATACTTGGACTTCTGGTCAGGCGTCCGCTTTCTTCCGGGCCTCGAGGATCTTCCAGGCGGTCGGCATCAGAAGGGCACCGACAGCGGCCTTGACCAGGCCTCCGATGATGAAGACGGTGAAGCCGTCGTGGATCACCGTGCCCCAGCTGGCGCTGCTCATGAAGCCGGCCTCGACCAGCTCCGGTGCGGCCATCTTCAGGCCGACCAGGCCGAAGCCGAAGATGATCAGCTGACCCGACCACGAAGGAAAGAAATGCGGTGACGAACTTGCGGTCGGAGCCGTGTTCGGCCAGCCAGCCGACGGCGCCGGCGGCGAAGATGAAGCCGATGATGTAACCACCGGTCGCTCCGGCGATGCTTCCGATCTCGGTGACCTTTTCGGCACCGCTCGACGCGTCGGCGAAAAACGGCAGGAAGAAACCGAGAACCATGTAGAGGGTCAGGGCAGCCATGCCGCGTTTCCAGCCGAGGGCCGCGCCGACGAGGACGACCGCGAGGGTCTGCCCGGTCATCGGGACCGGAGTCATCGGAATGACGATCTGGGCCATCAGCGCCGTAAACAGGGCGCCGCCCAGGACCATCAGCGCGGTACGGACGCGACTGCTGGCGAAGACATCGGCGATAACTGGAACTCGGGCAGACGAAGCCGCCTCAGTGAACGTGGACATCAAGACCCTTCTTTAGTCGGCAATACATAGACATCGAGACCGCTGAAGCCTACCCACCTGCGAAGCTTCAACGATGCGTCATGTGCAGGCGACCCGATACGTGACCGCCCTGCGCGAGGGCGGTTCGCTGCCCGGACTGGTGGAAGCCGACGACGACGGGCTTTACGTGGTCAAGTTCCGCGGTGCCGGGCAGGGCCCGGGAGCACTCGTATCCGAGGTCGTCGCCGGCGAATTGGGCCGGGCGGTCGGGCTGAACGTTCCGGAGCTGGTGGTTATGGGGGTCGCCCCCGAACTCGGTCATGCCGAGCCCGACGCGGAGATCCAGGACCTGATCGAAGGCAGCCATGGGACCAACGTCGGGATGGACTTCCTGCCCGGGGCCCTGCCCTTCGATTCAGCCGGCGGCCGTGTCGATCCAGACGAGGCCGCCGGAATCGTCTGGCTCGACTGGCTGACGACCAACATCGACCGCACTCCCCGCAACCCGAACCTCTTGACCTGGCACGGCAAGGTCTGGCTGATTGATCACGGCGCCGCCTTCTTCCGCCAGCATGGTCCGGTTCCGCTCTCGATGACCGTCGACCGGCCGACGCCGATGCTCTCTGAGCACGTACTGCTGCCCCGGGCCGGTTCCCTCGCGGATGCCGCCGGGCGCCTGAGCGATCCCGCCAGAAGGGCGGTGGCCGGTGCCGTGGACTCGGTTCCGTCAGAATGGCTCGGTCCGGATCCGGAGGAGAAGAGGGAGCAGTTCAGGCTCTTCCTCCATTCGCGACTGGACATGCGCGACCAGATCGAAAGAGACCTCGAGCCGGATGTCTGATTCCAGCAAACTTCCATTCTCGTATGCATTGCTCAGGGCCGTGCCTTCAATCGAGCGTGGGGAATGCCTGAACGTAGGGGTGGTGCTCTTCTGCCGTCAGGCCGGTTTTCTGGCGATGAAGACCGGCGTCGATCCGGACCGTCTGGATTCCTTTGCGCCAGGGCTCGACCCCGCGCCGATGGCTGAGCGACTCGACCAGATCGCGGCGGTAATCGACGGCAACTCCTCGGCCGGTCCGCTGGCCGGACTCCCTCAGTCCGAACGCTTCGGCTGGCTGGTCGCGCCGTCCTCGACCGCCATTCAGCCTTCAGAGGTGCACGCCGGACTCACCGCCGACCCCGGTGCCGAACTGAAACGGCTGTTCGAGACCCTGGTCCGTCAGCCGGCGGCGTCGACGAAGAGCGACTGACCGGCCGTTCCGAAGCGGCCCTCGCGGTCGTGGAGCGCAGAACGCGTGACCCCGGATCCGTTGGCCGACACCTCGGTCAGCGAGCTCAGACCGATCCACTCCCCCACCGGCTCGCGCAGCAGCCAGACGTTGAGGTCGCAGTTGACGAAGACGTACTCCCCGAAAGGCACCGGGTGGGCCAGCCCGTTGCCGAAGTCGGCAGCGGCCATCGCCCGCTGGGCAGGAGTCGGCAGCTCGCCGGGGATGACCGGGCTGTCGAGACGAAACCATGCTGCACCCTCGGGTCGGACCTGCTCCGGACCACCGTCGACGACACGAATCGTATTCGAGGTCTTGTGGAAGGCTGTCTCGCCGTCGTTTCCCCAGCGCCCCTCTTCAGCCTCTGCGAAGTCCTCCGGAGGAGGCATTGAGTGATCCGCCCCAGCCGCCGGCCCGACTCCCGGTGGCAGCTCGATCCGGCCTGATCTGAGCAGGACGCCCCTGGCCTCGATCAGCGTCCGGTCACCGGACAGCAGCCTGGCGGCGACCACCATCTGGCGTTTTCCCGGTTTGAGTACCTCGGTCTCCAGCTCGACCGGGCCGAGCATCACCGGGCCGAGGAATACGCTCTGAAAGGAGGTCAACCTCATGCCGGACCCGGATCCGAACGACTCGATAGCACGGGTCAGCAGGGCCGCCGGGGCTCCGCCGTGGGCAGCGTCGCTTCGCCAGGGCCCACGGGCTGCCGCGGTGAGCTCGAAGCGTTGCGGCCCGTTGCCCGGCCCGGCTACCGGGATAGCGACCGCCGTTTCGTCATGGGGAGAATCCGGCTCTGAGACGCCCACGGCGATTCGGTCCTCAGTCGGAATTCATGTCGATCGCCAGCAGTGCCGCCGCGGCAACGGCGGCCGAGCCGGCCAGCACCGAAGTCGTGATCACTCCACGGCGATCGATGCCGTTGATCGAGATCAGCGTCGCGGCAACGTCGCCGATGTCGGCCAGAAGCGATACGGCCAGCCAGGGACCGGCCTCGTCACGAAGGGCCGCCTCGGTGGCGCCGAGACCGAGGGCGATGTCGCGGAAGCCCATCGCCCGGAAGACCGTCTTGTTGGATGCCCTGAACGCGTCCTCGCCTACCCAGGTCTCCCCGATCTTTTCGGGCACGGTGGCCGCGACGGCGCCGAACAGGATCCGACTCAGGCCAAAACCGGTGTTGACTGCGATGCGAAGGTTCATCACTGAACCGTAGCGAGTCGGCCGCCTCCTGCATTCCGGTGGCCCGGCATCGTAGAGTTGGCCGATGTCAAATTCGGTGCCGATAACACTCCACGTACTGCCGCCCTCCCACCCGTGCCTGACTGCCGAAGCGGCGCTCAAGCACAAGCAGCTCACTTACGAGTTGGTGAACCTTGCGATGGGCAAGCACCAGGACGAGGTCGAGCGGATTTACGGAGAAGGTCGACGTACCGTTCCCGGCATGACAATCGGGGACGAGACGGTCCACGGATCGACCGCGATTCTGTGGAAGCTCGAGCAGGATTTTCCAGAGCATCCGCTGTATCCCGAGGCGATTGCGGACGGCGTTCGCGAGGCCGAGCTCTGGGCCGACGGTGATTTCCAGGACTTCGGACGGCGCCTGCCATGGTCGGCACTCCACTTCCGTCCGGAAGCGATGGGCAGCTTCGGCGGCGCCGGGCAGCTCGACCCTGCCGGCACCGATTACGCGATCAAGTTCGTCCGTGCCACCTGGAAGTACCACGGGATCTCCGCCGTCCAGATGGCCGACGACCTGAAGGCCCTCCCCGGCATGATCGACCGGATCGAAGGCTACGCCGAGCAGGGACTGATCGACGGCGATACTCCAACCGCCGCCGACCTTCAGATCGGGGCGACCGCGCGGGTACTGCTCACCGTCGGAGACCTCCACCCGGTGTTCGAAGGCAGCGCGGCAGAACGAGTGGCGCGCCGGAACTTCCCCGATTACGCAGGCCTGGTGCCTGCCGGTGCCCTGCCCGAGGGCTGGGTCGAGGCCCGCGCGGTCTGATCGCGACGGCTCGAGGGCGAGAAGTCCGGCTTGGCGAGCAGCATCTGGACATCACCGTTTCTGCCTGACCTGAAGCCGCCCTCGGCGAAGCCGAAGTAAAGCAGCCACATCCGCCGGAAGCGCCGGTCGTAGCCGAGCTGCTCGAGTCGTTCCGTAACCGCCAGAAAGCGCTCGCGCCAGTCGGAGAGCGTCCGTGCATAGTCGTCGCCGATGTCATCCATCCAGGTCGTTCTCAGGTCGGTCTCGGATTCCAGGCAACGGTTGATCTCGGCCACCGACGGCAGACAGCCACCGGGGAAAATGAAGCGGCTGATGAAGCTGCGCGAAGCCTTCTCGAGCTCGTAAGCGTCGTCGTCGATCACGATCGCCTGCAGCAGCATCGCGCCGCCGGGCTTCAGTAGCGACGAGCACTTGCCGAAGTAGGTCGGAAAGTCCTTCCATCCGACGGCTTCGATCATCTCGACCGAAACCAGCCTGTCGTAGGTTCCGGTCAGGTCGCGGTAATCGACTTCGATGACCTCGATGAGGTCGGTGAGGCCGGCTTCCTCGACTCTTTTCCGGGCCAGCGACGCCTGCTCCTTCGAGATCGTCGTAGTGGTGATCCGGCAGCCTGTCCGCCCGGCGATGTGGACGGCCAGGCCTCCCCAGCCGGTGCCGATCTCCAGCAGGTGGTGCTCGGGTCCGAGTTCGAGGCGGTCGACGATCCGGTCCATCTTGTTCAGCTGGGCCTGCTCGAGGTCGTCCGCAGGATCGAGGTAGATACCGGAGGAGTAGTTCATCGACCGATCCAGGAAGAGGGAGAAGAGCTCGTTGCCGAGGTCATAGTGGGCGGCGATCTGCCGCCTGCCCCTCGCCTTGGTCGTACGCGGCATTGTCAAGCCCAGGCGCTGAATCGGGCCGACCAGGCCGTGGATCGGGCGACGCAGCCGGTCGAGGTGCTCGAGGTTTCGACCCGCCAGAGTCGCCAGACCGACCAGATCGTCGCAATCCCACTCGCCCGAGACGTAACTCTCGGCCATACCGGTGCTGCCTCTCAGCATCTGCGTCCACAACCTCGGAGAGTGAACAGTCACATCAACAGTCGGTCCCGGGTTGCCCTGGCCGATCACCTGCGACCGGCCGGCCTCGTTGAATTGGATCGAGCCGTAGGAGATCCCGTCGAGGAAGCGCAGGACAGCCGCGCGTATCGGGTTCATACCGGGCACGCTGAAGGCGCCGGGCTGATTGATGCGGGAGAAGGACCGGCGTCGCCCCTGGAGGTCGGCGGCCTGCCGTGAAAACGGGCCCCGCGCAGCCAGGTGACCGCGGCCTGCGTATGGATGCCCGCCAGGACGCGGTAGCTCATCGGTGGATAAGTCAGCAGCACCCGGCTCAGAGAGCGGCGGTTGATCTCTGTCCTGGAGAGCCTCAGCGTCGCATCGAAGGCCTTCTGTCCGGCCTTCTCGCTTTCGATGTGGACCGGCAGGGAATCCCCGGGGAGGCCGAAGTTGAGCTCGTAGCTGTGGTCCATGTCCATCAGCGGGGAAACGTGCATCGCCTTTTCAAGACGCGAGGATACAAAGGAACCGCCACGTCCCACGCCGTCGACCACATAGCTGTGACGGTCACCCCAAGGGGTGTTCGTGACCTCGGCCAGCACCGCTTCGAGTCGCTTTCCCGACCGGTCGAAGCAGTAGTAAAAGCTGACCGGATTCTCGAGCAGCCCGAAGTAGCGCAGCCCGGTAAGCATCCTTATCGGGCCGCCCGGCCGACTGCCCGTCCGGGCCGCGACCCGGTCGCGAACACAGGCGTCGAGTGGCTCGCTCGAGGGCCCCAGGTAGTCGTGTCGCCGGAAACTTGCCGCCGATCGGGGCCGGGTCGACCAAAGAGGATGAATCGACATCACCTGATTGATCTCTGCAAGGTCGAGGTAGACCATGAAGACCCGGTAGGTGAACTCACGCTCGACCTCACTGAAGCGACGGTGCCGGACCTCGCCCTCGTAGATCGCGCTGCTCAGGCCCATTCGCTGGGAACCTGCCTGCCCAGTCCGGTGCCACCCTCTTCGATCCGGGATTCGACTGCACGGGCCGCACGAATGCCACTGAACGCACCGTCTTCGTGAAATCCGTTTCGCCAGTAGGCACCACAGAAGTGAGTCCGGCGGACCCCGCTGATCTCGCCCCAGCGCTCCTGGGCGGCCACGGTTTCAGGGGTGAAGACCGGGTGCTCGTACTCGAAGCGGGCGAGGATCGAGTCGGGGTCGATCAGGTGCTCGAGGTTGAGGCTGACGAAGAACCGTCGCCGGCAGGACAGGGTCTGGAGGCGGTTCATGTCGTAGGTAAGCGTTGCCCGGTTCGAGGTCTGACCGGTCTGGCGGTAGTTCCAGCAGGCCCAGGCGGCCTTTCTGTCAGGCATGACCGAGCTGTCAGTGTGGAGGATCGTATGGTTCGGCTGGTAGGCGATAGATCCGAGCAGTTCCCGCTCGCTGTCGCTGGGGTCGGCGATCATCCGGAGGGCCTGGTCGGAATGCGTGGCGATGACCACCTCGTCGAAGCTCTCGGCCGGGCCGCCTCTCGGAACGACCTCGACGCGGTCGTCGAACCGGGTGACGCGATCTACTGGCGTGCCGGTCCTGACGCTTGAGCGGATCGGTGCGGTCAGGGCCTCGACGTACTGCCACGATCCACCCTCGATCGTGCGCCAGCTCGGCCGATCCCGTAGCGAGAGCAGACCGTGGTTGTCAAGGAAGCGGGCCAGGAAGCCGACCGGAAAGCTCGACATCTGGCCCGGGTCAGCCGACCATACGGAGGCGACCAGCGGAATCACCACCCTCTCCTTCAGAGCGGGTGCGAAGCGGTGCTCGGTCAGGAATTCGTCGAGCGACGGCCCCATCTCCCCCGCGGCGACCAGTTGCCGGAGCAGACGCTGGAAACGGGTGAATTCAGCCAGCATCCGGAGGAAAGACGGGCGCAGGATGTTGCTGCGCTGGGCGAACAGACTGCCGAAGTCGCGGCCGGCGTACTCCAGCCTGCCGTCGGTGTAGGAGAAGCTCATCGAAGAGGGCCGCGAGGGGACTTCCATCTCCTCCAGGATCCGCGAGAACTCGGGGTAGTTTCGCTCGTTGAAGACGATGAAGCCCGTATCGACGGACTCGAAGCCGCGCTCGGATTCAACCACGACCGTATTTGCGTGACCGCCGGTCCGGCGGTCGGCCTCGAAGACCGTCAGTTCGACTCTGTCTTTGAGCCGGTGTGCGGCTGCCAGGCCGGAGATCCCGGTTCCGATCACAGCTACTTTCATTACTGGTCATTACGCAGGCAGGCCGGGCACCGGATGCACGGGCCCGTGTGACATGCATCTCACTCGCTACGAAGCGAGCCAGCCGTTGAGACCAGGGGCCAGCGACATTCCCTGCGAGTAGCCGGCCGCGGCGACCGACGGATCCCGCTCGTGGTCCATCCGGTCGGGACCGATCGCCACCGCCGAAGCGGAATCAGGGATCACCGTCATGACCCGGGTCCCCCGGCCGCGGACCGCGGCCGCTTCGAGTGCGACACGGGTCCGCGAGATTCCCGTCGCCGCACGCCTTCTGCGGTTCTGAGGATGACTGCGATAGCCGGACGGATACAGGCAGAGCAGCCTGGAGCCGGATTCCGGGCTGACGGCGTCAAGGTTCACGGGGCTCCAGACCCCTCCGTCGACTATCGGCCCGTGGTCGCTCGGCACCGGGCGGAAAACCCCAGGGATCGCACACGACGCTCGCACGGCCTCGCTTACCGAAAGGCCGAGGTGGTCCTGCCCGCTTATCACCACCCGGCCGCCCCGGGCCAGGTTCACACCAACCAGGCTCAGGCGCGGATCCCACTCGGGCATGATCCGATCGATCGTCCGGCCGAGTCGGGACAGCTCTTCGCCACCCTCCGGAACCGCCTTGAGAACGATGCGCCTGGCCAACCTGCCGGCAGGGCCGGTGAAGCGCAGCAGCCGGGCCGCCGGGGCCGACAGGCCGCCGGTCCCGACTGCGGGGTTCGCACCGGCCGCCCCGGCCCCGCTATCGGATGCCCGGACCCTCACACCGCCAACGACACTGAAGCGGCGCTCGACGTAGCTGCGCAGGTCCTCCCCGGCGGCCAGCCGGGTGGCCACGATCGATCCGGCCGATGTACCGACGAAGCGACCGGCAAGCCGCAAGTCCGGGCCGCCGGCCTCGAGCAGTCCGGCGATCAGGCCGCTCATCCAGGTGTCGCCCAGCACCCCGCCGCTGCCGAGGACGACGTGCTCTGGCGTCAAGACGGGGTCAGGCCCCGCAGGACGGATCGGCCGGAGTGATCCGGACTGCCGTTCTCGGGCTCGATCGAAACATCGAAGTAGCGGTACTTCTCGGGATTGACCGGCAGCGGCACATCGATCTGTGAGTTACCGTCGGGTTCGACACGGAAGGAACCGAGGGAAACCAGTTCGCCTTCGTCTCCCAACAGCCAGAACTCGTAGAACTCGCGGTCTCCGGTCTGTTCGAGTCCCGAGACGTCGAGGGTGAGCTGGTCACCGGCGTCGCCGGTCAGAAGCACCTCACCCGAAGCTCCGGCCGGCACCTCCTGTCCGATCGTATCCAGGGCCAGAGTCTGCGCCGGATCACCCGAAGTCGCACCATCGCCGCCCAGCTGGGTGCCGACGCCGATGCCGACCGCGAGAATGAGCAGGGCCGAGAACGCGGCCGCGGCGACCGTGGGCCAGGCCAGTCCGAGGCGCTCGGCGAGGCTGCGGCGCGGCTTGTCGGCTTTGGCTTGAGCAGACGGAGCCGGGGACTCCTGAGTCGCCTCGAGGCCTGCCGGCTCGGCGGACACCGGGTTGGTCGAGGGGGCGACGGAATGCGTCGCATCGGCGCCGACGATGGCGGCGATGTCGAGCGGCGGAGGCTCAACCGGCTCCCAGGCTTCGCCCGGAGTGCTCTCGAGCCTGGCTACGACCGGCCGCAGCCGTTCGACTTCAGCCCTGAGGCCGGAATCCAGCAGGAGTTCAGCCTCGAAGCGATCGATCTGATCGGCGGGGAGTTCACCGAGCAGGTACTCAACTGCGCTCTCGCGCATGTCGGAACTCATGCTTCCACCTCCATCTGGGCTCGCAGCCGCTCCAGGCCGCTGACCATCCTGGACTTCACGGTTCCCAGCGGGATACCGGTCTTCTCGGAAATCTCGGCCTGACTCAGCTGGCCATGAAATCTGTACTCGAGCAAGCGGGCCTCATCCGCCGGCAACTGGTCGATCATCTGGATGAAATGCCAGTCGTCGATCGCACGGTCGATATCGGAATGCCCGCCTGCCCCCGACTCGGCGAGTTCAGCCGCGGAAGAAGGGTCGTGGGGCTCCGGTACCCGGCGGCGACTGTGGTCGAGCGCGCGGCTGCGGGCGATGGTCATGATCCAGGTGAGCATGCTGCCCCGCCCGGGATCGAAATTCTCGGCCTTCTGCCAGACCTCGAGGAAGACCTGCTGCTGTACGTCCTCGGCGGCGTTGCGGTCGCCGGTGAACCTGAGAAGAAAGGAAAAGACGGGGCGGGAAAACAGTTCGTAGACCTCGGCGAGCGCAACTTCGTCACGCTCGGCCAGTCGGTCGGCGAGGACCTGCTCATCTGGTTCTGCCTTTCTCGTAAGCAAAGTCCCCAGATAGTCAATCACGCCCGTGAATGAAAGGTAAACGGGGGATGACCAGGTCACCGAATTCGTTTCAATCGCTGAATTCATGCCGGTCATCCCCCGATCGCCTCAGCTGCTGGGCAGCAGGACTCCGTCGATCACGTGGACCGTGCCGTTCGAAGTCTCGATGTCTGCCTGAACGACTTCTGCGTCGTTGATCATGACCTTGTCGCCATCGATCGAGACGGTGAGGTCGTCGCCCTGGACGGTCTCGACCATCTGTCCGTCGGACAGGTCGGCCGCCTTCACGTCACCGGCCACCACGTGGTAGGTGAGGATGTTGGCGAGCTCGTCCCGGTTGGCCGGCTTGAGCAGTCGCTGGAGTTCCTCCGGGGGCAGCTCCGCGAATGCGTCGTTGGTCGGCGCGAACACGGTGAACGGTCCTTCACCCTGGAGGGTCTCGACCAGCTCGGCCGCGACAACGGCGTCAACCAGGGTGGTCAGGTCGGGAGTCGCCTGGGCGGTCTCCACGATGTCCATGCTGGCGCCCGCTTCGGCCGGGGCCTCTTCGACCTGCTCGGTCGTGGTGCTGTCGCTGCTGTCGTCGTCATCGCTACATGCCGCGACGCCGAAAGCCAGGGCCGGGATACAGAGGCCCAGTAGAAGCGCTTTCTTGATGTCCATGATTCGTTTCTCCTTCGTTTGACTTGTTGTCGTTTGTTGCTGGTTTGGTGGAAAGTTGGAACTTCTGTAGTGCCGAACAGCGGGCGACCCCGGGGGAAGGGGCCGCCCGCTTCGGCTCGTCGTAGCTAGTTGGCGATCGCGTTGATCTCCGCGATGCCGAGGGGAGCGCCAGTCGTGTCGGGCAGACCGAACGTGTCGGTCAATGCGCCGGCTGCGGCCGCCGAAATGTTGGCCGTGGCGTTACCCAGGGTGATGTCCAACGGATCGACATCAACCGTGAGGCCCGAGAGATCGAGATCCAGGACCGAAACCCTGGGCCCGCCGTTCACGATCGCAGTCAGATCGGGATCACCGTCAACGTTGATCGTGAAATCGGTCAGCTCGAGCACGTCCATGCCCCGAGTCAGCGAGATACCACCGCTGTGCCTGATTTCACCCGCGAACGTGTTCACGTCGGCACGACCGCCGGTGATCGGGAACGAGAAGTCGCCCATCGGCGTCACCGTGGCCGGCGAGATCGGGGCAGGCGTGATGCCGGCGCCGACCAGCAGTCCAACCGTACCCGCATCGGGCGTCAGGTCGGTGCTGCCTTCAGCGGCCAGTCCGACCGATGAGGGCTGCGTCTTGACAACAGCGTGTCCGAGTCGCAGACCCTTCTTGAACGCCTTGGTCTTGAGTGTCTTGTTGAGCGCCTTCGCGGCGGCACCGGTCAGCGAGAGGCCGACCCTGCGCACATCGATGCCGAAGTCGTCCCGGCTGATCTCGGCCTTGCCGAGGTCAACGGACAGCAGCCTGACATTGTTCCCGCCGACTTTCGCGACAACCACGCCATTGGCGACCTTGATGACGAACTTCTTGGCGACGAGCTTGCGCTTGCCGGACTTGAACCTGAGACCGCCCGAATGGCGGATCACTCCGGTGCTCGGATCGGCCGGCTTGAGATTGCCACCAGTGACCGGAAAGACGAACGAGCCCTTCTGGACTTTGGCCGGCTTGACCCGCTGGACCTTGATCTTGTTCTTCTTCAGCTTCTTGGCCGGCTTCTTGTCGACCGTGAGCGCGGTACTACCGCTCGCGATCGGGTTTGCCGACGCTCCGGGAGCGAGGAAGAGAACCATGGCGAGGGCTACGAGAGACGCGAAACCGGCCCCTGCCAGGCGCGCAATGCCATTTCCTTCCCTGATTACTGCTGTCGAAAACATCGAAACTACCTCCGTGATTGGTTTGACATCTACCCGCTATACGGAGGTACGCCCGGAATCGGTTGACGATCCCGGAAAAAGTTTTCAGGAATCGCTCAGGTGACTTGCCGGCGACCGGCACCGAGCCGGCCTCCGACGAAGAAGAGAACGATCAGGAAACCGATGAAAGCAAGCGCGGCGTCGAGCCGGAACGCGGCGTGGAGACCGTCGATCAGGTCCGACTGCGAGGCGAATACGGTGGTGGTGAGCGCAAGACCTACCGATCCGCCGGCGACCTGGCACATGTAGATGATGCCGCCGGCAAGGCTGGTCCGCGATTCGGCCACCGAGGTCACGCCCGATGTGGTCGCCGACGAATAGAAAAGGCCGATCCCGATGCCCAGAATGACCATGCCGGGAACGAGTTCCGCGTAGGTACCGCCGCTGGAGATCCCGAACGAAACGACAAGGGGCCCTGCGGCGATGCCCGCCGCACCGGCCGTGACGATCGGCTTGGCGCCGACACGGTTGTACAGCGGACCGGATACGAACGAAGTAGCCGCGAAGACGGCCATGAAAGGCAGCATTCCGAACCCTGCTTCGAAGGCCGTGTAGCTGAACTCCTTCATCATGTACTGGGGCAGGTAGAACATCGCCCCGAAGAAGACGGCCGACATGAAGAGGATCGCCAGGCAGGAAGCGGCGAAGCTTTCGTTCCCGATCACGTCCCGGGGGATCAGGGCGTGCTCCCCCGCCCGCCGCTCGATCCAGCCGAATGCCAGCAGGAGCAGGAAAGACACGGCTACGGCACCGAGTATGAGGGGGTCGCCCCAACCGACATCGACCGACTGATCGAGCGCGACCATGAAGATGACGAGCCCACCGGACACAGTCAGGATGCCGCCGTAGTCGATCCTCCGGTCTGCGGTCTCAGGCCGTGGCTGGTTGATGTAGAGCCATACGCAAAGAATCGCGACCAGCGCGATCGGCACGTTCAGGAAAAGAATCCAGCGCCAACTGAGGAATTCGGTCAAAGCTCCGCCCAGAACCGGGCCGAGCGCGTTGCCCAGGCCGGCCACGCCGAGAATCAGGCCGCCGGCCAGGCCCGCCTTCTCGGCCGGCAGCGCGGCGTAGGTCATACCGAGCACCGCCGGCCACATCAGCGCGCCGCCCACCCCCATCAGCGCCCTCGCCGCGATCAGCCACGCCTCGCTCTGCGCCGCGCCGGCCAGCAGCGACATCAGGCCGAAGATCCCGGCTCCGAGGAAGAAGGCCTCCCGGCGGCCGAACAGATCGGCGAGTCGCCCTCCGGTCACGATCAGGACGCCGAAAGTCAGCGCATAAGCATTGACTACCCACTGCGCGGTGGTCACGCTGGTGTCGAAGTCCTCCTCGATCGCCGGAATCGCCACGTTCATCGCCGTGAAGTCGTTCGCGATGACCAGGACGCCCAGAGCCATGGCAAACAGGGAAAGCTTGACCGTGCGGTCCACGCTTCAAGCCTAATGGGCAGCCCCTGACGAAGCCTGCGGGTGGTCCGTCTTTCGCGGTACAGACGATTGAAGCCGTAGAGTGAGGCCATGGCAGACAGCGCAGCATCTGGCGAACCGATCACAGCCGAAGGCCTGGAGACACTACGGGACGAGATCGAACAGCTTGAGGGCCCGGCCAGGGAGAAGATTTCGGAACGCCTCAAGGTCGCGCGGGCGATGGGCGACCTCAAGGAGAACGCCGAGTACCACATCGCCAAGGAAGATCAGGCCCACCTCGAGACCAGGATCAAGAGGGCCCGAGAGCGCCTGCGCGATGCGGTCGTGGTCGAAGTGGACCAGAACTCGACCGCAACCTTCGCTTTCGGCCGCACTGCCATAGTCACCGACTCGCAAGGCCGGGAGCACGAATGGACCCTGGTCGGCTCGACCGAAGCAAGCCTGGCCGAGGGCCGGCTGTCGGCCGAGTCCCCGGTCGGTCAGGCTCTCCGGAACAGAAACGTCGGCGAAGTGGTCGAGGTGAACACCCCCAAGGGCAGCCGCGCCTTCACGATCTCCAGGCTGCTCTGACGTGGCGAAGAACTCGAAAGCTGCGCGTGCCGGTGTAGCGGCCGGGATCGCCGCCAGGTCCTGGGATTTCGCAAAGCGGGTTGACTGGCCGGCCGTCTGGATGAGGGCCCGGTGGCTCTCCCACCACACACAGCGCCTCTACAACAACCTCGACGAAGAGGAACGCAAGGAATTCTTCCGGCTGGTCGTTCCGACCAAGGACGCGCCGATGGTGGCCAAGGGGGACCGTGGCCGGGTTCAGGAGCTGGTGATGAAGGCCTTCAGCGGTCCACCCAGGGAAGACTGAAGCCGGTCAACCGGACCGGGTCGAAACGGCCTGGCGGCTCAGTCGTCGCTCTTCTGGCCCGGCCAAGCCCCTGTGTAGCGATAGAAGGCGACCCTCGAGTAGTGGTCGGCGAGTCCCCGCACGACCGTGAAGATAACCCCTTC
This sequence comes from uncultured Solirubrobacterales bacterium, assembly GCA_963709375.1. Taxonomy (GTDB): domain Bacteria; phylum Actinomycetota; class Thermoleophilia; order Solirubrobacterales; family 70-9; genus 67-14. The sequence goes on from CAVPWA010000013.1 coordinate 257,475, forward strand.
GAGCGCCAGCGAGACCACGAACTTTCCCTTCGGGATATCGATCTCCTCGGCATCCGGCGGATCGCCGCCGTCGACTGCCTGCCAGATCTGATCAAAGGCCTTGCGGGCGACGAATCCGGCCGCGAAGCCGGCGATGATGCCTACTGGTCTGAAAAGCAGGTTCATGAATTCTCCAATGCCGGGAAGCCGATGACGCTCAAACTAGCGCAAGCGGCCGACCACGTCAGGGGAGGCCGGCCGGCCGCTGTCCGGCCAGCCGCTGCTGCTGGCGCTCGGGGGTGATCCGGACCACGTTCCAGGCCAGACCGACCTTTTCGAGTGCGGTGATGACCCAGGCCGAAGGATCCAGTTCTCTCCGGCGCAGCCCGTTGTCGGCGGCGCGGGGAAATGCGTGGTGGTTGTGGTGCCAGGACTCCCCGAAGGAAGGCAGGGCCAACCAGAAGACGTTGGTCGACTCGTCGTCGGTATCGAATCGCCGTGTACCCATGAAATGGCAGATCGAGTTGATGCTCCAGGTGATGTGGTGGACCAGGAATATCCGGACGAGTCCTCCCCAGAGCAGCCCGGTAGCGGCGCCTGCGAGCGTGCCGCTGACCATGTAGCCGGCAGCCGTGGGGATGATCAGGCTGACCACCAGGAAGATCAGGAAGTACTTGCTGATCCAGCGCATTCCGCGGTCCTCGTTCAGCTCGCGGGCGTACTTCTTTTCGTCGGCCAGACCGTGGTCTTTGAAGGACCAGCCGATATGAGCGTGCCAGAGGCCTCCGAGGATGCCCTTCAGGCCGTCGCCGTGACCGACGTGAGGGCTGTGGGGGTCCCCCTCCCGGTCGGTATGGGCGTGGTGCTTGCGATGGTCGGCGACCCAGGTATTGACCGGGCCCTGGACCGACAGCGAGCCGAGCACGGCGAAGCCGTACCGGACCGGTCGGTAGGTCTGGAAGGCGCGATGGGTCAGCAGTCGGTGGAAACCGACGGTTATGCCGAGGCCGGTCAGCACGTACATGACAAGGAGGATCACGAGATCGGTCAGGCTGACGAACTGATTCCAGAAGACCACTGCCGCCGCGATCAGCGCGAGAAACGGAAGGACCACCGAAACCATGTTGCCGATCTTGTCCGCGGTCGCCATCTCCGGCAGGGCAGCAGGAGGGCCGGGCTCCGACCCGACAGTCGACATGGCTACGGATTCCGTTCCGGTCTGAGTGGCGCTTTCCATTAGCGAAGATTATTTATCATTCAGACTTTTATTCTTAGCCAATATTCAAAGCGTCTGACCCAGTTGTTATAAGTCTACTTATAATTTCTTTGGAGAAAGAGCCATGGAGAGGTCTCAGGCCCGAGGTCGCGGCGGTGATCGAACCCGAACTGCCGGCCGTTTCGGCCGAGATCCTCGAGACGATCGGTCGCGAAATACCCGATTACTCGATGCCACTCGAAGGCAGCTTCGGCAGGGGTGTCCACCGCGGGGTCGCGGCGGCGCTGAGTCAGTTCGTGGAGCTGATCAGGGAACCCGACGCGGACCGCGGGCCCGGGCGCGAGGTCTACGCGGAACTGGGAAGAGGCGAGTTCAGGAGCGGTCGGGCCCTGGATTCACTTCAGGCGGCCTACCGGATCGGCGCGAGGATCGCCTGGCGCAGGATCGCCGCGGCGGGGCTGGACAGCGGACTCGACGGCAAGACGCTGAGCCTGCTGGCCGAATCGATTTTCGTCTACATAAACGAGCTCTCCTCGGATTCGACCGAGGGTTTCACCGAAGCTCAATCGGAGAGCCTCGGAAAGCGCTTTCGCCAACAGCGTCAACTGGTGAGCGCGCTGCTGCGCTCGCCGCCCGCGGCGAGCGCGGAGGTGGAATCACTTTCAACTGCCGCCGACTGGCTGCTGCCGAGGAGCGCCGCAACACTTTCCTGCCACGAGCGCGACCTGGCCGAGATCACGCGCTTCCTCCCGAGCGAGGTGATCTCGGCCACGGTCGATGCGACCGGCTGCGTAGTTATTCCGGATTCCGGCGGCCCCGGCCGCCTGAAGGTGCTGGAGAAGGCGGTGGGCAGCAGGGCCGCGGCTCTCGGCCCGGAACTGAAACCGGTCGAACTGGCCGGATCCTGGCGCCTGGCGCGCAGTGCCCTGCGAGCGATCGAGGCGGGCTCGATCCGCTCCGGCAGGCTGGTCCGGGTCGATGAACATCTCGTGGACCTCGCCCTGTTCGAAAGCCGTGATCTGATCTCGAGGCTCGGAAGAAGCAGGTTGGCACCACTGGAAGACCTGACGCCCAACGCCAGGGTCCGCATGGCGGAGACCACCGCCGCCTGGCTCGAGCACCGCGGCAACGCCGTCGAGATGGCCCGCGCACTCCACATCCACCCCCAGACGGCGCGATACCGCGTCGCCCGCCTCCGCGAGCTCTTCGGCGACACTCTTGACGACCCCGAATCCAGATTCGAACTGGAGCTTTCGCTCCGCGGAAAGGAAGGCACATGAGCCTCGCGACACTCGAGCGGAACGGACCGCTGGCGACGATCACCATCGACAGCCCCCCACTGAACCTCTTTGACGCCGGATTGATCGCCGACCTCGACTCGGCCATCGAAGAGGTCAGGACCGAAGCACCCAGGGCGCTGCTGATCAGGGCCGAGGGCCGGGTCGTATCGGGCGGCGTCAACGTAGCCGAGTTCGAGGGACTGAGCCCCGAACAGGGCTCGAAGCTCTGGACCGATCTGCTCGGTCTGGTCGACCGGATCGAGGCTCTTCCCCTGCCGGTCGTCTTCGCCGCCCACGGACTGACCCTCACCGCCGCCTTCGAGCTTTCGCTGGCCTGCGACCTGATCCTCGCTTCGGAGTCGGCCAGCTTCGGCCTGGTCGAGATCGTCGTCGGCCTGACTCCGTCGATGGGCGGCCCGCAGCGGCTGGCCGAACGGGCCGGTTCGGGTCGCGCCCGCCAGTTGGTGATGACCGGCGACCTCTTCGATGCCTCGACGCTCGAGCGGTGGAACGTAGTCAACGAAGTTCTGCCTGATGACCAGCTTCAGGAGCGGGCCCGTGAGCTTTCGATGCGACTGGCCGAAGGTCCGACGCTGGCCCACGCGATGACCAAGCGCATCCTGCGGGCCTACGTCGAAGGCGGCGTACCGGCGGCCGACCGGGTGACCCGGCGCGACGCCGCCGGCCTGTTCGGCAGCGAGGACCTCCAGGGGGCCGTGAAGACCTTCCTCGAAGAGGGACCCGGCAACGCCCGCTTCGCAGGGCGATAGACCGGCCCCGACGGCCTGGCCGGCCGATAGGATGACCCTCAGTTTGCCCCGAGGATCGACAACTGGTTCGGACGACGGGCACAGACCAGAGGGGAACTGATGAAAGCGACTTATCTGTGCGTAATGGCAACCCTGCCGGCAGCCCTGTTCGGCGTCGGATGCTCGGGCGACGACGCACCCACGCAGGAGGAGTACGTCGCCCAGGCTGACGAAATCTGCCGCGAAGCGGACGAGGCACTTGACGCAGTGATCGAAGATTCCTTCGGAACGGAGCAGCCGAGCCGGGAGGAGATCGCCGAATTCACAACCGACGAAGCGGTCCCCAACCTCGAGGCTCAACTCGAAGAGCTCCGCGCCCTGACGCCACCGGAGGGCGACGAGGACACGGTCAACGAGATCTACGATTCACTGGCTGTCGGCAGTCGACGGAGATCGCCGACGACCCCTCTGCCGCCGATCGATCAGCCACCCGCCGACTTCGAAGAAGGCGAGCCGCCTCGCCGACGAGTACGGCCTGGAGGACTGCGGGGCGGCTGACAGCCCTCTGCGTCAGCTTGCGAGGTAGTCCTCGGCTGCGGCTCTCGCGGCCCTCCCGTAGTGACCGCCGAACAGCACGGCGTGAACGAGCAGCGGCTGGATCTGCCAGAGCGAGATGCGATCGCGGCGGCCCTCGGGCAGCGGGGAGACCTCTTCGTATGCGGCAAAGAACCCCGGTGATGGCGATCCGAAGAGGTCCAGCATCGCCAGATCCACCTCGGGGTGCCCTCCGTACGCGGCGGGGTCGATCAGCCACGGGTGACCGGCACTGTCGGCCAGCACGTTGCCCGACCAGAGGTCACCGTGGAGCCTCGACGGAGGCACGTCCGGCCCGCTGAAGCGCTCGATCTGTTCCGCCAGCCGGGATATCGCCGCCGCACCTTCGAGGTCGATCGCCCCGTTCCGGGACGCCTGCCGTGCCAGGTCCTCGAGCCTGCTCGCGTAGAGCCCTGCGAATCCGGATTCGGTTCGCTCGCTGCCGGGTGCCTCTAGCGTGGCCCGCCCGAGGCGGACCTCGCCCGAAAGCGAACCCGGGGCGCGCTGACCATGGAAGTCGGCTCCCGAGCGGTGGAGGCCGGCCAATCCGCGTGCCAGTTCTTCTTCACCGGCGGCGCCGAGGGACGACCCGGGCTCGAGCCATTCGAGGATCAGGCCCGGGCAAGCCTCTTCCTCCACGACTGCCAGGACGCGCGGCACCGGGATGGCTCCCGGCTCGGTCAGCCAGTCGAGTCCGGCGGCTTCGTCCTTGAACTCATCCACAGCTGCGCCGACCCGGTACTTGAGGAACGCCGCATCTCCGCCTCCGAGATCAAGCCGCAGGGCGCTGTTGATGTCGCCACCCGCGCAGGGGTACAGCCCCAGCACGGGCCGTCCGAGGGCCTGCTCCGCCGCTTCGGTGATACCGGCCGGAACACCCGGGCCCATCAGGCCGGTCCCCTGACGATGGCCGATTTTCGTAAACACCCGTCCGGCTTTCATGGTTCATCATTACCCCATGGCGTTCAAGGCGATCAGGCTCGACTCGGGTAGCGGCCTCTCCGCCACCTTCGTTCCGGGTGCCGGAATGATCTGCGTTTCGCTCGATTTCGAAGGACAGGAGTACCTCGCCCAGCGCGACGGTCTCTCGGCATACGTCGAATCGGGAAGCACGATGGGTATCCCGATCCTCTATCCCTGGGCCAATCGCCTGGCTCGCGATTCCTGGAAGTTCGGACCGCGTCCGGCCAGGATCGACCCCGGTTCCTACCGGGTCAGGCGGGACGAAAACGGACTGGCGATACACGGGACCCTGGCCGCCTCGCCGTTCTGGAAGATCGGGGAGGCTTCGGCCGAAGACGATCTGACCTCTGCAAGAGTCAGGGCCACCCTGGAGTTCGGCGATCACCCGGAGTTGCTGGCCACCTTCCCCTTCCCCCACCGCCTCGAACTCGAGTTCGGACTCTCCGGTCAGCGCCTCTCGGTCCGGACGTCGGTCACGCCGACCGGAGACCTCGCGGTTCCGCTGGCCTACGGATTCCATCCCTACCTGACCCTGCCGGACACCGAGCGTGAGAAATGGCAGGTGGACCTGCCGGCCATGACCTCGCTCGAAACAGACTCCCGCCAGATCCCGACAGGTAACAGCGCCCCGGCCGAAGCGGAGCGATTCGACCTGGCCGACCGGGATCTCGACGACGCCTTCACCGGCGTTCCCGACGGAGCGCAGTTCCGGGTCTGTGACGACACGGTCCAGATCACGGTTACTTTCACACGCGGCCTCAACGCCGCCCAGGTCTACGCACCGAGTGACGGGGATTTCATCTGCTTCGAACCGATGAAGGCCCCGACCAACGCGCTGATCAGCGGCCGGGACCTCACCTCAGTGGAGCCGGGAGAGACCGACGTCGCCGAATTCACGATCGAGATCGGCGAGCCGGTCGAGCCGGCAAGCGCGGACGCCGAGGGCACCGAGGAAGAACCGGTGCCAGCGAAACGGCATGAGGCGATCACACCGGGTGCCGCAGCCGGCATGGCAGCGGCTTCGGCACGACCGGCGCCGGAGTCCGGGCGACTCGACCCGGAAACCATCAACCGGGCCCGCTACCGCCTCGGTCCCGGTGATCCGGCCGAAGAGGTTCGCCGGGTGGCGGGGGCACGGGTCGATTCGGCCGTGACGAGCCTGCGTCAGGTGCCCGGCGGAGACCGGGCCGACGCGATCCACACCGCACGCAAAGACATGAAGAAGCTGCGCGCGGTACTCACCCTCGTCAGAGGCGAACTCGGCGGGAAGACCTACCGCAGGGAGAGCGCGCGCTTCAGGGATGCCGCGAAGAAGCTGTCCGAGTCCCGTGATGCGGAGGTGCTCGCATCGACCCTTGACTCGGTGCTGCCGGACTACCCGGAGGACGCGCCCCCGTTGGATCTCCTGATCGCCGAGCTCGCCGAGCGCCGCCGCTCCGGAATGGCTTCCGCCGCGGGGGATTCGATCGAGCAGACGATCGCCCTCGTCGCGGACGAGATCGAAGAGGGCGGCAGCCGTATCCCCGGGTGGCCACTCGGAAGATCCGACTGGAGCCTGTTCGAAGCCGGACTGGCACGCTCCTATCGGGGCGGACGCAAGTCCCTGGCGGCGGTCGAGCGCGGCGCCTCCGCTGACGGGCTCCCCGAGCCTGGAGACGTCCACACCCTGCGAAAGCGGGTGAAGGAACTCTGGTACGCACTGCGGCTGTTCGAAGAAGCCTGGCCCGAAGGTCTCGACGGCCCGACGTCAGCGGCCGACGACCTGGCAGACACGCTCGGCGACTACAACGACCTCTCGGTTCTGCTCGACGAGACGGCGAGCCGCTCGGAGGTCGACTACTCGGCTCTCACCGAGACGATCCGCGAACGCCAGGCCGACCTGCTGGGTCGGGCTCTGCCGATCGCCCGGCGTCTCTACGCCGAGGAACCGGCAGCCTTCACAGCGCGGATCGGCGCCTACTGGTCGGCCTGAGCACCGTCATCCGACCCCCTGGAGCAGAACCCCGACCGCATACGCCACCGCGGCCGCCGCACCGCCCAGGGCCACCGTCTCGAGAGCGCCGCGCCAGACCCGCTGTCCGATGACGGCCGCCTTGAGCACTCCGACCAGCGTGAACGCCACACCGGTCATCACGGCGGCGACGGCGAACGGATCGCCGATTGCGTCCTCGAAGGCCAGGTTCACCAGGAAGGGAAGCAGCGGTATCGAACCGATCGCGATGAAAGCGACGAACGTAGCCAGGGCCGACCTGCCGGCGGATCCGTCTTCGGCCGAGAAGCCCAGCTCTTCGGTCAGCATCGTCTCGACCCAGCGCCGCCGGTCACTCGTGATGACCTCCACCGCCCGCTCCAGATCTTCACCCTCGAAACCCTTGGCAGCGAAGATCTGGCGCACCTCCTCGCGCTCACCCTCGGGGTACAGGTCGATGTGCCGCAGCTCGCTCTTGCGGGCGACCTCTTTCTGTTGCTCCTGCGCACGTGTGCCGAGGAAATTGCTGACCGCCATGCTGAAACCGTCGGCCAGCAGGTTCGCCAGGCCCATGATCACGACGACCCTCGATTCGAGACTGGCGCCGGCCGCGCCGGCCACCACCGCGAAGGTCGTCACCGCTCCGTCGATCGCCCCGTAGACGAAGTCCCGTACGTAGCTGGTCTTCGGTGAGCGCGAAAGCCGGTCGCTCACGCCTTCAGGCGTGTGCTGCTGCTCGAGGTCGGCATCCAGGCCCCTCCGGCGATCCAGAGAACGACTGATCATCACGAGAGGCTAAACCCTGGTGCAGGTGCGACGGAAGGCGGCGGGCCGGACCGGGCGCAGACCGGGCTGCCGCCGGGCCGGATTCCCGCCTCATCGCCGGACGGATTCAGCGGCCGTCTTCAGGTCGAAGGATTCGAGCGCTCTCTTGGTTAGCCTGCCGCCATGGAGGCAGCATCGAATTCCGGCACCCGCGCCCCTGGCGACCTGTCCCGTAACGGACCGTTGAAGCGCGAATACGACGCGATCGTGGTCGGTGGCGGACACAACGGCCTCACGACCGCGGCCTACCTGGCCCGCGCCGGACTCGACGTACTCGTCCTGGAGCGCCGTCACATTCTCGGTGGCGCCTGCGTTACCGAAGAGGTCTGGCCCGGAGCGCGGGTCTCCCGCTGCTCCTACGTCGTCTCGATGCTTCAGCCCAAGGTCGTCGAAGACCTCAAGCTCAAGCAGTTCGGCTACCACGCGGTGCCGCTCGATCCCGCCTACGCGGCCATGACCGAGGAGGGCCCGATCTTCTTCTTCAGCGAGGTCGAGCGCACGGCCGAGTCGATCGCCAGGTTCTCCCCGAAGGACGCCGCCGCATACGCCGGCTTCGAAGACCTGCTCCAGCGCACCGCCTCCTTCCTTCGACCGATGCTGCTCCGGGAACCTCCAGCGCTGGGCTCGCGCTCCCCCGGGGACCTCGCCGGACTTCTGCGCGAAGGCGCCAGGGCAGCCGGACTGAGCAAGCGGGACGTCAACGACCTGATCCGGATCTTCACGATGTCGGTAGGCGACCTGCTTGACGACTGGTTCGAACACGATGGCCTCAAGGGCTCGATCGCTTCGACCGGCGTGGTCGGCGTCTGGGCGGGTCCGCGCACTCCCGGCACTGCCTACAACCTGCTCCACCATGCACTGGGCGAGCTCGACGGCATGCCTGGCGTATGGGGCCAGGTGATCGGTGGCATGGGAGCGATATCCGAATCTATCGCCCGCTCGGCGGAGGCGGCGGGTGCGACGATTCGGACCGACAGCGAAGTCGCCCGAATCAACGTACGCGACGGGGCCATAGAGGGTGTCACCCTCGCGGGCGGTGAAGAGATCCGCGCGCCGATCGTCGCTTCGGGGGCCCACCCGAAGTCGACGGTCCTCGATCTTGTCGGCGGCAGTGAGTTCCCCGACGAGGTCGCCACCGACATGGAGCGGTACCGCACCCGCGGAGGTTCGGTCAAGGTCAATCTGGTTCTTTCGCAGGCGCCGCAATACGAAAACGTGACCCCGGAAGAGCAGCGGTTCCTGATGAGCACCGGGGTCAGCATCTGTCCTTCGATCGACTACCTCGAGGCCTCCTGGCAGGACGCAGCCGCCGGGCGCCCGGCGACGCTCCCCTACGTCGAAGCCGAACTGCCGTCAGCGGTCGATTCAACCCTGACCGATGACGACCGCTGGATCATGACCATGTTCACCCAGTACGGGCCGTCCGAGGAGTCGCAGTGGAAGCAAGGCGACCGTGAGCGATACGGGGAGACCTGCATCGACCAGCTGGCCAGATTCGCGCCCGGCTTCAAGGACTCGGTGCTCGAACACGAGGTCCTGGCGCCGCCCGACCTCGAGAGGATCTTCGGACTCCAGGGAGGCTCGATCTTCCAGGGCGAGCAGGGCATGAACCAGATGGCCTTCATGCGGCCCACCCCCGACATGGCCCAGTACTCGACCCCGGTCGCAGGGCTCTACCTCTGCGGTGCAGGTACTCACCCCGGAGGAGGCGTGACCGCGGCCTCGGGCCACAACGCCGCCCAGAAAATCCTCAGGGACCGCCGCAAGATCCGTCTGCCCTGGAAACGCCGCTCACGCGTCGGCTGACGGAATCGCGGCTCAGGAAAGGTCCCGCATCAGTATCGCGTTGCCCTTTTCGAGCTGATCCCGGGTCGCCTTGCCCACAGACGGGGCGCCGGTCATACGGTTGATGCGGGAGTGGACCTCACGGTGGCTCTCGCCAGTCCTCCTCGAGACGTCGGCGACCATCTCGCGGCGCTGCGCACGGAGGCGTTCCCGGGCGGCAAAGGCCGACTCCCGCTTCGCTTCGGATGCTTCACCGACCTGAGGCTGCGCGCTGCCACCTTCGCCCGCACCCCGAAGCGAACCGGGGGCGGATTTCGGTGCCGCGGGCGTGACGATCGATGAGACCCTGCCGGTTATCGCTGAGACCGATTCGACCTGTTCGACATCTTCCGTGGCGAACAGCTGCATGGTCGTCTGGGCAAGGATCGCCTCGTCTGCCTCCGCCGCCGTGGAGCTCAGCGCCTCGAAGGCCTGCCCGGGCTCCGAGCGCTCCGGTACCTCGGCGTCGAGTTCGACCAACTCGTCCTTCAGGCCGGGTGCCAGGTCGATCGCATGGCGGCGTTCGCGCTCGATCTCGAACGCCAGCTGCTTCAGGCGGCCGTCGGCAGGCAGCAGCAGGTAGCTCATCTGTCGGGCAGGGCTGGGGGTCGTCCGGATGAAGCGACCGACCACCTGACGGAAGAACAGCTCGGTTCGCGCGGCGGTTGCGTAGACGCCGACCCGCAGCCGGGGTATGTCCACCCCCTCGGAGACCATCAGGACCGAGACCAGCCAACGCTCGTCCGAGGCCGCAAAAGAGGCGATGCGGGCACTGGCTCCGGGCTCGTCGCTCATCACGATCTCCGGCAACTCGCCGGCCACGAGATTGAGTCGCCGGGCGATTGCCCGGGCGTGGTCCTGATCGGAGGCGACCACCAGACCGCCGGCATCCGGGTGGCCGGCCGCCCGGACCTCGCTCAGCCGCCGGTCGGCGTCGGCTAGTACCTCACCCATCCATTCACCACCGGCATCGAGGGCGGTGCGCAGCCGACGGGCCGACTCGGTCGCCGGCAGGACCAGGTCGAAATCAGCGCTGCGCATGCGGCCGTCGCTGATCCACTCCATCTCGCCGTCGTAGGGAAGGAAGGTGATCGGTCGGCAGACCCGGTCGACCAGCGCATCCGGGTATCCGTATGTGAAGTCGGCCGAACTCAGTCCGTCGTCGTCGTAGCGGACCCAGGGGATCGCTGCGTCATCCGACCTGAACGGTGTGCCCGAAAGCAGCAGGCGGAAGGTCGCGTCGCCGAAAGCATGACGGGCGCTCGTCCCCCAACTGGCCTGCTCGCCCATGTGGTGCGGTTCGTCGGCGATCACCAGGGTCGGCCGCACAGCGGCGCCGCGATGGACCTCCGGGGCAGACGCGATCGTCTGGTAGGTGACCGCGACGCCGTGGAAGTCGCTCGCCTCCGGACCGTCGGAGTTTGGGCGGTTCGGCTCGAGGTCGATCCCGTAGCGGGCGGCGTCCAGCGCCCACTGGCGGCAGATGTGGGTTGTCGGCCCGACCACGACGACCCTGCGCACACGACCGTGGGTGAGCATCTCGTGAGCGACCCTGAGGCCGAATGTGGTCTTGCCGGCGGCCGGAGTCGCGGAGGCCAGGAAGTCGGGTCGCTGATGGCAGCGCACCGCCGCCAGGGCCTCCTGCTGCCAGGCCCTGAGGGGCCGGCCTGAGGGCCAGCCGGGCAGCCGGCCGGCACCGCCGGTTACCGCGGGTCGGGCACCGGCCTGTGCCGGATCGGTTTCGGTTGAAGATGCTGATGAGGTCAACGGCGCGGGACAGTAAGGACCGCGGCGGTCGGAAACGGCAAGTCGTCTGCCAGAGCCGAGCGGCTACTTCGTCTTCAGCCAGAGCAAAACAGCCTGGCCCAGAGCGATAGTTGCCAGCAACCCCGAGGCGATCCCCCAGAAGGCATCCGGATAGAGACGCCGCAGTGTTTCCTCGTCGCCGAAGGTCCAGGTACCGGGCTCGAAGAAGACCTCGTGGAAGCCGTCGAAGACCGGCTCGAAGGCGACCAGCATCGCCAGGCCGATCAGCGCCATGGACGTGATCGTGACCGCGGCGCCGATTCGAAGCCCGCGGCGCAGGACCTCGACCCGATCTGTCCTGATCAGCCTGAAGGCCGCGGTGGCAGCCGCCGTGAGCGAGACGAGCCACAGCACGAAGCAGGCCTGGACCAGGCCGCGCACGTCATCCATATGCCGGATCTCGACCGGCCCGAAGGCGGCCGAACCGTCGGGCAGTCTGGAGTCAACCAGCAGTTCTTTCCCCGGCCCGATCGGCCAGATCGATCGGATGCCGGTAGCGCCGAGCGCCGAACGGTCCGCCCCGGCCAGGCCGAACGGGTCGTCAGGGAAGCCCGGGAGCGCGTACTGGAAGTGCGCGAACCACGGAATCAGCAGCACGATGAGCGCATTGCCGAGGATCACCAGCGGCACGGCGACCGCGATCACGGCTGTCAAAGGGCCTGCCGGCTTCGCGCTCACCGATCGATCGTAGCGACCACAGATCCCCTCGATCCGCTCGTGGATCGCCGGGCCCGGCCACCGTCGAGCTCACGACAGCCTGGCCGAAGGAGCCCTCAGGCCCCTGACCAGACTGTCGCGCCCAGGGCCCGAAATCCGCAGGAACCCCTGCCGCGGAGGTTCCATCGCGCAGTTGCCGGATGCGCTGAGCGCCGAACTCGCGGGAAGGAGAAGACGCAAGATGACGCTGCTTGGAGTGATTTCGGGAGCCCTCGGTTGTACTCGACGGTGGACCGGAAACTAGACGCCCGCAGCGGCTCTGCTGTGAAGAAACGGTGATCAACGCTCTTCACGGCGCCCGGCTGTGGATCGATCACACAGGCCGGGGCACCGGATCGGTAATGATTGACGGCCATGGCGACCTACAAAGCAACCTTCAAGAGTCCGATGTCCGTCGATGAAGTATTCAGCCTTCTGGCCGACTTCAGCAACGCCCCGGTATGGGACGCGAATACGAAGACTTCGGACCTGATTCACGGGGACCCCTACGAGGTTGGTGCGCAATACAAGGTGGTGACCGGCTTCGCCGGCCGCGACCTGACGCTGACCTACGAAACGATCGAAATCGACCGGCCGAACAGGGTCGTGCTGAAGAGCGGGACCGGCATGGCCGACATCGAGGACGTGATGACCTTCAAGCCCGACGGCGACGGCAGCGTCGTCAACTACCAGGCAAACATCCTCCCGCACGGCCTGGCGAAGGTCCTGGACCCCGTCTTCGCGCTGATCTTCAAGAAGGTCGGCGATCGCGCCGCCGAGAGCCTTAAGGACGCGCTGAAGGCGAAGTGAGCGCAGGGCCGGTCGCCATCGTCGGGGCCGGCCTGGCCGGACTCCGCTGCGCCGGACTGCTGGCTGACGACGGACACGAAGCGGTGATCTACGAGGCCTCCGACGGCGTCGGGGGCCGGGCCCGGACCGACAGCGTCGGCGACTTCAGGCTCGACCGCGGATTCCAGGTCCTGCTGACCGCCTACCCCGAGGCGCAGCGCGCCCTGGATTACGGCGCTCTCGGTCTGGGTGAATTCGAACCGGGGGCGATGGTGAGGATGGGCGATGGATTCGAACTTTTCTCCGACCCGCTGCGCCGTCCGCGCTCGACCCCGACCGTTCTAGGCTCGCCGGTCGGCACGCTGGCCGACAAGCTGCGGTTGGGCTGGATGCGCCAGGACCTGGTCTCGGGCAAGCCGGACCGGATCCTCGCCCGGCCCGATCGCCCGGCCCGACTGGCCCTTGAGGAGCGTGGCTTCTCCGAGGGTGTCATCGAGCGCTTCTTCCGACCGTTCTTCGGCGGCGTGTTCATCGACCCCGACCTCGAGACATCGAGCCGCCTGATGGAGATCTTCTTCCGCTGTTTCGCCTCGGGCTCCGCGGCGCTGCCCTCCGGCGGTATGGGGGCGATGGCCGACCAGCTTGCTGCCCGGCTGAAGCCCGGAAGCGTGCACCTCGAGCGCCGGGTCGCCGAGATCCGGCCCGACGGCATTCGCCTGGAGGACGGCGACTGGATCGGCACCTCGGCCGTTGTTGTGGCGACCGAGGAGCGCGAGGCCTGCCGCCTGCTCGGCAGCGATCCGCCCTCCGACGGACCGACCACGAGCTGCCTGTACTTCGACGCTCCGGAAGAGGCCGTCAGCGGCCGCCTGCTGGTACTCGGGCCGCCCGGCGAAGGTCCGGTCAACGAACTCGCTGTGCCGAGTTCGGTTGCCGACGGCTACGCCCCCCGGGGCCGTTCGCTGGTTTCGGTCAGCGCGGTCGGCGAGCAGGCTTTGCGGGACGACCTGCTGGAGGCGGTGACTGCTCAGCTGGGCGACTGGTTCGGGCGTCAGACCGTCGGACAGTGGAAGCATCTGGCGACCCGGCGCGTCGAATATGCGCTTCCCGACTTCGCCCCGGGACGCTTCGAGCAGGGTGGACTGCGCCCGAAGCTCGATTCGGGCGTCTTCGTTTGCGGTGACCACCGGGAATCGCCGTCCATCCAGGGCGCACTCGTCTCCGGTCGAAAGGCCGCAGAAGCCGTTCTACAGACCGTCGGGACGGCGGGCTGAGGATGGACGCGGCCCTCAGAGTCTTCGGTCTGCTTTCGCCTCTCGGCATCGGCCAGGGCCAGGAAAGCGAAGCCGCGGCGAGCGAGCTCGACGGCTACTTCCCGGCCGACAGCATGATCCGGCAGCTCCACTCCGAACGGCTGATCGCATTCTCCGGGGTGAGGGCTCTTCTGATGCAGGCCTGCGACCCGCTGGCCGTGGTCGGCTTCCGCCGGCACTCGATCCTGTTCGAAGACCCGCGAAAGCGGCTGATGAGCACCGACCGCCGGATGAGCCGGATGTACTTCGGTGACCGGGACCTGGCACAGCGCACGGGCCGTGAGATCCAGGCGATGCACAAGCGCGTGAAGGGCAAGCTCACCGAGGACTACGGCCCGATCCCCGCCGGGACGGAGTACTCGGCGGCCGATCCCCAGCTGATGCTCTGGACCCTGGCCACTCTCGCCGACTCGGCACTGCTGTACCGGGAGCGGATCTTCGGCAGCCTCGAATCTGAGCAGCGGGAGGCCTACTGGGCCGACTACCGTCAGATCGGAATTCTGCTCGGGATGCCGGCCGACTCGATGCCGGCCGACGAGCCCGAGCTGCGTGACTACGTGCGCGGCAGGCTTGGTGACGGCAGTCTCTACATCTCGGACGATGTCCGTGACCGCTCGAAGGCGATCATCTTCGATCCGCCTTTCGACGGCTGGATGAAGCTCGTACTGGCCCCGGTCAGCGAAGCGATCAAGCTGAGCTCGGTCGGATTCCTTCCCGGGGAGATCCGGGAGATGTACGGCTTCTCCTGGGACCCGGCCAGAGAGACCCTGCTTCGGAGCTCGCTGCTCCAGCTGAGGATCGCCAGCCGGCTCTGGCCGGATCTGGTCCGCCTCCACCCGGCAGCCCGCGAACCGGCCGCGGTACTCAGCGGAACCTGAAGAACGGCTACGCTCGCACCATGAGCGAAACATTCGACTTTCTGGTGGAGCGTGGAGACCTCGGCAGCACGGAGATCCGGCAGGGGCCGGACGAGGCGGACATCTCGCTCGCCGACGGTCAGGTCCTGCTGGCGATCGACAGCTTCTCGCTGACCGCGAACAACGTCACCTACGGAGCGATGGGCGAAGCGATGAAGTACTTCGACTTCTTCCCCGCGCCCGAAGGTCGGGGCAAGGTACCGGCCTGGGGCTACGCCGACGTTGTCCGGTCCGAGGCGGAGGGTGTCGAGCCCGGGGCCCGTGTCTTCGGCTTCTTTCCGATGGCCAGCCACGTCGTCTTCGAACCCGGCAAGGTCTCCGAGACCGGATTCGTCGACGAGGCAGATCACCGGACCGGACTGCCGGCGGTTTACAACCGGTACGGCTTCGCCACGCCGGAGTCGGGCGACACCCCGGATCGCGAGCCTTACATCGCCCTGTTCGCACCGCTATTCACGACGGCTTTCCTCGCCCATGACTGGCTCGACGAAATGGACTTCTTCGGTGCGCGGCGCATCCTCGTCTCCAGCGCTTCCAGCAAGACCGCACTCGGCCTCGCCTGGCTGATCCAGCGCGACCACGGCGACCGGATCGAACTGGTCGCGCTGACCTCTTCCGGCAACATGGACTTCGTCGCCGGGACCGGCTACTACGACAAGGTGGTCAGCTACGACACGATCACCGACCTGGGTAGCACTGAACCCGCCGCTTACCTCGACTTCTCCGGCAACGCCGGCCTGCGCGAGCAGATCCACAACCACCTGGGCGAGGCGCTGCTCTCGAGCACGGTCGTGGGTGCCGCCGACTGGGAGAAGCTCGCTCCCGCCGGCGAAGGCACGCCGCTGACCGGTCCCGCACCGGAGTTCTTCTTCGCGCCTACCCGGGTCGCGAAGCGCAACGAGGACTGGGGAGCGGCCGAAGTCCGTCGACGGGTCGCAGCCGCCCAGGACGACTTCATCGACGCCAGCGGTGAGTGGCTGGTTGTGAAAAAGGCCGACGGACCCGGCGGGATCGAATCGACCTGGAAAGCGATGATCGCGGGCGGCGTAGATCCGGCCGAAGGCTGGACGGTCTCACCGTAGCGCGCCTGGTGACGGGACCACCGACTTCAAACTAGTATGGCCGCCATGGACCGTCGAATCGTCACACTGATCTCCGCCTCTGCCCTGCTGGCCGTAATCGTCGCGGTCGTACTGATAGCCGGGGGCTCGGATGACAGCTCGTCCGGCGACCTGACCGATACCACCGTCAAGCCGACGATCGAGGCCACAGACGATGCGGCACCGACCGAACTCGTGACCAACGACATCGTCGAAGGCGAAGGACCCGAGGCCGCAGACGGCGACAGCGTCACGGTTCAGTACGTCGGAGCGCTCTACGACAACGGGCAGGAATTCGATGCATCCTGGGATCGTGGAGAGCCCTTCGAGTTGACCCTCGGCGGTGGCACCGTTATCGATGGCTGGGACCAGGGCCTGGTCGGCATGAAGGCCGGCGGACGACGCGAGCTGATCATCCCGCCGGACCTCGGCTACGGCGCCCAGGGGAGCCCGCCGACGATCCCCGGAGACGCAACTCTGGTCTTCATCGTCGACATGGTCTCGATCAACTAGGCGATTCCGGAAGCGGCCGCAGCCGGGCGTCAGACCATGAACGTAATCGAAGAACTGCTGGAGAACAACAGGGCCTTCGCCGACTCTACCCCTGACCAGCGGCTCGACCTGAAGCCGTCGCGGCGGCTCGCAATCGTCACCTGCATGGACTCCCGGCTCGACGTCTTTCAGGCGCTCGGCCTCAAGCATGGTGAAGCCCACGTGCTGCGCAACGCCGGCGGCGTGATTACCGACGACGTGATCCGCTCTCTGGCGATCTCGCAACGCCTGCTCGGAACCCTGCGGGTGATGCTGATCCACCACACCGACTGCGGCATGCAGACCCTGACCGACGACGGCTTCCGGGCCGAGCTTCAGGAGGCCACCGGCATTGCTCCGGCCTTCGCGATCGAGTCGTTCACCGACCCCGTCGCCGACGTCAAGCAGTCGATCCTGAGGGTCCGCCGATCCGATTTCCTGCTTCACCGCGACAAGGTCCGCGGCTTCGTCTTCGACATCGAAACCCAGCGGCTGCGAGAGGTCGCGGTCGACGAAGGTCCGCTCGCCTCCTAGGCCGTCGCGCTGATTCGCCTCAGGACGGCTTCAGCCGCATTCGCCCCGCACATCCCGTGAACTCCGCCGCCAGGCGGCGTGGCGGAGGAACAGATGAACACGCCGGGGATGCCGGTCTCGTAGGGCTTCAGTCCGATCCGTGGGCGCATCAGCATCTGCCGCGGGGTGTTCGCGCCGGTGGCGATGTCGCCGCCGACCCAGTTCGGGTTGTAGGACTCGAAACCTTCGGTCGAGCGCACGAAGCGGCCGACGATGCGTTCCCGCAGCCCCGGGGCGAAACGCTCGATCTGATCGATCACCGCCTCGCTCGCATCGCCCGGGTAACCGGCCGGTACATGCGCATAGGCCCAGACCGGGTGGATGTCACCCTTGGATCGCGACGGATCGGCCAGATACTGCTGGCAGACCAGGACGAACGGTCGGGCGGGCATCACGCCACGATTGACCTGGCGCTCGGCATCGGCGATCTGCTCGAGGCTTCCACCGACGTGAACTGTTCCGGCCCGGCGACAGTCGTCGCTCAGCCAGGGCACCCCGCCCTCGACGGCGAGGTCCACCTTGAAGGAACCCGGGCCGTAGCGGTAGTGGCGGTAGGCACGCCTGACCCGTTCGGGCAGCCGGTCACCGGCGAGCTCGAGAACTCCGGCCGGGGCCAGGTCGAGCACCACCGCGTCGGCGGCAGGCAGCTCGCCCAGGCTTTCGACCCGGCGTCCGGTCTCGATCGTGCCGCCCTGCGCCCGGATCACCGAGGCCAGCGCATCGGTCACCGACCGGGATCCTCCCTTCGCCACCGGCCATCCGCCGCTGTGACCGGAGACGATCAAGGCCATGCCGACCGCGGCACTCATTGGCTGAGTAAGGGGGCTGAATGAATGCGCGGCGGCACCGGCGATCAAGGCGCGTCCGGCTTCGGTCGAGAAGAAGCCGGCCAGTCTGGTCGCCGGCAGAAGCGACGGCAGGCCGAAGCGGGCCAGGTCGATCGGGTGGCGCGGCAGGTGAATCACCGGTCCGAGGATCTCGTGGCGAAGCTTCTCGAAAGCGGCCACCGGAGCGCCGAAGAGCCGTCGCCAGGCAGGTCCGTCCTGCCCGAGGTCGGCCGCGGTCCGCCCCAGCGAGCGATGAACTACGCCGGCTCTGCCCCCTGCCAGAGGATGAGCCATGTCGATCTCCGGCCAGAGCCACTCGAGACCATGCGAGGCGAGATCGAGTTCCCGGAAAACCGGTGATGCGACCCCCATCGGGTGGACCGCCGAGCAGTGGTCGTGAAGCAGGCCGGGCAGGGTGAGTTCGGAGCTGCGGGTACCGCCGCCGATCGTCTCGGCGGCTTCATACAGGGTGACCTTCAGCCCGGCCCGGGCCAGGACTGCCGCACAGGCAAGCCCGTTGGGACCGGTGCCTACGATGACCGCTTCGCTCATCGGTGAAGAGTCGCAGATGGACCCGGCCGGCCTGACCCGAAGGTCAGATTTCAGACAGCTGAAGGCCGGGCCACGCCGGCGACGATCGGGCGGGCGATCGGGGGCATCAGCGCCTTGTCAGCGACGCTCTTGAGGTCGACCCGGAAACCGCCGGACTCGATCATCTGGATCGTCGGCCGGTTGCATTGACAGCCGTCGGCGACAGCCGCCCAGGGCCTGGCGATCCTGTCCTGGATCCTTCGGACCGTCGGGCGGTCGGAGCGGATGTGCTCGATCAGCAGCCACTGCCCCCCGGGCCGCAACACTCTCCTGACCTCGGCGATCGCCGCTTCGGGATCACCCACGGTGCAGAAGACGAGCGTCGCGACGACCGTGTCGAAGCTGTCGTCTTCGAATGGCAGGGCCTCGGCTGAGGCGCGCACGAACTCTGCTTCGAGGTCGAGATCGGCCGCCTTTTTCAGCAACAGGTCGGCCTTGTGCTGCTCGGGCTCGCTGAGCACGAGCCGATCGAGTCCGGGCGGGTAGTGGTTCAGGTTCAGTCCGGTGCCGGCACCGATCTCCAGCACTTCACCGCTGGCCGCCTCCAACAGGCGATCGCGCTTTTTCGAAAGGCCGCTCTTTTCTCCCCACCAGAGGAAGGGGTCATAGAGCCGGGCGGAAAGCCCGCTGCCGTGAACGCGGTCGGCCTGCCGCTCGACTTCGGCTGCCGAAGGTGTGCTCAAGAGCGGTTGACCAGTTCGAGGTGGGTTCGAAGCTCGATCGGGTTGCTGATGCAGTAGGCGCCCGGGCAGCGCTCGTCGGAGTCGGCCTTGATCTGCTCCAGAATCTCGGCCGGAGCATCGGACTCGACCTCGAGGTGCCAGTCGATGCCTTCAACCGGCGGCCGGTCGCTGACTCCGAGAGCGCGACTCATGTCGACTTCGGTCTCGACCCGGGCCCTGAGAGACCTGAGCTGTACGCCTCGCATCGCCGCCTCCTGGGCATAGGTCATGGCGAAACAGGCGATGCCTCCCCAGAAGCAGTAGGCGAGCGGGTTCGGAGCCGAGCCGGTCCCACCCATGTGAGGCGGATAATCGGCCTCGAAAGGAATCGAGTCGCCGCTCGGCAGCGGGATCTCGGTCCGGAACTGCGGCGCGCCCTCGGCGGTCTGCCACTCGCCGCTGAAATTCACCTTCTGGACAAGGGCTGCGGGGTCTTGCTCCCCCATCTCGATCGTCTGTTCGACGGCCCCTGTATTGACGTTGTGCATCGCTGTCCTCCTAAAGGATCGGGTGGCCGTGCTTGCGGCTGTTCAGGTAGATCTTCTCAAACGCGATCTTCGCCCAGTGTGCCGGAGGCTGGTCATCAATCGAAACCTCAGCAGATGGATCGCCCGTCGAATTCACGATAGAGCCGGTCCGCCCGGCCCCGGTCCGTAGGAAGTACCGATTCGGTCTCGGGTTTCCCCGCGGACGGAGATATCGGACCGGCTATAGGCTCATGCCATGGCTGATCAGCAGGAAGACTCGCCCCAGCGCCCGGTACCGCTGCCGGTAGATTCGCCGATCTGGTCCTCCTTCTTCACGGTGGCTCCGCTGGTCATCGTCGGTACCGTCGAGCAAGACGGCGGAGCGGACCTGGCGCCCAAGCACATGGCGATGCCACTCGGCTGGAGCAACTACTTCTGCTTCGCCTGTAGTCCGCGACACGCGACCCAGAACAACGCTCAGCGAACCGGCGAGTTCACGGTCAGCTTTCCCAGGCCCGAGCAGATAGTTGAGACGAGCATGGCCGCCGGCCCGCGCGACCAGGAGGGTGACAAGCCGAGCATCGAGGCGATCCCGACCTTTCCTGCCGGTGAGGTCGAGGGCTTCCTCGTCCGCGATGCGGCCCTCTGGCTCGAGTGCAGGCTCGACCGGGTCGTCGAAGGTTTCGGCGACAACACTCTGATCGTCGGCGAAGTGGTTGCCGCAGCCGCCGACGAGCGCTCGATCCGGTCCTCCGAAGGAGACGACAGCGACCTGGTCGCCGACTCGCCGCTGCTCGCCTACATCAGCCCGGGGCGCTTCGCGCGCATCTCGCAGACCTACTCGTTCCCGTTCCACACCGACTTCAGGCTTTGACAGCACGCGCGCCGGAACTGCTCGGCTGGCTGCGCGAGCGGGAGGGCGAAATGACCGACCTGGTGGTCGAGATGGCCAAAGCCGAGTCCCCCTCCGGCGACGCGGCCTCCCAGGAAGCGATGCGTTCCATTCTCGTGGAGAGGCTGGTCGCCCTGGGTTTCGAAGTCGAACGGCTCGAAGGCGTAGACGGCTGCGACCACCTCCGGGCTGATATGCCGGGCCGGGGGGGCGAAGAAACGCCCCACCAGCTGCTGCTCGGCCACTTCGACACCGTCTGGCCGGTCGGAACGCTCTCCCGGATGCCGGTCGAGGTTCGCGAGGGCCGGCTCTACGGACCCGGTGTATTCGACATGAAGGGCGGCCTGGTGCAGATGCTTTTCGCACTCAGGGCGAACCAGGAACTCGGCTTCGCGATGCCTTGCCGTCCCGTAGTCCTGCTGAACTGCGACGAGGAGGTGGGCAGCCCCGACTCGCGGCAGCACGTCGAGGCGATGGCCGCGGGCGCCGGGCGGGCCTTCGTGATGGAGCCGTCCTACGGCCACCGTGGCCGGCTCAAGACGGGTCGGAAGGGGGTCGGCCGCTTCGTCCTGAAAGTGAGCGGAGTGGCAAGCCACGCCGGCCTGGACCCGTCGGCCGGCGCAAGCGCGATCCGCGAAGTCTCCCACCAGGTCGAAAGCCTCTTCGAACTGAACGACGCGGAACGAGGGATAACCGTCAACGTCGGCACGATCGACGGTGGCATGGGAGCCAACATCGTGGCACCCGAAGCCAGCGCCGAGATCGAGGCCAGAGTCCGCACCGCCGGGGACGCGGCGGCAGTCGAGGCAGCGATCCGTGGCCTGCAGCCGGCCGGCGAGAGAGTGAGCCTGCGGATCGAAGGAGGCTTTCGACGGCCCCCGCTGGAAGCGACGCCGCGCAACCGGGCGCTCTGGCAGAGCGCGGTGGCAGCCGCTGACGGGCTGGGGATCGAAATCGACGAAGCACAGGTCGGCGGGGCTTCGGACGGCAACTTCGCCAGCGCGCTGACTGCGACTCTCGACGGCCTTGGCGCGGTCGGCGACGGCGCCCACGCCGACCACGAGCACCTGATCCCTGAACGCCTGCCCGAGCGCGCCGCCCTTCTGGCGAGCCTGCTCACCATGCCGGCCAAAGGAGAGCCATGACGGAGCCGGTCCGCGAGAGCCGGATGATCCTGCCCAGCCTCACCCGGATAAGTGATTTCGACCGCCGGCTTCCCGAATTCGAGCCGCTGCCCCGCGAGCAGTGGTCTCGCGGCGACTACCTGGTCGTCGAAATGCTGGATGTCGGCCCCGACTCCTACGGGGTGGAGACCGCCGATGGCAACCTGCTCGAGATGTTCCCCGGAGACCGGATGATCGGCGCGCTAGGAACACGCGCGGCGACGCTGGAGGTGGTCGGAGACTGGCGCGAAATCGGCGATGACCTCGAGATGCAGACGCTGACCGCCGCGGGGGTTCTCGGGGTCTGCACGTCGGCCTCACTGCAGAGCGCCGAGCTGGCAAACATGCGCTACGTGGGCCATGCCTGCCGCGAAGGGAAAGCCTGCCGGATGAAGGACTTCGTCACACCTGCCGGCGGAGCAAGGCTCGAGGCACCCGTGATCCTGATCATCGGGACCTCGATGGATTCCGGCAAGACCGTGGCCGCCGTCGCGGCGGTACGGGAACTCGTCGCGATGGGACGCCGGGTCGCCGGAGCCAAGGTCACCGGGGTCGGCCGGCTGCGCGACATTCTCGCGATGGAGGGGGCCGGGGCCGATCCGATCATGGACTTCGTCGATGTCGGTCTGCCGTCCACCGTCGTGCCTGCCGACGAATACGAAGACAGCCTCAACCTGCTCTGTTCGAAACTGGCCGGATCGGACCCGGACGTCGTCATCGTCGAAGCCGGAGCCTCACCGCTGGAGCCATACTGCGGAGATGTCGCGATGGAGGTGCTCGCCGAACGGGTCAGCCTGACGATCCTCTGCGCCTCCGACCCCTACGCCGTGCTCGGGGTGATCGAGGCCTTCGGTAAGAAACCCGACCTGGTCTCCGGACGCGCCACCAGCACCGAAGCGGGAATCCGCCTGATCGAGAAGATGACCGGCGTGGCTGCCCTCAACGTGATCGACCGCAGCACCGGGCCGGCGCTGGCATCCTTCCTCGAGGAGAAACTGCCCGCTCAGCGGACCCGCTAGCGCGGCTTCCTGACCTTGATCCTCTTCTTCACGGTCTTGCCGCCGGCGTTCTTGGATGTCACCTTGAAGGATGCCTTGACCTTGCCCGGCTTCTTCGGCTTCAGCTTGACCTTGACGGTCCTGGTCTTTGCCGCGGCGATCTTCCCGACCGACGTCTTGAAGCTCACGCCCCTGCCACTGACCTTGAGCCTCACCCCCGTTGCCCCGATAGTGCCGGAGTTCGAGATCTTGACCTTGTAGGTGGCCTTCTTGCCCTTCTTGACCTTTCTGGGGCCGTTCACCTTGACCTTGCTGATCCTGGCCCTGTCAGCGATTGCATCGACTGTGAAGTCTCTCGTGGCCGGGCTCGGATCCCGGTTTCCAGCTGCGTCTTCAGCCCTGAAGGTGGCTGTGTGGGGGCCATCCGAGAGGCCGGTGAAGGTCTTCGGCGAAGTGCAGTCTGCGAAGGGCTCCGAGTCGATTCGACACTGGATCCTGGCTGTCTCAGAGGCCGGGTTGCCGGCGAAGGTGAAGGTGGCCTCGTCGACATTGATGGTGCCTGAGGGCCCGGTGTTGATGGTGGTGTCAGGGGCGGTGAAGTCGAGTGCCGAAAAGGCGCGGTCGGCGAGCAGGAATCCTGCGCCGCAGTCGGGGTCGGGAACCAGTGCGCTCTCGATGCAGTCGATCGCGTTGGCCGGATCGGTCATCACCCGCTCGATCTCCTCGGCAGAGGCGTTGAGGTTGCTCGACCTCAGGACCGCCGCGATGCTCGCGGCGCTCGGCACGGCAGCGCTGGTGCCGAAGAACGGATCGAAGCCCGGGACAGTGGTGCTCACCCCGTCCGCAGCGGCGAGTTCCGGCTTCAGCCGCACCTGGGGGCCGGGCAGTCGCACCCCGTCCTTGTCGAAGAGCCGTGTATTCGGGCCGCGCGAGCTGTAAGGCTGTGGGGTGTCGAGTCCCGGGTCTGCCGCGTCGACCGCGGCGACCGTCAGCGCTCCTTCCGCTGAAGCGGCATCCGGGTTGATCGTATTCGAGTCGGTCTTGTACTCGGGGTTGAAGCTGCCGAAGCTTCCTCTGGCGATGTACTTGATGAACGGGGAGGTGGTGCCGGAGAACCGCTCGATCTTCAGAGCGACTTCAACGTTGCCGGCGTCGCAGCTGTTGGCCCAGGAGAAGATTTCTATAGGAAGGCCGGACGCCGGATTGTCGTCCAGCCCGCCGCTCGGGTTCGCGCCCGGCTGGTCCGCTGCCACGAAACACGGGAGCGGGCCTCCGTCGGGCTCGACCAGTTTGAAGTCGAGGTCGGTTTCGGCCCCGCCCCAACGCTCGTCCCACTGGGCCACGAGCTGGATGAATCCACCGTTCGCGATCGTCGCCAGGGTCTGAACCTCGTCCTGACCAGGACCGGGATCGAAGTCATGGAATCCCGGATTGGCCACCGGTCCGTCGTAGGTTCCCTCCCAGCTCTGCCGGGCGCGGTTTCCGGCCGAAGCTATGTAGGTGACGTCGGCGGCACGGGCGCGGTCGACGGCCTGCGAGATTACGCCGTCCTGGAAGAACGGCTCGTTCAGCCAGAAGATGTCGTCGGCTATGACTTCGGCGCCGTTGGCGACAAGCCGGTCGATCGAGTCGGCCTTGTCTGCCGGCCCGGCCGCGGTGCCGGATGCGTAAAGGATGCTGTCGATTTCCGGAGCTCCGTCGAAGATGATCTCGGCCATCGCGCGACCTTCGTCGTCGCCGGCACCCGGGTCGTCCTTCAGGACCGTGACCGTTGCCGGCAGGTCTCCGGTGGCCTGTGAATCCGAGATACCGCCGCCCAGCTGGTCGATCGAAGTAGATACGACGCCTACGTCCACCCCGTTTCCGTTGCCGGCGCCCGACCCGAGGGCCTGAGGAATGCGATGAGCGGCGACGCCTTCGGACTGGACCGAGCCGACGTCGCTGCCGCCTGCCATCACCGGCACGACGGCGTCGGTGAGGGCGAGCCGGGCGACCGAGGTCAGGGCGGTCGCCTTGACCCAGCCTTCGACGACCGGCACCGGCTCGTCAGCCGTCGCCTTGACTGACATTCCGGCGTCGCGCAGTCGCTGGACCGCAGCCTCGGCCGGACCGGAGACGTAAACCTGAACGAGTACACGCTCGGCCCGGGAAATCGTGAGATCTACCTGTCTGGCGCTCTCGATCGCCTCAGCGTTGCCGCCCCGAAGAGGCAGAAGCTGGCTCGCGAGATCCGCCGCGGCGCCCGACCCGCCATCGCGGGCCTGAGCGCCCGAAGCTGTGACGAAGCCGAAAGCGAGCAGCGCGACAGAAACGAGCAGCGCAACCGGACGGAACCCGGCCTCGATCACGGTGCGACGTTGCTGCTTCAAGCCTGCTTCCGTTTCCGCCGGTCACCGTCCGGCATGAGTGAAGTTCTTACGAGAGAGGACAGGGAGTCCGGTGCGGCAAGCCCTGCAGCAAGGATAAACCCGGCGGGGCCGCGAAGTAGCGGCCCGGGCTCACACCACGGCCACCCTTGCGATCGTGGTCATCGACTGGTAGTAGAAGTCGCGATCGAAGCCCGGTGCCGGGAAGAGGAAGGCCTGGCTGGCCGACGGCACGGCGACCCGGGCCTTGTCGGCTCCGCTGTCGAGGTCGAGCACGACGAGCTGGTCGGTTCCGAGCGGCCGCGAGAGCCGGCGGGCCTTCGCCGAATTGCCCATCCTCCTGAGCGCAGGCCGCGTGAGCCTCCTGACCGTCGGCTGCCGCAGTGCTGCCCGGCCCTTCCAGTCCTGGGCGACGAGCTCGCGTGTATCCGGATAGATCACCAGGTGGCCGGCATGCGCGAAGCGGTCGCGGCGCCAGAGGGGCACCAGTTCGTCGCCGTCCATCCTCCAGGCCCGCAGCACGGCGTTGCCGGCGTCGTAGGCGACCACGGTCCGGTTGACCGGATCCCAGGCCGGCGGGTTGGATTCAGTGCCGAACGGCAGGCCGCTGATCTCGACCGAGCGCAGGGCCTGCGGATCGTCGATCCGCGCCCACCACAGCCTGACCGGTGCCGGGGCTTCACCGGTACCGACCATCGACCAGTCGGTCGAGTTCCGGCCCTGGTCCATCCAGAAGACGTGCTCGTCGGTGATCACCGGGATCCCAGCCGTAGGTCCGCCCCGGTGCCGGTCCGTAGCGGGGCTTCCAGGTGTCGTCGATCTCGAGCCGACCGCCTTCGCGGTCGAAGTGCAGCCGGAAGACGGTCTCGGTACCGACCGCGATGACGCTCTCGCCGTCGGACGAAAGCCGGGCGATGCTCGGTTCGGGGAGTTCGAGCTCCGGAACCAGCGACTCGAGGCTCTCCGGGTCGAGCACCGAGACCGTCGACGGGAGCAGTTCCGGCCGGTGCGTCGCAGTCCTTGCTCACCAGCTCGCCACCGTCCAGCAGCACGAAAGAGTTGTAGGGACGGTCTACCGGCAGCCTTCGCGACTTCAGCCTTCGGAGATCGGAAGTGAGCCGGTGGGCCGAGTTGCCGAAAACCATGTGGATCTCGCCGTTCGCATGCGCGGCGATGCCGCCGGGCCAGAATCGTCCCGAAGGCAACCGCGGCGAAGAGGCGAGCACCGCGAGCGTGCGCGGATCGAGCCTCTCGACCCAGGCTTCCACCTCCCCGGCCAGCGGGTCGCCACCGGTCGGCATCGTGTGCCGCAGCGCGAAGAGCTCTCCCGGCTCTCGGCGGATCAACATGTCGCAGGCGTAGGCGTCGGTCCTGGCCTCGACCCGAAGCCTCTCGCCCGGCCTGATGTCGAGTCCGGACTGGCCGTCGCCGGCAGTCGCCCCACCGACGCGGTCCGCCGTCTTCGCAGGTCCAGGGCTGTGGCCAGTAGGAAGCGCTCACGCGAGCTTCGTCGAGAGCACCAGACGGCTGTCGGCCAGCGCGGCCGTACGGTGAACGGTGATCTCCTGGTAGGCCGGATCGCTGACCATGCCGATGAAGGCCTGGCGCGACGGGTACTCGACAGTGATCGCCATGTGCCACTCCGGCTCGGCCGGGCCGATGACGCTCTGCCCGCAGTGGACTGCGCTGAGCACCTTTCCACCCGCGGCCTCGAGGAACGGCACAACTGCCTGGCTGTAGATGCCGTAGGCCTCGGCACCGCTCAGGTGAGAATCAGGCTCCAGCGCCTGATCCCGAAAGCGCAGCAGGTTGAGCATGGCGATCGCTCCTTCGTCGCTCGAGGATGCCAGCTCCGCGATCTGCTCGGCGGTCGGATCGATCGTCGGCGTACTCATCGGATCGCGATCCTACCCGGTTACCGGCAGGCCGAGCCGCGGCACTCGCTGAGCCGCTTCGCAACCGCCTCGAGCTCGGCCACCTTGCCGGCCCAGGCCGGTTCGTCGGCCAGGTTGACCAGTTCGTCGGGGTCGTTCTTCAGGTCGTAGAGCTCGACCGCGTCGAAGGACCAGTGCAGGTACTTGAAGCGGTGCGTCCTTACCCCGTAGAACGGCAGGTCGTAGGCGGTGTAAGGGGTGGGGAACTTCAGCAGCGGCCTCAATGCCTGCAGCAGGATGTCGCGCTTCGGGATGCGCCGCTTGCCTTTGGCCGCCGGCAACAGCGATACGCCGTCCATGACCCGGCCCGGCTTCACATCGGCCATGTCGAGGATGGTCGGGGCGAGGTCGGCGTCGGTCGAGTTGCCCGCCCTGGTCCGGCCCTTCCTGACCCCGGGTCCGCTGATAAGCGTCGGGACGCGGATCGAGTTCTCGTAGGGAAGGAACTTCGAGCCGCGCAGCCGGTGCTCGCCCTGCAGGTAGCCGTTGTCGGAGTTGAAGATGAAGTACGTGTTCTTCATTTCGCCGGCCCTTCGCACCTGCTTGACGATCTTCGCGACCTGGTCGTCGACGGCCTTGACCGCGCCGAGCCGTCCGCGGTAGTTGTCGGTGATCTCCTCGATCTGGGCCGCGCCGAGCAGCGGCAGGCCGCTGAGATTCGTCTCCTTGTCGGAGATGTCGGCCTCGTTGAAGGAGGGCGGTGTCGGCAGCTCGACGTCGTCGAAGGTGTTCGCGTACCTGGCCGGCGGTCGCGGGTCCGGTTCCGGTGCACCGGGCCGGAATCCCTGTACGTGATTCGTATCCTCGGCATGCGGGCCGGGTGGGGCGTAGTAGAGGAAGAACGGTCTGCGGCGGGGAGCCGAATTCTTCACGAACTTCGCCGCGAAGGTTCCGCCGACGTCCATCGTGTAGTCCTTCTCCCTCTGCCAGCCGAAGTAGTCGTAGGGCTGGAAGACCGTCTGGAACTTGTTGAGCAGGTCGAAGAAGCTGGTCGCCGGATCGTTGATCACCGAGGTCGCGAGGTCCAGCTGCGCCTTCGCGTACTCAGGGTCCCCGTAGTAGCGGACCTTGCCGTCGATGTTGAGCGCGTAGTTGTAGTAGTCGTAAGTCGAGTTGTCGAGCAGGCCGACCCAGCGGTTCCAGCCCGGCGGGACCTCGGTGCGGTCGAGAGCGCCGTATTCGTTGAGGTACTTGCCGACCAGGGCCGTGCGGTAACCGGCCCGCTTCAGCCACGGCCCGAGGGAGTTCTTCTGGCTGCGCCTGCCGGGCAGGTCGCGGAACTTGTAGTAGCCGCCGTCGTTGTTACTGAAGTTGCTGAGCACGCCGTGGTTGTGGGCGAACTGACCGGTCAGCAGCGTCGTCCGGGCGACGCAGCAAAGCGAATAGGAGACGAAGTAGTTGGAGAAGTCCGTCCCGCCTCGCTTCATCAGCCGCCTGACGTTCGGCATGTACCTGAGGTCGCTGACGATGGCGTCGTCGGCCTGGATCAGGACGATGTTCGGCCGCGCCTTCTTGTTCTTCGCCTGCGCGTCGGCCGCCGACCAGGCACCGGCCATGGCCAGCACCGCCAGAAGGGCCAGCGCCACGGACTTCAGGCTGAATGAGCCGCTTCGAGTGGCAGCGTAAGTGTGGTGCTCGGACATTCCCATCCCCTCCAAGGTCGTCGCGCGAATCGGTCCTCCCCGCCCCGCGCCGTACCAACATAACGCTCGCGGTAGGCGCTTGTTGCGCCTTCAGTCGAGGTCGCCGGTCAGTGAGACGAGCACGAAGAGCAGGCCGCGCGGCCCCGAGCACGCGGCGGAAACCGTTGACTCCGTCGCTCAGCTCGAGCCAGGCCCAGACCGCCAGTCCGACGTAGAAGACGGCCCTGGCAAGCGCGTATCCGGTCGACCCGGAAGAGAGGATCCAGCTCGCGACCAGACCCAGCAGGGCGAGGGCCAGGGGCAGGTTGGGGAACTGGCCCACTGTGTAGCCACGGATCTTCAGGTCCTCCTTCACGACCAACAGACTATTGAGGTTGAAAAACCAATATGAATACGGACCTTGGAACCCCTCGCGACGACTCCCGAGAAACGGCCCTGGGTCATCGGCTTTGCCGACGGCACGGCGGAGATGCGGGCGCTGCTCGGCAACAAGGGCGCCAACCTCGCCGAGATGACCCAGGTCCTCGGAGCCGATCGGGTGCCGGGCGGCTTCACGATCACCACCGCGGCCTGCGTCAAGTACCGCGAGCAGGGCGGCGAGATGCCCGAGGGGCTCGACCAGCAGATACACGACGCGCTTCGTGTGCTCGAGGAGGAGTCCGGCAAGGTCCTCGGCGACCCCGAGGACCCGCTGCTGGTCTCGGTTCGCTCGGGCGCGCCGGTCTCGATGCCGGGCATGCTCGACACGGTGCTGAACCTGGGCCTCAACGAGCGCTCGGTCGAAGGGCTGGCCCGTCAGACCGGAGACTCGCACCTGGCATGGGACTCGCGACGTCGCCTGATACAGATGTTCGCCGAGGTCGTGCGCGGAGTCCCGGCCATGGCCTTCGAAGACGCCCTGGTCGCCGCCAGGCATCGAAGCGGAGTCGAGATCGACAGCGAGCTCGACGAGTCGGCCCTGCGCGAACTCGTATCGCGCTATCTCGAGATCTTCGAACGACACACCGGCGAGCCTTTCCCGGAGGACCCGCACTCCCAGCTGATCCAGGCCGTTCGCGCCGTTTTCGATTCCTGGGACAACGACCGGGCGGTCACCTACCGGCGGCTCAACGGCATCCCCGACGGTCTCGGCACCGCGGTCACGGTCCAGCGCATGGTCTTCGGAAACATGGGCGAGCAGTCCGGCTCGGGAGTGGCGTTCACGCGCGACCCGACCACGGCCGCTCCCGAACCCCTCGGCGACTTCCTGCTCAACGCGCAGGGCGAGGACGTGGTCGCCGGAATCCGCAATACCGAGGACCTCGACGACCTGCACCGCCAGATGCCCGAGATGCACGCCGAGCTGATCGAGAGCCTGGCCGAACTCGAGGCCCACTACCGAGACATCCAGGACATCGAGTTCACGATCGAGGACGGTCGCCTCTACATCCTCCAGACCCGCGGAGCCAAGCGCCACGCCAAAGCCGCGGTCCGCTTCGCCTGCGACGCGGTCAGCGAAGGGCTGCTCTCCCGCGAGCACGCGCTCCGCACCATCCCGCCCTCGAGCCTGACCGCCCTGCTCCACCCCGCTTTCGCACCCGACGCCGAGTTCGAGGAGCTGACCCGCGGTGTGCCCGCGTCACCCGGCGCGGCATCGGGCACGATCGCCCTGACCGCCAAGGCCGCCCAGAACCTGGCCGATGAGGGCGAGGATACGATCCTGGTCCGGCTCTTCACCTCGGCCGACGACGTGGCCGGTTTCCACGCGGCGCGCGGCATCCTCACCGCTCAGGGTGGCAAGTCCTCTCATGCGGCAATCGTGGCCCGAGGGATGGGACGTCCCTGTGTGGTCGGGGCCTCCGAGATGAAGATCGACCCCGAACGCGGCACGCTGACGATCGGCGACCGGGTCCTGCGCGAGGGCGACCGGATCGCGATCGAAGGGTCCACCGGCATCGTCACGGCCGACGAGGTCGACCTGGTCAGGCCGGAGATCGACGAGTACTTCGAGGAGGTCCTCCGCTGGGCCGACGAGATCCGCATGCTCGGGGTCAGGGCCAATGCCGATACCGCCGAAGACGCCCGCCACGCACGCGACATGGGCGCCGAGGGCATCGGACTCTGCCGCACGGAGCACATGTTCTTCGGCGAGGACCGGGAAATCATGGTCCGCGAAATGTTCATCGCCGGGGAACTCGCCCGGCGCGAGCGCCTCCACGACGAGAGCGCGAAGGCCGGGCCGCTGGCGGCCGAGTACGAGGACGGCCTGGAACGCCTCGGCGAAATCCAGCGCAAGGACTTCCGCGAGCTGCTGGAGGTCATGGAGGACCTGCCGGTGACGATCCGGCTGCTCGACCCGCCGCTCCACGAGTTCATCCCGGTCAGCACCTTCGAACGTGCGCTCAACGACGCCCGCGACCGCGGCGACCGCAAGGCGGCCGGAAGGGCCAAGACGCGGCTCGCTGTCGCCCGCGACCTCCAGGAGGTCAACCCGATGCTCGGCACCCGCGGCTCGCGACTGGGGCTGATCCTCACCGGACTCTTCGAGATGCAGGCCAAGGCGATCGCCCGGGCGGCGCTCGACGTGGCCGCCGACGGGCCCACCCCCAAGGTCGAGATCATGCTGCCGCTGATCGCCTACGAAACCGAGCTCGAGATACTCAGGACGTCGGTGGAAGCGGCGCTCAAGGAGGTCTTCGACGAGGCCGGCACGACGCTCGAGGTCCCGATCGGGACGATGATCGAGCTGCCACGGGCCTGTCTCGTGGCAGAGCAGATCGCCGAGAAGGCCGACTTCTTCAGCTTCGGCACCAACGACCTGACCCAGACCGCGCTCGGCCTCTCGCGAGACGACGCGGAACGGGCTTTCCTGCCCGAGTACCTCGCGCAGGGTCTGGTGCCCGGAAGCCCCTTCGAAACGATCGACATCGACGGCGTCGGCGGTCTGGTCCGGATCGCGGCGACCAAGGGGCGCTCGGCCAAGCCCGGGCTCTCCCTCGGGGTCTGTGGCGAGCACGGTGGCGACCCGGCCAGCGTCGAGTTCTTCCACACGGCCGGCCTCGACTACGTCAGTTGCTCCCCCTACCGGATCCCGGTCGCCAGAGTGGCCGCCGCCCGCGCCGCCCTCGACTGAATCGCGACTTCAGGCCCGGTCGAGAGCCTGATTGGTCAACTCCGCGAGCGCCACACCGCAGAGCGATCCGAAGATCACGTCACCGGGGTAATGGACTCCGCTGTGGACCCTCGAATAGCCGACCATGAAGGCCAGTACGGTCAGGGGCGGGGCCGTCCACGAAAGCGTTCGGCCGGCACCCGCTGCGAAGGCGAATGCCGCGGCCGAGTGGCCCGAAGCAAATGAATGGGACCGGGGCATCTCCACATGCCTCGACTCCGGTACCGCAGCCGCCGTCCGGTCTGGTCGCCTTCGCCTTGCCAGCGGCTTGACCAGCCCGTTGATCACGGCCGAGGTGACCGCGATCGAAGCGACCCCGCGGGCGGCAGCCCTCCTCCCCGCGGAACCCCCGAACAGGACCAGCCCGCCGGCGATGGAGAGTGATATCCGTGAACGGTCTGCCGCATGCGAAAGCCTTCGCAGTGCGCTGTCCAGTGAGGGTGTAGGTGATGAAGCGACCGCCGTGTAGACGGCCAGGTCGAGCCGCGCCAGCTCTTCCAGGATCGAAGCCGCCGGTTCGGTTTCTTCGGGCTTCACGGATGCCTTCCCGCCGCAATGCCGAGCAGCGCCCCGAGCCCGGCGAGAATCCCCTCCGGCATCGAAGCCGAAGGCGATGCACCCGGATGCTGTCTGGCGACGTGCACGGTCAACGCCCGGGGGATGATCTCAAAGGCGAGCGGCGCTTTCAGGGTCGCGGCCTCGCCGTCAATCCCGGCCGGCACGGGATCGTCCGAGCGCACCTCGAACTCCGGGGCCGACCACTCCCGCCACGGCGCCTGGGCCGACGCACCGCCGCCGCGGGCTGGCGGCCACCGTGACGCCCAGCAGGCCGTCGTCGATCCGGGGACGGGTCCCGGAGCCGATCGCCCGTCCGAGCCGGTACTGGTTGTTGGAGACGAGGATCGCCACGCCCGAACTGTGTTCCCGGCCGCTCGGTCCGGTCCAGGTCAGGTTCATCCCATCGCCGTCCGGCCCGAGAAGATCGGGAACGGTGGAGATAAGCGTGCGCAGCTTCGCCTCGCGGTAGCCCTTGCGCTGGACCGCCTCGGCATAGAGCCCGAGTGAAACATTGTTGACGAAGACCCTGCCGTTCACCCGTCCCAGATCTACCTTGCGGTATCCGCCGTCGACGAAGGCGTCGAGCGCGCCGACACAGTCGTCCCGGTCCACACCCAGGTCGAGCGCGAAGTGGTTGCGCGTACCCGCCGGAATACAGGCGTAGGGCAGGTCGAACTCGGCGGCAACCGAAGCGACGACCGCCTGCGAACCGTCGCCGCCTGCCATCGCCAGGCCGTCCGCTCCGCCGGCCACCGCGTCGCGCACCAGCCGGTCGAGGTCGTCATCCGGCCCGAGCTCGACCGGTTCGATACCCCTCCTGCGAGCCTCTCCGGCAAGGTCGAACTGCCTGGCCTTGCCGCCGCCCGACTTCGGGTTGAGAAACAGGACCGACCTGGCCGGTGCGGGCGCCGGTGGCAGCGGGCTCCTTATGCGGAACGCCTGCCGTCCGGCCAGCGAAGCCAGTGCGAGCAGCCCGAGTACGACGAGTGCTCCGGTAAAACCCTCGCCGTAGAGCAGCATCGCAATGGCGGTCAGCACCAGGACCAGCGCGGCCAGGGCCAGACCGAGCCACCTGGCCGGGCCGGCGCCGAGTAGTCCGTACCAGGCCGCGGCAGCCGCGAGGATCAGCGACACCATGAGCACCAGCCCCCAGGGAAACGAGCTCACGCTCACCACCGCAAGAACCAGCCCGGCAAGGAACAGCAGCAATACGCAGGCCACCGCGGACAGCCTCTGTCTCGGGCCCGGAGGGACCCGCCGCCGCCCTTCTCCTTCCCCTCCGCTCACCTCTGGATCAACGGTCCGAGGGCTGGACCTCGATCCGCCCGTCGGCCGCCGCATCCAGCATCGCCTGATAGTCCAGCTCGTTCTGGTCTGCATAGGCAACCGCGAAGTCGCCGATCGCCCGGTCGAAAGTATCGCTCTTGCCGAGGTAGGCGGCGATCGCGAAACGGTTGCCGGTACGGGCGTGGGCCCTGGCGAGCACGGCACCGCAGATCCGCGCGTAGAGCTCCATGGCGTCCGGGTTCATCTTGTCGATCCGGGCCGAGCCTTTCTGGTCCCACAGCTGCCTCACGTAGAAGTCCCTCTCGACCCCGTCGAGACCCTCGACCTTCGTCCAGCCGAGAAGGATGTCGCTCACCGTCTGGGTCAACCGCTGGCCTTCGACCACCCGGCGGCCCTGCTTCGCGTAGCGGCTCGGCGCGGTGTACTGCTCCAGCACCGACTGCTGTGCCTCCTTCAGCTGCAGGAAAAGCGGGTCACCGGCATCCCGGCCGACCAGGAGGATCATCCAGGCCCTGGTGCCGACGCTTCCCACGCCGACGACCTTGACGGCGGCATGCACGTACTCATAGGTGTCGAGCAGGACCCGCCGGTCGGGGCTCAGCGATTCGCGATAGGAGGCGATGACCGCCCTGACCCGGTCGTCCAGCTCGGCCGGCTCGACGTCCGATGCGACGTGGTCGATCGGCAGAACGCTCGGCGGATCGTTGATGATCCTCAGCTTGCCGTCGACCACGTGGGTGAGCTTCGAGAAGGCCTTGAGCCTGTCCTTGCCGCGAGCCTTGGTCACGTTCTTTTCGAAAGCTCGTCTGAATTTCTTGCCGAACCGGTCACCGTAGCGCTCCGATGAAGGTCTTCGACGTCAACGTGTGCGTTCCAGACATCGAGGTTGCCCATCTCGGAGAACTCCCTCATCGCTTCGCGGTACTGGCGGGCCGCCGTGAGCACCACCCGACGGCGATCGACTTTCTTGAAACCG
Organism: uncultured Solirubrobacterales bacterium; assembly: GCA_963709375.1. Taxonomy (GTDB): domain Bacteria; phylum Actinomycetota; class Thermoleophilia; order Solirubrobacterales; family 70-9; genus 67-14. The sequence continues at coordinate 292,174 of CAVPWA010000013.1, forward strand.
CGGTCTCTTGCGCCGATCTCGAAACTGGCTGCGAGTCGCTTGACGTCCCACTCCCACGGTCCGGGCAGGGTCTCGTCGAAATCGTTCACGTCGAAGATGAGCCGTCGTCCCGGTGAGGCGAAGTAGCCGAAGTTCGAGAGATGGGCGTCACCACAGGCCTGGACGTTGATCCCCGTGACCGGACTGCGGGACAGGTCGGATGCCATGATCGCGGCCGCACCTCGATAGAAGGTGAAGGCCGATACCAGCATCCGACCGTAGCGCAGCGGGATCAGCTCGGCGACACGCGACTCGGCCTGCGCCTCGAGCTGGGCGACCGGATCGGGGCGGTCCGCAGGCAGGGGCAGGTCGGCGAGCGAAGAGCGCGGAACCAGTTTGCGCGCTGCCTTGCCTCGCGCCCTGCCCTCTTCGACGTGGGCTTCGGCATCAGGCACTTCGGCTTCTCCGAGCCTTCGATGCACGTAGCGGTTTCGCTGTCTTCTTCTTTGCCTTCTTTTTCGCTTTCGCCATTCACCGATCCTACCCGCGCCCCGGGGAGGGACGTCATCCGAACGGCATGAGGTGCGATCGGCGAAAGGTCAGCGTGAAGGCGGCTTGGGGAAGAAGGCGCTCGTTCGCTCCACATAGGCGACGTAGCCGGGGCGTCGCTCCGCGATGTCGGATTCGAGCATCGCCACGCCGGAGACCCTGAGCAGCAGGAAGGTCATCAGGGCCGGGCCCAGTGCCGTCCACAGGCCGGCGCCGGCGCCCACTGCAACCAGCCAGAGCCCCCACCAGACAACCGCGTCACCGAAGTAGTTCGGGTGCCGGGTATAACGCCAGAGACCGGCGTCCATTACCTCTCCCCGGCTGGCGGGGTCGCGCCGGAATGCACTCAGCTGCGCATCGCCGATCGTTTCGAAACCCAGTCCGAAAAGGAAGATCCCGACTCCGGCGAGGCAGACGATCCCGATCGCCCCGTTGTCCGAAACGGCCAGTGACTGGAGCGGCAGGGAGACGATCATCGCGAGCAGGCCCTGAAGCAGGAAGACGCCGAAGAGCGACCAGATCCAGAAATACCCTGGCCTGCGGGATCGCATCGCCGCGTAGCGACGGTCTTCGCCGTGGCCGGAGTTCCGGAGTCCGATGTAAACCGCGAGCCGCAGACCCCAGGCGGTGGTCATCACGGCGGCCAGGAACATGGCCGGCTCGCCTTCGCCGAGCGAGAATCCGACCCAGGCGATCGTGACGAATACCAGCCCCCAGGCGACGTCGGCGATCGACGCGTCCTGCAGCCGAAGACTGAGAAGCCAGAAGCCGCACATGACCACGGCGACGGCCGCCGCGACGACCAGGCTCACCGAAGCATCCAAGGGGCTAGAGGCCGGGCTTGGTGATCATCAGGTAGACGGCGATGACGACGAGAAATCCTGCGAGGCCGCCCAGTCTGGCCTCGGTCTTCGCCTTCGCGAGGTATTCCTCCGACAGCTTGACGGGACCATCGCCAGAGGCCTTGATGTCGGCAACGGCAATCGCCTCGAGCTTTCGGTCGGTCGGGATGAAGTAGCCGCCCTGCATCCCGCCGAGGATGAAGACGATCAGAAAAGAAGCGCTGACCCAGGCTGCACCGAATTCCCAGTCGCCGTCGATCAGCATGTAGATGCCGGACAGGAAGATAACCAGCAGTCCGGGCCCCGCCATGTAGCGGTTGACCGCCACCTGGACCCTGTGCACGAAGGGCAGGTGCCTGGCGTCCATTCCCATCGCGACCGGCGAGAGGATGGCGGTCGCGAAAGTGGCTCCGAGGCCGATCACGGCAGCGAGGATGTGAAGCCAGAGGGCAAATTCATAGGCGGTCATGGCGATCAGCGGCTGCATGGTTCGAATCTAGCGCAAAGCGTTTGAGTTCACGCGGCTGTCGCTGCCTGGCCGGCGGCCCATTCGACGATCTCATCGGAGCCGCTGATCCACTCGCCGTCGTCGGTCTCGAGTGCGGGCACCCAGGGGCTTCCCGTCTTCTCGTTGACCAGTTTGCGGGTCGAGGTCTGAGCCGCCATCGGCAGCGGGCCGAGGCCACGGGCCTTGATCACCTCGGGCTCGAAGCCAGCCTCCTGGAGTGAGAGAAGCGCCTTGCGGCAAGGATGCTCGTGAAACGGAACCTCGAAAGTTCCCCAGCAGACATAAAGCTTCATTTGACAGACGGCCTTTCGTCGAATCGGTTCGGAGGGTGCCGAGGTTACCTGACCTTGGCCACCGGAATTCCCTATTGCGAGACGGATCGATCGGTCTCGGGGCCGTCCTCCGCCTCGTGGGGCGCCTCTTTCGAGAGCCTCGACGGCCACCAGACACGCGGTCCGATGTCGAGAGTCAGGGCCGGCACCAGTACCGACCGGACGAGGAAGGTGTCCAGCAGGACTCCGAACGCGACGGTGATGCCCAGGGTGGTGAGGAATACAAGCGGAAGCACCGACAGTACGAGGAAGGTGCCTGCCAGCACGATCCCTGCCGAAGTGATGACCCCGCCGGTCACGGCCAGGCCACGCAGCATCCCCTCGCGGGTGCCGTACCTGACGGTCTCTTCGCGTACCCGGGCCATCAGGAAGATGTTGTAGTCGATGCCGAGGGCGACGAGGAAGACGAAAGCAAACAGCGGTAACGACGGGTCCGTACCGGGGAATCCGAATACCCAGTCGCTGACCAGTACACCGACACCGAGCGCCGCAAAGAAGCTGACCAGCACGGTGCCGATCAACAGGATCGGCGCCGCGATCGCCCTCAGCAGCGCAACGAGGATCAGGAATACGACGAGGATGACGAGTGGCACCACGACCCTGACGTCACGTTTGTTGGCCTCACGGATGTCGAACTCGACGGCGGTGCCGCCACCTACCAGTGCATCGGGGCCTCCCGCCTCCTGCGTCGCCTCGCGGATCGGGTCGATCAGCGCGAAAGCCTCGGTCGAGTACGCCTCGGGCTCCAGCACGGCGCTGAGAAGCACGCCGCTGTCCCCTTCCGCCGCGGGCCGGACCACTGCCACACCGTCGACCTGAGCCACGGCCCGCGCCACGGCCGCGGCCTTCGCTGGATCTGCGACCACGATTTCGGTCGGCACATTGGCGCCACCGGGGAAGGACTTCGGCGATCAGGTTCTCGCCCTGAACTGCTTCGACGTCCTCACGAAAGCCACCCGAGGAAGTCAGGCTGTCGTCGTAGGCAAGCAGGCCGGCCGACATCACCAGTAGCACCGCCAGGGCTCCGATCCAGACCCGCCTCGGACTGCGCGCGGTGCGGTCACCGAGCCGGCGCCAGGGGCCGTGCTCGGCGTCTGTTCCCTCAGTGCCGAAACGGGGGACTTTCGGCCAGAAGATCCCGCGGGGGAAGATGACCAGCATCGCAGGCAGCAGGGTCAGCATCGCCAGCATCGCCGAGGCTATGCCGATCGCCCCGATCGGGCCGAGGCTGGCAGTCGAGTTGAGTTCGGCCAGCGAAAGGCAGAGCAGCGCTGCGATCACCGTGCCGCCGGAGGCGAGGATCGCCGGCCCGGCGCCGCGAAGGGCGATCTCCATCGACTCGGTGCGACTCTGATGGCGACGTAATTCCTCGCGGTATCGCGCGATGAGCAGCAGCGCGTAGTCGGTACCCGCTCCGAGCACGAGGACAGAGAGGATCGAGGAGGACTGACCGTTGACGGTGACCCCCGTCTCCGAGAGGCCGAAGCCGATCGCCCGGCTGAGGATCTCGGCGAAGCCGACCGCCAGCAGCGGGAACCAGAGCAGGAACGGCGAACGGTAGATCAGCACCAGCAGGATGAAGACCAGCGTGAAGGCGGCGGCGAACAGTGTGCCGTTGATCGATTCGAATACCTCGATCGAATCGGCGGCGTAGCCGGCGGCACCGGTGACGGCGACTTCGAGACCGCCTTCGCTGCCGCTGACCCTGTCCCGGATGTCGTTGACCGGGTCGAGCACGGTCTCCGCCTCGCCGGTCGACTCGATGCTGGACAGGACGAGTGCGGCCGATCCGTCCTCGGAAACCTGGGCCAGCGCGAAGGGCTCGCTGGTCCCCTCGACTTCGCCGTTGAGTTCGGCGACGTCTGACCTGATCTGACTTCGATCGGCGTCCGTGAGCCCGCCTTCGCGGCTGTAGACGATCACGATTCCGACCTGTTCGCCGTCGGTCAGTTTCTCGACCTGCTCGAGCGCCCGCGTAGATTCGGCGTCGTCGGGCAGGTACGAGACCGACTCGTTGTTCTCGGCGTCGGCGAACTTGCCGGGGATGTTGAAACTGAACGCGGCGAATATCGCAGCGAACCAGATCAGAACGATGGCCCAACGCATCCTGCGTCCGGCGGGAAAAGTCAGGAGGGACCGGGACACGCCGAAAGCATAGAGGCTCGACCCGACTCGGTCGCCGACAGTGCCGGGGGATATCGTCAGAGCGGATGAAAGATCTCGCTACATGCCCTGGGCGCCGCCCGGCTTACAGATCGGCGGTCCGCGGGTGCTAGCGCTCGGAACGATCATCGTCGTCGTGCTCGTCTCTCTGCTCGTTGCCAGGGTCGCAACCGCCGCCTTCATGCTCACCGGCCTCTCTCTCGAGGTCTCGAGGTTTCAGGCCCGAAGTGCCCTGACCGGCTCCGGATTCACCACGCTGGAATCCGAGATGGTCGTGAACCACCCCGTGCGCCGCCGGATCGCGATGACCCTGATGCTGCTGGGAAGCGCCGGCCTGGTGACGGTTATCGCCACCCTGATCCTTTCCTTCGCCAACGCAGACCGGGAGCAGACCCTGGAGCGGCTCGGCATACTGATCCTGGCCCTGACGATACTCGTGCTGCTGTCACGGACACGTCTCGTCGACCAGCTGCTGAACCGCGCGATCGGATTCGGTCTGGCCCGGTGGACGGACGTCACCGACTCCGGCCTGGCCCGCCTGCTTCACCTCGGCGGGGACTACGGGATAGCCGAAGTCGCCGTCGACGACCACGACTGGATCGCCGGGCGGACGCTGGCCGAGCTCGACCTGCGGGCCGAAGGCGTCGCAGTCCTGGCACTGGTCTGCTCGAACGGATCGTTCATCGGCGCTCCTGTCTTCGACATCACGACCAGGCCGGGCGACAGCCTGATTCTCTACGGGCCCGAGCGTCGGCTGGAGGACCTGGACCGGAGGAGGACCGGTATCGAGGGTGAGCAGGCCCGGGTCGGTGCGATCGCCGAACAGCTCGAACGCATCAGGGTCGAAACCCAGGAACGAGAGCGGTCCGATGCCGAACGGGAGCGAAGGCCCTGGTACCGGCCCTGACTCTCCGGGACTACCTGCCGCGAGTATTGTGGCGCCATGTCCAAAGGGGAAAAGAAGACGAAGAAGCTGAGCAAGTCCGAGTACGAGAAGGAACTCGAGAAGCTCCAGATCGAACTGGTCCGGATGCAGGAGTGGATAGTCGAATCCGGGGCCAAGGTCGTGGTGGTCTTCGAAGGCCGGGACACCGCGGGCAAGGGCGGGGTGATCAAGCGCATCACCGAAAGGACCAGCCCTCGCGTGATCCGCACCGTCGCCCTCACTACTCCGACCGAGCGCGAGAAGACCCAGTGGTACTTCCAGCGCTACGTCGCCCACCTTCCCGCCGCCGGCGAAATGGTTCTCTTCGATCGCAGCTGGTACAACCGGGCCGGAGTCGAGAAGGTGATGGGCTTCTGCACGGACAAGGAGTACGACGAGTTCATGCGCTCCGCCCCACGCTTCGAGCGCATGCTCCAGCGCTCCGGGATCATCCTGCTCAAGTACTGGCTTTCGATCTCCGACGATGAGCAGGAGCATCGCTTCAAGGCCCGGATCAAAGATCCGGCCAAGCAGTGGAAGCTGAGCCCGATGGACATCGAGGCCAGGGCCCGCTGGGTCGACTACGCCGAGGCCAAGGACGAGATGTTCGCCTACACCGATACCAAGCAGACCCCCTGGTACGTGGTTGACACCGATTCCAAGAAGACCGCCCGGCTCAACCTGATCAGCCACCTACTCGACCAGATCCCCTACGAGAGCGTCAAGCACGAGAAGATGAAGCTGCCGCCCCGCCAGGAGCGCGCCTACATCCGCCCCCCGGCCGATTCCCAGACCAAGGTCCCGGAG
>CAVPWA010000014.1:0-26425 GCA_963709375.1 uncultured Solirubrobacterales bacterium
CGGTCGAGCCGAACTGCGGGCCGAAGTCGCCGCCCTCGGGTCGGCTCAGGTCACCGATGGCGATCCGCGGTGCCTTCGGGTGCGTGCGTCTGAACTCCCGCAGAACCCTGAGCGTCGTCCGCAGCAGGCGGTCGCTGCCCCACCTTCGCCAGGCCCGGTTCGGGCTGTGTCGGAGGATCGGATCCCAGGTGAGCCACCCGGGACCTTGCGCCGGCAGCAGTACACCCCGCTTCAGGCGGCCCGACGAATGCGTTCCCGTAGAAGTCGATTCGCGCCACTGGACCTCCGGCCGGGTCGGCATGGGACGGTCTGCTTCGGTGCCGGTTCGTTCGCCGCCCGCCACTGGACCGACCCGCTCGGCCGAGGCATTTTCCGGGGCGACGATCTCGGGCATGACCGGCTCCGATCCCGTGTCGGAGCCAGTCACCGCCAGGATCGCCGAGGCGAGAACCGCTGCCGCGAGCAGCAGGCCGGTCAGGGCGAGAACCCGATCGAGGAACCGCCTCGCGTGCGGCGACTTTCGCATCCAGAAAACGCTAGGCGCGAGACCTAAACGATCCCGCAAGTGGGCTCTCGAATCGGAACTGCTTTACTCAGAGCCATGAGCACACAGACACGCGCAGTCCAGGTTTCCGGTCCGGGTCAACCGCTCGAGCTGGTGGAGCGTGAGTTGCGCGAGCCCGGCCCCGGCGAGGTCCGGGTGCGTGTGGAGGCCTGCGGCGTCTGCCACTCCGACGCCTTCACGGTCGAGGGACACATGCCCGGGATCGAGTACCCCAGGGTCCCGGGTCATGAAATCGCAGGATCGATCGATGCGCTCGGTGAGGGCGTGGTCCCGTGGCAGGTCGGCCAGCGGGTCGGTGTCGGCTGGTTCGGTGGCAACTGCGGTCACTGCGATCCCTGCCGGCGCGGCGACATGATCAGCTGCCGCAACGGCCTGATCCCGGGAGTCTCCATCGACGGTGGCTACGCCGACCACGTAATCGTGCCGGAGAGCGCTCTGGCTTCGATTCCTGAGGAGCTGTCGGCAGAAGAGGCCGCGCCTTTGCTCTGCGCCGGCATAACCACCTTCAACGCCCTTCGTGAAAGCGGCGCCAGACCCGGCGACCTCGTCGCCGTCCTCGGCATCGGCGGCCTCGGCCACCTGGGAGTGCAGTTCGCGCGCCGGATGGGCTTCGAGACGGTGGCGATCGCCCGCGGTACCGACAAGCAGCCGCTGGCCGAGCAGCTCGGAGCTCACCACTACATCGATTCGACCGCCGTAGACGTCGCCGCAGCCCTTCAGGAGCTCGGCGGCGCCAGCACGATCCTGGCCACGGTGACTGCGTCAGAGGCGATGAGCGCCGCGGTAGGCGGTCTGGGTCCGCGGGGCAGGATGGTCGTCGTCGGTGCCTCGATGGATCCGATGCAGATTCCGCCGATCGCGCTGATCGCGGGAAGCACGGGTGTTCTCGGGCATGCCTCCGGCACGTCGAAGGACTCGGAGGACACGATGCGCTTCAGCGCCCTCCAGGAGGTGCGCCCGTCGATAGAGACCTACGCGCTGGAGGACGCCGCTGCGGCATACGCCCGCATGATGAGCGGTGACGCCCGTTTCCGCGTCGTGCTCACCACCGGGGCCTGAGTACGGTCAGGGCCGGTAGTGGCCCGCACCTTCGAGTGGCGAGGGCCGGGATCGAACCGGCGACACCACGATTTTCAGTCGTGTGCTCTACCAACTGAGCTACCTCGCCGAAGCGGCCTGTAAGGCTATCCGTTAAGCACGGGCGTCGCCCTCTGGAGCGTCGCCCTGAGAGGTGCCGGCCCCCATCGCTTCGAGCAGGTCGATCGCTCCCTGCTTGTAGAGGTGGTCGTTCAGGTTGCCGCACTTGGGGCCTGCACGCAGGAGGGGCAGCCGGCTTCACAGGGGCATTCGCCGACCAGTCCGCCCGCATCGCGCACCAGCTGTTCGAAACAGTCGAAACCGCGGCGCGTGATGCCGATGCCTCCGGGATGCCCGTCGTAGATGAAGATCGTCGGCCTGCCGGTCTGGGCGTGGACGTTGGTCGACAGCCCGCCGATGTCCCAGCGGTCGCACATGGCGATCAGCGGCAGGACAGCGATCTGGAGGTGCTCGGTGGCGTGCAGGGCCCCGAGCAGGTGGTTGAGGGGCAGATGCCCGGTCAACCCGTCCGGCACTGTGTAGAAGAGGCCCCTCGTCCGGAACTCCTGGTCGGGCAGCTCGAGGTCGATCAGGTCAATGGCTTCCTGGTCGGCGGTCAGGATGCGTTGATAGCCGGTTACCCGGTCGGTGACCGAGACCTCGCCGAAGCTCAGCTCGACGCCGGCGACTTCTCGGGTCCGGGAGACCGCGTCGATGAAGATCTCGGTGTCGGTCTTCGGTCGGGTGTACCACTCGTCGTCGAATGCCCGCACGATCGCCTGCCCCTGATGGAGGTCCAGCTGCTCGACCTCCCACGAGCGACCGAGGTGCATGTAGACGGCGCCGGGATGGACGGTCGTAAAGGCCCGGCCGAACTCGACCGTACCGATGACTTCGCCCGACTCGCGATCGATGACAGCCACGTTTTCGGCCGAGCTCGAACGCAGCGGTATCGCCGCGGCAGCGAAGCCAGGCCGCTTCGGCACCAGACCGCCACCCGCGGACCGGAGCTCGCCGCTCGTGGTCAGCGCCTTCGAGGCAGCGCCAAAGCCGTCGCCGAACCAGCGTTCGTCCTCAGGGGACAGCGGTAGCTCGAAGGCCGCGGCGACCATGTGCTGCGCTGCGATTTCGGGTGAGCGGTGGTCGAGGATCGCCGCTTCGACCGGCCTCTCCAGGAACTCTTCGGGGTGGCGGCAGAAGTACTGGTCCAGCCCGTCCTGGCCGGCGATGTATACGGCCAGCCCGTCCCGGCGCCGGCCGGCCCTGCCCCACATCTGCTTCAGCGTTGCGACTGTGCCGGGGAAAGTGACGCAAATCGCCGCGTCGAGCTCTCCGATGTCGATCCCGAGCTCGAGCGCGCTGGTCGAAACAACGCCGAGCAACTCGCCTGATACGAGGTCCGATTCGATCTTCCGCCGTTGGGCCGGCGTGTAACCGGCCCGGTACGGAGCCACCCTCCGGGCCAGCTCGGGTCGTCCTTTGGCGGTCAGACGTTCGGCGGCGAACTTGCGGATCAGTTCGATCCCGCGGCGGCTCTTGAGGAAGCAGATCGTCCTCACCTCCTGCGCGATGAGGTCGGCGAAAAGGTCGGCGGCTTCGGCCAGTGAAGATCGGCGGGCTCCCGTGGCAGGATTGACCAGCGGCGGGTTCCAGACGTCGATCTCGCGCTTCGAACGCGGCGCCCCGTCCTGGTCCACCAGTTGCAGCGGGCTGCCGACCAGCCTCTCGGCCAGTTCGCCGGGGTTGGCGATCGTGGCGGTGGCGAGGATGAAACGGGGCTCGCTCCCGTAGGCCGCGGCGATCCGGCGCAGACGGCGGATCACGTTCGCGACATTGGACCCGAAGACGCCCCGGTAGGTGTGGGCTTCGTCGATCACCACCCACCGGAGGTTGGCGAAGAAGTCTCCCCAGCTCCGGTGGTGGGGCAGGATTCCGATGTGGAGCATGTCCGGGTTGCTGAGGACGAGGTTGCTGCGCCGGCGGATCGCTGGTCGCTCATCCCGTGGCGTATCGCCGTCGTAGATCGCGTATCGCAGGTTCGGAGGATCCAGGGCTGACAGAGCGCGTGCCTGGTCCTGGGCGAGGGCCTTGGTCGGATACAGGTAGAGCGCCCGGCACTTCTCGTCGCGGGCTATCGAGTCCAGCACCGGCAGGTTGAAAGCGAGCGACTTGCCCGAAGCGGTCGCGGTGGTCACGACGACGCCACCGTCCCGGGCGGCGGCGAAAGCCTCGGCCTGGTGGCTGTAGAGGGAATCGATCCCCGCGGTCCTCAGCGCCTTGGCCAGAGCCGGTTCGATCTGCTCTGGCAGTCGCACGGATTCGCCGGCCCGGCCGGTTTCGTTGACGGTCTGGAGGATCCTGCCGTCGCGACGAGCCGGGTCGAGGGCGACCGACCACGGGGTTGCGAGCAGTGAGTCAGCCAAGCGCTTCACCGGCGACTTCACCGGCCGGGGCCTCGCGCCGGATCTCTTCGCCGATTCGCAGGCCGGCAGGCACCTCGGCTTCTCCCCTCAGTGCCGCGCGGACCTTGAGGAAGTCAACCGTTCCGGCGACGTCGTGGACCCTCAGGATCGTTGCGCCGAGGTCCAGCCCGACCGCCAGTGCCGCCAGGGTTCCGGCCGCGCGCTCGCTCGGCCGTCGACCGGTGATCGCACCGACGAAGTCCTTGCGTGAGACCGCGAGCATCACCGGGCAGCCGAGTTCCAGCAGGCTCGGGATGCCGATCAGCGAATCAACCGTCTGCTTCGGCGTCTTTCCGAAGTCGGGGCCGGGGTCGAGTACGACCCGTTCGGCCGGGATGCCGGCCGAGGCGAGCTGCTCGAGCCTCGCCTCGAAGAATTCCAGCTGCCGCGCCGTGACTCCTTCGGGGTACAGGTCCTCGTCCCAGCGCTGGGTTTTCGGCGGTACTTCCGTGTGCATGACGACCATCCAGGCGCCCCGGGCGGCGCAGACCTCGAGCATGGCTTCGCTGTCGCTGCCGCTGATGTCGTTGACGATCGCCACCCCGGCAGCCAGGGCGCCGTCGGCCACCGCAGGCTTGTAGGTGTCGATCGAGACGGTGGCACCGAGCCCCACCGCTGCTTCGACAACCGGGATCACACGCTCGAGCTCCACTTCAGCGCTTACCGCCGGGCGGTTGGTGACGTTCGACTCGCCACCGACCTCGATGATGTCTGCCCCGTTCTCGATGTGTTCTTCGACCTGCCGGATCGAACCGGCCGTCGAGCGGTCGCCGCGGTCGGAGAAAGAGTCCGGAGTCGCGTTCACGACCCCGACCACCGACGGCCCTTCGGGAATCGGCCCGTCGCCCGCGGTGCGTAGTCTTTGGGTCCCTTCTTCCACCTCCCCGATGCTAGACACCTTCGAGCACACAGACTTCCACGCCGGCGACCTCGCCTCCCTGAAGCAGGGGAAGGTGTCGGTGGTCATCCCGACCCGAAACTGCGCCGGTACGATCGCCCAGACGGTGGCTGAACTACTGCTGTTGAGCGAATCCGGGCTGATCGACCAGATCCTCGTGGTCGACGCCGATTCCGCCGATGGCACCGCAGCCACCGCGAACAATGCCGGGGCGGAGGTGGTTTCGGAGAATGAACTGGTGCCCTCGGCGGGCCCCGTGCGTGGCAAAGGTGACGCGATGTGGCGTTCCCTGGTCGCGGCCGAAGGAGAGGTGATCCTCTTCATCGACGGTGACATCGCCGACTTCGGTCGCCACTACGTGACCGGCATGCTGGGCCCGATAATCCGCCACCCGCAGAAGCAGTTCATCAAGGGCTGCTACACCCGCCCCTTCCGCCAGCACGAAAGCGAGCAGCCGGCCGGTGGAGGGAGAGTCACCGAACTGACCGCCCGCCCCCTGCTGGCTGCGACCGTTCCCGAGCTCGGGGGGTTCGCCCAGCCGCTGGCCGGCGAGGTTGCCGCCCGGCGCGAGCTGCTCGCGTCGATTCCGTTCCACACCGGTTACGGGGTGGAGATCGCGATGCTGGTCGAGGTCTGGAGCCGAGTGGGGATCGAGGGCATGGCCCAGGTGGATCTCGGTACGAAGCGCAACGCCCATCAGAGCCTTGCTGCTCTCAACGGAATGGCCGGCGAGGTGATAGCCGGGCTTGCCGAGACGCTCGCGCGGCTCGGTCGGACAGACCTCGGTTCGATCAGGCCGGCACCCGGTGCCGCGAGAGAGACTGTGGTCCGCCCGCCCGCTGGAGGCATTGCGGCTGCGACGTTCGGCCCTTCGAGTCGATGAGCCTGAAGTGCGTCTACACCGATCTGGACGGCACCCTGCTCGGAGCGGGAGCCTCGCTCTTCTCGGACCACGAGGGAGGCTTCTCGATGATGCAGGCCCGGGCGCTGGAGGCCTGCCATCGGGCCGGGGTCGAGGTCGTCATCATGTCGGGCCGCCGCAGGGTCCAGGTCCACGAAGACGCTCGGCTGATCGGGCAGAACTCGTTCATATTCGAGGCCGGCTCTGCGTTCAGCATCGAGGGCGAAACCTTCATGGCAACCGGTGACTTCGCACATGCGGACGGCGTCACCCTTGTCGAACAGGTCTCCGCGAGAGGGGTTCCGGACCTGCTGCTCGGGCATTTCGGCGACAAACTCGAGTACCACGAGCCGTGGCACCTCGACCGCGAGATGTCGCACCTCTTCCGGGGCGAAGTCGACACGGCAGAGGCCAACCGCCTGCTGGAGGAAAGCGGCCATGGCGATCTGCGCCTTCTCGACAACGGGGCGATCCGCCGCGCGATGCAGGGAATCGAGGTCACCCACGTCTACCACCTGGTCGCCAAAGGAGCCTCCAAGGCCTCGGCTGTGGCCGCCCACTCGAAGGCCCGGGGTTACGATCGCGAGCAGACAATCGCGGTCGGTGACTCGCTCGAGGACCTGGAGGTGGCGAGCTCGGTCGGCCGCTTCTACATGGTCGCCAATGGCCCCGAGCGGGATGCCGGCGTCAAGGCAGCGCTGCCATCCTTTGCCAACGCGACCGTAACCGAAGGCCGCGCCGGTGACGGCTTCTACGAAGCGGTCATCACTTCGCTGATGGCCTGAGCGGGCGGCCCCTCGACACCCGACCATGCGATCGTCTGCACCGCTTAGTATCAGGCTCACCATTTCAACCGGAACCAGTCTCAGGAGAAAACCTTGACCCAGGATCAAGCCACCGTCGCCGAAGAGGAATACCTGCAGACGATCTTCTGGCTGATGGAGGCCGGACTGCCGATCACCGGCGCCAACATCGCTCGTGCCATGCAGCTTTCCCCGCCCACCGTCCACGAGATGATCAAGCGACTCGAGACCGACGGCTACGTCACCCGCAGCGAGGACAAGATCCTCCACCTGACCGAAGACGGCCGGGCCGAAGCCGAGCAGATCACCCGCCGCCACCGCATGATCGAGCGCTTCCTGACCGATGTGCTCGGAATCCCCTGGGACGAAGTCCACGAAGAGGCCGAGCGCCTCGAGCATGCGATGTCACCGGTACTCGAAGAACGCATGAAGGCAGCGATCGGCGAAGCGAAGACCTGCCCCCACGGCCACCCGATCGAGGGTGTGCGCGAGCAGGGAGCCCCTCTGTCAGACGTCGACGTCGGTGCTTCTCTCGTGGTGCTGCGCTTCGAGAACGAAGCCGAGAGCCTGCTGCACTACCTGAAGGACATCGGCCTCGAGCCCGGCCTTGAAGGGACCGTCTCCTCAAGCGACGAAAAGACCGTGGTGGTCAGTGCGGCCGACGGCGAACATGAAGTCACACGAACCGTCGCCGAGACGGTCACCGTGCGCGCCGACCCGGCTCCGCCGCCGCGTGCCGCCCTGCCCGACCAGCTCGTCCTCTCCGAAGACCGCTACGGACGCTGACCCGCCTCAGGCAACCGAGGCGATACGGGTGATGCCTTCGTCGATGAACTGCGGAGGCACCGAGGCGAAGGAAAAGCGCAGGCTGGTTTCTCCGCCCTTGAGCATGAAATCGGTTCCGGGGATGAAAGGGGCACCGGCTTCCTTCGACCGCTTGGCGAGAGCGACGGTGTCGAAGCCCTCGCCGAGGTCGGCCCAGAGGAAGTAGCCGCCGGCCGGGACCACGAAGCGGGCGCTGGGCAGGTGTTCGCCGAGGGCTGAGATCAGTGCGTCCCGACGCTCGTTCAGGTGCACCTTGACCTCTTCGATGTTGCGGTCGAGCGCTCCGGACTCACAGAGTTCGAGCACGATCGAGCCGGCCAGCATGTTGGGCGAGATGTAGTTCTCGTTCGCCATCTCTGCCATGTCGGCGATCACCGCTTTCGGACCGGCCAGGTAGCCGACCCGCACCCCGGGGCTTACGGTCTTGGAGAAGGACGAAGCGTGGATCACCCGGTCGCTGTCGTCGATCGAGAGCATGGTCGGCGGCGGAGCCTCGCCGAAAGGCAGCTCGCGGTAGGGGTCGTCTTCGAAGATCATGAATCCGTGCTCGGCTGCCAGTTCGACCAGTCGCGCGCGCTTGCCGGCCGAAAGAGTGCAGCCTGCCGGGTTGTGGAAGTTGGGGATGATGTGCGCAAGCTTGACCGGCCCGTCCTTGAGGGCCGCTTCGATCGCGTCGACGTCGATGCCGTCCGACTCCAGCGGGATCGGCACGAACTCGACCCCGAGCTGCTCGAGCAGCAGCAGGGTCCGGTCGTAAGAGGGCTGCTCGACGATCACCCGGTCCCCGGGTGAGAGCAGGTGCCGGAACAGCATCGCCCCGGCCTCGAGCGAGCCGTTGGTGACCATCACCTGATCGGCATTCTCGAGTCCATGGCGGCCGGCGATCCAGGCGCACAGACCGGGATGGCCGATGCCGACCCCGTAGGACAGCGCGGTCTTCCAGTCGTCTTCGAGCGCCTTGGCTGCCGCACTCCGGACTGCATCGACCGGTATCAGGTCGGGACTGGGGGCACCACGGGCGAAGCTGATCGTGTCTGGCATCTGATTCATCTGTCTCCGGATGGTCTCGGGCTCGGACCGGCGATGATAGCGATGGTGGCCTGACGATCACGGCAGCGCCGCTACTTCAGGCGCCCCCTGTTCGGGCTCGAGCCGAGGCGTTACTGTCGATACATGAAAGTCCTATCGATGCGAATCGCCAATGTGGCCGAGAACTCGGCCGAGATTTCCGGATTTTTCGACAGCCTCGGGCTTTCGAGGATGGAAATGCCCGAAGAGGCCGCGGGCTTCGAAGGTTCTATCCACTTCGCCGGCGAGAGCTGGATCGAGACCTGGCAGACCGGCGAGCAGATGCCGGCCGGCCTGATGCTCCAGATCGTCGTCGATGACGCTGAAGAGTTCGCTGCGCACGCCCGCGAGAACGGCCTCGACCCGCAGGGCCCGATGGACGCCCACGGCGAGAGGATCTTCATGCTCACCGCGCCGGGCGGCCTGCAGGTCTCGTTCCAGAGCCGGTTGGACCAGGAGTCCTAGGCCGGCGGGGCTCAGGCGGCGCGCAGGGTCTCGACCGCGATCTTCGCGGCCTCGGTCGGGCTCTCGCCGACCCGTACGCCCTTCGCTTCGAGCGCTTCCTTCTTCGCCTGGGCGGTTCCGGAGGATCCCGAGATGATCGCGCCTGCGTGGCCCATCTGCTTGCCCGGAGGCGCCGTGAAGCCGGCGATGTAGGCGACTACCGGCTTGCTGATCGAATCGGCGATGAACTCGGCCGCGCGCTCTTCGGCGTCACCGCCGATCTCGCCGACCATGACGATCAGGTCGGTCTCGGGGTCGGCTTCGTAGAGCGTGAGAATGTCGATGAAGTCGGAGCCGACGATGGGGTCGCCGCCGATGCCGACGATCGAGGAGTTGCCTTCGCCGGCGTGCTTGAGCTCGTTGCCGATCTGGTAAGTCAGCGTTCCCGACTTCGAGACCACGCCGATCCGGCCGGGATCGAAGAACTGGGCGGGGATGATGCCGACGTTGGCCTTGCCGGGCGAGAGCACGCCGGGGCAGTTCGGTCCGATCAGGGTCACTCCCTTTTCGCGGGCCCGCCAGTAGGTCGGCATCATGTCCATCACGGGGATGCCTTCGGTGATCGCGATCACCGTGTCGACGCCGGAGTCGATCGCTTCGTTGATCGAAGCGGCGGCGAATCGCGCCGGGACGAAGATCATCGAGGTGTTGGCGCCCTGCTCGGCGACACTGTCGGCGATCGAGTCGAAGACAGGGACGCCATCAACGTCCTGGCCGCCCTTGCCGGGCGTGACGCCGGCCACGACCTGGGTTCCGTAGTCGCGGTTGCGCAGACCGTGAAAGGTCCCTTCGCGTCCGGTCAGGCCGGAGATCGAAAGCTTGGTGTCTTTGTCGATGATGATGCTCATCAGTTCTTCTCCGTCTCTGCTGCGGCAAGCTCGACGACCCTGCGGGCCGCCCCGAGCATCGTTGATTCGTGGTGAAGGTTGGTCATGCCCGCTTCGTCGAGAAGGGCGAGGCCCTCCTCCGAATTGGTGCCGTCGAGCCGGACAACGATCGGCATCGTCAGGCCGATTCTCCGGGTCGCTTCGATGATTCCCTTGGCGACCTCGTCGCAGCGGGTGATGCCTCCGAAGATGTTGAAGAGGATGGCGTTGACCTTCTCGTCCGAGGTGATCACCTCGAGCGCGTCGACGATCGCGTCGGCCTGCGAGCCTCCGCCCGCGTCGAGGAAGTTGGCCGGGCTGCCTCCGGCCTGGGCGACCACGTCAAGTGTGGACATGCAGAGCCCGGCACCGTTTCCGAGCACACCGATGTCGCCTTCGAGTTTCACGTAGGTCAGACCGCGTTCCTTGGCCATCGCCTCCTGAGGGTCTTCGGCGACGCCGTCGCTCAACTCTTCGAGTTCGGGGTGGCGGTAGAGCGCGTTTCCGTCGATCGTCACCTTGGCGTCGAGCAGGACGACCTCTCCGGCCGAGTTGAGGATCAGCGGATTGACCTCGATCAGCGTCGCATCTTCCTTGCGGGCGACCTCGACCAGCTTGACCAGGATGTCGGCAACCTGTCCGGCCACTTCGGCGGCGATGCCGGACCGGGACACGATGTCGCGGGCGGTCTTGTCGTCGAGTCCTTCGATCGGGTCGACATGCTGCTTGACCAGCGCGTCGGGATCGGATTCGGCGATCGCCTCCACGTCCATGCCGCCCATGCGGGAGAGCATCACCAGCAGCTTCTTCTCGGACCGGTCGAGGATTACCGAGGCGTAGTACTCGGCTTCGATCTCGGAACCGGCCTCCACCCAGAGCTCGTGGACCTTGAACGGACCTTCGCCGTGAGGACCGACGATGTCCATCCCGATGATGTTGCCGGCATGCTCGTGGGCTTCGGAGGCATCGGCGGCGATCTTGATTCCGCCGGCCTTGCCACGTCCGCCGATCAGGACCTGGGCCTTGACGGCTACCGGGAAACCGTGCTTTTCGGAGGCAGCATGAGCCTCTTCAGCGGTGGCCGCGTGGCTGCCCGGGGGGACCGGCAGGCCGTGACGCGCGAACAGTTCTTTTCCCTGATATTCGAGTAGGTCCATGTCTTTTCTGAGGGTCTTTTGAGGGACGAGTAAGCCGACCAAGCACCCTATCCGACATAATGGCCGCCGCGTATGCCGCTTCCCAGCCTAAAAAACATCAACTGGATCACCACCGACTGTTACGGAACCCTGATCGACTGGGAAAAAGGCATCTCCGAGGCCTGCGCCAAGGAGGCCGAGAAAGACGGCTTCAGCTTCGAGTCCGAAGCCTTCCTGGCCCGATTCTTCGAGGTACAGGCTGAAATCATGTCCGGCTCCTACGAGCTCTACGCCGAGGTTCTGCGCCGCACGATCATCAAGGTCGCCGGCGAGATCGGCTGGGAGGTCGAGCCGTCGCGGGCCCAGTTCCTGCCCGACAGCGTCGCCTACTGGCTGCCGTTCCGCGAGTCGAACGCGGCCATGGACCGGCTCGGGAAGAAGTTCGACATCGGAATCATCTCCAACATTGACGACAAGATGCTGGGGATCTCGAGGCGGCATCTGAGAACCGATCTCGACCTCGTGGTCACCGCGCAGCAGGTCCGCAGCTACAAGCCCGACGATACGCACTTCAAGGAATGCGCCCGGCGCATCGGAGGCAAGAAGGGCTGGCTCCACATCGGCTGCGACTACGACACCGACATCGCTCCCTGCCTCAAGATGAAGGTGCCGGTGATCTGGGTCAACCGTCACGGTGAAAAGCTCGCCGGTCGCAAGCGCCCTTCGCTCGAAGTCAAGAGCTTCCGCGAAGCCGTCAAGAAGCTCGGCGCCGGCGGCTGAGCCGTCCGGCTTGGCGCAGTCCGGAGCCGAGCCCGCTCTTTCCCCTTCCAGCCTCGAGTGGCTGGCCGGCGCCGATCCGGGACACCGCAAGCGGCACGGTCAGTACCTGACCCCGCGGCCGGTGGCCGAGGCCCTGCTCGATCGCGTCAGGCTGCGCCCCGGAATTCGCGTTCTGGATCCAGGCGTCGGTACTGGCGAGTTGCTCGCCGCGGTCGCACGCCGGGAGCCCGGTGCCCTTCTGACCGGCTGGGACCCTGACCGGGCCGCCCTTGCCGCTGCCGGCAAGCTCGTTCCGGATGCCTCTCTCGAGCGGCGCTCGGCCCTCGCGCCCGACGACACCATCCCGGGCGGGAACGAGCGCACAACCTCTGAATACGACCTCGTCCTGGCCAATCCGCCCTACTTCCAGATCCCGGTCACTCCGGAGTTGCGGAAGAGATTCGGTGAAGTCATCTCGGGCCGGGCGAACATCTTCGCCCTGTTCTTCAAGGTCGGTCTGGACCTGCTGGCCCCGGGCGGCAGGCTTGCCTACATCGTCCCACCATCGATGAATTCCGGTGCCTACTTCGAGGCGCTGCGCGAGCACATCGTCGCCCGGGCCACGATCGCCGATCTCACGGTCCTCGACGGGAGCTCGCTTTTCGACGGGGCCAATACGGCCGCTCAGCTGCTGGTTCTCGAAAAGCTCGCTGACCGGAGCGCAGAACGCACCGGGCGGGACGGCGACTTCGTCTTCGAGCACGATCAGCCCGGGACCGACTTCCGGCGGGTTGTCTTCACCGAAGCACCGGATCTGCTGCGCCAGGGCTTCGACGGCCGGCGAACCCTGTGGCAGCTCGGATACGAGGCGATCACCGGCACGGTGGTCTGGAATCAGCGCCGCGCCGATTTGCGAAAGCGTCCCGGATCCGGCACGGTTCCGCTGGCCTGGTCCCGTGACCTGCGCGGCGGGGCCTTCGACCCCGCCAACCGTCGGGGGTCCGGCGACCGCCGGGACGCCCGGGTGGCCGGATCGAAGCCGGGTCACATCCGCAGCGAGCGCCGGCTGACCGGCCCGGCACTGCTGGTCAACCGTGTGATCGGTGCGGTCGGCCGGGGCGAGATCCGGACGGCTCTCGTGCCCGCAGGCATGGAGTTCCTCGCCGAGAACCATGTGAACGTAATCCGCCCGCGCAGCGATCCCGAAGCACCGGAGTCGCCCCTGTTCGACTGGCAGCAACTCCAGGCTGCGCTCGAAGACCCGGGCGCCGGGAACCGGGCCAGACTGCTCACCGGCAACACTCAGCTCTCCGCCAGTGAGCTGACCCACCTCCTGCCACTCTGATCCGGCGCGGCGAACGGACGCGCTCCGGCCGCAAGTCTGACGGGCGCTTCGTTCAGAGAGGCTTTGTGAAGCAGATGTCAGGGGCATCGCCCCAGTAGTCGGGCAGGTGGCTCGCTTCGAAGCCGACCGACTCGTAGAGCTTGACGGCGGCGGCGTTGTTGCCGTTCGTCTCGAGCTGAATCCTCCCGCAGCCGCGTGATTTGGCCCGCTCGATCGCGGCGGTTACGAGAATGCGTCCGAAGCCCTCGCCACGGGCCCGCTCACGAACGAAAACGTCTTCGAGCCAGGCGTCCTCCCCCGACTCCCAGACCGAGAGCCGGTAGCGGATCTGGGCAAAGCCGCTCTCCGGTTCTCCGATCAGCAGATACTCGGTTGCCGGGTCCGCGATCAGCTCCGAGACCACTGACTCGATCTGAGCGTTGCTGGGCGAATCGCCCTCGAGGAAGTCTCGAAAGTCGCCGATCAGAGCTGTCACCGTGGCGACGTCGGCCCTTCCTGCGATCCGCAGCGGAACCTCAGGGCCCATTCTGACCGCCTCCTGCCCCGTCGCCATCCTGACCGGCTCCGTTCGCAGAGGCTCCGGCCCGGGCGTCGGGGTCGTCGGGACCGCGGTAGAGCAGCTGGAGCGAGCGTCCTTCGTCCTGGACCAGGAACAGCTCGACCCGGTTGTAGCCCCTCTTCAGCGAATCGGGTGGCAGCAGCATCGAGTAGCCGGTTCCCCGGCCGAGCCCGTCGTTGAAGGTGTAGCTCACCGCCTCGATCCTTCCGTTGACCGAGGCGGCGATGACGCGGCTCTCCTGGAGGAACCTGACGGTGCCGCGCTGAAGCAGTCCGGGCAGGGCGGGGGCGGTCGGGTCGTAGTCGAGCAGTGTGTTGCGTCGATCCGGAAGCGCCCGGACTCCGACCAGCTCGCGATTGACCTCGAGCTCTCCGGGCTTCTTGCCGATCAACTGCCGGTTGGGGCCGAATCGGTAGACAGGCCCCCAGCCTTTGCCGGTGCCGAACACCCGCTCGATCCGTTCGACATGAAAATCACGCTGCTTGATCATCGTGTCGAAAGGCACCGTCGCTTCGCCCGCAGGCGAGTTGAGAACCGTGACAGAGTCGGCGGGACATTCCTCGACGTCCCAGGGGTAGTCGACCTCGAGCAGGCCCGCGACCTCGGGCAGGATGTCCGTCGTGCAGACGTGACGGTCGACGGTTCGGGCAGTCTGCTGACCGGGCTCCTTGATGAAAAGCGGAACCGATGCGATCTGGCCGAGGTTTTTCGGCACCGCCACACGACGATCCAGCCCGGCACCGAAAGCCACGCCGTGGTCGGCAGTCACGATCACCGTCGATTCGTCCCAAAGCCCCTGCCTCTTGAGCCGGTTCATGACAACGTCCAGAAGCGTGTCGGTGTATCCGACCTCGAGAAGGTGACGCTGCAGGGCGATGTCGACGATCGGATCGGTCGCGTCCCAGGGTCCGTCGTTAGGCAGCAGGCCCGACCACTCGTTGCTGATGTTGCTGTAGCGCTGACCGTCGGGGATGTGGCGCCAGGGGTAGTGGGGCTTCTCCACGTGAAGTACGTCGAGGGTCGGCTGCGACCGGGGCCCCAGGCTCCGGGCGAAACGCCCCACGCGCTCCGCTTCGTCTTCATCCGACTCCCCGGCAAGGGCCCGGCCCAGCCGCCGGGCTGCACCCTGTCCGGTCCTCACCGGCTGGATCCCGGTCTCGCCCGTCTGTCCGGTGGTTCCGGTCTCGCCGATCGGCTGTGGTGTCACACCGGCGTCGAGGGTTCCGACCTCGTCGCTGAACTCCCCGAAGGACTTCGAGATGTCGGGCAGGCTGCTCCTCATCGACTCGGGCAGCAGCAGGTGGGCGGAGACAACCCTGAGGTCGTCGAACAGGGCACCCAGGCTGCCGTCGATCCCGGCCAGGTCGGTGGGTCTCGGGCAAAGCTCCTCGGGGCAGACTCTGGTCGCGTTCTCGAATACGTTCATCCGGTAGGTGTTGCCGAGAAGGGTGAAGATGCTCTTCGGGTTGTCGGAGGCGATCGGAAGGTCTTCGTTGGTCGGCGTACGGCCGGTCAGGATCGCCGGTACCGCCAGCGGCGTATACGCGCCGCGGCCGGTGGCGTTGCGGTACCAGGTCGAATCCGCCGAGAGTTCATCGAATGCGGGAAAGCGCGTTCCGTCGATTTCGCCGTTCGAATCGAGCAGCGAGGCGGTCGGGAATTCGTCGAAGATCACCATCACGACGGGGGCCGGATTGCCGACCGCGGCATCTACCGGCAGGGGCTGTTCGCGAGGCAGGATCAGCTTCGAACTGCTGCTCAGCACCAGGAAGAAGAGCAGGATCACAATCGGCGCCGGAGTCAGGAGGTCCATGAAGGACTTGGGGAAGCGGAACCGGTCGTAGGCGTAAACGCCGGCGATCGCGATCGCAATCGCGAGCGACGATCATGATCCCGGCGGGCCAGTCGACCAGACGCTTGAGCAGCTGCAGGGCCAGAGCCGAACCGATCAGGCCCATCAGGGCCAGGTGGACCCGCCAGCGGGCCAGGTCACCGAACTTCGAGGCGACGAACTCGATCAGCAGGCCGATCAGCGGTGGTACGAAGGTGAGGACCAGCGCGTAAATGACGATCTGCCCGGTCGTATTGCCCCTGGCCACGAAGAACTCGGGGTTGTCGCCGAGCAGGGCGAGCATCGGCTGCAGGAATGCCAGGGCCCAAAGGGCAGCCAGATGGGCCGCTCCGAGGAGCAGCGAGGGGCGGGACGGCCTGTCGGCCGCCTTCGAAGCGTCACTCACAGACAGCGGATTCTAGAGGTCCGCTGACCCGTGGTCGAGTTCGCGATGTTCCTGCCAGACCGCACCTCAGGCCCCGCTCGGCTGTTTCGGGGTACAGCTATCTGTTTTCGGAGTACACATCGATGATCCCCTCGTCCGACCGATCCCGGAAGGCCGACCCCTGCCACGGTGGCGGTGGCCACAAGGTTGCTAGCTTGCGACGGATGCCGATTTCCGAATCCACCCCAAGCGCGGGGCAGGCGGTGGTCCCGGTTCAGGCCGCCAGGCGGCGGTTTTCGCGCCTGCTCGCCACGGCGGGGCTTACCGCGGCTGCGCTCCTGGCCGCGCCGGGCCTGGCCCAGGCCGCTCGTCCGAACATCGTGGTCATCCAGACGGATGACCAGAACGCAAGGACGGTCAAGTCCACTTTTCGAAAGGCTTCCGGTAGCAACGCACGGATCATGCCGAATACCGTCAAGGAGATTTTCAAGGGCGGGACGGAGTTCCGGAACTACTACGCGACCACGCCGCTCTGTTCACCCTCGCGCGCCTCGCTGCTGACCGGCCAGTACCCCCACAATCACGGACTGACCGAGAACGACCCGCCGATCGGCGGCTGGGCCGGCTGGCAGAACCTCGACGCCTACAACGACAACCTCCCGGTGGCACTGCAGGGCGCGGGCTATCGCACCTCCCACTTCGGCAAGTTCACGAACCAGTACTACGACGTCGATGCCAACCAGGTCGAGACGACCGTCCCGCCGGGATGGGACAACTGGTTCACGACCTCATTCACCAGTGGGGCCCTGTTCTACGGCTTCGAGGTCAATGACAACGGTTTTGCCCGAAGAGACTTCGGCAACCCGCTCTACGAGTTCCAGACGGGCCGGGACCCAAAGCGCTGTGATGTCGAAACCCTGACCAGACAGCGGACGGCAAACGGCTGCAATCACCTGACCGACACGATGACCCGGGCCGCTGTCAAGGAGATCCGTCGCAACGCCGGACAGCCGCTCTACCTCCAGGTCGATTATCAGGCACCCCACGGCGACGTTCGCAAGCCGGTCGGTCCGCAGCCCGCGACGCGCCACCTCGGTGGCATCAGCCGGACCCCCATGCCGCGGCCGCCGAATTACAACGAGGCCGACATATCGGATAAATCGCAGTTGATCAAGAACGCTGCCCCGGACCGGCTCGACTACGGAAAGAACCAGCGCCTGAAGCGCTCTTACCGTCGCTACGTTGCGTCACTACGCGCGGTCGACGACGGTGTCGGCGCGATCATCAAGACGCTGCGTCAGACGGGTGAGCTGGACAACACCTACATCTTCTTCCTCTCCGACCACGGCTTCTTCCTCGGCGAGCATCGCTTCAGCCTTGCCAAGTTCCTGCCCTACGACGCCTCTGCCCAGGTTGCGATGGCGGTCAGGGGTCCCGGCATACCGGCGGGCGGGCGGTCGAAGGAGATCGTCGGCAACATAGACATCGCACCCACCGCGCTGGGCGTCGCCGGCGCCGAAGCCGGCTTCAGGATGGATGGGCGTTCGCTGCGCCGGTTCTGGCGGGATTCCGGACTCGAGAGCCGTCGGCCGGTTGGACTCTCCAATCCGGAACCGACGGAAGAAGCGCTCGAGGGCGGGGCCTCCGTCTCGAACATCGCCCCGGCTCTCCGCTTCGACGGGTTCATGGTCGGTCCCTACAAGTACTTCCGCTACTCCGAGACCGGGGAGGCGGAGCTCTACGACCTTCGTCGTGATCCCTGGGAGCTCGAAAACGTGATCGACGCGCCCGATTACGAACAGGTTCGGCAGTACATGGAAACCCATCTGCCACAGGTCGTCAACTGCAGCGGCTCCGACTGCCGCGACTGGCTGCCCGAGTGGCCGCTTCCTTCAGAAGCGGGCTAGCGGCTCCGGTTCCCGAAGCCGGCCGACTCTGCCTGCGCCGCTGTCCCGGCCGGGCAGGGCGCCCGACCGCAATCGGCTAAAGGGTCAGCCGCTGCCGACCTTGCGGGTCGCCGAGGATCCGATCTTGCGACCCTTGGAGTCGAGCCCGGCAACCTTGAACCAGGCCGCACCGGAAGGTACGTTGACGGCGGTTTCGAAGCCGTCACGCTGCCGGACTGCGACGTTGGTCAGAGACTTCTTCGAGTTTCCGGCCGCGATCCGCCAGTCCCTGACCCTGGAGTCACCGTTCCAGCTGATCCAGAGCCGCGTGGTCCCGGGCTCCACCCGCTCGGCGACCATCGAGATCTTCTCCTTCGGGATCCCGGACCAGCTTTGGCGGTAGGCCCTGTAGAAGGAGTTGATTCCCTGGAACTCGGCGTCATAGACCAGCTTTCCGCCGGCAGAGTGCTCGCTGACCAGCGGCACACCACCCCAGCCGACCAGGAAGTTGCCGTTACCGAGCCGCTCCATGTTCGCCTGCTGAGTTGCCAGCGGCTTGGCCGGGTTGAAGAATTCCCGATGTACCTTGGCGGTCATCTTCTTGTAGTTCAGCTGCAGAATCAGGCCGCGAGACTGCTTCCGGACCGGAGTCGCGACCGGTGAGGCGCCGTTGTCGAAAAGAGAAAAACGGTTCTTGGAAATCTGTTCGGTGTCGTGCTGCGACGAGAAGAAAGCGCCCTTCTTCATCTTGAAGTCGCTGCTGCGGCCACCGAGGGTCCAGATCACCCGGCCGGTCCGACGGTTGATCTTGTACTTCGCGTTGGTGCTGCGGCCGGAAATCAGGATGTTGCCGTCAAGGGTCTCGCTGACCGTGTTGATGTGGAAGTAGTCGAAGGCTGAACCGGGGCGACGAGCTCCTTCTGCGTAGGTATCGCTGACCGGAACATGGTCGAGGCTGTTCCACTGCCAGAGGACCCTGCCGCTCCGGATGTCGACTTCCTGGGCCACCGATTCCAGAACCGGTGCGTTGGTGCCGAGTCCGTAGCGGGAAAGGTTGAATCCCCCGCGGCTACGGTAGGCGCTGACCAGCGCCGTACCACGGTTGGTCAGCCGGAATTCATGCGAGTCCGGGTCAAGTCCGTTGCCGGGCCGGACCTTCTTGATGATCCGGAAGTTGCGGTCGGCGATGATGTAGGTCGAGCGCTTCAGGCCCGAGCCCTTGGTCGCCCTCTGGTACCAGGTCAGCACGGGCTTTCCCCTGTAGCGCTGAACCCGGAAGTCCATGATGACCCCGGGGCGGAACCAGACCAGTTCGCCGCCGCTGGTGTAGATGCCCGCGCCCGCCGTCCTTGGATCCGATCAGGATCTTGCCGTTCGAAGCATCCGGAGCGTTCTTCTTGACCACCATCCGCGGCGGGTCGAAGCCGGGCCGGGTGCGGTACGGACCCGCGGTACCGGACACTTCTGCCGCCGTGGCGATCGGGCTATTGCCAACCTTGGGGCCGGATTCGCCGCCGCCAAGCACGAGCAGCGCCGAAGAGGCGAGCACGGCGATTGCGAGCAATATTCCTGCGGTCAGGAGTTTCATCAGGTAAATGACATGGTTCGAGCTTCTGTCAGGCATTCTATTGTCCAGTCTTCGGGTCGGGTCTCAACGCTTAACTCGGCCCGGGACCGTAAGTATCGGTTCGGCCGGAACTCGGGTGGCCGTGCGGTGTTCGGAAAGTGAGGATGATAAACGCAATCAAGCCGATTCGGCTCAGCGAAGTGGCAGACGGGCGCCGCCTCTTCACAACGGCGGTGCTGGTCATAGCCCTTGCTCTGGGACTCGTTCTGCTCGCCCTGCGCCCGGATCCTGCCGGCGCCGCGCCACGGCCGAACTTCGTGGTGATTCAGACCGATGACCAACCGATCGAGCAGTTCCATGGGCGTTGGCGGGACTACCTCGACCAGAGGCGCCAGATCATGCCCAATACGATGAGGCTGGTCAGGGGCGAAGGGATCGAGTTCAGCCGGTACATCACGCCGTATCCGGTCTGCGCTCCCTCCCGGGCGTCCCTGCTGAGCGGAAACTACGCCCACAATCACCGCGTACTCCGGGTCGGCGGCGAATCCGGGGGCTGGGACGCTTATCGCAGCAATCCGATCTTCGAGGAGAACCTGCCCGTCTGGCTGCAGCGGGCCGGCTACAGGACGCTCCACTTCGGCAAGTTCATCAATTTCTACGGAGGCCTTGACGAACCGGCCGAGGCCGAGGTCCCGCCCGGCTGGGACCGGTGGGTCAGCGATGCCACCGACAACTCGACCCGTCAGTTCTACGGATATACGCAGAACATCGACGGGAGGATCGCCGGCCCTTTCGGCTCGATCGACTATTCGCCATGGTCCGGCAAGGACCAGGTGGGCTGCCCGTGGCTCGGCCTCGGTCGCTGCGACTACCACTCGGACTCGATGAGTCGACAGGCAGTGGCGGCGATCGAGAAGTCGGGTCGCCGCCCCTTCTACCTCCAGATCGACTACCACGCGCCTCACGGTGACAAGACCCCGCCGATCGGTCCCGAACCGGCCGTCCGCCACTACCGCAGTGCGCTGGGGACGCCCTCCCGTAAGCCGGTCGGCTTCAACGAGCTGGATGTCTCCGACAAACCGGAGGCGATCAGGGGGCTGGAACCGCTGAGTCAGATCGAGCTGAGGCAGATCAGGGACGAAAACCAGCGCTCGATCGAATCACTGCGATCGGTGGATGATGCTGTCAAGTGGATTTACGAGGCGCTGGAAAAGACCGGCAAGCTCGAAAATACGTACATCGTCTTCACCTCCGACAACGGCTTCTTCCTCGGCCAGCACCGGGTATCGAGAGGCAAGCTGTTGCCTTACGAGCCGGCATTGCGTGTGCCGATGGTTATCCGCGGTCCAGGGATCGAGCCCGGCAGCAAGAGCCGGGAAATCGTCGCCAACCAGGACATAGCGCCGACCGTCCTGGGGCTGGCGGGTGCCAGCGCGGCCAGGCGATTCGACGGCAGGTCGATGCAGCGGTTCTGGAAGCGGCCTGAACGCAGGTCGAGGAGGCCGATACTGATCTCCAGCTATCAGGCTGCGACCCCCCTGTCGAAAAGCGACTACCCGGGGGAAACCCTGGTCTTGCCGGATGAGATCCCGGGCGCCGGCTCTTCGGCGCGCCCGAGTGGCGGCGACTATGTCGGAGTCCGGGTCGGTCCCTACAAGTACGTCGAACTCGAGACCGGCGAAGGCGAGCTCTACGTGCTCAGCCAGGATCCAGGCGAGCTGGAGAACCGCTTCTACGACCCCGGCTACCGCCGTATTGTCAGCTTCCTCGGCGAGCAGCTCGATCGCCTCAGGGGATGTCGCGCTTCCGAGTGCCGCGCTGCCACGCCGAAATGGCCGAAGCCACCGGGTTGACCCGGGGTGGAGGTAGTGCTTCAGCGCGGCCGGGCGAAGAACAGCACCCGGTCTCCGGACGGCAGCTGCTCGCGTCGTTCGACCGTGAATCGCCGCTCCAGTTCGGACTCGAAGACTTCGAGCTCGTAGTCGGGGTTGGCCCCGTCCTGCTTGTTGGCCAGCAGCGCCCTGACCATCGGGTCGTCGCGCTTCGGGAATTCGATCACCAGCGCTGAACCGAGCTCGGCAGCCCAGGCCAGGAAGTCGGCCACGGGGATGTTGGCGCTGATCGACACATGGTGGATCAGCGCAAGTGCCAGGGTCAGGTCGGGGGCGCCGCGATCGACCAGGGTCCTGCGTTCCAGTCCGCGCCAGCCCAGGGCGGGCGAAGGGTCAGCCAGGTCGGCGACAAGCGGCAGGATCGTCGTATTGCCCTGCTGGCGCAGGGAGCGGTAGAGCGCCTCGACCGTCTCGTGGTCGAAGTCGAAGGCGACCACGAGATCGGAATTGCGATCCGCGATCCGGGAGTAGGCGCCGTCGTTGCAGCCCATGTCCCAGGTCAGCCCGGGTTGCTCCGAGCTGACGACCTCGTCGACGAACTCCTGCTTGCGCCGGTCGTCCTCGTCGCTGTAGGTGTTGTCCTGCCGGTAGCCGCTCCAGGCGCTCTCGCCGGCCTTCCACCTCAGTTTCTCCACCAGTCGTTTCATGCTGCCCATGTGCGCCTGGACCGCCTCCGGCTTGACGGTGCGCTTCCTGGCCGGGGCGTCGGCGTCACCCGGCCCGGACCGGTTTGCCCTGCGGTCGAGCCTCGCGTGGAGCGAAGCGTGAACGAAGACACCGCGACGGAGGCGGTCCCGCATCGAGAAGACCTTGATCGCGTCGATCGGCTGGATCCCTTCGATTGATCCGCGCAGCCAGGGCTGGAAGGGCAGGTCCTTGTGGGCCTGGAACATCAGTGGGTACAGGTAGAGCATGCAGAACTGCCGGTAGCCCACCCACGGGTCACCCTCCGGCAGCTTCTCGAAGGAACCGACGTCGATGAAGACGGGGGCAGATCCACGGAACTGGACGTTGTAGGGCGTCGCGTCCTTGAGCGAAAGTCCCTCGTCGATCGCGGCTATGCCGATCTCCAGCTGCAGCAGGGCGGCGTCGCGCAGCATGCTGAAGGTCCACTCGTACGGATAGGAAACGAAAGGGATGCGCTCGTGCTCGAGCGCGGCCTCGACCCCGTGGGGCAGCAGGCCTGCATCGCCGATCCGTGAGACATCGACCTGCTCGGTGGAGACCAGACTGCCTTCAGCTACCAGCGAGTCAAGCAGCGGGCTTCCGGCCAGCAGTCTCCAGTCTTCGGCGCCCTCCGGGCTGAGCGCACGCAGAACCGCGCCGTCGCTGATCACCACCCGGCTGTCCCGGTCCCTGAACGAGCCGGGTTCGCTCGCAGAGCGGGCGCGCTCGGCGTCCAAGTCAATCCCGGTCTGGGGAGTCGTCTTCCGCGGCCTCTTGCGAGGTGTCGGGAGCAGCGGCGTCGGGAGCATCTGGTTCCGCGTCACCCTCTGCGGGCTCGTCCTTCTTCCAGAACATCAGCTTCTTGAGGAAGTTCGTCCCGTAGGTCCGAATAGCCGCACCAAGTCCGGCGACTCCCGCCAGGATCGCGGCGAGAAGGGCGCTTGCGCTTCCGGGGTCGAGGTATGCGAACAGGTCCATGGTCTTGATTCTCCCGGTTGGCCGAATCGACGGCTTCCGCGGCGGGGCGTTGAAACCGCCTTACCGGCCGGGCGGCGGGATGCTACTCGATAGTTACCAGCGGATCTCCGCTGGCTACGGCGTCACCGACCGAGATCGGCAGGGCGGTGACCTTGCCGCTGCGATGTGCCGTGATCTCGTTTTCCATCTTCATCGCTTCGATCACGCAGATCAGGTCGCCTTCGCTCACTTCGGCGCCCTTTTCGACGTTGACCTTGAAGATCGATCCCTGAAGCGGCGATTCGAGTTCGGCCTTGTTCGAGCCACCGCCACCGCCCGCGGCGCGCTCGCGCTTCGGCGGGCCACCCGGGCTGCCGGCGGGTCCTGCTGCTCCGGCCACGACGCCGACGGCTTCGCCGACCACCTTGACGTCGAAGCGCTTGCCGGAGACTTCCACCAGGTAGTCGCGCGCCACCTTCTCGGGCTCGCCTTCCTCCGACTCGGTCGATGCGGGTGGCTCGGGTGCGGTCGTCTTCAGCCACTTCTTGTCTTCTGTCAGGTCCTTGCAGGTTTCGCCCCGGTCCCACTGCTCGGTTGCGAGGATGGCCTTGTGGAACGGGATCAGGGTCGACAGGCCGCCGATCCGGTACTCGTCGAGCGCCCTCAGCATCCGCTTCGTAGCGGCCTCGCGGTCGTTGTCCCAGACGATCAGTTTGGCGACCATCGGGTCGTACATCGGGGTCACCTCGGAGCCGGCGATCACGCCCGAGTCCACACGCACGCCGGGCCCCGCGGGTTCAAGGTAGGTCGTGATCTTTCCCGGGGCGGGCGCGAAGTTCTTGTCGGCCTTCTCGGCGTTGATCCGGCACTCGATTGCCCAGCCGTTGATCTTGACGTCCTCCTGCCTGAGGCTGAGTTCTTCGCCGGCCGCGATCTTGATCTGCTCACGCACGATGTCGACCCCGGTGATCATCTCGGTCACGCAGTGCTCGACCTGGACCCGTGTGTTCATCTCGAGGAAGAAGTACTCCGAGCCGACCTGCATGCCTTCGACCGTTCCGGCCGAGTAATAGCCCACGGCGCGGGCGGCGTCAGTCGCGATCTTGCCGATCCTCTCGCGCATCTCCTCGTCGACGTGGGGCCCGGGGGCCTCCTCGATCAGCTTCTGGTGACGGCGCTGGATCGAGCAGTCGCGCTCGGCCAGGTGGATCACGTTGCCGTGCTTGTCGGCGAGTACCTGAACCTCGACGTGGCGCGGGTTCTCGAGGTAGCGCTCGACGTAGACCCGGTCGTCGGAGAAGAACTTCTCGCCCTCGCGGGCCGAACCCTCGAAAGCCTCCTGAAGGTCGTCAGGGGTCATTGCGACCCGGAAGCCCTTGCCTCCGCCTCCACCGACCGCCTTGCAGGCAACCGGATAACCGGCCTCGTCGGCCTGTTTGCGGGCCTCGTTGAGGTCGGCCGCGGGCTCGGTGGCACCGGGCACGATCGGCACGCCGGCCTTCTCCATGACCTCGCGGGCCATCGTCTTCGAACCCATGGCGTCGATCGCCGATGCGGGCGGTCCGATGAATGTGATGTCGGCCTCTTCGAGGGCGCGGGCGAAATCTGCGTTTTCGGCCAGGAAGCCGTAGCCGGGATGGATCGCGTCGGCGCCGGCCTCCTTGGCCGCCCCGATGATCTTCTCGATCGAGAGATAGCTCTCGTTGGCCGGCGCGGGGCCGATCAGATAAGCCTCGTCGCATTCCTCGACGTGGGGGGCCTCGCGGTCGGCCTCTGAGTAGACGGCCACCGAGGTGATGTCCATTTCTTTCAGGGCGCGAGCCACACGGATAGCGATCTCGCCTCGGTTGGCGATCAGAACCTTCTCGAACATAGGCGGCAGTTTATTTGGCTCGCCCAACCCCGCCCGCAGCCTGCCCCGGCCCCCTTCGACTCCACTCGGCCAGCTGTCCGAACCCGGCCCCGAGCTCCGGTTCGAATTGTCGTCGAGCACCGGTGACAACTCGAACCGGAACGCGGAGCCGGCTCGGGAGCTCTCCGCAGGCATCTGGTTCGAACAACCGTCGAGCACCGGTGACAACTCGAACCGGGGGGCGTGCGGAGGTGCGCTGGATCTCCGGATCCTGCCCTGCTGAACGCGTATTCTGCGCTCAATGATCGAACTCCAGAGTCACTCAACAGTCTCCGACGGCCAGCTTCCCCCCGAAGAGGTGGTCGAGAAGGCCGCCGAAGCCGGGGTCAAGGTTCTTGCGCTGACCGACCACGACGGCGTCGCCGGTGTGCCGGCCGCGATCGAGGCGGGCGAACGGCTCGGGGTCGAGATCGTGCCGGCGATCGAGATGTCCTCCGTTCACGAGTTTGCCGAGGACCTCCACATCTGCGGCTACTGGATCGACCTCGAGAAGATGCAGCCCGCCTGCGATCGTGCCCAGCAGGAGCGTCGCGACCGGGCCGAACAGATCGTCGAGAACCTGCGTGGCTTCGGCTTCGACATCACGATCGAGGATGCGATCAGGGAGGCCGGTGCCGCCGATGCGATCGGCCGCCCGCACATAGCCCACGCGGCCGGGGCTGCGGACAACATGGGCCCTTTCTTCGAGGAGTACCTGGTGCCGGGCGCCAAGGCCTTCGTTGCCCGCAAGTGGCCGACGGCCGACCAGGCATGTGAACTGATCCGTGAGGCCGGCGGAGTGCCCGTGCTCGCCCACCCCTACTGGGATCTGGACAAAGCCGAAGAAGTCGAGCAGCTGGTCCGTGCCCTGGACTTAGGCGGCATCGAGGTCTACTACCCGCCTCACTCGAAAGAACAGACCGAGCACCTGCTTTCGCTCACCCGCGAGCTGGGCATCGCCGCCACCGCCTCCTCCGACTACCACGGCCCCACCCACAAGACCTTCAGCCGTTTCCTCGACTACGACACCTACGGTCTCGGCGAGCCCGAGGTACCCGCTCGCCCCCCGGCTGCCGGCTCCTGAGCCCTGGCGCCCAGCTCCCTGGAAACGAGGGCGACCACCTCCCGTCACTCGTGGTGGACTCGTTCTGCGGAGGCGTGGTTACGGAGGCGGGAAGAAGAGGGCGGGCCTCCTGGCCCGCCCTCTCTTGAAACGGTGGCGCCTCAGGCGCCTTCGGCTGCGGCCTGCGCCGCGAGCCTGACCCGCTGTGCGGGCTTCGCTCTGCCTACGAGCTGACGGCGGCCGGGATCAGGCCGCGCTCTTCGAGGTAGGCAAGCAGGATCGCCGCCGACTCGGCCGGCTCTTCCTCTTCGGTCTTGATTACGACTTCGGGGTTCAGCGGCTCCTCGTACGGATCCGAGACACCGGTGAACTCCTTGATCTCGCCCGAGAATGCCTTGGCGTAGAGACCCTTGACGTCGCGCTCGGCGCAGGCGTCGACTGAAGCGTGGATGTAGACCTCGATGAAGCGGTCGCCCATCATCTCGCGGGCTTCGTCACGGATCTCGCGGTACGGCGAGA
>CAVPWA010000015.1:0-34834 GCA_963709375.1 uncultured Solirubrobacterales bacterium
GACTACTCGTGGACTTCGAGTTCGGAGGCCAGCTCGGTTCGGCCGTCACGGCTGAACTGGACGTCGACCGTCTCGTCCTTGCGGTAGGTACCGAATATCCCGAGGTACATCGCCAGCCACCTCGAGATTCCGATCTCCTCCTTGATGATGTCGCGAGTGAATACGATTTCGCGGCCTTCTACCGTGTAGTCCTCGGACTCGGACTGTGGGACGCCGTTGATGTAGACCACGATCGGCTCGGTGGCGCCGAGCGGCAGCCGGACACGCCGTCCGGCGGCATAGGAACCCTTGGGGACGCTCTCTTGCTCGGGGCGGCTCACTGCGTGAGAGCCTCGCGCATCGCCTCGACCACCTGTTTCGGGTTCTCGCCCTCCAGTGGCTTTCGCGCCACGCCGCCGGCGTAGCCGACCACGGAGTTGTCGCCGCGCACGTCCGCGCCTGCGGTCGGTGGGGAGAAGAAGCCCTTGCCCGAGATCTCGACCCTCGCTTTGACCTGAATCTCAGGCTCGTAGTCGCGGATCACCTTGAGTTTCTTCAGCGGTTCGCGGCCGAGGACTTCGTCGATCGTGCGCTGCGCCTCTTCGAGCGCAGCGTCGAGGTTGTCGTACTTGAGCCTGCGGACCTCAGAGCCGTCGCGGATCGTGAGCTTCCAGGTTGCCAAGCCGTGTCTTGGCTCAGGCAGACGGCCGGACGGCGGGCCCGCCGTCGATCAGGTTGCTTCCGCTGCGCTCGCCGATCGGCACGTAGTCGTCCTCGCGGGCGCCGGTGTAGATCTGGCGCGGACGGGAGATCTTCTTCTCCGGGTCGTCAACCATCTCGAGCCACTGGGAGATCCAGCCCGCGGTACGGGGGATGGCGAAGATCACCGTGAACATCTCGGGCGGGATCCTCAGGGCCTCGTAGATGATGCCCGAGAAGAAGTCGACGTTGGGGAAGAGCTTGCGCGAGGTGAAGAACTCGTCGTCGAGGGCGCGCTTCTCGAGTTCGGTGGCGATCTCGACCAGCGGGTTGTACTCGGTCGCCTCGAGCACGCCGTCGGCATGCTCCTTGATGACCAGCGCCCGCGGGTCGTAATTCTTGTACACACGGTGGCCGAAGCCCATCAGCTTCTCTTCGCGGTTCTTCACCTTTTCGAGGAAGTCGGGGATGTTCTCCACCGACTCGATGTGGCGCAGCATCTTCAGCACGGCCTCGTTGGCTCCGCCGTGGAGGCGGCCGTAGAGCGCGGCGATACCGGCGGCGACCGCGGAGTAGGGATCCACGTCGGAAGAGCCGACTCCGCGCACGGCGCTGGTCGAGCAGTTCTGCTCGTGGTCGGCGTGAAGGATGAACAGGACATCCAGGGCCCGGGCCAGACGCGGGTCCGGGTCGTACTTCGCCTCGGTCATCTTGAACATCATCGAGAGGAAGTTCTCCGAATAGGACAGGTCGTTGTCCGGGTAGACGTAGGGCAGACCCATGTTGTGCCGGTAGGAGAATGCCGCGAGGGTCGGCATCTTGGCGATCAGCCGGATCGTCGCCAGGTAGCGTTCGACCTTGTCGTTGATCTGGTTGGCGTCCGGGTAGAAGGTCGAAAGCGCGCCGGTCGAAGCGAGCAGCATGCCCATCGGGTGGGCGTCGTACCGGAAGCCGGTCAGGAACTTCTTTATGTCCTCGTGGACGAAGGTGTGGTGGGTTATGTCGTGGACCCAGGACTCGAGCTGGGGTCGGGTCGGCAGCTCCCCGTAGACCAGAAGGTAGGCAACTTCGAGGAATGTCGAGTGCTCGCAGAGCTGCTCGATCGGGATTCCGCGGTGCTCGAGGATGCCGGCCTCACCGTCGATGTAGGTGACCGCCGAACGGCAGGAGGCGGTGTTGGTGAAGGCCGGGTCGTAGGCCATCATGCCGAAGTCCTCTTCGCGGACCTTGATCTGGCGGAGGTCCATCGCGCGGATCGTGTCGTCCTCGATCGGCAGCTCGTAGGACCGGCCGGTCCGGTTGTCGGTTACGGTCAGCGAATCCGTGGTTCCGTCAGTCCCGGCGGCCGTATCGGCGTCGGTTACGTCACCCTCCGTTGCGTCTTCAGTCTTTTCTTCGGTACCCATCCGGCATCTCCTGAGGTTCGCTTCGCCCTGGTTCTCTTTCCGTTCGCGTCAGTATTGCAGTTTGCCCTCGGCCGGCCGGTCCGAACGTCGCTCAGGCAGTCCCGTGGTCGAAATCGGTCATCGACCGCAGTGCCTGCATTCGCGAGTCGATTTCGTCGCGACTCAGCCGGGAGACACGCTCGGTGCCGAACTGTTCGACGTTGAAAGATGCCAGCACCGTGCCGTAGCCCATCGCCCGGCGCAGGGCCAACTCGTCGATCGGACCGGACTGGCTGTCGAGGTAGCCGAGGAAGCCCCCGGCGAAGCTGTCGCCGGCCCCGGTCGGGTCGCGTACGTCTTCGAGGGGGAATCCGGGCAGGGCGAAGAAACCGGACGGTGTGAACAGGGCCGCTCCGTATTCGCCCTGCTTGGCGACAACCGCCTTCGGCCCCATCTCCATGACTGCTCTGGCGGCCCGGGCGAGGTTCGGCTGTTCCGTCAGTTGGCGGATCTCCGCGTCGTTGATCAGCACGCAGTCAACTTCGGATATGGCCGCTACAAGGGAGTCCCGTGCAGTTTCGATCCACAGGTTCATCGAGTCGAGCGCTGCGAACCTGGCTCCACCGCACTGCGCCCTGACCCGCCGCTGCAGATCCGGCTGGATGTTGGCCAGGAAAAGCATGTCGGCGCCCGACGAGGCATCCGAGAGCTTCGGATCGAAGTCGCCGAATACGTTGAGCTGCGTATCGTCGGTATGGGCCGTATTGAGGTCGTACTCGTAGTGGCCCTTCCAGAAGAATGTCCTGGCGCCGTCGACCCGCTCTATGTCTTCGGTCAGCACTCCGCGGTTCTCCAGCACCGCGAGTTCATCGCCGGTGAAGTCTTCTCCGACCGGGCCGACGACGCGAACGTCGGTGAAGAAGCTGGCCGCGAGCGAGAAGTGAACGGCCGACCCGCCGAGCATCTTTTCGCGTTCTCCGAACGGGGTGGAGACGGCGTCGAAAGCTATCGAGCCGACAACTGTCAGCGACAAGGGGGATGCCTTTCTTTGGGGAATCTGACCTTCCTCGCGGAGACCGTGAGGACAGTCTGCATCCTAGAGCGCGCGGCAGGTATGGCTCCGTCTGGTCGGCTGTCTGAGTTGCGTCACGGCCTGCGAAGATGGACCGATGAAGGCGATCCAGATAGAGCGGTTCGGCGGGCCGGAGGTGCTCGAAACGGTCGAGTTGCCAGATCCTTCCCCCGGAGAGGGCCAGGTGCTCGTCAGCGTCAGGCGGACCGGGGTCAACTTCGCCGACACCCACGCTTCCCGCAATGACTACCTCGCCAAACAGGAGCTGCCTTTCGTGCCGGGGGCCGAGCTGGCCGGTGTCGACGAGTCCGGCCGTCGAGTGGCCGCCATCGTGTCCCGGGGGGCCTACGCGGAGCTGGCGGCTGTTGACGAATCCTCGCTGGTGCCGATCCCCGACGCGGTGGATGACGACCAGGCGGCCGCGCTGCTGATCCAGGGCCTGACGGCGGACGCGCTCCTCAACGTCTCCGCCCGCATGCAGCCCGGCGAGAGTGTCGTCGTCAACGCCGCCGCCGGGGGCACTGGCAGCCTCGCCCTCCAGATCGCCCGGTCGATGGGCGCCGGTCGCATCATCGGGCTGGCCTCCAGCGAAGAGAAGCGTGAACTCGTCCTAAGCCTCGGTGCCGACGTCGCGCTCGACTCCAGGAGCCGGAAACTGGGCGAAGAACTGGTCAAAGCCAACGACGGGAAGATGGTCGACGTGGTACTTGAGATGGCCGGCGGCGAGGCCTTCGACCAGTGCCTGGACGCCCTGGCCCCGTTCGGCAGGCTGGTCACCTTCGGTATCGCCTCCTCCGAGCAGAACACGGTCAGGACCGGATCCCTGATGAGGAACAGCCGCGCCGTTATCGGCTTCTGGATCAACCACCTGATGGCCCGGCCGGAGCTCGCCCGGGCCTCGATCGAGCGTGTCCTGGGGGCGGCTGAGCGGGGCGAGTTGAAGACCGTGATCGGCGGGATCTACCCGCTCGAAGAGGCGGCCGAGGTCCACCGGATGATGGCCGGGCGGCGTACGATCGGAAAAATACTGTTGGATCCATCCCAGTGACTGATACAGCTACAACCTTCAAAGACCTCGGGCTCTCCCCGGAAATACAGCAGGCGATCGACGAACTCGGCTTCGAAGAGCCGAGCCCGATCCAGGCCGAGGGCATCCCGCCGCTGCTCGCCGGGCACGACGTGATCGGCCAGGCCCAGACCGGCACGGGCAAGACACTGGCCTTCGGAATACCGATGCTGCAGTACCTCGACCCGGCCAACGACGAAGTCCAGGCCGTCGTGCTGACCCCGACCCGCGAGCTGTGCATTCAGGTGACCCAGGCGCTGCGGACCTACGCCGAGCACCTCGACATCGAGATCGTCGCCGTCTTCGGCGGCGCACCGATCAAGAGCCAGCAGGCCCAGCTGCGCTCGGGCGCCCATGTTGTAGTTGCCACCGTGGGGCGGATGAAGGACCTGATTTCCCGCCGCTCACTCGTCCTCACCGCGGCCCGCTTCGTGGTGCTCGACGAAGCCGACGAGATGCTCGACCTGGGCTTCCTCGAAGACGTCGAGAAGATCCTGCGCATGTGCCCGAGCGGTCGCCAGACGGCGCTGTTCTCGGCGACCATGCCGCCCCCCATCAAGAAGTTGGCCGAGGGGTACATGTACGACCCGGTCACGGTAAAGATCACGCCCAAGAAGCTCACGGTCGATGCGATCCAGCAGGCCTATGTGGAGGTTCCCGGGCGTGGCAAGACCGAGAAGCTGATCGAGATCCTCAACGCCGAGGAACCGGAACAGGCGATTCTCTTCTGCCGTACCAAGATCGGCGCCTCACGGCTCGAGCGCGACCTCAAGAATCGCGGCCTGGACGTCAAGGCCCTTCACGGTGACCTCAGCCAGGGAGTCCGGGACGGCGTGATGATCGCGTTCAAGGGCCACCGGGTGAAGCTGCTCGTGGCCACTGACATCGCCGCCCGCGGCCTCGACATCGAGCACGTAACCCACATCATCAACTACGACCTTCCGAATTCCTCCGAGACCTATGTGCACAGGATCGGGCGGACCGGCCGAGCCGGCCGAACCGGCCGGGCGATCACTTTCGTCACCCCGGAGCAGCGCAAGGACCTGCTCCAGATCGAGCGGGATGCCAGCACCACGATCACCGCCTGGGAAAGCCCCGAGGAGCGGATAGAACACGCCCCGCCGCCCCGTCGTCGTCGCCGCAAGGGCAGCGACCCTGCGCCGCTCGACGAGGGTGATGAAGAAGCTACCGCTGCACCTGGACCCGAGAAGGCGGAAGCCGATGCGACCCCGGCAGGTGAAGGAAACGATTCTGACCAGGCGGGCGGTGAGGTGCCCGAGACCGCCGACGGCATCGCAAAGCTCTTTGTCAACCGGGGCAGCCGCAGCGGCATAACCGAAGAAGATCTTCGCTGGGCCCTGCGAGAGGGTGCCGTGCTCGGCGATGACGCGATTTCCTCGGTCCGCATCCTCGACCGCTTCTCTTTTGTCGAGATCGACGCCGACCATGCAGAGCGCACGGTCGAGTTCCTCGACGGCTCGAAGCTGAAGGGCTCCGAGATCAGGGTCGAGGTCGCGCGACGGTAAGCGCTTCGATGCGGGCGAAGAGCTCGCTGAAGTCGATCGGTTTCGTGACGTGGCCGTCGGCGAGATCCCAGCCTTCGGAATCGTCGAGGCTGTGAAGGGCGCTCACCACCAGCACCGGCATCCGGGGAAAATCCGCCTTGATCTTCTTCAGGACGCCGGCTCCTTCGGCATGAGGCATCATCGCGTCAAGCAGTACGACTTCGGGAGAATGGCCCCCGGCCCGGGGTTCCAGCCTGTCCAGCACTTCGATTCCGTCAGAGGCTTCGATTACCTCGTGACCCTCCATCTCCAGACGTCTCCTCAGCAACAGACGGATCGACGCCGAGTCTTCGGCAACGAGAACCCGGCTCATGCCGGGCCGGGGGGGATGGTCGTAAGGGCGTTCTCGTGATCGAGCGGCAGCCAGACGTGGAACCTGCAGCCTTCGGCGGAGGAGCTGACCGAAATCCTGCCTCGATGAAGCTCGGTCAGCCGCTTGGCCACGGTCAGGCCGATTCCCGAACCGGTCATCTCGCCGAAGTTGATCGTGCCGGCGTGCTTGAAGCTGGAGAAGGCGGCTTCCGGGGGATCGAAAGGCAGCCCGGGCCCGTCGTCGGTGACCTCGATGGCGATGCCGTCGCCTTCCAGTTCCGTGCGGACCTCGATCCTGCGATCCGGCGGGACAGTGGATGTGGGCGTTGTGGATCAGGTTCTCGATCGTCTGCCTGAGCCGTCGCCGGTCGCCTTCGATCTTCGGCAGGTCCGGGTCGAGTTCGAGTTCGAGCGACTGGTCCCGCTTCTTGATTCGCTCGGCCATCGAGTCCGCCACTTCCTCGATCGGTTCGCTCACGTCAAGCCGGCTCCAGTTCCAGCCGTAGTTCACCGAAGCTGTTGCTGGTCAGGTCGAGGATGTCGTTGACCAGGTTCTCGAGGTAGTAGGCATTGATGCGGATGGTCGCGGCCGCCTCTACCTGGGTGGGGGTGAGGTTTTCGTTCTCGATATCGAGCATCTCGGCAAAGCCGATGAGCGCGGTCAACGGTGAGCGCAACTCGTGGGCCGCAGCCATCGAGAATGCCGCCCGCCGCTCGACCATTTCGTCGGTGATGTGCGGGTCCCAGGCCATCAGGATCAGGTCTCCCCCTTCGAGCTCATGGTCGGCGACCAGCCATTCGAGCAGCGGCAGACCCGGCTCGGCCCTGAACATGACCTTCTCGCCGCGCAGCAGCAGCCTGTCGATCTTCTCGGGGTTGGCGGCGCGGGCTGCAGCACATCCATCAGCTTCGCTCCCGGGACGATCATCGGCGCCAGGTCTTCAGTCGTCCGGTTGCACCAGACGACTTCGAAGTCGGGTGTGATCGACACCAGCGTGCTCGGCAGGTTGTCGAGGATCGCTCTCCAGGTATGCGGGTGTGATCCCTCACCATCGCCACGATACCGGCGCACCGGGAACCCGCATAAGCTGAGCGGCCATGAATGCCGAAACCGACGGAATCGCACACGCTCCGCTCGAGCAATGGTTTGCCGACAGGGTCGCGACGCTCGAGCCACCGCTCGACTACGAGAAGATCCACGGGGGCCTCTCCAACCTGACTTTTCTGGTCACCGACCAGGCGGGCAAGCGCTGGGTGCTGCGCCGTCCACCCCTCGGCGACCGACTCGGTTCCGCCCACGACATGGGCCGGGAGGTCCGGGTCGTGACGGCCCTTTCCGATACCCCGGTGCCGGTGCCCCCGGTGGTCGGCTACTGCGACGACGACTCGGTTACGGGCGCGCCTTTCTACGTGATGGAGTTCGTCGAAGGACCGGTTCTGCGGGCGCCCGAGCAGGCGGCGCTGTTCCCGGCTCCGGAACAGCGTCGGCGGATCGGTGAGGGCCTGGTCGAGACGATGTCCGAGATCCACGCCCTGGACCCGCAGGAGATCGGCCTCGGCGACCTGGGCCGCCACGATGGCTACGTCGCCCGGCAGCTGAAGCGCTGGTCCGGCCAGTGGGAGAAGTCGAAGACTCGCGAGCTTCCCCTTCTCGAGGAGGTCCATCGACGGCTTGCCGGCTCGATGCCCGAGCAGACCGAGACGACCATTGTCCACGGTGACTACCGACTCGACAACGTGATCTACAGCCCACTGGGCGAAGTCGCCGCGGTTGTCGACTGGGAGCTCTGCACCCTCGGTGACCCGCTGGCCGACCTCGGGCTGCTGATGGTCTACTGGGCCGAACCCGATGACGAGGACATCCCGCTCTTCCGGCCGGCAACCGTTGAACCCGGCTTTCCCCGCAGGGCTGAACTCGCAGCCCACTACCAGCGCGTATCAGGCCGCGACATCACCCATCTCGACTATTTCGTCGCCCTCGGCTACTGGAAGCTGGCCGTGATCATCGAAGGGGTGCTCGCCCGGTTCCGCAGCGGTGGCTACGGCGAAGCCGCCCGCGACAGCGGGCAGGAGTTCGAGGCGGCCGTCGAGACCCTGGCCGGCGCTGCGTCGTCGGCGATCGACCGGCTCGACTGACTCAGCCTGCGGCGGCTTCGCGCTTCTTCAGCTGTCGGCCCGTCTCGCGGCGGGCGATGACCATCTTGTGGACTTCGTCGGCCCCGTCGACCAGTTTCAGCATGCGGCTGAAGCGCCACATCATCGCCAGCGGCGTATCGTCGCTGACGCCGAGTCCACCGTGGACCTGAATCGACCGGTCGAGCACCTCCATGACCATGTTCGCCGCAACGACCTTGATCATCGAGATCTCCTGACGCGCCGCCCGCTTTGCCGACCGTATCCATCCTCCAGGCTGCGTTCATGGTCAGCAGCCGGGCCTGGTCGATCTCCATCCTGGAGCGTGCGATGAAGTCCTGTACGAACTGCTTGTCGGCCAGTGGCCCGCCGAATGCTTCGCGGTCGGCCGCCCGCAGGCACATCATTTCGAGCGCCCTTTCGGCGGTGCCGATCGCGCGCATGCAGTGGTGGATCCGGCCCGGGCCGAGTCGGTCCTGAGCGATCAGGAATCCGGCTCCGCGAGCCCCGAGCAGGTTGCTCTCGGGGACTCTGCAGTCCTCGAAAAGAACCTCCCAGTGGCCCGGCCCGGCCGAATGCCCCATGACCGAGATCGGCCGAACCGGCTTGAAGCCGGGATTGTCAGTCGGCACACAGATCATCGAGGCGCGTGCGTAAGGGTTTCCTTCCGCCTCGGTTATCACCATGGCGATCGAAA
This sequence comes from uncultured Solirubrobacterales bacterium, assembly GCA_963709375.1. Lineage (GTDB taxonomy): Bacteria > Actinomycetota > Thermoleophilia > Solirubrobacterales > 70-9 > 67-14. The sequence goes on from CAVPWA010000015.1 coordinate 8,909, forward strand.
GCGATGCCCCGTTGGCGCCGGTCGAATACCACTTGCGCCCGTTGATCACCCATTCGTCACCATCGAGTTCGGCCGAGGCGACCAGGCCGGTCGGGTCCGACCCTGAGGTCTCCGGCTCGGTCATCGAGAAGCAGCTCCGAATCTGACCGTCCAGCAGCGGGTTCAGCCAGCGCGACTTCTGCTCGTCGCTTCCGTGCTCGGCCAGGATCTCCATGTTGCCGGTATCCGGCGCACCGCAGTTGAAGGCCATCGGGGCCACGAGCCGGGCTGCGACCCATCTCTTCGCAGAGTGCCGCGTACTGCCAGTTGTTCAGGCCGGTGCCGTACTGCTCACCGGGCATGAAGAGGTTCCACAGCCCCTGCTCGCGGGCCTTGGCACGGATCTCGACCAGTTCCTCGGGGTATGCCACTCCCGGCCCGACCTCGCGGTCGAGCGCTTCGTGGAGTTCCGCTTCACGCGGAAAGATGTGCTCGTCCATGAACGCCCTGACACGGTCGCGCAGTTCCTCTATCTCGTCACCCAGTTCGAAGTCCATGCGCTGGAGGCTATCGCCGTGGCCGGTATCGGGCGAACAGCTCACCCTCATGCTCCAGCAGTTCCTCCAGGCTCTTGCGCCGGGGCTCGCCCAGGGCTCCTTCGAGGATGCGTGGGGATGGCTCGCCGCCGATCAGCTCAGGTGAAGAGGTGAGAAAGAGATCATCAACCGCATCGGCGGCCTCGAGCTGCCCGAAGAGGTGCGGGCCACCTTCGCAGAGCAGCGCCCTCACTTCGTACTGCTCCGCCAGCTTGCCCAGCAGCTCCCGGATCGCGATCGGTCCTTCCGTGCGCTCGCACTCGACGGCTGTTGCCGTCTCGGGGGGCTGGTCCCGGCTGTTGGTGAAGATCAGTACCCGGCCGGCTCCACAGGTGAAGATCGGTGCGTCGAAAGGCAGATCGAGGCTGCCGCTGACGATCACTGCGAGCGGGTCGGCGCTGAGTCCGGCCCTCTCGCGCTCCGCCCTCGCCTCGGGGTCCCTGACGATCCGTCCGTAGCGCTCGGCACGGATCGTGCCGGCCCCGACCATGACCGCATCGAAGCGCCGGCGCAGTTTGATCAGGAATTCCGAATCGACCTCGCTGCCGAGGTCCTTGGAGCGGCCACGCACGCTGGCCCGGCCGTCGAGCGTGGTGATCATGTTCGCGGCTACGAACGGCCGGTCGCCGCGCGACTCGTCGAAGGGCCTGTAGTCGGCCAGCAGTTCATCAACCGTGGTCTGGCCGGGTTCCGGGAGCAGTCGGCGCATGGGCGACAAACTAATGGACCGTTGAAGCCGGCCCGGTCAGGAGTAGTCGTACCAGCCGTCGAAGCTGCGTCCGGTGAAGCTCTCGAGCCCGGCGACGTCCTCGCGGAAGCGGCCCTTCAGGGTAGCCATCAGATCGTCGGGGATCTCGGGCTTGGGCGCCGGCGGCTTGTCCGGACTGTGAACGACCTTCTCGACCATCCAGCGCATCGATTCAGGCAGCCGGTCGAAGTTCCGGTCGAAGGAGCGGAAGCCCGGAAGCTTGATCAGCTTCTCCATGAACTGGTATTTGTCGTCCTGCTTGGCGCTGGACTTCTCCCACTCGCGGTCGAACTGTTCAGAGGTGAAGTCGGGGTCGACCTCGAGGAAGCTGAAAGCCTTCCTGATCGTCCCGTCCCGGTCTCTGCCGAGCTCCTCCTGGGTGATGACTTCGATCTGGCCGCGGTCGAATTTCTCCAGGTATGGCTGGAGCTGCATCCAGTACATCGAGCGCTGGATGTAGGCGGTATCGGGCAGGTTGAGAGTCTCGACGAAATCGCGGGTCTCGTATCCGGCGCCCGTCGCGTGGACCCAGTGGGACAGGATGCGCTTGATCGGGTCGCGCACCATGTAGATCAGCCTGGCGTCGGGGCAGTACTGGTGGATGCGCCCGGCGACCCCGTTGAAGCGGGGCCTGTTGGTGTAGTGCGGCGAGGATTCACCGTTCACCTTGAAACGGCTGTCGAAGCGCCCTCGGTACCAGTCGAGTCCGAGATCCCAGTTCTGCTCGGCGGCGAAGAAGTTGAGTTCCTTCGGCTTCGACATGTGGATCTCGGGGTGCAGGCCGAGGTAATGGTGAATCGATGTGGTTCCGCACTTCAGGCCGCCGATGATGATGAAGTTGGGCAGCGTGTCGTGGCGCCCCTTGCGTCGCGGCAGGCGCCGGTTTCGGTCGGCGGTGAACCGCTCCCGGGCCCGCGAGCACATTGCGTCGTCGGCGGGGTCGTAGGAGGCGGTCAGGTCTTCTGGTTCTGTCTTGGCGGTCTCGGACACAGCGGGGTAGTCTAGCCGGACGTGAGCGGATTGATTGGCAGGCTGAGAGCGGAAGTCGATGGTCATGCCGGCATGCCCTGGCGCGGACCGGGCCCGGCCCGGCCCGATCTGCCCCTGCCGCCGGCTTCGATGCCCCTGCTGAGCAGGGCCACCCTGCGCAAGCGCTGGCGATATGTGGGCTACTACGGCGAGCAGGTCATGTTCTGCGCGGCGTGGGCGGAGATCGGCCCTTTCAGGACAACTTTCTGGTCGCTCTGGGACCGGGAGGACGGAAGAGTCCTCGGCCATACCCGGATGCTGCCCGGTCCGCCCGAGGTGACGATCGAAGGCAACCGGCTCGAAGTCGAGACGAGGTCCCCGGCAACGGACCCGGTCAAGGTCTCTTTGCTGCTGGGCGAAAGCGAGCCGGTGGAAGTCGTGAATCCGAGCGGCCGCGGCTGGGGCTGGACTCGAAAACGTGCCGGCGTTCCGCTGACCGGCAAGATCGAGGCCGGGGATCGAAGCTGGCATGTCGACGGGGCCGGCGTGGACGACCAGTCTGCCGGCTACCAGGCCCGCCACACGCGCTGGAACTGGAGCGCCGGCGTCGGCAGTACAACCGACGGCCGTGACATCGCCTGGAACCTGACTGCCGGGATCAACGACCCGCTCACCTCCAGCGAGCGCGCCGTCTGGATCGACGGAATCCCGGTCGAACCGGGGCCTGTCGTCTTCACCGGACTCGACACCGTCACCTTCCTCGGCGGCGAGCGGCTGGACTTCCACTTCTCCGAAGGCGCCGAGCGACGCCGCCACGACAACTTCGGCCTGATCCGCTCCGACTACGTACACCGCTTCGGCACCTTCACGGGAAGCCTCGAGGACCCGACCGCGTCGAACACGGAAGCGACCGGAAACCCCGCGGCGGACAGCTCCGGCGGAATCAGGCTGGCCCGGGCCGCGGGGGTGATGGAAGAGCACATCGCCGTCTGGTGATTCAGTGGGCCCGGGTGCCTCGTTCAATCGACCCCGAGAGGCCCTGTTGCCGATCCCTCACGGGCTCAGCGGGCTCGCGGACCGTGCTTCGAGCCGACGTGCCACTGCCAGGGCGGCTGCTCCCCGGCGGGGAAGCGCAGGTGGTTCCTGCCGTCGAGGGTCTCGAGCGGGACCAGCACCGGCGTGTCCTTGAGCAGGACCCGGGTACCGGAGGCGGCCTCGATTTCGGCCGGGCCGGCTGTGCGGCGCAGCGCTTCCCAGCCGATCGTGGGACGGTAGAGCCACCAGGTGAGATCGACGCCGCCACCGGAAGCCCGGCGGTCTGCGACCTCGGTGAAAGCGGTGATGCGGCGATTCGAGGTGGTCAGACGACTGCCGGGTTCTCCCTGCTGTGGAATCGCGCAGCTGCGCCGGCGGCAGTACCTGAAGTCAACCGGTACCAGCGGCACTCCGTCGGGGCCGGGCCGGGCCATCGGCAGTGGCGCCAGATAACTGAGCACCCGGGCCAGCGGCCAGTCGTAGGCCTCGACCGCCGGGTGATGGCGACAGGCGTCCGGGGCGCGCGGACCGCAGGCGATGCGCCCGGCGATGCGATTGCCGAGTTCGCGCCCCGGCCCGGCCTCGCCCGTCAGCAGGCCGAGGGCCAGGGCCACTGCGAAAGCGGCCGCCAGCAGGAGGACCAGGCCGGTCTGCTCAACACTTGCCGAGCCGCTCTGCGAGCCGGGTCCCCGGCCGGTGCCGCCCTCCTCCTGATCCCTGGTCATGCGAGCAAGCTAGGGCGGTCTGCCGCACCCGTTTCTCGTCGCCTTTGACCGAACAGCTACATTTCAGTCATGGAAGGTTCACCGTTTGACATGTTCGGAGACCCGGACGAGCTCCGGGCCCGGATGCAGGAGATGGCCGAGCAGATGCAGATCTTCCCAGCAGGTCGCCTGGGCCGACAACGCGATCCGGCTCGCGGTCGAGATGACGGTCGCTTCGATAAACCGGCTCGATCTGACCGGTGGTACCGATGAGCAGGCGATTCAGGTACGCGACGCGATCCGGATCGTCTTTCCCGAAGCGGTCACCCTGGTGCGTGAAGCACGCCAGGGCCTGCGCTGAGCCCGCTGCATTCAGATCTTCACACCGCCTCCCTCGGGGACGGTCCGGCACTTCTTCTGATCCACGGCACAGGTACCTCTTCGGTCTGGTTCGAGCCGGCCTTGCCCGGTCTCGCCGCTGACTGGCGCACGATCACCTTCGACCGTCCCGGGTGGGGACGCTCGGCACCCCCCGACGACTATCGCAAGACCTCGATCGCCGAGCAGTCGATCGCCACGGCGGCGGTTCTGCGAGAGCAGGGGGTAGAGACCGCCCGCGTACTCGGGGTCGGCTTCGGTGCCGTGGTGGCGCTCGAACTGGCTCTGGCCGAACCCGGGATGGTCGAGAGCGTCGTGCTGCTCGAGCCGCCGCTGCTCGACACGCTGCCTTCGGCGACCGAGGGCATGTCAGTCGACGTCGCGGCGATCCGGGATGCGGCCGAAGAAGGCGGCGAATCGGCCGTCTGGCGGCTGTTCCTGGCCGGTGCCCTGCCCACGCTCGGCGCCGGTGCCGAAAGGCTGGCGGATGCGGCGGACCGGGGCGAGCACTGCGCCCACACCCTGCTCGTCGAGCTGCCCGCGGTCTCAGCCTGGCCGCTCGATCCGGTCCGGGTCTCCGGGCTGGACGCCCCGGTCACGGTCGCCACGGCTCCCTCCTCGCCCGGACTGCTCGTCGAGGCGGCCGATGCCCTGGTCCCGAGGATCCCCGGTTCGGAGCGGGTCGTCGCCGACTCCGACGGGCCGGCCGGGATCGCCGGCCTGGTCAGAGAACCTTGAGCCGGATCCGGTAAGCGCCGCCGCGACCGAACAGGCCACCGATCAGCTCTATCGGCACCGCGAAGAGCGCCGCCGGGATCGCCAGCGCCACGGTGATGAAGGCATCCAGCTTGCGCCGCCAGGCCTTGCCCGCGGGGGTGGCGTGCGCCCGACCGAACCTGCCGAGGGCGAGGTTGTGGCCGAAGGTGAACATGTTGATCCCGCTCTGCCACATCAAAATGATGCCCTCGTCCGCCATCCATTCGCTGCTGTCGAGTACCTGGTCACGAGAGGCAACCAGCCGCCGGATCGACTCCGGGGTAAACCTGTAGGCGCGGTCGGTCCCCACTCCGCTCCAGGCACCGCCGGTGAAGATCGACTGAAGCGACGCCTTGTTCTCGAAGACGATCGTCCCGTCCTCCTCGGCCCCGCGCTCGAGGTCGGCGAGCGCGTCTGCGGTCGTCCCGGTCCGGCTCAGGACTCCGAGTCCACAGGCCTCGCAGCGATGGGCGAGGCCTGATTCGACCGGGAGTTCGACCCAGATGAAGAGCGGTTCGCCGCAGGCCGGGCAGGGAGGGTTGTCCGGGCCGGCACCGGCTTCGAGCGGGACTGTCGGGAGGTCGGGACGCATGGTGGCTGTAGCGTACCCGCGTATGGGAAAAGGTGACTCAGGGTCCGACAGCCGCTTTGACGGCGTGATCTCGGCGGCGGCTCCGCTGCTGGATCTGGTGCTCGCGGTCGGCGACCGCGTATCGAAGCTGCTGGAGCCGAACGACTACGAGTACTACCCGGTCAGGGACGAGGATCCGAAAGAGGCCGACGACTCGGCCCAGTCGAGACGGTAGGCTTGCCCGACCTCCTCCCGCTTCCCGAACCCCGCCGATGATCAGCAAAGACCAATTCCTCGAACGCGAGCGCCGCTGGGCGATCATCGCCGGCATCGCTTCGGTCGCCGGTGTCGCGCTGATCCTCGCTTCTTTCGGCGCTTCGGCATCCGGGGTACGCACCGTGGCCGGCGTGGCCGACCGCCTGGTCGAGGTCGATTCAGACCGCAGCGGGATGGTCATCGCCAGCGTGATCCAATGCATCGGCTGGTTCCTGCTCGCGGTTCCGCTCGTCTACCTCTTCAAGGCAGCCTCCGCCCGCGCCCCCCAGGTCCGGCGTGGACTGATCGGCCTGGTGATCGTGGCCCCGATCTTCCTCGGTCTCGGCGGCCTGCTCAGTGCCGCCTCGGTCCTCGACGCAGCGACCGATTTCAAGAACACGCCGACCACCGAGATCCAGGCCTGTGTGGCCGAAAAGCAGGACGAACCGGCGGCCGGGGATGCGACCGCGGATGAAGAGTCCGCCACGACTACCGAAGACCTGGTCGAGGAATGCCGCGACGACATCGCCCGCGACGACCGCACCGGTTCTTCGGTTTCCGGGATCGAGACCGGCTTCGGGCTCGCCGGGCTGCTCGGTTTCACGATCGCGGTCGTCTACTGCGCCCTGTGGGGGATGCGAACGGGACTCTTGACCCGTTTCTGGGGCTCTCTCGGCATGGCCCTCGGTGCCGTCTTCGTCTTCTTCACGCTCTTCACCCTGGTCTGGTTCATCTACCTCGGCCTGCTCTTTGCCGGCTGGGTACCCGGCGGAAGGCCGCCGGCCTGGGCCTCGGGCAAGGCCATGCCGTGGCCGAAAGGTGGCCGCCGCGGCGATCCCGGCCCTGATGGAGACGGTGACGGTGGAGGTCCCCCGGGTCCGGAAGACCCCGACGACGGCGGCCCCGGCGGAGCCGTGCTCGAAGGCTTTGGCGAGCCGGTAGAGGACGGAACCGGTGACGACCTGCGGCCGACCGAGGCACCGGAGCCCGGCGAGGCTCCCCAGATCGAGCGCCGCAAGCGCAAGAAGCGGAGCAGCTGAGGCCAGGTCATGGCCGATCCGGCTCTGACCGTCGCTGAATTCATCGAGCTTCCTGCAGTCAAGGCCGCATTGCCGGAACTGGTTGCCGGCAGTGGGGGACTCTCAGCCGAGGTCCGCTGGGTTCACAGCCTCGATGTGCCCGACGTCGCCAACCTGCTGCGGGGAGGCGAGATGATTCTCACGACCGGCGTCTCGGTCGGTCCGGACGCCGCGGCTCAGAGGCGTTTCGTGCGCGACCTGGTGGCCGAGGGTGCGGTAGGCGTGGCGGTCGAGCTCGGTTTCGCCTGGCACCGGGAGCTGCCCAAGCCGCTGGTGGACGAAGCCGAGAACCGCGGCCTGCCGATGGTCGCACTGAGGCGCGGCGTGCGCTTCGTCGAGGTTTCGCAGGCGGTCAACGGAAGCCTGCTGAACAGCGGCTACGCTCTCGCCCGGCGCGGTGAGGAGCTCCATCGCAACCTCGACCGGATCGTGCTCGAGGGGGCGGGCTCCGAAGCCGTTCTGGCCGAGGTATCGCGGCAGATATCGAACCCGGTTGTGCTCGAGGACGCCCGGGGAGAGCTGGTCGCATTCAGCTCGTCCACAGAATCCGAGGCTTCGGTGATCGACTCCTGGTCTGGTCTGAAGTGGTCGGACCGCGACGCGACCGAGGCCGAAGGGGCGGTGGCGATGCCGGTCACGGTCAGAAGCAGGACCTGGGGCCGGGTGATCGCGATCCAGGCGGATGCGGAATTCGATCGCTTCACCGCGATCGCAATGGAGAGGGCCGCGGTGGCGGTCGGCTTGGGACTGATGAGGGGCGGGGAAGAAGCCGAGCTGCGGGCCCGGTCCCGCGGCAACCTGATGTTCGAGCTGGCCGGCGGCCTGATCGATCCACTGACCGCCACGCGACGGGCTTCCACCCTGGGCTTTCCCCGGCGCCATGGAGAGTTGGTGCCGCTGGCTGCGGTGTGGAGGCCGGGGGCGGTGGAGACCGAAGCAGGGTTCGAGCAGGCCTGGGCGGCGCTTATCGCGCCGATCAGGTCGGCGCTCTCTGAACCCGATCGTCCCGCCCTGGTCGGATCGCGGGGCAACTGCATGCTCGGGGTGCTCGACCGCGGATCGAAGGGTTCCGGGCCCGACGACCTCGCCTCCAGGCAGCGGCTGGCCAAGCGCTTCGCGACGGCGCTGCGCCGGCACGAAGTCGATCCCGACAGCGTCGCGCTGGCGATCGGCGCCACAACGGCCGGCTGGGCCGAGCTGCCCGAGGCGCTGGTTCGGGCCCGGCTGGCAGCGGAGGCGGGAGCTGTCGGACCCGTGCGTTCATGGCATGACGCCGGCCGTACCGAGATCGGCCAACTGCTGCTTTCGATGCGCGGCACTCCGGAGCTGGTCGACTTCAGCCACGAGAGGCTGGGGCCGCTACTGGACCTCGGCGGCGAGCGCGGCCGCGATCTGCTCGAAACCCTCGAGGTGTACCTGCACTGCGGCGGGCGCAAGACCGAGACCGCCCGCAAGCTCGAGATCGAACGCCAGTCGCTCTACCACCGCCTGGCCAGGATCGAGGAACTGCTCGATGTCGATCTCAAGGACGGCGACTCGGCCCTCGCCCTGCACCTCGCAGTGATGATCAGGCGTCTGCTCTCGGGGTGAGCAGCCAGAGCAGGAAGCCGATGGCCAGAAGAACGGCGGCTCGGGCGAAGGTCTCTGCGTCCTTGGTCATGATCAAGGCCAGCGAAACGGCCATGCCGATTACCGGCATCACCGTCGGCGCCTTGAAGTGGGGCTCAGGGACGGTTTCGCGCCGCAGTACGAGCACCGAGGCGTTGACCGTGGCGAAGACGAGCAGCAGCAGGAGAACGGTGGTGTCGGCCAACTCACCGATATCCCCGGTGATCAGAAGTGCCGCGGCGACCGCCGCGGTGAAGGCAATGGCCACCCACGGCGTCCGCCGCACCGGGTGGACACGACCGAAAACCGCCGGCAGCACGCCTTCACCGGCCATCCCGTAGAGCAACCTCGAAGCCATGATCAGGTTGATCAGTGCTCCGTTGGCCAGTGCGAACAGGGCGATCGCCGAAAACAGCCGGTCCGGGACTGCAAGCGGCCCCACCGACGTCACCTCCAGCAACGGCCCGTCGGAAGCGGCCAGCTGGCCGGTCGGCACGACCATCGAGGCGATTGCGGTGACGAGCAGGTAGATAAAACCGGCGGCAAGCAGTCCCCCGAACAGCGCCCAGGGGAAGTCGACCCGCGGCCTGCGGGCTTCTTCGGCGAGATTGACTGAATCCTCGAAGCCGATCAGCGCGAAGAAGGCGAGCCCGGCGCCGCTGATCAGGGCCAGTACCACGCTGTCGCCCTGCTTGAAATCAAGCGCGCGGCCGGGGTCGCCCAGTCCGTCGCCGAGGGCAGCTGCGCCTATCACCACGACCAGCAGCAGGCCGGCGATCTCGATCGTGGTCAGGACGAAGTTGAACCTCATGCTCTCCCTGATGCCGCGGAGGTTGATCAACGAAATCGCGGCGATGAAGGCCATGCCGACGACGACCACCGGTAACGAGACGAAGGCCGAGAGGTACTCGCCACCGAAGGCGCGGGCGATCGTCGCGGCCGAGGCCAGGCCCGAGGCAATCACCGCGAAAGCGATCATGAAGGTGACGAAGGGGCGGCCGAAGGCCCGGTTCACGTACAGCGCCGCCCCGGCCGCCTTCGGGTATTTCGTAACCAGCTCGGCGTAGGCGAAGGCTGTGAACAGCGCCAGTCCGAGAGCCAGCAGGAAGGCCGCCCAGATCGCCCCGCCCACTTCGCCGCCCACCTCGCCGACGAGCGCGTAGATCCCGGCGCCGAGGATGTCGCCGATCACGAAGAAGGTCAGCATGCGGCGCGAGATGACCCGCTTCAGCGGGCCGTCTGCGGGCTCCCCTGGCCCGACCCGCACTTCCCGGTCGGGGTTCAAGCGGTATCGGTGGTTGCCACCTGGGCCGTGAGCTCCTCGACCACGGAGGGGTCCCTGAGGGTGCTGACGTCTCCTAGTTCCTTGCCGTCGGCGATGTCCCTGAGCAGGCGCCTCATGATCTTGCCGGAGCGGGTCTTCGGCAGGTCTTCGGCGTAGAAGATGCGCTTCGGTCGGGCCAGTTTGCCGATTTTTTCGGCTACGTGTTCGCGCAGTTCGGCGGTGAAGGCATCTCCGGCGTCGACGCCGTCCTGAGGGGTTACGAAGGCTACGATCGCCTGGCCGGTAGCTTCGTCCGGCACACCGATCACCGCGGCTTCGGCGACCCCGTCGCTGGAGACGAGGGCCGATTCCACTTCCATGGTCGAGAGCCGGTGGCCCGATACGTTGATCACGTCGTCGATCCGGCCCACGATCCAGACGAAGCCGTCCTCGTCGAACTTGGCCGCATCGCCGACCAGGTAGGTGGCCGGACCGTAGCGCTGCCAGTAGGTCTCGACGAAGCGTTCCGGTTCGCCGTAGAGAGTGCGTGCCATCGCCGGCCACGGTCTGGTCAGGACCAGGGTGCCGCCGCCCTCTTCGATCGGCTCGCCTTCGGCGTCGTAGATAGCCGCTTCGATGCCCGGCAGCGGAACGGTTGCTGATCCGGGCTTGGTGGTCGTGATGCCCGGCAGGGGGCTGATCATGATCGCGCCGGTCTCCGTCTGCCACCAGGTGTCGACGATCGGACAACGACCGCCGCCGACGTGCTCGTGGTACCAGAGCCAGGCCCGCGGGTTGATCGGTTCACCGACTGAACCAAGAAGCCTGAGGCTGCTCAGATCGTGCTCGGCGAGCAGGTCGGATCCCCACTTCATGAAGGATCGGATCACGGTCGGGGCGGTGTAGAGGATGCTGACCCGGTAGCGCTCGATGATCTGCCACCACCGGTCGCGGCCGGGGTAGTCCGGCGCCCCTTCGTACATGACCGAGGTCGCGCCGTTGGCGAGCGGTCCGTAGACGATGTAGGAATGCCCGGTGACCCAGCCGATGTCGGCTGCGCACCAGTAGACGTCGTCGTCCTTGAGGTCGAAGACCATGCGGTGGCTGGCCGCCACCTGGGTCAGGTATCCGCCCGTGGTGTGGACGATGCCCTTGGGCTTGGCCGTGGAGCCCGAGGTGTAGAGGATGTAGAGCGGGTCCTCCGAATCCATCGGCTCCGGTTCGCAGACCGGGTCGGCTGCGGCCACCGCGTCGTGCCAGTCGACGTCGCGGCCGTCGAGCATCGCGCAGCCGGTGTCGCAGCGGTTCACGACGACCACGTGCTCAAGTTCGGGGAGGTCGCCGAGGATCGTGTCGACCTTCTCCTTCATCGGCATCGGTGCCCCGCGCCTGAGAGTCGCGTCCGCGGTGACCAGGGCCTTGGCCTCGGACACCTCCATCCGCTCCTTCAGCGAAGAAGCCGAGAACCCGCCGAAGACGACGTTGTGGACAGCGCCTATCCGTGCACAGGCCAGCATCGCCGCGGCCGTCTCCGGGACCATCGGCATGAAGATCCCGACCACGTCGCCTTTGGCCACACCCAGGCCCTTGAGCACGTTGGCGAAGCGCTGGGTCTGGTCGAGCAGCCAGTCGTAGGTGATCGCCTTGCGGCCTGCATCGCCGAGTTCGTCTGCGTCTTCGGCCTCCCAATGGAAAGCGACCCGGTCGCCGTTGCCGGCGGCCACGTGGCGGTCGAGGCAGTTGGCGCTGACGTTGAGCTTGCCTCCGTCGAACCACCGGGCGTGGGGCGGGTCGCTCCAGTCGAGCACCGTATGCCACGGTTCGATCCATTCGAGGCGCTCTGCCCAGCCGGCCCACCAGCCTTCCGGGTCTGCAGCAGCCCGCTCGTAGACCCCCGGGTCGCGCCATTCCGCCTCGGCCGAGAATCCCGGCGGCGGGGGGAAGGTCCGTTCGGTACCAAGCAGGACATCGAGTTCGGGTTCGTCAGCCATTTCCTGTCTCCTCGGAGGGTTACGCCGGCATCGTAAACCTACGGTGCGCGAGAGCATCGGGCCGGGCCAGGTTCATGCGGGCGAGGGGGTCCGGCGGAATGATCCGGCGCTGCAGCACCGGAATCAGACTCAGCAGAGCCGGCCGAAGTGTTGGACCCAGACCCGGGCTTCGGGCCGGCCCTGGAACTTTCCGCCGCGGAATCCGATTCCCAGGTCCGTGTACTGCCGGCTGAGGATCGCCGCACGGTGTCCGGGGGACTTCATCCAGGCTTTGAAGATGTCACGCACGCCGCCGACTCCCTGGCTGCCCCAGGCAATATTCTCTCCGGCCCAGTAGCACTGGCCCCTGACGTACTTCTTCTTTATCCACCAGTCGAAGGGGCGGTTGCATGCGGTGTGCGAAAAGGCACTGCAACGAATCATGTCGGCGGCCTTCGAATTGGCTGAGCGGTCCAGTCTGCTCTTGACGCGGTAGCGCTTCAGGCCGCTGCGCTGCCTCGCGTAGTTGGTCATGCAGGCCATCGCCCTGAGCGCCCGGGCCCGCTTTGCAGGATCGTTTTCATCTCGGCACTTTTGAGGTGGGGCGATCAAACTTCGCCGTTTACCCGCTTTGCGGTTGCCAAGATTCCGGAGTCCGGCCACCGAAGATTGCGGCCCACCGGCCGGCGTGTCGGAGGACGAAGCACCGGCGCTCTCAGAACCGGCAGACTGCGCTCCGGCAGGGGAAGACCCGGCTGCCAGAGCCAGAACGCCTGCCAGGAGCATGGCAGCGGCTACGATTGCCCCTGATCGATTACGAACAAGGGCGGCCGCGAATGAGCGAACCTGAATCAAATCTCACCAAATCTGAATCGGAGTGGAAGAATCTACTCTCGGCAGAAGCATACGAAGTCACGCGGCGCGGTGCAACCGAAAGGCCGTTCACGGGGCCGCATCTCGACAATCACGACGACGGCACTTACCGCTGTGTCTGCTGCGGGGTCGAGCTTTTCGAATCGGGGTCGAAATTCGATTCCGGCACCGGCTGGCCGAGCTTCACCGAGCCCGCCAACCTGGAGAACGTCGAGCTGAGGCAGGACCGCAGCCTGGGCATGGTCAGGACCGAGGTCGTATGCCGCTCCTGCGATGCCCACCTCGGTCACGTATTCGACGATGGTCCCGGGCCGGGCGTCCAGCGGTTCTGCATCAACGGCTGCGCTCTCGACTTCGACCAGTCCGGCGACTAGGACCGGTCAGTCGCGCTCGGCCTGTTGATTCAGGAGGAAGGCGTAACGGGTCGCGATCGCCACGGCCTGAGTCCGGCTGTCAACGTCGAGCTTGTGGACCGCATTGCGTACATGGGTGTAAACGGTGGCGCGGCTGATGCCGGTCTTCTCCGCTACTCCATCGGCCCGCAGCCCTTCGGCGAGCAGCAGCAGTACCTCCCGCTCGCGCGGGGTGAGTGAACGCAGCCTTCGCAGTTCGTCTTCGCTTCCCGGACCGACGTTGCCTGATCCCAGCAGTTGCGGAAACCAGTCTTCTCCGGACAGCAACACCTGCGCGGCCGGCACGATCGCCATGGTCGATTCGGACTTTCCCACGAAACCGTGGGCACCGTTTTCGGCGGCCAGGCGGATCATATCCCGCCCTTCATGTGCGCTGAAGACCAAGATCTTCAGGTCTGGCCGGCGAGCGAGCAGCCTCTTGATCACGGTGATTCCGTCCGAGCCTGGAAGCTCGATGTCTACGGTCGCCAGATTCGGCTGGTGTTCGATCACCGCCGCCTCGGCCATGGCCACGTCGCCGGCTTCGGCAACCACCTCGAGGTCATCGTGGGCGTCGAACCTGGCGCGCAGTGCCTCCCGGACGATCTCATGGTCGTCACAGATCAGAACTCGTTTCGTGACCATCGAGAGGCGATTATGCCAGCGCCTCGGCGCCTCGGTTCAGCCGACTACCCCGGGTGCGCCGTGCTCGCGCAGCACCGCGGGCACCTCGACCGATCCATCACCCCGCTGGTGGTTCTCGAGCAGCGCGATCAGCGTTCGTCCGACTGCCACGGCGGTGCCGTTCAGGGTGTTGACGAATTCCGGCTGAGCCTCGGCTCCGGGTCGGTAGCGACAGTCGAGCCTGCGGGCCTGGAAATCAGTCGTATTCGAGCACGAGGTCAGTTCGCGGTAGCGGTCCTGGCTCGGAATCCACGCCTCGCAGTCGAACTTGCGCGCAGCCGGGTTGCCGAGGTCGCCGACCGCAACGTCGACCACGCGGTAAGGCAGTCCCAGCCCGGTCAGGATCTCTTCTTCGATCGCCAGGATGCGCTCGTGTTCTTCACCTGCCCGATCGGGTTCCACGAAAGAGAACATCTCGACCTTGTCGAACTGGTGGACCCGGAAGATCCCTCGGGTGTCCCTTCCGGCCGCACCGGCTTCGCGCCGGAAGCAGGTCGAAAAGCCGGCGTAGCGGATCGGCAGGTCGCTGGCGCCAAGTATCGAGCCGGCGTGGAGCGCGGCCAGCGGTACTTCGGAGGTACCCGCCAGGTACAGCTCGTCCTTCGGAAGCTCGTAGATCTGGTCGCGGTCTCCGGGCAGCATGCCGGTTCCGAACAGGGCCTCTTCGCGGACCAGCACCGGCGGCACCACTGGCTCGTGGCCATGCTCGCGCAGCAGTGACATCGCCCATCGGACCAGGGCGAACTCGAGCATTACGAGGTCGCCCTTGAGGTAGGCGAATCTGGCACCCGAGGCCTTCGCCGCGGCTTCCATTTCGATCATCCCGCGGGCGGCGGCGAGTTCGAGGTGGTCGCGGATCTCAAAATCGAATTCGGGCGGGCTGCCGACTTCGCGGAGGGTGACGGCGTCTTCTTCGGTGAAACCGTCCGGGCAGGCGGGATCCGGCAGGTTCGGCAGCGCGCCTGCGATCTGGTTTCGCTTTTCCTCGACCTGGCCGAGTTCGCTCTCCATGACCTCGAGCTCCGCCTTGAGCTCACGCACTTCGGCGATCGCCTCGGAGGCGTCCTCACCCGACTTCTTCGCCAACCCGATCTGTTCGGAGGCCTGCTTGCGCCGGCCGCGCGCGCCTTCGATCTCGGGCAGCAGCGCGCGCCGGCGTTCGTCCAGTACCAGCAACTCCTCGAAGGATTCGGCCGCGCCGCGACGGGCGAGCGCAGCCTTGACCCGCTCTGGTTCCGAGCGGATTAGTTTGAAGTCGAGCACGGCCCGAAGGGCCGGCTACTCGCCGGCGTCGCTGCCGGCGTACTTGGCGACGAAGCGGGCGACCTCGTCGGCTTCGTCGCCGACCACGATGTTCTGGGGCATGATCGCGCCGGAGAATCCACCGTGCTGGATCGCGTAGAGGGCATCGTCGTAGGACTCGCTGCGCTGATCCAGGTTCGGACCCTGGACGCGGGTACCGCGGTTTCCGGTGCCTTCTGATCCGGCCGGGGTCAGGGTGTGGCAACCGGCGCAGTTCGCCGCGAAGAGCTCGGCCCCGCGGTAATCGGGGCTGCTCTCGGAGACCTCGATTCCCTGCTCGCCGAATCCGCATGCGGAGAGGCCGAGGGCGGCGGTGACAGTGAGTGTTGTGATCAGGACGGCACGCACAGCTTCAGCATCATATTGTCTGCGGCGGAAAATGGCCGCCCCGGATCCAAACGAGTTTCGCCAGGCGGTCGGAATGCTGCCTACCGGGGTGACCGTGATCGGGGCTCTGGCTCCGGACGGACCCGCCGGCGCCACCGCTTCAGCGGTCTGTTCGCTCTCGCTCGAGCCGATGATGATGCTGGCCTGTCTCGATCGCGGTTCGCGCACGCTGCTCGCGGTCCAGGGTGCCGACCGCTTCGTGATCAACGTGCTCGGTCGCGATCAGCGCCGGGCGGCCGAAGTCTTTGCGACCAAAGTCGAGCAGGCTGAGAAGTGGGCTGCGGTTCAATGGAGGCAGCACCAGCAGACCCCGCTGATCGAGGGCTGCCTTGCTCATGTGGTCTGCACCCTCCGGGACGTAATTGCGGCCGGTGACCACGTGATCATCACCGGCGACGTAATCGAGGTCGAGGCCGTGGCAGGCGAGCCGCTGGTTTACCACGGGGGGCTCTTTCGAAGCCTGGACTCGGCGACCCGACCGGATGGCGCGCCGGGAAGCTCCGAGCGGTGAGCACCGGAGCGGGGGCGGCTCGCCCCTTCTACTGGCTCGACGTCTTCAGCGACCTGGCGCTGGCGGGCAACGGACTTGCGGTCGTACTCGACGCAGACGGCCTCGCGCCGGAGACGATGCTGGCCTTCGCCCGCGAGGTCGGGCTCTCCGAGACGACCTTCGTCCAGACGCCGACCGCCGGGGACGCCGACTACCTCAACCGGATCTGGACCGTGCGCGGAGAGATCCCGTTTGCCGGACATCCATCGCTGGGCACGGCGGTCGCGGTGGCTCTTCATCGCGGAAACGCCCAGGAGGTCCGCAGTCACAACTTCACCCAGCAGACCGGGGTCGGAACGCAGCGGGTCGACTCGGTATTCGACGGAGGCGCCTGGTCGGCCTCGGTCGAGCAGGAGCCCGCGAGCTTCGGTCGCACATTCGATCGCGGGAAGGTCGCCGGGGCGTTGAGCATCGGCCCGGAGGGCATGGATGCCGAGTTGAGTTGCCAGATCGCCTCGACCGGCCTGCCCGCCCTGCTTGCCCCGGTGTCAGACCTGGAGACCCTGGCTCGATGCCGACCTGACTTCGACGCTCTGCGTGAGCTGGAGAGCAGCCCGGCACTCAACCTCTACGCCTTCGTCCACGAGCGCGGCTCGCGCACGGTCAGGGCCCGCTGCTTCGGGGCCGACCTTTCCGGCATCGAGGATCCGGCGACCGGATCGGCAGCCGGTCCTTTGCTCGCTTACCTCCAGGACTGCCTCGATATCGACCGGATCGTGGTTGAGCAGGGGATCGAGATGGGTCGCCCGAGCCGGATCGAAGCAAGGATGGAGAACGGCCACCCGGTCGTCTCCGGAGCGGTTACGGTGTTGGCCGAAGGAACCGTCCATCTGCCCGACAAGGAGGGTTGAAATGAAGACCGCAATAGTGGGTGGCCACGGCAAGATCGGATTGACGCTCGCCGGGCTGATCAGGGACCGGGGAGATGGCGTGCGCTGCCTGATCCGGGATCCGGCTCAGGTAGAGGACATCGTTGAGGTCCGAGCAGAGCCGGTCGTGCTTGATCTGGAGAACGCCACCGACGACGAAATCGACGCTTCGCTGGTCGACTGCGGGGCCGTCGTCTTTGCGGCCGGCGCCGGCCCGGGCAGTGGGGCGGCGCGCAAGGAAACCGTGGACTACGAAGGCGCGGTCAGGACCGTCGAGGCTGCCCGGCGCACCGGCATCAGCCGCTACGTGATGATCAGCGCGGTCGGGGCCGACCCGGACGCCGCGGGTGACGACGTCTTCGCCGTCTACCGGCGCGCCAAAGGAAGGGCCGATCGAGTGCTGGCTACCAGTGGTCTCGACTTCACGATCGTTCGGCCGGTGGGACTGGTGGACGAGCCGGGCACCGGCCAGGTCAACCTGGACGAGGGGACGCTGTCGCCTACGGTGCCTCGCGAAGACGTCGCCGAAGTCCTGTCCGAGGTCCTGCGCCGCGATTCGACGATCGGGCTCACCTTCAGCCTCAGTACCGGTGAGACACCGATCTTCGAGGCGATCGCCGGCCTCGCCTGAATCGGCGTCAGAACATGCCGGCGGTCGTATCGATCGCTCTCCAGATAAGGAAAGCGACGACGAAGCTGGCGACGGTCATGACGCCGGTCTCGCGACGCACGATGGCCAGCGCCACCGTCTGCTGGCGTTCGGGAGCGAGCGTGGCGAAGTCGGTCTCTCCCAGTTCCTGGCTGGCCGATGCTCCGCGCATCGCCTCGGCCAGCACCGAGGCGACCACCGGCAGCGCGGCATAGAGGTAGTGGAGGTCGTCTTCGGCCCGGGCGCCGTCGATGTAGATCACGGTCTCGGCGAGCACGAAGACGAGGGTCGCGATCTGGGCCGCGCGCAACAGGTACCAGAAGGCGATCGAAACCCGGTCGGCCCGCCACGCGAGGCCGCCGGTCGTGCCCGCGGCGAGGTTCAGGGCGATAACGGTCACTCCCAGTGCCAAGTATGCCTCAGACATCGATCAATCCCGCCCAAAAGCGTAGGAGTTCGGCTTGTATATGCGAAAAATCACTATGTAGCAACTTGATACAAAGTAGGTGAGAGTACCTGTATAAACCTCTGCTGAAGGCCGCCCCCAGCCCCCGTCCGGGACCAATCGATTTGCTCCATCAGTATCTGCCAATTCTCGTCTTTGCATCGCTCGGCATAATCGTCGGGGCCGCCTTCGCAACGCTGAACCTCGTTCTCGGTCCGAAACGGGTCAAGGATCCGACCACCAGCGCCGCGGTCAGGCAGTCGGATCCCTACGAATGCGGCCTGCCTTCGGAGATCTCGAGCACATTCCGTTTCGGGGTCAGTTTCTACCTGGTAGCGATGCTGTTCATCCTCTTCGACATCGAGGTCATCTTCCTTTATCCGGTGGCGACCTTCCTCAAGTCCTCCGAGTCCTTCTACGTGCTCGGCGCCATGGTCCTCTTCATCCTGCCGCTGGTCGTCGCCCTGCTTTACGAATGGCGGAAGGGGGCGATGGATTGGAGCTAGAACGCCAGAAGCTGAGGCTGCATTCGTCGCTCGAGCAGCCCAAGACGCCTGAAGACCTGCGCGCCCGGCAGCTCAGGGCCCGCGACATGCTGCGCGGGGACCTCGACGGTGCCGACCTCGACGCCTACGTCGAGGAACGCGTCGTCACCACGACCCTGGACAAGGTGTTGAACGTCGCCCGGGCCAATTCGATCTTCCCGGCGACCTTCGGCCTGGCCTGCTGCGCGATCGAGATGATGTCCACGGTCTCCCCCCGGTACGACATCGCACGCTTCGGTGCCGAGGCCTTCCGTGCCTCGCCGCGCCAGGCCGACCTGCTGATCATCTCGGGCCGGGTCTCGATCAAGATGGCCCCGGTCGTCCGACGGATCTACGACCAGATGCTGGAACCCAAGTGGGCGATCTCGATGGGAGCCTGCTCCTCCAGCGGTGGCATGTTCTCCAACTACGCCGTGGTACAGGGGGCCGACAAGTTCATGCCGGTGGATGTGCACGTGCCGGGCTGCCCGCCGCGACCCGAGGCCCTGATGTACGGCTTCAACAAGCTGCAGAAGCAGATCCTCGGCAACCCGGAGCCGGGTTGGCGCAGTCGTTACAACGCCCACGGCACCGAAGAGTGGGCTCGCGGCGGTTCGGCTTCCGAGCCTTCCGAGGAGGCTGCCGCGGCCTACGAGCGCGCGCGTGAGGTGCTCGGTGCCTGACGCACCCGGCCTCGAGTTGATCTTTGCCGGGATCAACAGCGACCACCCCGGCGCGGTGCTCGACACCAGTTACGACCGCGAACAGGCGGCGCTGATCGTTCGCCCCGACCAGATCCGCAACGTCCTGACCTGGCTCAGGGACTCCGGGGACCAGGGCTACACGTTCCTCGCCTCGGTCCACGGTGCCGACTACCTGCCGGCCGAGCCGCGCTTCGCTGTCCACTACGAGATGCTCAACCGCGAGCGCTACGAACGGCTCAGAGTCAAGGCCCTGCTGGCGGAGCCGGAGGAGGGGCAACCGCACATCGACTCGGTGGTCGACCTCTTTCCGACCGCCGAGTTCCAGGAGCGCGAGGTCTACGACTTCTTCGGCATCGTCTTCGACGGTCACCCCGACCCGCGCCGGATACTGATGCCGGAGGACTACGACGGCCACCCCCAGCGCCGTGACTTTCCGATCGGCGGCGAGCCGGTGATCTTCACCCGTGATGAAGTGAGCAACCCGGGCTGGTGGAACTGATGGCGACCGCACCAAAGAGCGAGCCGCGCGACAGCCTGATCGACCAGGAGATGACTCCGGCGATGATGGCGATGGAGATCGAGTCCAAGCTGCCGGGTGCCACGGTCGAGCTCGAGCCCGAGCAGGAGATGATGACCGTCAACATGGGTCCGCATCACCCGGCGACTCACGGGGTGCTGCGGCTGGTCGTCGATCTCGAAGGCGAAGTCGTCAAGGACCTCAAGCCGATCGTCGGCTACGTGCACACCGGCATCGAGAAGTCCTGCGAGTCGATGGCCTACTGGAAGGTCATTCCGTTCGTCGAACGCATGGATTACCTCTCCTACTTCTTCAACATGCAGGCCTACTGCGGTGCCGTCGAGACCCTGGTCGACCTCGAGGTCCCGCGCAGGGCGCAGTACCTGAGGGTGCTCCACATGGAGCTCAACCGCCTGCATTCGCATCTGGTCTGGCTCGGCACGACGGCGCTCGACATCGGCGCGATGAGCGTCTACTTCTACTGCTTCCGCGATCGCGACCGGGTCCTTGACCTTTTCGAGATGTCAGCCGGCCAGCGCATGCACACCCGCTACTTCCAGATCGGCGGCGTGGCCGAAGACATCCCCGCCGGCTTCGAGCGCAAGGTGCGCGAGATGATCGACCTGATGAACCGGGGCATCGGCCAGTACGAGGCACTGCTGGACCGCAACGAGATCTTCCTGATCAGGACCAAGAACGTCGGCATCGTCGAGAAGGACCGACTGCTCGAACTGGGCGTGACCGGACCGCTGCTCCGGGCTGCAGGCGATGCCTGGGACCTGCGCAAGGAAGCCGACTACCTGGTCTATGACGAGCTCGACTTCGACGTGCCAGTGGGCACGGTAGGAGACGGCTACGACCGCTACCGGGTCAGGCTCACGGAGATGCGGGAGTCGCTGAAGATCATCGAGCAGTGTCTCGACGGACTGCCGGAGGGGCCGTGGCTGGCCGACGACCGCAAGTACGTGCTGCCGCCGCGCTCGGAGCTTTCGACTTCGATGGAGTCGCTGATCCACCACTTCAAACTGGTCACCGAGGGATTCCGTGTCGAGCCGGGCGAGGTCTACAACCCGGTCGAGTCGCCGCGCGGCGAGCTCGGCTGCTTCGTCATGGCCGACGGCTCCTCGAAACCGGCGCGGGTCCACTTCCGCGAACCCTCCTTCGTCAACCTGCAGGCACTCAAGGACATGGCCGTGGGCGAATACGTCGCCGACCTGATCCAGACCCTTGCCATGCTCGACCCGATCCTCGGCGGGATCGACCGCTGAGACGATGGACGACTTCACACCGACAGAGGACTTCATCTCGCCCGGGCTGCCTGTCGACGAGGCCAATACGACCGGCCGCGAGCCGCTGGGTGAGCCTGAAGAGATCCCCGAGCTCTCCGACGTCGACTGCCCGGATGGGCTGCGCGAGTCGATCGAGAAATCGATGGCTGAGTACCCGGACCGAAAGTCGGCCTCGCTGCCGGCCCTCTGGGCGGTTCAGAAGCTCTACGGCTGGTGTACGCCGGAGGGGATCCGCCAGGCGGCGGCGGTCATGAAGGTGACGCCCGCCTACCTGGAGTCCGTGGCCAGCTTCTACGACCTCTTCCGCCTCGAGCCCGCCGGTGAGAGCCAGGTGCTCGTCTGCACCAACATCTCCTGCTGGATGCGCGGCGGCGACGAACTGCTGGACGCCTTCTGCGAGGCCACCGGGGCCGACCGCGGCGAGGCCGGCCACGGCGGCGCGCTTTCGGAGGACGGCAAGGTCCTGATCTCCGGCTTCGAGTGTCTCGGTGCCTGCGACCTCGCTCCGATGGCCTCGGTCGACGAGCGCTACTACGGACCGCTCGAGCCGGCCGAAGCAAAGACCGTGATCGATCAGCTCCGGGCCGGCCAGGACGTGCTGCCCGGCAAAGCCCTCTCGGCCCGGCCGCTTCCCGGCGGGGACGGGGAAAGCAGCGACGAGCGCGTCACCTCGAGCAAAGGACCAAACCAGTGAGCATCGTCGAAACCCGGGTCCTGCTGCGCCACGCGAGCGACCCCGACCTGAAGAAGATCGACCGCTACCGCTCCTACGGTGGCTACCGGACCCTGGAGATGGCCTACGACGAGCTCGAGCCGGACTCGATCGTCGACGAGCTCGAGGAATCGGGGCTGAGGGGCCGCGGCGGCGCCGGCTTCTCGATGGGCAAGAAGGTCTCTTTCCTTCCCCACGGCAACCAGACCAAGTACCTCTGCTGCAACGCCGACGAATCCGAGCCGGGTGCCTTCAAGGACCGGGAGCTGATGCAGCGCAACCCGCACCAGCTGATCGAGGGCATCATCATCGCCAGCTACGCGGCCGGCATCAGCCACGCATTCATCTTCATCCGCGGTGAATACGACCGGCAGGCCGACATCCTCGACCAGGCGGTGGCAGAGGCATACGAGGCCGGCTACCTCGGCAGGAACATCCTCAAGTCGGGACACGACCTCGAGCTGACCGTCCACCGTGGCGCCGGCGCCTACATCTGCGGCGAAGAGACCGCGCTGCTCGATGCGCTGGAGGGCAAGCGCGGCAATCCCCGCCTCAAGCCCCCGTTCCCGGCCGTTCAGGGCCTCTACGGCGGACCGACCCTGATCAACAACGTCGAGACCCTTTCCAACGTCAGCCACATCGTCGCCAACGGCGCCGACTGGTTCAAGTCTTTCGGCACCGAGCAGTCGCCCGGAACAAAAGTGGTCTCGATCTCCGGCGGCGTGAGACGGCCGGGCAACTACGAGGTCGAGCTCGGGGTCAAGCTCGGTGACCTGATCAACGGCCTCGCGGGAGGCCCCCTCGAAGGACGGCAGATCAAGGCGCTGTACCCGGGCGGCTCATCTTCCCCGGTGCTCACCCCGGATTCGCTCGACCTCCCCTACAGCTTCGAAGCGATGGCCGAGGCCGGCTCGATGCTCGGCTCGGGCTCGATCATCGTCGCCGACGATTCGGTCTCGATCCCCCACATGGCCCTGCGCACCGCGCGCTTCTACCACCACGAGTCCTGCGGCAAGTGCACCCCCTGCCGCGAGGGTACGAACTGGACCGTGAAGATGCTCGAGCGCGTGGTCCGCGGCGAAGCGACCCCGATGGACCTCGACATCATCTCTTCGGTCCAGAAGAACATCATCGGCCACTGCCTCTGCGTGCTCGGCGACTCGATGGCGATGCCGGTCAGCGCCATGGTCAACAAGTTCCGCGATGAGTTCGAAGAGGTGATCGCGACGGCGGCCCTCGACGGGCTGCCGAGTACCGACGGTCGTGAGTCCCAGGAGGCCGGACTCGAACCCGGACCGGGCGGCACCGGGACCAGGGTGCTCGACAGGGTCAGGCTCCAGGGCAGGCCGGTGCCCGAATCCGCGCAGACCGCGGCCGAGGAGCTGCCCAGTGCCTAGGAAGGTCGCCAACCGCATAACCCTGACCGTCGACGGCCGGGACATCGAGGCAGACGAAGGCGCGATGCTCGTCGATGCCGCCAAGCACGGCGACGTCGAGATACCGGTCTTCTGTTACGAGCCCAAGCTCGGACAGCCGGTCGGCGCCTGTCGGATGTGCCTGGTCGAGATCGAGGGAATACCCAAGCTTCAGACCGCATGTTCGACACCGGTCAGGGACGGCATGGTCGTGCACACCAGGACCGACCAGGTCAAGGAAGCGCAGAACGCCGTGGTCGAGTTCCTTCTGGTCAACCACCCGCTCGACTGCCCGGTCTGCGACAAGGGCGGCGAGTGCCCGCTCCAGGACATCTCGATGGGCTGGGGCCCCGACCGCAACCGCATGGTGGACGAGAAACGCCACTTCGAGAAACCGGTGTCACTGTCGCCGCTGATCGCGATCGACCGCGAGCGCTGCATCATGTGTTACCGCTGCGTGCGCTTCAGCCAGGAGGTCCCCGAAGACGCCCAGCTGCAGATACACGAACGCGGCGATCGCAGCTACATCGGAACCTTCAACGAGCAGCCCTACATCGCTCCGTTCTCGGGCAACATCACCGAGCTGTGCCCGGTAGGTGCGCTGACCTCCTACACCTACCGTTTCCAGGCAAGGCCCTGGGACATCGAGCAGGGCGGCTCCGTATGCACCCTGTGTCCCAGCCAATGCAACGTCTCCTTCACGATTCGCGACGAGCAGGTCAAGCGTGTGCTGGCCCGGGACAACCCCGAGGTCGACGACGGCTGGCTCTGCGACAAGGGCCGCTACGGATTCCAGGCGATGTACTCGCTCGACCGGGTGATGAATCCGCTGCGCTACGAAGACGGCAACCCGGTGCCGGCGACCTGGCCCGAGGCAATCGGCCTGGCGGCCGACGCCCTGAGCGCCTCGGGGCCGAAGACTGCCGCCCTGGTCGGCGACGCCTCCAACGAAGAGGGCTTCATCGTCCAGAGCCTGATCCGCGAAGGACTGGGATCCGCCGACATCGATTCCCGCCGGGCGTCCGGCGCCGACCGGGCGAGGCTGGTCGCGCTTTCGGACCCCGGGATCTCGGCCCGCACCCTCGACCTGGATACGGCGGACGTGGTGCTGGTGGTCGGCACCGACCCGATCCATTCATCGCCCGCCTTCGACCTCAGGATCCGCAAGGCGGTGCGCCGGAACGGCACCGCCCTCGCCGTCGCCACCGACCGGCCCAGCGCGCTCGACGGAGGAGCGACCGAGGTCGAACGCTACGGCCCGGGTGAAGCAGCCTCCTTCCTCCGCGGTCTCGCCGCCGAAGTCGAAAGCGGCAGCGAAAGCGGCATCGCCGGCCTGCTGAGCGGGGCTGAAGAAGCCGTGATCGTCTGGGGCGAGCGCATCGGCCGGGGCGAGAGCGGGGCCGAAGCCCTGTCGGCGCTGCTCGCGCTGAGCGAGAATCTGGGCCTTGCTGCCAAGCCCGAATCCGGCCTGATCGAGATCCCCGAGGTAGCCAATGCCCGCGGCCTGCGTGAGGTCGGATGCCTGCCCGACGCCGGCCCCGGCCTGGCAGAGACCACCAGGGGACGCGATGTCGAAGAGATCCGCGCCGGACTCGAATCGGGCGAGATCGAATCGCTGCTGCTCTTCGGGGTCGACCCGCTTCGCGACTTTCCGGACACCGACGGCTGGCGCCGGGCACTCGAAGCCGCCGGTCATGTCGTCTGTTTCTCGATGACCGCAAGCGAGACGACGGAGTACGCCGACGTGGTCTTCCCGCTCGAGAGCCACGCCGAGAAGGACGGCACGGTCACCCACCCGGAGGGCCGCCTGCAGCGCGTCCGGCCTTCGGCCAAGCGCCCCGGCGACATACACGCCGGCTGGATGGCCCTGGCCGAACTCTCCGCCGCGATCGGGCACGAGACCGGGATCCACGCCGCCCCCGAAGCCCTCGAAGCGATCACCGAAGCCGTGCCCTTCTATGAAGGTCTCACCGACAGGAAGATCGCCGGCCGCGGAATCCGCTGGCAGGACACCGAAGCCGCGACTGCCTTTGCCGACGGTCTCTCGGCTTCGGCGGCGCTGACCGCCACCGAATCGGTCGAAGGGTCGGCGGATTCCTCCCCGGACGGTTCCGGCCAGGACGGTTCCGGTGCGCTGACCCTCGGTACTTACCGCGACCTGTGGGCCGACTCGACGACCGACCTGAGCCCGGCACTCAATTACCTGGTTCCTGCCCAGCGGCTGGAAGTGTCCGTTGCCGACGCGAAGCGGCTCGGTCTTTCCCGCGGCGATGAAGTCTCGGTCGGTTCTGGAGAGTCCTCCGTCAACGCGCGTATCGCGATCCGCGCGGCGCTGCCGGAAGGCACCTGCTTCCTGATCGAAGGCACGGTCGAAGGCAACGCCAACGTTTTCGCCAATGGACGGCCCGCGAAGGTCGAGATCGGCAAGCCGGAGGTCAAGCTGGACCTGGTTGCCGCCGGTAGCGGAGAACCTCCGGATGGAGAGCGTCCGTAGTGATTACACCGCTGCTGGGGGATACCAACTTCGTCGATGCGACGTGGATCATGATCGTCAAGTCGCTGATCATCTTCATCGTGATCCTCAGCATCGTGCCGATCGTGCTGCTGACCGAACGCAAGCTTCTCGGACGCTTTCAGCAGCGCTACGGCCCGAACCGGGTCGGGCCCTACGGCGCCCTGCAGCCGCTGGCCGATGTCGGCAA
>CAVPWA010000016.1:0-289201 GCA_963709375.1 uncultured Solirubrobacterales bacterium
ACGGACGGTTCCCTGACCGGAGTGATCGCGATGGCTTCCGGGGAGACGTAGTCGAAGGTGTTGACCGCCGGCAGGTTGTTCGGGTCGAAGGTGAACTTGTCGCTCGACGTTGGACTGCGCGCGGACGACGTTGACGATGTTGTCGCCGGCCTCGACCTTGTCTCCGAGGAACGGTAGGTGTCACGGACATGCGCCTCGAAGACGAAGCGGATGACCCGGTCGGTGGTGCCCGGCGTGATGTTGCCGAGGTCCCAGGCGATCGTGGTGGTCGATGACGGGGTCACGACCGGGTTGTAGGTCTGGACGGTCGGGGCCGGGCTGGCCGGGCAACCGGAGACACAGGTCGCCGAGGTGTAACCGTCGAAGTCAAGTGAATCCGGCAGCGTGTCGACCGCGGTCAGGTCGAACATGGTCAGGTTCTTCGGGATGGTCAGGTCGACGGTGTAGGTCAGCGGCGTGCCGATGGTCGCCCAGGCCGGATCGACCGACTTGGTCACTGTGGCGCCGGTGATCTTCACGGGGCTGCTCGAAGATGCTGCGTAGCCGGCATTGGTTGAACTGGAGGCGGTGCGCTCGTTCGGGTCGCTGCCACCGATCGAAGTGGTCTTGGCGTCCGCGGTGTTGACCAGCGTGGTGCCGGCTACCGCCGGATCGTCGATCTTGGCCTTGTAGGTCCAGGTCACGTTCGCACCCGGGTTGATGTCAACCGGCGGCGAGGTGATCGTGCGGGTGGTGGAGTTCCAGAGGGACCCACCTGTTCCGGGAACCACGGCACCATCCGCCAGCGGAACCCCGCCGGCGTCGACCGGAGTCATGCCTACAGGCACGACGTCACGGATCACTGTGTCGTGGGCGATGCTGAAGTTGCTGCTGACCGGGCCGGAATTGCGGGTGATAAGCGTGTAGGTGACGGTGTCACCGGGCAGGGCCGAGTTCGGCTGCACGCTGTTCGACTTGCTCTGGGAGATCCTCGGCTCGACGACTGTGGTCCGGACCGTGTCCGAAGTCACGATGCGGTCGATGCCGTCGGTCCAGGTCACCTCGGCGTTGTTGGTCCGAATCTGGCCGCGTACGTTTGCCGCGACGTTTGCCACGCGGGTCGATATGGACATCGTCACCACATGGTTCGGGCCGTTGGGCGGCACTGCGTAGTTGTCCGGAATGGTCACGGTCACGGTCTGGCCCGAGGTCGAGATTGCCCAGCCGGTCGGCAGGGGGTTGCCGTTCAGGAGCGCGGTCGGAGTACCGACGATCGGTTGGGAGGTCGGGGTGGTCGCCGAGAAGGGCGTGTCGGTGATCTTCGGGTTCAGCTTCATCGTCGTGCCGGCCGGCAGGGTCGTGGTGACCGTGTAGTTGATGATCTCGCCGATGGTCGCCTGAGTATTGGCGTTGTTGCCGAGCTCGGAGATCGAAGTCGTGAGGGTCTTGTCGATCACGACCTTCGGAGTCTTGACGTCGCTCGGATCGAGGACACGACCGATGTTCGGTTCGGTCGGGTTGTCCGGATCGATGTTTTCATCAGGGGTGTAGGTGTAAGTCCCGCCGGTGTTGGTATCGGCCTGGTACTCACGCACGCCGGAGTCGTTGACGTAGTTGTTATCCGGTCCGACGTCGGACGGGATCTCGACCTTGTAAGTCAGAGACTTGGTCGCGTCCTCGGCGATCGCCGGGATCGTCCACTTGATCACGTCGCGACCGGAGCCGCCGTCGAAGCAGACTCCGCCATCGGAAATCGAGAGCGGCACCAGGTCGGTGCAGTCAAAGGCTGCCGGCAGGCGGTCCCAGACCTGAACATTCTTGACGTCGTCCTTGGAAGCCTTGACATCGACCTGGTAGGTCGCGATGTCGTCCGCCCTTACCGTGAGACCGTCGGCCGGCGGGTTCTGGATCGGGCCGGAGTTGACCTGACGCACGCCCTTTTTGATCGAAACGAGGGGCGGTATGACCTCGAAGTTGACGAGGTCCCGCAGCGGGAAGGCCTGGCCGGGCGTGTTCTGGATTCCGAACTTCATCAGGTTGCCCTTGATGTCGGACGGGATCGATGATGTCGACCGGAGTCGTCGAGGTGGCAAAGGTGACCTGGAACGCGTCTGGCCGCCGTCCGGGACCAGGCCTCCGTCGATCGACCAGCTGAGAACACCCGCGGCGGCGGCGCTGTCGTCGAGCGTATTGACGGTCGTATTCGCCGCGGTGTCCTGGGCGCTGCCGCCGATGTAAGTCGTGTTGACCGGCAGGAAGTCGGTGACGTTCAGTTCTTTGGTATCGACGCTCCCGGGGAAGTCAACGGTGAGCCGCCAGCAGACCCTGTCACCAGGGCGGTAGACGGGCACTGTCTTGCCGTAGGTGGCGGTCTGGCAGTTGATGTCCCCGGTGGAGACTTCCTTCTTGAGGACCACCGATGGAGCTTCCTGTCCGGCTGCCGAAGCATCGACGACGGCTTCGGGCTGGCCGGCGTCACTCCAGATCGGGGTACCCGTCGTCGAGCAGTCGGAGGTACCGGGTGCCGTGCAGCGTGAGAAGGCTTCGCCGGTCAGGTCCACCTTGTTGGAGACCGAGTCCTTGGCCAGAATCGGCGTGGTCGGCAGGAAGTCCTTCTGGTAGCTCTTCCGGGTCTTCGTGGGGAAGGTGATCTCGAAGGCATCGTTGACCTGGGTGTGGCCGAGCTTGGCCAGCATGGTCTTGTCCCAGGTAATCGTGAAGGTGCCGTCAGAGTTTTCGGTGACGCTCTTGTAGGGGACGCTCGGGTTGTCGCCGGTCGGGTCGCACTCGGCGTCGGCGATTGGGTAATCGTTCTTGGTCGTGTAATTGTCCGGGCCGAGCGGGCAGAAGCCGCTGGGCAGGGTGTCGGTGACGACGATGTCGTCGCTGTAGCGGTACTCGCCGGTGCGGAATTCCAGCTTCCATTCGGTGATGGCACCCTGGGCGAGCGTGCCGGAGGAGTTGCTCTTGTAAACGACCAGATCCTCAGCGGTGCGGGTGAGGGTGGTGTCCGAGGTCACGCTGAGGTCGCCCCGGGAGCCCTTGTAGGTGCCGGCGCCGAGCGCGTAGTTGGTCAGTACCTGCTCGTCACGGATCTCGGGGCCGGAGTTGTTGTCGAGGTTCGCGGCCTGCTCGGTCGAAGCCGGAGTCGGCTCGGTGCCGGTCCAGTCCAGGGTGTTCTCGGCCAGCGGCACCGCGGCGCGGTAGCGGTAGGTCACCTTCTGTGATGGGGCGAGGTTGCCGGTGTCCCACTGAACGTGGGTGTAGACGGCGAACGGCATCGGACCGGTCAGGTCGGGATCGGTCTCGACCGTCTCGACGAGCACGGGAGCGAAGCAGTCCGGCACAGGCTTGACGACGATCGGACCGGAACCCGGGTACTCCTGCGGGCTGCCGGGGTTGGTCGGAGAGTCGGTGGTGCTGTCCGGGGTGCCTTCGCAGCCGAGGAACTCGAGGCCGGCGGGCAGGTAGTCGTCGAGGGTCGTCGAGTTGGTCGGGTTGATCGAGTTGTTCTCGAGGGTCAGCGTGTAGATCGTCTGGTTGTCGTGAACTCCGCGGAGGATCTCGCCCTCCCGGCTGGGCTCGGACTTGGTGATCTTGATCGCCTTGATGGTCGAGGTCGAAGTCGCGGCGGCGGAACCGGTGTAGGTGCTCGGGATCGACGGTGCCGGAGGCGTCGAATTTCGGCACGTAGCGCGGATCCGTATTGACGAACGCCTCCCAGGAGACGTCGTAGGTGTCGCCGACTTCGTAGATGTTCGGGTCGTGGACCAGGTTCGAGCGCAACTGGCTGGGTCGAGTTGGCGATCAGATCGGAAATGTTCGAGAAGATCAGGGTCGTCTGACCGGCAGCGGGAGCGTTGTTGATCACCTGCGGCGGGAACTCGGCGCCACCGGAGTAGGAGATGCCTGCCGGCAGGACGGCACGGAAACTGAGGTTGTAGCCCTTGGGCTGACCGTTGGCGAGCGCGGCGGAGGAGGAGGCCGTGCCCGTCTGGCCGTAGAGGGGGCTGCTCGAAGTGGCGGCGAGCTGGAGATCAGGCGTCCCGGCCGCCTGCGCGGCCGAAGCACCGAGCATGCCCGCGAGGATCACGGAAAAAAGCGCAAAGAAACGGGCGACTGGGTGACTCAGTGAATTCAATTGTTCTCCGATGGGATGGTCTCCGGTTCTGGAACCCGGCAAGTAATCCTTCGATTCGGTCCTTCGAAAATCAATCCGCAGGAACCGCGTGAGGAACCGGAAAGTCGCTAGGACCAGGACACCCGTCTGGAGAGAACTCGCAGATGTCAGGGCAGTTGTCAGAACCCTTCCCGGCTGATCGCCGGGTCTCACGGGGTTCCTGCCCGTCTCCGTTCTTCACTTATATCTAACAAGATGGTAGCTGAATAGTTGCGGAACCGCTCGCCAGCCCCCTCGTGACGCGATAGTTGCGACTGATACCCCGATGGCACCACGGTAGGCGATCGCTCGGACGGGTCCAGCAAAGAAGAGACCCCGGCAGGCCGGGGTCTCTTCAATTCCTCGATTTGGCCGCGCCGGCGGCGGTCCGTTCCGCGCCTACCTGATCCGGACCAGCTTCTTCTCGCCCGAGGAGAGCTTCAACATGGCCTTGCGGGTCTTCTTCAGGGCGATGCGGCCCTTCTTCGTGAGCTT
The DNA here is from genome assembly GCA_963709375.1 of uncultured Solirubrobacterales bacterium. Classification (GTDB taxonomy): domain Bacteria; phylum Actinomycetota; class Thermoleophilia; order Solirubrobacterales; family 70-9; genus 67-14. The sequence continues at coordinate 4,634 of CAVPWA010000016.1, forward strand.
GAGGTTCAGCTTGCGCTTGCCGGCCGTGTTGCAGCTTGAAGCGTGCCCTTGGCGAGGACCGAGCCCTTGCGGACCTTCTTCTTGCCGACCTTGACGGTCTTGACCGAGATCAGCTTGGCCTTGCCGGAGCAGGCTCCGGAGCACTTGATCGTAGTGCGAACCCGGTTGCCCTTGCGGGTGACGTCACTGCCGCCGATGCCCATGCCGATCGGGTTGTTTACGACCGGCTTGTCCGGGTCAGGGTTCGGAATCGGATCGGTATTACCGCTCGAATTGACCGTGATGGTCGCCGAGGACTGGTTGTTGCCGTTGACCGTGTCGTTCGACGTGGTCGTGATGTAGGCCGTATTGATGATCTTGACCGGGCCGACGTTGTGGCCGCTGGTCATGTTGCCGAGGCAGAGCAGGCTGATCCGGGCTTTGAGCGGTCCCATGGTCGGGTTGTAGAGCTTGAAGGCCCTGGTCACCGGGCGCGGGTCGTTGCCGAGGCTGACCAGACCGGGATCGAGATCCATGTCGGCGACGATGCCCTTGTAGCCATCGGGGCAGGTGAGCTGGGCTTCATTGACTGTCATGCCTTCGACCGTGACCTCGGCAACGATGTGCTGGAGATCGAGGTTGTGGTCGTGGCCCTTGCTTGAGGTGGTCTGCCTCGACATACAGCGGATCGAGAATGTGAGGTCCGAGTTGGCACTCACGTTGAGCTTGAACTTCCAGCCACTGCCTTCGGGCTCGCTGTAGACGAGGTCGGCGGGAGCGGTGGAGGAGAATCCGGGCTGGATCGCAACCGTACCCGCGGGGCAGGCAAGGGTCTCCTCATGGAGGCCGGCAGGAACCGTCGCGGCGACCGTAACCGGTGCCGAGACGATCAGGTTATGTGTGTGGCCGTCGATCTGGTTGGTCGTCCGCTTGATGCAGACGGCGAAGATCTTGGCCTGGGCGCGGCCCATGGCGGTGTTCTTCACCGTGCCCCGCCAGGTGCTGAGCGAACTCGCCCTGGACTCAAGTACCTGCTGCGTCGGCCAGTCGCCGGTTCCGTGGTCGATCTGGTCGATCCGGACCGAGCCATCAGAAGCGAAGTAGCCACTCGGGCAGGTGACCGAAACGGTCTTCTGCTGGCCGGCCTCGAGGTCAATCTGGGCCTCGACCTTCTGGACGTCAAGCAGATGCTCCAGGTTCGGATCGGTCGGCGTCGCCGGATCGACCTTGACCTTGACCTCCAGGGTGACTTCCTCACCGGGCTGGAGCGTGCCGAGCTGGCAGGTGACGGTGCCCGCGGCGATTCACGCACGGGGAGTCAGCCGATACGAAGCTGACACCCGCCGGCAGCGGATCGGTGATGGTCGACGTTGTTCGCCTGGCCGGGGCCGTTGTTCTTGGCCTTCAGCGTGTAGGTGACTGTGTCCCCGTAATTGACGGTGGTCGGGTTGGCGGTCTTCGTGATTTCGACGTCGACCGGGGCCGGCTCGATCGTGGTCGGGTCGTTGTCGGTCGAGTCGGTCGGGTCGCCTCCTCCGGAGACGGTGGCCGAGTTGATGACCGAGGCCGGCGCGTCGTTGGCGACGTTGACTGTGAGGGTGATGTCGGGGTAGCTGGCGCCCGCGGCCAGGGAGTCGGAGCGGGTGCAGGTCAGCGGCGGGTGTTGAGCGTGCAGGTCCAGCCGGTTCCGCTGATCGCGGTGGCGCTCAGGCCGACGGGCAGGGTGTCGGTGACGGTCACGGTGCCGGTCGAGGCGTCGGGGCCGTTGTTTTTGACCGAGATCGTGTACTCAGCGCCGGTCTGGCCCTGGGTGAAGTCTGCCGGTGTGGGACTTGTCGATGACGAGGTTGACCGAGCGGATGTTGGTCGGGTCGTTGTCGGTCGAGGCGGTCGGGTCGCCTCCTCCGGAGACGGTGGCCGTAGTTGATGACCGGGCCGGCGCGTCGTTGGCGACGTTGACGGTCAGGGTGATGTCGGGGTAGCTGTCGCCGGCGGCCAGGGAGTCGGAGCGGGTGCAGGTCGAGCGGTGTCGAGCGTGCAGGTCCAGCCGGTTCCGCTGATCGCGGTGGCGCTCAGGCCGGTCGGCAGGGTGTCGGTGACGGTGACGGTGCCGGTCGAGGCGTCGGGGCCGTTGTTTTTGACCGAGAGCGTGTACTCGGCGCCGATCTGGCCCTGGGGAAGTCGCCGGTGTGGGACTTGTCGATGACCGAGGTTGACCGACCGGATGTTGGTCGGGTCGTCGTCGGTCGTCAGGCGGTCGGGTCGCCGCCTCCGGAGACGGTGGCCGGTAGTTGATGACCGATGGCCGGGGCGTCGTTGGCGACGTCGACGGTCAGTGGTGATGTCCGGGTAGCTGGCGCCGGCGGCCAGGGAGTCGGAGCGGGTGCAGGTGCGGCGGTGGCGAGCGTGCAGTTCCAGCCGGTTCCGCTGATCGCGGTGGCGCTCAGGCCGGTCGGCAGGGTGTCGGTGACGGTGACCGTGCCGGTCGTGGCGTCGGGGCCGTTGTTTTTGACCGAGAGCGTGTACTCAGCGCCGGTCTGGCCCTGGGTGAAGTCGCCGGTGTGGGACTTGTCGATGACCAGGTTGACCGACCGGATGTTGGTCGGGTCGTCGTCGGTCGTAGGCGGTCGGGTCGCCGCCTCCGGAGACGGTGCCGGTGTTGATCACGCGTGGCCGGGGCGTCGTTGGCGACGTCGACGGTCATGGTGATGTCCGGGTAGCTGTCGCCGGCGGCAGGGAGTCGGAGCGGTCGCAGGTCGAGCGGTGGCGAGCGCGCAGTTCCAGCCGGTTCCGCTGATCGCGGTGGCGCTCAGGCCGGTCGGCAGGGTGTCGGTGACGGTGACCGTGCCGGTCGAGGCGTCGGGGCCGTTGTTTTTGACCGAGAGCGTGTACTCGGCGCCGATCTGGCCCTGGCGGAAGTCGCCGGTGTGGGACTTGTCGATGACCAGGTTGATCGACCTGATGTTGGTCGGATCGTCGTCGATCGTCAGGCGTCGGATCGCCGCCGCCGGAGACGGTGCCGGTAGTTGATCACGCTGGCCGGGGCGTCGTTGGCGACGTCAACGGTCATCGTGATGTCCGGGTAGCTGTCGCCGGCGGCGAGGGAGTCCGAGCGCTCGCAGGTGAGGGTGGACGAGCGCGCAGTTCCAGCCGGTTCCGCCGATCGCGGTGGCGCTCAGGCCGGTCGGCAGGGTGTCGGTGACGGTGACCGTGCCGGTCGAGGCGTCGGGGCCGTTGTTTTTGACCGAGAGCGTGTACTCGGCTCCGGTCTGGCCCTGGCGGAAGTCGCCGGTGTGGGACTTGTCGATGACCAGGTTGATCGACCTGATGTTGGTCGGATCGTCGTCGTCGTCAGGCGTCGGGTCGCCGCCGCCGGAGACGGTGCCGGTAGTTGATCACGCTGGCCGGGGCGTCGTTGGCGACGTCAACGGTCATCGTGATGTCCGGGTAGCTGTCGCCGGCGGCCAGGGAGTCGGAGCGCTCGCAGGTGAGGGTGGACGAGAGCGTGCAGTTCCAGCCGGTTCCGCCGATCGCGGTGGCGCTCAGGCCGGTCGGCAGGGTGTCGGTGACGGTGACCGTGCCGGTCGTGGCGTCGGGGCCGTTGTTTTTGACCGAGAGCTTGTATTCGGCTCCGATCTGGCCCTGGCGGAAGTCGCCGGTGTGGGACTTGTCGATGACCAGGTTGATCGACCTGATGTTGGTCGGATCGTCGTCGTCGTCAGGCGTCGGATCGCCGCCGCCGGAGACGGTGCCGGTAGTTGATGACGCTGGCCGGGGCGTCGTTGGCGACGTTGACTGTCATGGTGATGTCCGGGTAGCTGTCGCCGGCGGCAAGGGAGTCGGAGCGGGTGCAGGTCAGTGGTGGCCGAGCGTGCAGGTCCAGCCGGTTCCGCTGATCGCGGTGGCGCTCAGGCCGTCGGGCAGGGTGTCGGTGACGGTGACCGTGCCGGTTGTGGCGCCGGGGCCGTTGTTTTTGACCGCGATCTTGTATTCGGCTCCGGTCTGGCCCTGGCGGAAGTCGCCGGTATGGGACTTGTCGATGACCAGGTCAGACCGTTGGACGTTCGTATAGGTGCAGTAGGCGGCATCGCCGCGGTTTACCGGCAGGCTGAAGTTGAGTCCGCTCTTGACGCCACCAGGAAACGCTGTGCCGTCATAGGAGCCAGATCGGCAGTCGACGCTGGCAAGGTCGAATGTACCGGCGGCAAGCGGCTGACCGTTGGCGTTCTCGTTGATGTTGACCGTGGTCGGTGTGGCCGGCAGTTGCTGGAAGATGGCGCCGGTCTCAATTACGCCGTCATTGTTGTGGGTCGACGGGTTGCCATCGAGATAGGTCGGAGTCTTGCCGGGCCGGGGATCGGTAGCGGTGTAAGTCCAATTCGGCTTGTTGGCCGGGTCGGCGTTCACGCGCTTGCGGACAAAGACCCGGGCGCCACAAGTGACGGCGGCTGTCTCGGCAAGCAGCGCTTCAAGTTCGCTGATAGTCGGAGTCGCGTAGTCACCGCCGGCCCCCTCGATCGGCCCGGAAACCACCTTCAGATTGTCCGCGGTCGGGGCCAGGCCTACCTCGTTGTCGACGCCGATCGCAAACATGTGGAGCTTGAAGCCCGGACGTCCGGGCTGGTCCTTGATCAGGTTGGCCGAGGCCATTCCGGCAGTCACGTTGAACAGATCGACGTCGCTGCCGTTCCCGCCCTGGTCGGTTTCGTTGAAGGTCGGGTTGCCATCGGTGATGAAGACGACTTCATCGGGGTTGGTGCTCTGGCCAGTGAGTCCGTTTGCGGTGAAGTTCTTGGCCGCGGCGGTAGCACTCAGGGCCTCGTCCCAGTCGGTTCCACCGGAAGGAGAACTGTAGATGTTGGAAATAGTCGTATTGAGGGCGGTGACGTTGGCGGGCACGCTCAGATCAAGCGGTGAGCTGTAGAAGCTGGCAGTTGCCGGTGGCTGGGCTGTAGGAGTTGACGGAACTGCTGAAGCTGATGATCCCGATCTGGGTCGGGGTGCCGGCGAGCTTGTTCACGAATGCCTTGGCAGCGGCTTCGTACTGGGTTCTGAGACTGTTGATCGAGCCCGAACGGTCGAGCACCAGGAGGAAGTTCGTTCCGCAGACTGTTTGGCGCCACCGAGTTGTTTCGCACATTGATGAACGGCGAACCGTTGTTGCTGCTGCTGCCGCTGTTGGTCGGCGTCCAGTCGTTCGGATTGCCGTCGACATTCGAGTGGGGGTAGGCGTAGGTGGTCCGATTGTTCTGAACGATCACCCGTGCCACGTATGGCTCTACAGCGGTCGGCGCGCCGCTGTCGGGGTCGAAGGCAAGGCCCTGGACCGAGTCCGTAATTGTCGAAGCCGGGGCCCGGTGTCTTTTCCCGTACGAAGTAGGTTCCGGCCGGCAGATTCTGAGTCGCACGGCCGTTGGCGTCCGTGAGCGTTGGTGAACTCGATCCATCCGGTCTGGGGCAGCGTATTGTCGGTGGTGTACTCGAACCGCGCTCCGGCGACGGGGCTGGCGTAGGTGGTGGCACCGGACGAAGAGTCCGATGCGGACCGGTTTCCACCCTTGGTGACCACGAGGTCACCGTTGGCGCTGGCCGAGGCGGCCGCGCCGGCGCCGATCGCCAGGATCAGGGCAAGGGCGAGGAGGATCCTGCGGGTGTAGCGAAGCAGGCCGAACGAAATACCCTTCACGATGTAAATCCCCCTTTGGTTCTGCGGCGTTTCTGTCGCAGTAAATCTGGCTTCCTGAACTGCTTGGCACCGCGACGGCGAGACACGCCAGTCGACATCCCTCTTGGGAAGGCTGGTTCCGGAAACCCGATTACGGGGCGAAACCAAAGGTACGGCCGCGAGAGTATTCAGACGATCGGCGGAAAACTCGCAAATTGCGGAAGGGTGGTTCGAAAATTTCAGAAAAGCGGATTCCGCAAGCCAACTCTGCCTGCCTCCACCAGCTACTGCTTGCGTCGGAAAACCGGGAGGGCAGGAGCGCGGCGCCTGCGGACCCGGCCGAAGTGGATCAGTCGAAGTTGAAGACGTAAAGGATCAGAAAGGCCGTCATCGCGAAAACCGCACCCGCGATGATCACGCCGCGGTCCTCTGCCACGATCGCTGCGGTGGAACGGTCGTCGGAGCGGTCGTAGATCAGGTAGAGGTAACGGAAGATCCCGTAGATCACCGGCGGCAGGGTGAGCATCATGCGACTGCCGACCAGCGGGGAGTAGACGGTGTAGATGGCGTAGCTGATCACGGTGCCGGTGGTGACCATGGCCACCATCTGGTCGAGGAAGGGCAGTGAGTAGTGCTCCAGCACCGGCCTGCTGCTCGTTCCTTCGTGAAGCTCGGAGACGGCTTCCTGGCGCCGCTTGGTGAATCCGAGGAAGAGCGCCAGCATGCCCGTACACAGGATCAGCCATTCAGAGGCGCTGGTCTCGACGGCCTCGGCACCGGCCATGACCCTCAGTACGAAAAGCGTCGCCAGGGTCATGACGTCGATGATCACGACCTGCTTGAGACCGAAGCTGTAGGCGACCTGTATGACCCCGTATCCGGCCACCATCAGGCCGACCTTCCAGTTGACCGCGGCGAAAGCGACGACCAGGGCGCCGAGCGCGAGAAACGCCGAGATCACCCAGGCGGAGCCGATCGAAAGCTGGCCCGCGGCGATCGGCCGGAAGCGCTTCTTCGGGTGGGCCCGGTCGAGTTCGACGTCGTTGAGGTCGTTGATGAAGTAGCCGGCGCTGGATATCGCACAGAAGGCGGCGAAGGTGAGCAGGGCCTGACCGACCGCCCAGGGATCGTCGACCTGGCCGGAGAAGAGCAGCCCGGCGAAGACCAGGACGTTCTTGACCCACTCATGGGGGCGTGCGGTCTTGATCGCGGCCCGCAGCGGCGAGCGTTCGGGGGCGGTCTGTTCGGAGGCGGGTGTATCCATGGGTGGTTGGGACGAGAGGCCGGCACCGCTCGGCGGACGGAAAAAGCAGGCCGGGGCAGGCTACCGAGTCCGGCGGTCCCGGGAGCCCGCAGCAGGGCCGATGATCCCGATGTTGCCGCCGGGGCGCTTGACTTCCGCACTGTGTCTTGCCAAGCCTGCGCGCCGGCGTATGAGCGCAGTCGACGCGCCGCTCTCGAACCGCGGGCGGGTGTCACGCGGGCGCATACGCCGAAGTGGCGCGGCTCAGCCGGATTCGTAGCGCGGGGTCGATCAGTACGCCCGGGTTGAGCATGCCGGCCGGATCCAGCTCAGCCTTGGCCGCGGTCAGGGCGGCTGCGAAAGCATCCGGCCGCTGACGGTCGTACCAGGGCCGGTGATCCCGACCGACCGCGTGGTGGTGGGTGATGGTGCCGCCGCGAGTCGGCTGATCGCCTCGGAGGCGGCTCGCTTGATCTCGTCCCACTGCTCGACCTCGCCGCCGCGCACGGCCGGGGCGATGACGGTGAAGTACGGCGCGGCGCCGTCGGGATAGACGTGGGTCAGGCGACAGCTGATCCTTGGCGATCCCTCACCGTCGGCCGGTGTCCCGCAGACTTCGGCAACCGCACTGCGGGTCGCCCGGTCGACCTCGGCGTGGAACTCCTCGAAGCGGTCCCAGGTGATCGCGCTCTCGAAGGTCTCCGAAAGCACACCGCAGCTGACGAATGCATCGCGCAGGTAAGGGGCCATGAGGAATGCGTTTCGCCACAGGTCGGCGCCAGAGCTGCCGGCCCCGGCCTCCGGGCCGGCTTCGCCGCCGGAGCCCGGTTCGGTCACCTTGCGCGCAGCGACCGTTCCCGCCATGCTCCACGGCTATGGCCACCGCCTGGTCGAGCAGTTCCCCGACCGGCACCTCGGCCGACTCGAATCCGAGCAGCAACAGCGTGGCGCTGCCGTCTCCGGCACCCATCGTGGCGGCTTCGAGGGGATCGATCAGCCGGCAGTTGCTCGGCCCCAGTCGCGACTGGGCGATCGCCCGGACCGCCCCGAACGCCGCGGTCGCGAAGTGCTCGAACTCGAGCGTCGCACTCGCCTTGAAGACCGGCCGCGGCCGGACCCGCATCCAGGCTTCGGTGATCACACCGAGCGTCCCCTCCGAGCCGATCAGCATCCGGTCTGGCGACGGCCCCGCGCCGGATCCGGGCAGGCGGCGGCTCTGCCACTCGCCTGATGGCGTTATCGCCCGTACCGATTCGACCAGATCGTCAATGTGGGTCTCCCCCGTGGCGAAGTGGCCGCCGGCCCTGGTGGCGATCCAGCCGCCGAGGGTCGAGTACTCGAAGGACTGGGGGTAGTGACGCAGGGTCAGACCTTCGGCCCGGAGCCTGTCTTCCAGTGCGGGGCCTTTCATTCCCGCACCCATCCTCGCCGCCAGCGAATCGCGATCAACCTCGAATAGCGAGTCGAGCCGGCCCAGATCGAGGCTGATCGTCGGACGATCCTCGTCCTCGAGCCTCGGTTCGATTCCACCGACGACGCTGGTCCCGCCACCGAACGGGATTACCGCCGCGCCCCACTCGGCAGCACGTTCGAATACCTGCTCTACCCCGGCCTCGTCCTCCGGAAAGGCGACCAGGTCCGGAGGACAGGGGAACTCGCCGCGGTGTCCGCGAACCACGTCGCGGTAGGCCTTGCCGAGACCGTGTACAGCCCGCTCATGCAGGTCATCCGTGAACAGTCCCCCGGCGGGCGGCTTCAGGCGGGCAGTCCGGATGCCGGCCTGGTCGAGCGGCACCGCCGGAACCGCCTCACCGCCGAAGCCGAACATCTGCCGGATCCCGGCCGCCGCCTGCTCGACCTCGGACTGCGGGCGCTGCTGGTCTTCGTAACCCCAGCCCCAGTGCTTGAGGCGACGCCGCTGTTCAGCCATCGACCGCGGTCGTTCCCCGGACTACCAGTGAACGCCGCGCAGCAGGTGGGCGAAAGCCACCGCCTCGGTCGAAGGCGCCTTGTCGACCTCGCCCTCACCGGGCTTCTCGCCTTTGGCAGCCTTTGACTCGGGGAACAGCTTGTAGCCGGTATTCAGCAGTGCGTCGCTGGCCTTCGGGGCGACCGTATACAGGGCTTCACCGAAGTTGCCGAGCTTGGTCGCTACCTTCTTCGGCTTGCGGATCATCGCGTCGGTGATCATCTCCGCCGCCTCGTCCGGACTGATCGTCGGGAAGGCGTCGTACATCTTGGTCGGCGCGATCATCGGGGTCCTCACCAGAGGCATGTGGATGGTCGTGATGTTGACCTTGTCGTCGATGATCTCGGAGGCGATGGTCCGGCTGAAGGCATCCAGGGCCGCCTTCGAGGCCACATAGGCCGAGAAGCGGGGCGAATTCGTCTGGACACCGATCGAGCTGATGTTGATGATGTGGCCGCTCTTGCGCTCCCTCATGCGGGGTAGCAGGGTCAGGATCAGCTTCAGCGAACCGAAGTAGTTCAGCTGCATGGTGCGCTCGAAGTCGTGGAAGCGGTCGTAGGAGAGCGCCACCGAGCGACGGATCGAGCGGCCGGCGTTGTTGACCAGGATGTCCACGTGACCGTGGGCGAGCAGTGCGGCGTTGCCCATCCGCTCGACGTCCTCGATGTCGGACAGGTCGCACTGGAAGATCTCCGCGACGCCGCCCATCTCTTCGATCTCGGCCTTGGTCTCCTCGAGCTTGTCGGCCGAGCGGGCGACCAGCAGGACCGTCGCGCCGGCTTCGCCGCACTTGAGCGCCGCCGCCTTGCCGATGCCCGAAGAGGCGCCGGTGATCATCACGATCTTGCCGCCGATCGCGCCGCCCAGCGAGCGGTCCTTGAACAGATCGGGGTCGAGGTTGCGCTCCCAGTAGTCCCACAGCTTGTCCGCATAGGTGATCAGCGGCGGTACCGCGATGTCGGTGCCTTCGAGCGCAGCGAGGGTGTTGGAGCAGTCGAACTTGGTCGGGTAGTTGATGTGGACCAGGACGTCCCGGGGTATGCCCAGGTCCTCGAGCACGGTGTCGGCGATGCGTTTGACCGGTGGCAGCATCATCAGACCGCCGCGTACGGCCGGCGGGATCACGTCGAGCATCGCCGGGTCGAGCCGCATCGAGGTCTTCGGCGCATGGGCCGAGTTGGCGAAGATGTTGAGGATCTGGCCGGCGCGAAGCGGGTTCGGGTCGGTCAGGTGGAAGGCCTTGCCGTCGAGTCCCTCTTCGTGGCTGATGTGGTCGATCGCGTCGGCGACGAAGTCAACCGGCACGACGTTGATCTGCTTGCCCTCGATGCCGATCGTCGGCATCCACGGCGGCAGCACGTTGCGCAGCCGCTGAATCACCTTGAAGAAGTAGTACGGACCGTCGACCTTGTCCATCTCGCCGGTGCGGGAGTCACCGACCACGATGCCGGGACGGTAGACCCTCCACGGCCTCTGAGTCTGGTCGCGGACGATTCGCTCGGACTCGTGCTTGGTCCGGAAGTAGGGGTGCTTGTCGAGGTCTTCGGCCTCTTCGAACATGTCTTCGCGCCAGGTGCCCTTGAACAGGCCGGCGGCAGCGATCGAGCTTGCCAGGTGGAAGCAGCCGACCTCGAGCCGGTTGGCGACCTCGACCGCATGCATGGTGCCTTCGATGTTCGCGAGCCGGTGAGCCTCGTCGTCGGCTTCCATGTCGTATACGGCAGCCAGGTGGTAGAAGTGGTCGATTCCGCCCTCGAGATTCTTCAGGTCGGCGTCGGCGATCCCCAGGTTCGGCTGGGTCAGGTCTCCGACCACGGGCTGGACCGTGCCTTCGGTCTCACCCCAGCCGGCGATCAGCTCTTCGAGCCGCCCGCGCGAGCCCTCTCGCACGAGCACATTCACCGTGCCGCCCCGCTTCAGAAGGCGCTCGATCAGGTAACGGCCGATAAAGCCGGTTCCACCAGTTACGAAGTAATCCATCGAACCTCCTCCAGACTCGCGATCCTCGTTTCCCGCGGCTGCAGATAAGCACCCTTGGGACGGAATGAACGGGACCATACATTGCCTGCAGCGACAGCGATGCTGCAGGCCTTTCGGGGCCCGGGCGTCCGAGGCCCCGACATTGCATAGACTGCCTTCAAATGGCCGAGTCCACCATGATCGAAGTGACGATGCCCGAGATGGGCGAGTCGGTCACCGAGGGAACCGTCCTCGAGTGGCACGTGGCAATCGGGGACGTGGTCGAAGAAGGTCAGACGCTGGTCGAGGTCTCAACCGACAAGGTTGACGCGGAGGTCCCAGCTCCGACGGCCGGCAAGGTGACGAAACTCTGCGCCGAACCGGACGACGAAGTCGCGGTCGGTGCGGCCCTCGCCGAACTCGATCCCTCTGACACCGAGGGTGCCTCCGCCGGCGACTCAGCGAACGGCGCCGGAGCCCAGGCGTGCAAGGAAGGAGAGCGGCAGCCCTGAGAGGAGATGACGACAAGTCCGGACTCCGGCAACGGCGCGGTTGACGTCGGCGAAGGCCGGGCCACTCCGGTCGCCCGGCGGGTAGCGGCCGCCGAGGGGCTCACCCTCGACCGGATCGCTGGCAGCGGCCCGGGCGGCAAGGTGACCAAGGCCGACGTACTTGCAGCCTCGGACGGCAGCGCCGCTCCCGCCGCTGAAGAGAAAGTCCTGCGCGGACCCGCCGGCATGCTCGCCAAGGCGATGGACGAGAGCCGCTCGATCCCGACCGCGACCTCCTTCAGGACGATCGCGGTCGACAACCTCGACGCCAAACGCAAAGGCCTCAACACCACTCTGGCTGAACGCGGCATGAAGGTTTCTTTCACCCACCTGGTCGCCTGGGCGATCGTGCAGGCTGCCCGCAAGTGGCCGGTGATGACCCGGCACTTCGAGGATCGGGACGGCAAGCTGATCTCTATCGACGACGGCTCCGTCAACCTCGGAATCGCGGTCGACGTCGAACGCAAAGACGGCTCCCGCAGCCTGATGGTTCCCGCGATCAAGAACGCCGGCAACATGGACTTCGCCGATTTCCACGCCTACTACGAAGAGCTGATCACCAAGACCCGCGAGAACCGGCTCTCGCCGGATGACTTCGCGGGCACCAACATCACCCTGACCAATCCCGGTGGGATCGGAACGGTCGCTTCGGTGCCGCGCCTGATGACCGGCCAGGGAACGATCATCGCCGCCGGTTCGATCGCCTACCCGCCCGAATGGTCCCATGCCGACCCGGCTCGGATCGAGAACCTCGGGGTGTCGAAGGTGATGACGCTGACCTCGACCTACGACCACCGGATCATCCAGGGCGCCGAGTCCGGCAACTTCCTGAAGCAGATCGAAGCGCTTCTGTTCGGCGAGGGCGAGTTCTACGAGAGCGTGGCGACCGACCTCGGCCTCGAGGCCTCGGTCCTGGCCGCGGCGGTACCCAAGGCAGAAAAGGCCCCACCGTTCTCGGCCGGGGCTCCCCCTGCCTCCGCGATCGCAGGGGCACCGAGCCAGGAGCTCCTCCAGGCGGTTCAGGCGGCGACCTCGCTGCTCAAGGCATTCCGTACCCACGGCCACCTGGCCGCCAACCTCGATCCGCTGGGCAGCCGTCCGAAGGGCGACCCCGCCCTGGACCCCGAGACCGTGGCGCTGACCCCGGAACTGATGGCCCAGATCCCGGCGTCGATCCTGCGTATCGGCGTTCCGGGAGAGACCCTGCTCGAAGCCCTGCCCCGCATGCGCGCCGCCTACACGGGCAACATCGGCTACCAGTTCGAGCACATCTCGTCGCATCAGCAGCGGGTCTGGATGCGCGAAATGATCGAGACCGGAGCGCACCGCAAGCCGTTCACGCCGGATGAGCAGAAGAGCATGCTGAACCGGCTGATCGAGGTCTTCGAATTCGAGCGCTTCATCGAGAAGGCCTACCTCGGCCAGAAGATGTTCTCGATCGAAGGCCTCGACACGATCGTCACCATGATCGACGAACTCTCGACCATCGCCCGCGGCGGTGGCAGCGAAGAGGTCGTGATCGGGATGGCCCATCGAGGCAGGCTCGCCGTCCTGACCCACAACGTCGGCCGCCAGCCAGAGTCGATATTCGCCGAATTCGAGGGCTCCAAACGGATCGAAGACGTCAAGGCCGTTGCCGCGATCCCGCACGGGGGCACCGGCGACGTCAAGTACCACTACGGCCATGAAGGCTCGTTCAAGACGGACGAAGGCGAGACGATCGCGGTCCACCTCTATCCGAACCCGAGCCACCTCGAGTTCGTCGATCCGGTCGTCACCGGCGCGACCCGTTTCTCACAGAGCGAGATTGACGGACCGAAGCTCGACCTGGATACGAACCGCGCCGTGCCGGTGGTACTCCACGGAGACGCCGCCTTCCCCGGCCAGGGTGTCGTGGCAGAGACCTTCAACCTGCAGAGCCTCGACGGCTACGCCGTCGGTGGCACGATCCACATCATCGAGAACAACCAGATCGGCTTCACAACGGACCCGACCGACGGTCGTTCAACCCCCTATGCGGCTGACATGGCGAAGGGCTTCAACGTGCCGATCATCCACGTCAACGCCGACGACGCCGAGGCCTGCTCGCAGGCCATGCGCCTGGCGATGGCCTACCGGCAGCAGTGGAAACGCGACATCGTCATCGACGTGGTCGGCTACCGGCGCTTCGGCCACAACGAGACCGACGAACCGGCCTATACGCAGCCGCTGATGACCGCCGCGATCAAGGGGCACGATCCGGTCTCCGAGATCTACACGCAGACCCTGATCGAGCAGAAGGTCGTCACGCGCGAGGAAGTTGACGAGGCGGCCGAAACCCGCCGGACCGAACTGCGCACGACCCTCGACGGGTTGCGCGAAAAGATGGACTCGGGTGTCTACGAGGATCCCACCGTGACCTCGGTCGGCACCGGCGAACTCGACCGGTCGGCCAGCCCCCCGGTCCAGACGGCGATCAAGGCCGACCGTCTCAAAGCGCTCAACGAAGCATTGCTCGAGGTCCCGGCGAGTTTCACGATCCATCGCAAGCTGCGAAAGCCGCTGAGCAGGAGGACCGAAGCGATGGAGAGCGGCGGCATCGAGTTCGCCCACGCCGAGGCGCTGGCCTTCGCTTCGCTGATCAGCGACGGGGTCCATGTGCGGCTGACCGGGCAGGACAGCGAGCGCGGGACCTTCTCCCAGCGGCATCTGGTCCTTCACGACGAGAAGACCGGCCTCAAGTACGCGCCGATCCAGCACCTCGAGACGGCGAAGGCCCCCTTCGAGCTACACAACAGCCCGCTTTCGGAAAACGCCTGCCTCGGCTTCGAGTACGGCTACGCCTCTTCGAAGCCGGAGTCGCTGGTCCTCTGGGAAGCCCAGTTCGGAGACTTCGCCAATTCCGGACAGGTGATCATCGACAGCTTCATCGCCTCCGGAGAGTCGAAGTGGGGACTGACCTCGCGAATGACCCTGCTGCTGCCGCACGGCCACGAAGGTTCCGGGCCGGAGCACTCGAGCGCCCGCATGGAGCGCTTCCTGTCACTTGCCGCCGAAGGCAACATGCGCATCGCCAACCCCACGACGGCAGCCCAGTACTTCCACCTCCTTCGCCGGCAGGCGCTGATCAAGAAGCCGCGGCCATTGATCGTCTTCACACCCAAGGGCCTGCTGCGCCAGCCGGCCGCCGCGTCGACGCTGGACCAGTTGACCGATGAGCACTTCCACTTCATCCTCGACGACCCGAGGACGCGACAGGAGCGGGACCAGGTCGAGCGCATGGTGCTCTGCTCGGGACGGGTCTACTACGACCTCGACGCCGCCGAGGCACGCGAATCCAGCGAAAAGGTCGCAGTGGTCAGGGTCGAGCTTCTATACCCATTCCCCAGGAGCCAGATCGAGGCGCTGATCAAGTCTTACCCGAACCTGCGCGAGGTGGTCTGGGTACAGGAAGAACCCAGGAACATGGGCGCCTGGAGCGTTATGAGTCGCCGGCTGCCGGAGATCACTCAAGGCCTCGAACTGGGCTACATCGGCCGCCAGGAAAGGGCCAGCCCGAGCGAGGGATACTCGATTGCCCACGGTCGTGAGCAGGAGCGCATCGTGCTCACTGCGCTGACCGTCTGAACGACGCCGGAAGAAGCGACGCCCGGGCGCGGCGGGGATTGACGCGCAACGCCACCGCGGTATAGGATCGGCCTATCCGTAGGCAGTAATGGGAAAACGGACAAGTGGGGAAGGGCAGAGCTGGTCAGAGGTTCCCTCTGGCGACAAGAACACCGGTGAGTAAAACTTTCCAAGCCCGCTTCCGGCGGTTCGATCCCCGGAAGCGCTCGCGTCGGCAACCCTCCCTGGCTACCGGCGCGCAGGCGTGGTGAGGGTCGCGCGGACCCCCTGCCTCCCGCGACCCTCGCCCGCCACCTTTTCCATTCAGTAGACCCACCTCGCATCCGTAGAGACTTGAGGATGATCAGGCGGCGGTCACTTCCACCGTGGCTGCGGCCAGCACCCGGCCGTTGACCTGGACTTCGATCAGGTGAGGTCCCGGGTGGATCCGACGGACCGAAACCTCCCGGATCGGGTGCTCGCGGCTGAATTCCGCAACCACCCCCGGTTCCAGGACGGTTCGCTTCAGCTTGAATACCTTCGGCTTGCGGGCCCCTTTGGCACCCGCGTGGTGGATCCGGTAGTCGACCATCGCCGGGGTCCGCTCGTCCGCAGTCAGCGAGAACCGGATCGCAACCGCATCGCCGATCTCTATCCGCTGCGGCGTGACCGAGAACCCGGTCAGGGACAGGCGGGCATCCGGATCGAAGCCGAGCAGTCTCAGTGCCGCCGGGTCGCCGGCCTTCACCATGCTGCGCAGTCCGTGGGATACGACCCATTGCCTGCGAGCCGGCACGGGACCGGCCCCGGTCTGGCGGTCGTCTCCAGAGCTGGCCACCGACGGGCGATCGACTGCCGTTGCCGCTGCCAGCCAGCCTTCGGCCGTCTCGAGGGCGAGGTCGGGATGATCCTTGCTGATGTCGTTGAGGTGGTTGGCAACCGACTTGCGTACATAAGCGGAGGGGTCGTCGACCAGGCGGTCAAGCAGGGCGATCGTCGGCCGCGGGTCGGCGATGAACGAGCGCAGTTGCCGGCCCCAGGGCAGCCGTGGCCGGGAGCCCTCCGAGACCAGCCGACGCCGGTGTTCGTCGCCGCTTTCGATCCACAGGTCGAACTGCTCGAAAGTGCGATCCGGATGGGCTTCGATGAAAGGACGTATCGCGAACTCGGCCGACCAGAGGCCGGTCAGTTCCCCGAGCAGGGGCAACGCGGCATCCGGGTACTCGATGCCGGCCCGCGCTACCCATTCGTCGACCGGGAAGACGATCCAGCCGTCGAAGGCAGGCAGGGCGATCGCCGCCCGAACGACTTCGGCGGCCCGCTCGAAATCTCGCGGCATCGTCTGGCAGAGAGCATCAGCGACATGCGAAACCCGGGCCTTCAGCTCCAGCCCGGCCAGTCCGTCCTGGGCCCGCTCCACGAAATCGGCCTCCGGGAAGCCGGGCCACACCTGACTCAGGGTCGAACCGAGCTCCGCCACGGCCCGGGGAGATATCCGGTCCTTGAAATCCCCGGATCCGGATCCGCCCGACGGCGTCACCCTGCTGCCCGGCTCAGGCGGCGTTCAGGTCGCGCAGGACGGTCTGCAGGATGCCACCGTTCTGGAAGTACCGGATCTCGTTCGGGGTATCGAGCCGGACGACGGCTTCGAACTCGACCGGATCGGCGCCGTCACGCACAGCCGTGACCTTGACCGACTTGGCCATGCCCTGATCGAGCTCACCGACCGTGATCACCTCCCTGCCGGTCAGCCCCAGCGACTCGACGTTCTCGCCTTCCGGAAACTGAAGCGGCAGTACGCCCATCCCGATCAGGTTGGATCGGTGGATGCGCTCGTAGCTCTCGGCGATCACCGCGCGTACGCCGAGCAGCTTGGTGCCCTTGGCCGCCCAGTCCCGGGAGGATCCCGAGCCGTACTCCTTGCCGGCCAGGACCACGAGGGGAACACCTTCCTGCGCGTACTGCATGGCCGCCTCGTAGATGCTCGTTTCCTGCTCCTCCGGGAAATGCAGGGTGAAGCCGCCGGATTTCTCGACCAGCAGGTTGCGCAGCCTGATGTTGGCGAAGGTGCCGCGGACCATGACCTCGTGGTTTCCGCGTCGCGAGCCGTAGGAGTTGAAGTCGGCAGGGCCGACGCCTTGCTCGATCAGCCACTGGCCGGCCGGGCTGGACTTCTTGATCGCACCGGCCGGGGAGATGTGGTCGGTCGTGATCGAGTCCCCGAGCACCGCCAGCACGCGAGCCGATTCGATCGGCTCGACACCGGGCGGGTCCGGTGGCATCTGTTCGAAGAACGAGGGCCGGCGGACGTAGGTGGAATCGGGCCAGGTGTAGCGGTCGCCCTCGGGGACGGAGACCTTCTGCCAGTTCTCGTCACCGTCGAAGACCTGACCGTAGTTCCTGGTGAACATCTCGCGGCGGATCGAGGCGCCTACGACCTCCGCCACCTCCTGCGTGTCGGGCCAGATGTCGCTGAGGTAAACCGGATTGCCGTCCGGGTCCTCTCCGAGAGCATCGGTCTGGATGTCTATGTCCATGCGGCCTGCCAGCGCGTATGCGACGACCAACGGCGGGGAAGCGAGGTAGTTCGCCTTGACGTCCTGGCTGATCCGACCCTCGAAGTTGCGGTTGCCGGAGAGGACCGAACAGACGACCAGGTCCTTCTCTTCGATGGCTGCCGATATCGCCGGGTCGAGCGGCCCCGAGTTGCCGATGCAGGTGGTGCAGCCGTAACCGACCAGATTGAACTGGAGGCCGTTCAGGTGCTCGGTCAGACCGGCCCTGTCGAGGTAGTCGGTGACCACGGTCGATCCCGGGGCCAGCGAGGTCTTGACCCACGGTTTGCGGGAGAGCCCCTTGGCCAGGGCGTTTCGGGCCAGCAACCCGGCGGCGATCATCACGTACGGGTTCGAAGTGTTGGTGCAGGACGTGATCGCGGCGATCACCACACGGCCGTGGTCGAGATCGAAGGCGGTGCCGTCATCGAGCTTCACCGGAACCGAATCGCCGGAGCTGCGTTCAAGCAACGCGGTCGGTACCGGCTCCGGGGCCCCGGCCGGGCGGCCGGCCTCCGTGCTGTGATCCTCCGCCGGCGGATCCGAGGCGGGGAAGGACTCCTCCAGCGCTTCGTCGAGGGGGCTCAACTCCTCGGCGGCGTCCTCGTCGAACTCCCGCAGCGCCTGCAGGAATGAAGGCTTGGCGTCGGAGAGCGAAACGCGGTCCTGGGGGCGCTTCGGACCGGCTATCGACGGAACGACCGAATCCAGTTCGAGTTCGAGCGTCTCGCTGAAAACCGGCTCCTCGGACTCGGCGGTGTGGAACATGCCCTGTTCACGGGCATAGGCGTCGACCAGCGCGATCGTCTCCGTGGGCCGTCCGGTCAGCTCCAGGTACTTGAGGGTCTCGGCGTCAGGCGGGAAGATGGCGCAGGTTGAACCGAACTCCGGCGACATGTTGCCGAGCGTTGCGCGATCGGCCAGCGGCAGCGTCGGCAGACCGGGGCCGTAGAACTCGACGAACTTGGAGACCACCCCGCGCTCGCGCAGCATCTCGGTCACCGTCAGGACGAGGTCGGTGGCGGTGGCCCCGTCGGGAAGCTTGCCGGCGAGCCGGAAGCCGACCACCTGGGGCAGCAGCATGGAAATCGGCTGCCCGAGCATCGCCGCCTCGGCTTCGATTCCTCCGACCCCCCAGCCGAGCACTCCGAGTCCGTTGACCATCGTCGTATGGGAGTCGGTTCCGACCAGGGTGTCGGGATAGGCGGAGAGCAGGCCGTCCCGTTCGCGGCTGTAGACCACCTGGGCGATGTACTCGAGGTTGACCTGGTGGCAGATGCCGGTGGCAGGCGGCACGACGCTGAAGTTGTCGAACGACTTCTGGCCCCACTTGAGGAATTCGTAGCGCTCCTGGTTGCGCTCGAACTCGCGCTCGGCGTTGACCTCGAAAGCCATTCCACTGCCGAAGGCATCGACCTGGACCGAGTGGTCGATCACGAGGTCGACGTCGACCAGCGGATTGATCTTGGTCGGATCGCCGCCGATCTCGTCGATCGCATCCCGCATCGCGGCCAGATCGACCACCGCCGGAACACCGGTGAAGTCCTGCATCAGGACCCGGGCGGGCTGGAAGGGGATCTCTACCGAAGGTTCGGCGGCGGCGTCCCACGAAGCGATCGCTTCGACGTCGGCCGCGCTCACCGAGACGCCGTCCTCCAGCCTCAGCACGTTTTCGAGCAGGACCTTTATCGAGTAGGGAAGTCGGGCCACGTCGAACTTCGGCTGGAGTGCCTCGAGGCGGTGGATCTCGTAGGTCTTTCCGCTTACCTCGAGTTCTGCCCTTGCTCCGAATGAATCGCTGCTCATGGTCTCTTCTCTCGTCTCATCGTGGGTTCTTGTGCTCGGATTATCGCTTGTCCAACTGGCCCTTGGCGACGATGTCGGCGGTCTTCTGGCCGGCGGAGCCGGACTGTAGACGGTGGGAGAGCGACGGACTGGCAAGGGCTATGTGAGCGATCGCGCGGCCCTTGAACGGCGCCACCATGATCTCGATCTTCTCGCCCGCGATCGCCTTGATCACCGCGTCGGCGACCTGCGAAGGCGTGGCGGTGCCGATCGACGCCAGGGGCCTTTGCCCCGGAGTCGGCGAACATGCCGGCCTCGCTGACGAAGCCCGGCGCGACGACGCTGGCACTGACACCGGTTCCGACCAGATCGCCGCCGAGGCCGAAAACGAATCCACGCAGTCCGAATTTTGTCGCGTTGTAGACCGAAGACCTTGGGCTGCCGGCTTTGCCTGCCAGAGAGCCGATCATCACCACCTTGCCGCGACCCCGGTCGAGCATGCCCGGCAGCAGCGCCTGGGTCAGCAGAATCGGTGACTCCAGGTTCACCCGCAGCATTCGGGCGACCTGCTCTTCGCTCAGACTCGGTCAGGCGGCCGGTGGCCGGAAGGGCGGCATTGGCAACCAGACAGTCAACCGGGCCCAGCGTGGCCGCGAGTCGGGTCGCGGCATCGGGCTGGCCGAGGTCGCAGACCGCTGTCGAATGCCCGCTGCCGGGCAGTTCGTCCACCAGCGCCGTCAGGGCATCCTCCTTCCTTCCGGAAGCGATCAGGGTGGCGCCGGCACCGGCGAGACGGTGGGCCATGGCACGCCCCAGACCCCCGGTTGCTCCGGTCAGAAGGACCGTCTTTCCCTCGATCTCCATCGGGTCAAACCTAGCAGCGGCCCCCGGGACGCAAGCCCACCGCCGCACCGGCCGCCGATCGCCGAGACGAGGCCGCCCGATTCGACCCGTCGATGTCGGACCGGAAAAAGCCCTGCTAATCGAAGGTAATCGGGAAGTGTTAGCGAATTACGAGCAGATCGTCTATTATTCCCGGAGTTCAAAAACCGAGACGCCGAATCCCCCCTCGCAATGCGACCGGGGATCGGGGGAACCAAGTTTCATGGGGCGAATCCGCCAAACGAGGCGGGAGCGCAGGCTCCAAGAGCGCCAGCCCGACAGCTAACCCCGTAGGCCGACAAGGGAGATCGGTATCAACACGTTCCAGACAGTTCGCAGTTCAATTCTTTATGCAGTAGCCGCAGTCGCGATCGCCGCAATGGCTTTCACGCTGGTCATGATGGCTGCCCCGTCGAGTTCATTCGCCGGATGCTCGGTTTCCTCCAGCGGCGGCCTGAACCTGAGCACCGGAAACTGCAAGCCGGTCAAGAAGGCCCGCCTGGTCAACGGCAAGGCGATCGCCCCGGCCTCGGCCCCGGCCCGGGTCAAGCGGGTCATCGCCTGGGGCAACCGGATCCGCAACAAGCCCTACATCTACGGCGGCGGTCACGGAAGCTTCTTCGACAAGGGTTACGACTGCTCCGGAACTGTCAGCTTCGCCCTTCGCGGAGGACGCTTCGTCACGAGCCCGATGCCTTCCGGCAGTTACATGAAGTGGGGCAAGCGTGGAGCCGGCAAGTGGATCACGACCTACTCCAACCCCGGTCACATGTACCTGGTGGTTGCCGGTCTTCGCCTGGACACCTCGATGACCCCCGGCAACGGTCCGGGCTGGAGCAAGAGCATGCGCTCGACCTCCGGAACCTTCATCGCGCGCCACCCGCGCGGCTTCTAGAAGCCCGGCACCGCACAGGCGCAGCAGTCCTCGCCCGCGGCCTATTATCCGCCGGTGAGCGAAATCGACAGCACCCGGACCTCGGTCCGGAGCACCCCTCCCTTCACCGGGGAGCATGAAGAGCTTCGCGAGACGGTCCGGCGATTCGTCGAGAACGAGATCGCACCGAACGTCATGGAGTGGGAGGACCGCAGGCAGTTCCCCCGCGAGCTGTACCGCCGCTGCGGCGAGCTCGGCTTGCTCGGCCTCAAGTTTCCGCAGGAGTACGGCGGGCAGGGCGGAAGCCACCTGCATGACGCAGTCTGGGTCGAGGAGCTCTCCCGCAGAGGTGCTTCGGGCGGGATCGCAGCCGGCCTCAACGCCCACGCCTCGATAGCGATGCCGCCGGTCTTCAAGTTCGGAGACGAGTGGCAGAAGCAGCGCTGGCTCGTGCCCGGGATACAGGGTGAGAAGATCGGCGCACTCGGGATCACCGAGCCCGGTGCCGGGTCCGACGTGGCCGGACTTCGGACCCGGGCCCGCAAGACTGAAGGCGGATGGGTGGTGAACGGTTCGAAGACCTTCATCACCAACGGAGTCGTCGCCGACTTCCTCGTCTGCGCGGTCAAGACCACCGAGGAGGGCGGTCACGGGGGTATCTCGTTCCTGGTGATCGAGACCGACTCGCCGGGCTATGAAGTCACCTCCAAACTGGAGAAGCACGGCTGGCACTCCTCGGATACAGGAGAGATCTCCTTCACTGACGTAGAGGTTCCCGCCGGGCACCTGCTCGGCGAAGAAAACGGCGGCTTCGCTCTGATCATGGCCAACTTCGCCTGGGAGCGACTGCTGATGGCGATCGGCGCGATCGGCGCGATGGACCGAATGATCGACCTCTCGATCTCCTACTCACGGGAGCGCCAGGCCTTCGGCCGGTCGATCTCCGGATTCCAGGCGATCCGCCACAAGATCGCCGAGATGGCGACGAAGGCCGCTGCCTCCCGCACCCTCACGTACGACACGCTGCGCCGCTTCGAAGAGGGCGAAGACGTAGTGCGCGAGGTCTCGATGGCCAAGCTCTTCACCCAGCGCACGCTGGTGGAGATCGCCGACGAAGCGGTCCAGATCCACGGTGGCTATGGCTACATGAAGGAGTACGAGGTCGAGCGCGCCCTCCGTGACGCCCGGCTCGGCCCGATCGGCGGAGGCACCGACGAGATCATGAAAGAGATCATCGGCAAGACTTTTTCGCTGTAGCGTTGTTTCAGCAGCATCCGGGTCCACCGCCGGTGACCCGACACGGCTGAAGGAGGGGGATTGATGGGGAGAAGGTTCGGGATCGCATTGCTGACCGGTCTGACGCTGCTGCAGGCCGGCGCCGTGGCTGCGTCTGCGGAACCGATCTCCTCCCTCGCGGTTCCGGCACCATCGCTCGCTCCGAATCCCGGCGGCGCCGCGACCGCCAAGCCGATCTCCGACGCAAAGAAGCCGCCGCAGCATCCGTTCATGGGCGCCAACCCGTGGAACAACATCCACAACGACGCCTGGATGAGCGACGCCTACCATGGTGCCGCGCCGTTGGGGCGGAACTCGACGTCTTTCTCGGGGGCGATGCCGGTGGGGATCTGCGCCTCGGTCAGCTTCGACAGCCGGGGTCGCATCAATACGATCTGCCCGTCCCGGGACCTCGCCCCGGAGGTGAGGTTGATCGACCCCGGATCGCTGGAGATACTCGCCAGCTACACGATGCCCTTCAGCCCGCCGCCGCCCGGCACAGAGGCCTACCAGAACTTTGCCGGTGGTGGCTACTTTTACTCAGACCGTCGCGGACGCCTCCTGGTCCCGACCCAGAACAACCGCTTCCAGATCATCGGGCAGACCGATGACGGCAGCGACTTCAGGCTGCTCAGGGATTTCGACCTGTCCGGGTTCGTCGATCTCGAAACCGAGCGGATCAACTCGGCGCTTCCCGATTTCAGCGGGCGAATCTGGTTCGTCGTCAAGCAGACCGGCAAGGTCGGAACGCTCGACCTGAAGACACGGCGGGTGAAGATCCTCAAGCTGGGCGAATCGATCGAGAACTCGTTCACGGTCGCCAAGGGAGGTGTCTACGTCGTCACCAGCCGACGCATGTACCGTCTGCGGGCCGGATCCAACGGTCGGCCGCGCGTTTCCTGGAGCGCCGGCTATCGAAACAGCGGCAAAGTCAAACCGGGACAGGCCGGTGCCGGAAGCGGGACCACCCCGACCATCCTCCACGGGGGCTTCGTCGCGATCGCCGACAACGCCGACCCGATGAACGTGGTGGTCTACCGGACCGCGAAGCGGCTGAAGAAAGGCCAGAAGCGGCGGGTATGTGAGGTGCCGGTATTCGGCAAAGGCAACGGCGCCACCGAGAACACCCTGGTCGGCGTGCGGCGATCCCTGATCGTCGAGAACAACTACGGATACACCAACCCCCTGCCGCCAGAGGGCTCGATCGCGATCACCAAACCCGGATTCGCCCGGATCGACGTCAGGCGCGACGGCAAAGGCTGTCGAAAGGTCTGGACCAACCGGACCGAGCGCGGGGCCTCGGTCGTGCCCAAGGTCTCGGTCAGGAACGGTCTGATCTACACCTACACGATGCCCGAAGACCCGAGCGGCGCGCGCGGCTACTACTGGACGGCGATCGACTACCGGACCGGTGAAACCGCCTGGTCGAGATTCGCCGGGGCCGGGCTGCTCTTCAACAACAACTACTCCGCGATCAACATCGGCCCCGACGGAACCGCCTACCTGGGAGTGGTCGGGGGCATGACCGCCCTTCGCGACGGTTGACCGGTACGGGCGGCGGCCCTACTCGTTGTTGATCATCACGTGCTTGACCTGGGTGTAGTCCTCGAGCGAGTACATCGACATGTCCTTGCCGTAGCCGGACTCGCCGTAGCCGCCGTGGGGCATCTCCGGGGCCATGATGATGTGGTCGTTGACCCAGACCGCGCCGAATCGAAGCGCGTTGGTGACCCTCATCGCGCGACCGACGTCACGGGTCCAGACCGATGAAGCCAGCCCGTAACGGGTGCCGTTGGCCCACTTGACCGCTTCTTCCTCGTCGGTGAAGCGCTGAACGGTCATCACCGGTCCGAAGATTTCGTTCTGAACCATCTCGTCGTCCTGCTTCAGGTCGGCGACCACCGTCGGCTCGACGTAGAAACCGGGCCGGTCGGCCCTGCTGCCGCCGGTGGCGAACTGGGCGTGTTCCGGCTTGCGCTCGAGGAAGCCTGCCACATGGTCCTGCTGCCTGGCCGAGTTGACCGGGCCGAGGGCGGTATCGGGATCATCGAGGTCGCCGAGCTTGTACCCGCCTGCCTGCTCGGCGAGCGCAGCGACGAAGTCGTCGTAGACCTTGGGGCCGGCCAGAATTCGGCAGGCTGCGGTGCAGTCCTGGCCCGCGTTGAACAGTCCGTAGGCCGAGACCAGCTCGGCGGTCGCCTCGATGTCGACGTCGTCGAAGACGATGACCGGGGCCTTGCCGCCCAGCTCCAGGTGGACGCGCTTGAGCGAGTCGGCCGCAGCCTTGGCGATCCACTTGCCGGTGCCGACCGATCCGGTCAGCGAAACCATGTTGATGTCGGGGTGGGTGACCAGAGTCGAGCCGGCTGGATCTCCATGACCGCCGATGAAGTTGGTCACGCCGGCAGGGAAGATCTCGGCGCAGATCCGGGCGAGGGTGTGCAGGGTTGTGACCGGAGTCGATTCGGCCGGCTTCAGAACCAGGGTGTTGCCGGTGGCCAGCGCCGGGCCGAGCTTCCAGATCGCCATCATCAGCGGGTAGTTCCACGGGGTGATCTGGGCAACCGGGCCGACCGGCTCGCGACGGATGAAAGAGGTGTGCCCCTCGACGTATTCCATTGCGGCCTTGCCCTCGAGGTTGCGGGCGGCCGAAGCGAAAAAGCGGATGTGGTCCGCAGTCGTGGCGAGCTCCTCGTCGATGAATGCCTGACGCGGCTTTCCGGCGTCAGCCGACTCGAGGTTGGTCAGTTCCTCGCCGTTGTCTTCGATCGCATCGGCCAGAGCCAGGAGTCGGTTGGAACGCTCGGAGGGCGTGGTGGCCGCCCAGCCGTTCTCGAAGGCGGACTTGGCAGCTGCTACGGCACGGTTTACGTCTTCGACGCCGGACAGCGGCGACTCGGCGATCACCTCGCCGGTCGATGGATCGATCACCTCTTCGCTGGCGCCGTCGATCGGATCGACGAACTCGCCGTTGATCATGTTCTGCAGTTTCAGCTTTTCGTTTACAGCCATCGTCTACCTCTCATCCTCTCGTCCGGTCGCGCCTCGGGAGGCAGGCCGGGTCTTTGTCTCAGTCAGATCCCGCTTCGAACCGCCGGCTCAGCTCCAGCCCAGCGCTTCTTCCGGTTCCACGTAATCGGCGCCCACGCCCTCGGCCACGCCTTGGTGCGTCACCTTGCCGTCGGCCACGTTGATCCCCGGCCGTAGACCGGGATCGCGGTGAACCGCACCGCCGAGCCCATGGTCGGCCAGGGAAAGCGCGTAGGGCAAGGTGGCGTTGGTCAGCGAGTGGGTCGCGGTTATCGGCACCGCTCCGGGCATGTTCGCCACGCAGTAGTGGATGATCCCGTCGACTTCGAAGACCGGGTCACGATGCGTGGTCGGCCTCGAAGTCTCGAAGCAGCCACCCTGGTCGATCGCGACATCGACGAGAACGGCACCCGGCTTCATCAGGGAAAGGTGGTCGCGCTCTACGACGAAAGGCGCACGGGCTCCGTGAACCAGCACGGCGCCGATCACCAGGTCCGCCTTGGGCAAGAGCTCTTCGACCGCGAGTGAAGTCGAGTAGACGGTCGACGCCTCACGGGCGTAGTGGAGGTCGAGCTCCCGAAGCCGGTCGATCGAGCGGTCGAGGATGAAGACGTCGGCCGCCATGCCCATCGCGATGAAGGCAGCGTTGGTTCCGACTACGCCTCCTCCGATAACGACGACGTTGGCCGCCGCCACCCCGGGGGTGCCACCGAGCAGGATTCCGCGCCCGCCCATCGGCTTCTCGAGCATGAAGGCGCCCGCCTGGGTTGCGATCCTTCCGGCGATTTCGCTCATCGGCGCCAGCAGCGGCAGCCGCCCGGACGAGTCTTCGACAGTCTCGTAGGCGACGCAGGTCGCTCCCGACTTCTGCAGCGCGCGGGTCTGATCAGGATCCGGAGCCAGGTGGAGGTAGGTGAACAGCAGGTGGTGGGGCCGGAGCATCTCGATCTCGGATGCCTGCAGCTCCTTGACGTGGAGAATCATCTCGCCGGCCTCGAATACCGCTGCGGCGTCGGGCACGATCTTCGCGCCCTGGGCCTCGAAGTCGGCGTCGCTGATCGCGCTCCCTTCACCGGCAGTCGCCTCGACATAGACCTCGTGACCGTGGTCGACCATCTCGCGCACTCCGGCCGGCGTGATCGCCACCCGGTACTCATCCTGCTTGATTTCCTTCGGGACTCCGACCTTCATGACCTCATCTACCTCTCTTGGTAAGCAGCAGTGGCTGTGTGTCGCCTGCGGGAAGGCCTAGAACATGTCCATCCGTTTTGAAGCCTCGGTGAGTACCGGCCTGAGGACGTCGTGCATGAACTCGAACTCCTCGGTGTCGGCGATAAGCGGCGGGCTGAACTGGATCACCGGGTCACCGCGGTCGTCCGAGCGGCAGATAAGTCCGCGCCTGTAGAGCTCGCCCGAGAGGAAGCCGCGAAGCAGGCCCTCGGCCTGCTGCCCGTCGAAGGTCTCCTTGGTCTCCTGGTCCTTGACCAGTTCGATCGCATGGAAGAACCCCGCGCCGCGCACGTCGCCGACGATCGGGATGTCCTGCAGGCTCTCCAGCATCGCCTTGAACTCCGGCTCCTTCTCGCGAACGTGCTCACACAGACCCTCGCGCTCGAAGATCTCGATGTTGGCCAGGGCCACCGCCGAGGCGACCGGGTGGCCGGCAAAAGTGAAGCCGTGGGCGAAGGACTCGGTGCCTTCCATGAACGGCTCGGCCAGTTTGTCAGAGCAGATCATCGCTCCCATCGGCACATAGGCCGAAGTGAGAGCCTTGGCCGAAGTGATGATGTCGGGCTGGTAACCGAAGCGCTCGGCACCGAAGTAGTGGCCGAGGCGTCCCCAGGCGCAGATCACTTCGTCGGAGATCAGCAGAACGTCGTGGCGGTCGCAGATTTCACGGACCCTCTGGAAGTAGCCGTCCGGAGGGACGAAGCAGCCGCCGGCATTCTGCACCGGCTCGAGGATAACCGCGGCTACCGTCTCGGGACCTTCGAAGATGATGCGGTCCTCGATCGCGTCGGCGAGCGCCAACGGGTCGCGATCATCGGGGTAGCGGTACATGTTCGTATTCGGCACGTGGCAGCCGCCGGGCGAGAGCGGCTCGAACGGTGCGCGCAGATCGGTGAGTCCGGTGGCCGACAGCGCTCCGAGAGTGGTGCCGTGGTAGGCGACCTCGCGGGCGATCACCTTGGCCTTCTGGCCACGGCCGTGCATGCGCCAGTAGTTTCGGGCGAGCTTGAGCGCGGACTCGACCGACTCGGCGCCACCGCTGGTGAAGAAGACCCGGTTGAGGTCCCCGGGGGCGAGCGACGCGATCTTCGTGGCAAGTTCGATGGCCCGAGGGTGGGCGTAGCTCCAGATGATCGAGAACTCGAGCTCTTCCATCTGCTTGGCGGCTGCCTCGGCCAGCTCGGCCCGTCCGTGGCCCACGTTGGAACAGAACAGCCCAGCAAGTCCGTCCAGGTACTTGTTGCCCTTGTCGTCCCACAGATAGCAGCCTTCGCCCCGGGCGATGATCGGTATCTCGTGCTGCTCGTCGTAGCCACCCATCCGGGAGAAATGCATCCAGAGGTGCCGGCGTGCGTTTGCCTGCATGTCCAGGGCGGCGGCGCTGGGGGTGGGGGTGGCGGTATGCATGTGCTTCTCCTTGTCTGATCCCACCGTATCGGTGGAGATACTGGAATTCCAACTTCAGACTAAAGAGCCGGACCGCACAAGGCAAGTCTTTGAAACGTAATATTGAAGGCCGGCGTTTGGTCGTTTCGTATTCTTGAGACACCCGATTGCCGTCGAAGAGCCTACGGCAGCCCTGAGCGATTCCAAGCCCTGCGTGGCCCTGCGTGGCCAGGCGTGGTGCGGATGGACCTGCCGCTTCGGCCACGCTGGTCGTTTCTTTCGTATCGCTGTTTCCGGTCCTGTCGGTTTCATGCTGCCGGCGTCTGGCCGCTCATCGCCCGTAGAAGGACCGGGCCGAAAACCTCTTCAGGCGTCGCGCGAAGTCGCCGATCCCCGATGCTCGAATGGCCCGACGAGCGGTCCGACTTGCATCCGGGCGCTCAATTGCACTAGGTTTCCTCCGTTGGCGCTGAAGGGGACTCCGTCCAGGTTCCGTTTCGGCCCGTCCAATCGTGAGGAGAGACTTGATGGAAAGCTCGGCAGACGTTTCGACCGTCGAAAGCGACGAACCCGCTGAATTCAAGAACGAGGCGGGTTCGACCGGCAGCGTCAAGCTCGAAGGCGTGACGAAGAATTTCGGCAGCTTCAAGGCGGTCGACGACATCGACCTCGAGATTGCCAACGGAGAGTTTTTCACCATGCTCGGCCCCAGCGGCTGTGGCAAGACGACCACACTTCGAATGATCGCGGGCTTCGAACAACCGAGCGAAGGCAAGGTCAAGATCGATGGTGTCGACGTCGCCGGGGAGCCTCCCTACAAGCGACCGACCAACACGGTCTTCCAGAGCTACGCCCTGTTCCCCCACATGACCCTCGAAGAAAACGTCGGTTTCGGGTTGAAGCGCAAGAAGGTCGGCAAGGCTGACATAAAGAAGCGTGTGGCCGACGAGCTCGAGCGCGTGGGCCTCTCGAAGGAAGCCAAGCGCAAGCCGGCGCAGCTCTCAGGCGGCCAGCAGCAGCGGGTCGCTCTGGCTCGGGCGCTGGTCAATCTGCCGAAGGTCCTGCTGCTCGACGAGCCGCTCGGAGCACTCGACCTTAAGCTGAGAAAGGCGCTGCAGGTCGAGCTCAAGAACATTCAGCGCGACGTCGGCATCACCTTCGTCTACGTCACCCATGACCAGGAAGAGGCATTGACGATGTCGGACCGGATCGCGGTCATGAATGAGGGCCGGATCGAGCAGTGCGCCGGCCCCGAGGCGGTTTATGAGCACCCGGCGACGACCTTCGTAGCGGGCTTTATCGGGGTCTCCAACCTCATGCCGGCCGTCGCAACCGGCGGCAACGAGGTCAAGCTGGACAACGGCCCGAGCGTGACCAGCCCGGATGCGGCCAAGTTCTCATCAGGGGAACGCTGCTACGCGGTCGTACGCCCGGAGAAGCTCGAGGTCAGCACCGACTCTGCGGCACCCTCGGACCGGCCGAGCATCGAAGGTCTGGTCGAAGCTTCCCTCTACCTCGGAACTTCCACCCAGATGGCGATCCGTGTCGCCGACGACGTCAAGATCACGGTTCTAGTCCCGAATGCGAGCGAATCCGAGCGGCAGTTGCTGCCCGGCGGAGGCTCGAAGGTACATGTCAGCTGGAAGCCGGAGCACATGCACCTCGTTACGGAATCCCCCGACGGGTCAGGACCGTCGGCGGAGACCGGGACAGAGCCATCTGAAAACAATCAAGAAGGAGAAACAGCGTGACCATTGCCCGAACGAACAACTCAATGAAGATCCTGCTGCTTGCAGCACTTGCCCTCGTCGCCTCGATGGCTCTCGTGGCCTGCAGTAGCGACGGCGGCCTCAACGAAGGCAGCAATAACGAGGACGTCACGACTGCCACCGGCGGGGATCCGACCGGCAACCTGAACATCTCCAACTGGCCGCTCTACATCGACAACAAGACGATCTCCGACTTCGACGAGGTCACCGGTACGACAACCAAGTACACCGAGGACGTCAACGACAACAACGAGTTCTTCGGCAAGGTCCAGCCGCTCTTCAGCCAGGGCGATTCGGGAGGACGCAGCCTGATCGTCGTAACCGACTGGATGGCCGAGAAGATGTACGAACTCGGATACATCCAGAACTTCGACAAGGACAAGATGACCACGGCCCAGGACAACCTGATCCCGAGCCTTCAGAGTCCTTCATTCGACCCCGAACGTGACTTCAGCATGCCGTGGCAGACCGGTATGACCGGACTGGTAGTACGTTCTGACCTGGCACCAGACGTCGAATCGATCAACGACCTGTTCGACCCGAAGTACAAGGGCAAGGTCACGATGCTGACCGAGATGCGGGACACCGTTCCGCTGGTCATGGCGGCCGACGGAGTCGACCCGGTTGAAGCCACAACGGATGACTGGATGGCCGCGATCGACAAGCTCCAGAAGGCCTCGGACGACGGTCAGATCCGCCAGTTCACCGGCAACAACTACATCCAGGACCTCGCCAAGGGCTCGGTCGTGGCTGCGATCGGCTGGTCGGGAGATGCCGTCCAGGCTCAGATCGACAACCCGAACATCGAGTTCCGCATGCCGACCCAGGGCTGCGCGCTGTGGTCGGACAACATGCTGATCCCGGTCGGCGCGCCTAACGCGGAAGCGGCCTACGAGTTCATGAACTACGTCTATGAGCCCGAAAACCAGGCCCAGATCGCCGAGTACGTCAACTACGTCAGCCCGGTCAAGGGAGTCAAGGAGGTCCTCGAGAAGAAGGATCCGGAGCTCGCCAACAACGAGCTGATTTTCCCGTCCGAACAGTTCACCGAGAACTGCTGGAACCAGACATCACCCCCCGGTGACCCGGCTCAGGTGAAGGAAGTCGAAGAGGCCTTCCAGAACGTGATCACGGGCTGATTCAACCGGCGCGACGCTGACGGAGCGATGACAAAGGTGTCACCACCGACATGACAACGCTCCGTCAGCGCCTGCTGCCGTACGGCCTGCTCGCCCCGGGCCTCATATGGCTGATCCTGTTTTTCGTGATCCCCATGTACTTCATGGCGGAGTTGTCACTGAAGACGGGATCCCTGGCTGACGGTTTCCAACTGACCTGGGCCTTTGAGAACTACACCGACGCGATCTCCGAGTACGGCACCCAGTTCGGGCGGGCCTTCTTTTACGCCGGCACGGCTACCTTCATCTGCCTGCTGATCGGCTATCCGCTCGCCTATGCGATCGCATTCAAGGGCGGCCGCTGGAAGAACCTGATGCTGTTCGCAGTGATCGCACCCTTCTTCACCACGTACCTGATCAGGACGATTGCCTGGAAGACGATCCTCGACGACAGCAGCTTCGTCGTCGGCGTCCTCAAGACACTCCAGATCGTGCCGCAGGACGGAAGGGTCCTGGCGACCAGCGGTGCCGTGATCGCCGGCCTCACCTACAACTTCCTTCCGTTCATGATCCTTCCTCTCTATGCCTCTCTCGAGAGGCTGGACCTGCGCCTGATCGAGGCCAGCAAGGATCTCTACTCCAACGCCCGGGTCACCTTCTTCAAGGTCACCGTGCCTTTGACCATGCCGGGGATCATCGCCGGCATCCTGCTGACCTTCATCCCGGCCGCCGGTGACTACGTCAACTCGACCTTCCTCGGCGGAACCCAGCAGGCGATGATCGGCAACGTCATTCAGTCGAAGTACCTGGTGGTCAACGACTACCCGGTCGCCGCCGCGCTCTCCTTCACGCTGCTGGTGATCATCCTGATCGCGCTGTTGTTCTACATCAAGTTCGCCGGCACCGGGGCGCTCATGGGTGACGACGAAGAGGAGGAGACAGCATGAGAGCCTGGCGCTGGCTTCGCGAGAACTCGGTGATGATCGTCGCGGTCCTGGTGATCTTCTACATGCTCGCCCCGATCGCCGTGATCGCCGTTTTCTCCTTCAACGACCCGACCGGACGCTTCAACTTCGAGTGGGTCGGCTTCACGACGCAGTACTGGCAGGACCCGTTCGCGATCAGCGAGCTGACAGATTCGCTGCTGGTCAGCATCCGGCTGGCTTTCTTCACATCGATCGGCGCGACGATCCTCGGGACCCTGATCGCGATCGCCCTGGTCCGTTACCAGTTCATGGGACGAAAGGCGGCCAACCTGCTGATCGTCATTCCGATGGCCACACCCGAAGTCGTCATCGGTGCATCGCTGCTTTCGATGTTCCTGGTCTACGGTGTCAACCTCGGCTTCACCACACTTCTGATCGCTCACATAATGTTCTCGATCAGCTTCGTGGTCGTGGTGGTCCGCTCCCGCCTGATCGGCTTCGACCGGCGGCTGGAGGAAGCCTCTGCCGACCTGGGGGCTTCACCCGTGACCACGTTCCGAAAAGTCACGCTTCCGCTGATCGCGCCCGGCGTCGGTGCTGCGGCGATGCTTTCTTTCGCGCTCTCGATCGACGACTTCGTGATCTCCAACTTCAACTCCGGCGCGGAAGTCACTTTCCCGCTGTACATCTTCGGTGCCAACCAGCGCGGTATCCCGGTCGAAGTCAACGTGATCGCGACGATGCTCTTCGCAGTCACCGTGGCCGCGATGCTCGCCGTGATCATCCAGCAGCGCCGGGCAGAGAAGATGATGGAGAAGCGCGCCGACGACGACAACAAGGCCACCGTCTCAGTCCCGATCTGATCCGCCTCCGTCCGATCCGGGCGGCGAGTACCCCGCGACACGGCATTACCGCGAGTCTGGCTGCGATCCGCCTCGAAAGCCGGAGTTGACCACCGCCGGAAGGAGTCGAGGTGTGGCTTGATCGGGCCGGTGGCTTCGCTTGCTCTATTTTTCCGGCATGGGATACGAGACGCGGTTGCTGATTGGCGGAGAAATGGTCGAGGGCGAAGGGGCCGGTCTGGAGGTCGAGAACCCCGCTGACGAAAAGATCGTCGCCACGGTCGGATCCGCCTCTGCCGGTCAGCTGGACCAGGCGGTAGCCGCCGCACGCTCGGCCTCGGTCGAGTGGGCGGCGATGCCCGGAGTGGACCGCACCCCGGTGCTCAGGGCCGTCGCCGAGGCGCTGCGAAGCCGCTCGGAAGAACTGGCCGCGATCATGACCACCGAGATCGGACGTCCGCTCACCGAGTCGGCTGACGAGGTCGAGTGGTGTGCGGCCTGTTTCGATTACTACTCCGAGGTCGCCCGCTCGGAGATCGGGCGCGTCATCCCTCCGATCGAGTCGAGCCAGTTCTCCGTCGTGGTCAAAGAGCCACATGGAGTCGTCGGCTGCATCGTGCCCTGGAACTTCCCCCTGCTGCTGCTCTGCTGGAAGCTGGCCCCGGCCCTGGCCGCCGGAAACACAGCGGTCTGCAAGCCCTCGGAGCTGACTCCGCTGTCCACCCTGGCCCTGGCCGATGTATTCGCTGATCTGCCGGCTGGAACGGTCAACCTGGTGGCCGGCGCCGGAGATACAGGCGCAGCGATCAGCGGGCATCCGGGCATCGACTGCGTGGCCTTCACCGGGTCGGTGGCAACCGGCCGCAAAGTCGGAATCGCCTGCGCAGGCCGCAACGCGCGGGCCAACCTGGAGATGGGCGGCAAGGATCCCTTCATCGTCTGCGACGACATCGGCGCCGACGGAGTCGAGATCGCCGCTCGCGGTGGAGCCTGGGCGGCCTTCCTCAACGCCGGCCAGGTCTGCACTTCATCCGAGCGCTTCTACGTGATGGAGGACGTGTACGACGACTACGTCGAGGCCTTCGTGGAGCACACCAGGTCGCTGATCGTCGGCGACCCGCTGGATCCCAGGACCGACATCGGCCCGATGGTGTCGGCAACCCAGCGCGGCAAGGCGATCACCCAGGTGGTCGCGGCCGAGGCCGCCGGGGCGGAAATCCTTACCGGCGGCGGCAACGCAGGCATGGACACCGGTCACTACCTGGAGCCCTGCGTACTGACCGGAGTCCCCGAAGACGCCGCGTTGCTGACCGAAGAAACCTTCGGACCGGTGGCACCGATCGTCAAGGTCGGATCCCTCGATGAAGCCATCGCCAAGGCGAACGGGCTCAGTTTCGGCCTCGGCGCGAACATCTATACCCGCGACCTCAGGACTGCGGTGCGCTGCCTGAAGGAGGTCCGCGCGGGCTCGGTCTGGATCAACGACCCCCTGACCGACAACGACGCCGGTCCTTTCGGCGGCTTCAAGGACTCCGGGATCGGCCGCGAACTCGGCACCGAGGGGCTCGATGCTTTCCGCGAGGCGAAGCACGTACACATGGACTCGGTGATCGAGGTCAAGGACTGGTGGTACCCGTACGGCTGATGTTGCCCCCGGGCCTTCCCCATAGGGGTAGGCTCGTCGGATGAGCGACCAGAACCGGACCCCGTACATCGACGCGCTGCTCGAGTTCGCCCAGAGCGATCCTGGCCGGTTCAACGTCCCCGGCCACCAGGGGGGCATCGGCGCCGACGAAGCTCTCCACCTGCTGGCCGGCCAGACCGGCCTGACCGACGACATCCCGGCTCTGATCGAAGGTATCGATGTCGGCGATCCCAACCCCTTCCAGGAGGCTCAGCAACTCGCGGCCGAAGCCTGGGGCGCCCGCCGCACCTGGTTCCTGGTCAACGGTGCCTCTCAGGGCAACCAGGTCATGTGCCTCGCGGTGGCCCACCGCAGCCCCGAGATCGTGGTCCAGCGCAACGTTCACTCGTCGGTTATCGACGGCATGATCATGGCAGGCCTGAAGCCGACCTTCGCCGCGCCCGAGGTCGACCCCGAGCTGGGCATCGCGCACTGCCTGACCCCCCACGCTCTCGCCGAAGCGCTCGACCGCTGCCCGAACGCCGGCGCCGCCGTGATCGTCTCACCGACCTACTTCGGTGCCTCGGCCGACGTTGCCGCCCTGGCCCAGGTAGCCCACGATCGTGGAGTGCCGCTCGTCGCCGATGAAGCCTGGGGGGCCCACCTCCACTTCCATCCAGACCTTCCGCGCGACGCGCTCGACTCCGGTGCCGACCTGGTCATATCTTCGACTCACAAGATCGTCGGCAGCCTGACCCAGTCGGCCATGCTCCACCTCGGATTCGGGAACAGGTTCGAACCGGAAATCATCGACCGCTGCGTCAGCATGACCGAGTCGACCAGCCCGAACTCCCTGCTCTGCGGGTCGCTCGACGCTGCGCGTCGGCAGGCGGCGATCCATGGTGAGCGCATGCTCGGCGAAACCATCGGAGTTCTGCACGATGCCCGGGCCGAGCTTCGTGAAATCGACGGTATCGACGTTCTCGACCACAGCCTGCTCGACAACGAGAGCGTGATCGGCTGGGATCCCCTGAGACTGACCATCGACGTGCGCGGGACGGGAGCCAGCGGCTACCGGATCGCGCAACTGGCCCGGCAGATGGCGAACGTCAACTTCGAACTGGCTTCGGACACGGTGGCTGTGGCGGTCTTCGGACTCGGAACGGCGACCCCGGCCCGCTCGCGACGCCTTATCGACGGCCTGCTGACCGCACTCGAGGAGCTCGAGACCACCCCGCCCTCGGAGAAACCCGAGTTCGCCCTGCCCCCGCCATGGGGAGAACCGGCGATGTCGCCGCGGGAGGCCTTCCTGGCGCCGCAGGACAAAGTGCCGTTCCGGCAGGCGGAGGGCAGGATCTCGGCCGAACCGCTCGCCACCTACCCCCCGGGAATACCCAACGTGCTGCCGGGCGAAATCCTGACGAAAGAGACGCTCGACTTCATTCTCGACTCGATCGACCACGGGGGGTACGTACGTGGCGCCGCCGACCGCGAGCTGACCACGCTGCGCGTTGTCTCGGACCAGGTGTAGAGCCCTGGAACCGTCGGCAGGACGTAGACCAGAGACACGTGAGCGGCATCAGCCGGCTTCGATCAGCTCGATGCGGTACCCGTCGGGGTCGCGCACGAAGCAGAGCAACGAGCCTCCCTCGCGGACCGTGTAGGGCGGGCGCTCCGGCTCGATACCCATGGTCGCGAGCCGTTCGAGCGCGCCTGCCATGTTCTCGACCGTGATCGCGATGTGGCCGTATCCGCTGCCGATCTCGTAGGGCTCCGACTGATCGAAGTTGAAGGTCAGCTCGAGCCGGGGGCCGTCGCCCTCGAAGCCCATGAAGACGTTGATCGCCTCCTCGCGGATCGGCATCCGCCGCATTTCCTTCATTCCGAGCTGCTCGTAGAAGGTGACTGATTTTTCGACATCGAAGACGCGGTAACAGGTGTGGATGAGTTCTGGCATGTCTTAAGCCTAGACCTTCGGTCGGGCCCGCCGACGCAGCGCAGTATGGTCATTCCATGTCCACTTATGAACGTGTCGCCGAGCTACCCGTCAAGGTCGATTCGTACGCGCTGGAAGGGCTTTCGATCCAACCGTCGCCCGAGTTCGAGAGGCTGACGACGGTGATCCAGGTGCTCTGCGACGGGCTCGCCGGCAACGGTGAGGACATCACCTATGAAGGCCTCGACGCGATCGCCCTCCAGGACGCCGGCCCGGTCCACGATCTGAGCGGGCCCCGGACGATCGGCGAGTTCTGCGACCTGATCGGCAGCCTCGACCTCTTTCCTTCCCCGCCGGAGCGGGAGGTGTCCCGCCTCTACCGGCGCTGGGCATTCGAATCGGCCGCGCTGGACCTCGCCCTCAAGCAGTCCGATACGACCCTGTCGAAGTTCCTCGGCATGGAGCTCAGGCCACTCAGCTTCGTCGCTTCGATGGGACTCAGGGGAGCCGACGGCAGCTCGGACCTCGGAACTCTGGAAGCCAAGCTCGAGGTCTATCCCGACCTGCAGTTCAAGCTCGACCCGGCGCTCGACTGGGACGACGAGCTGATCGCCGGACTCGCCGCCACCGGGGCCGTGAACACACTCGACCTCAAAGGCCAGTACAAGGGCACCGTGGTCGACATCGAGACCGACCCCGAGCTGTACCGGAGGCTTGCCGCGGCTTTCCCCGATGCCTGGCTGGAGGACCCGGACATAAGCGACGAGACCCGGGAAATACTCGCCCCGCATATGGACCGGGTCACCTGGGACGCCCCGATTCACTCGGTCGGGGAAATCGAAGCGCTCGAATACAAGCCGAAGGTAATCAACATAAAGCCCTCCCGTATGGGCGGTCTGAAATCGACCTTCGACGCCTACGACTACTGCGAACGCGAAGGCATCGGTGCCTACGGGGGCGGGCAGTGGGAACTCGGAGTGGGACGCGAGCAGATCCAGTACCTGGCGGCCCTGTTCCACCCCGACAATCCGAACGACACGGCGCCGCGCGGCTACAACGCGGCGGTTCCCGAAGCTGGGCTGCCGACCAGCCCGATGACCGTGCCCGAGGTCGGTTTCGGCGTCCCCCACTGAGCGCGGAGCAGTCAGGCTGCCCTAAGCGGCCGGACGGCCGACCAAATCCGTGTACTTCGCTACGGTGACATCACAGACCGTTCCAACCCGAGACCAGGAGCACCAAGATGGCCAAGAAAAAGAAGAGCTTCGCCGAAGCGCTGAACGCCCAGATCGCTAACGAGTTCGCCGCCTCGCAGAGCTATGTCTCCATGGCCGTCTACTACGACTCTGAGACCCTGCCCCGGCTCGCCGCCTTCTTCTACCGGCAGGCCCTGGAGGAGCGCGAGCACGCGATGATGATGACCCAGTTCCTGCTCGACACCGGTGCCTCGGTCCAGATCCCGGGAGTCGATGCCCCGCAGACGACTTTCGAGGACGCTTCCGCCCCGGTCCGCGTCGCGCTCGCCCAGGAGCAGAAAGTCAGCGACGACATCTTCGGACTCGTCAAGCTGGCCCGTGAGGTCGGCGACTACGGAGCCGAACAGTTCATGCAGTGGTTCGTCAAGGAGCAGGTCGAAGAGGTGGCCCTGATGGGTGACCTCCTCAAGGCAGTCGAGCGCTCGAAGGACAACCTGCTGCTGGTCGAGGAATACATCAGCCGTGAAGGCCTGGGGCAGGAAGGCGAGGACGCGACCGCCCCGCCCGCGGCCGGCGGCGGCTGATCTGAAAGCCGGATCAGGCTTCGCGTTTACCGCGCAGAAGCTCGTCCCATTCGAGTATCGAGTCGAGCATCCGGCCGGCGCCTGTGGCAATCGGCTCGCTCGGCTCGAAGTCGCCGTCATCGCTGATCATTCCCGCGACGAAGGGGATCGGCACGGCCGAAGGAACCGGCATCAGGTTGAGCTGAAGCAGGGTCGTCTTGATCATCTGGGCACCGCGCTGCCCGCCTGAGATGCCGCCGTAGCTGACCAGACCCACCGCCTTGTGCTTCCACTCGGCGCTGAGGAAGTCGAGCGCGTTCTTGAGGGCCGGTGAGACGCCAGCGTTGTACTCGGGCATGACGAAGATGAACGCATCGGCCGCGTCTACCGTGCGGCTCCAGGACTTGGTGTGCTCGTGCGTGTACTTGCCGAGGTGCGGCATCTCGGGTTCATCCAGGAACGGCAGATTGACCTCGGCGAGATCAACCAGCGTCACATCGAAGCGACCGTCTTCGCGAGCGACCGACTCGATCCAGTTGCCTACCGGCAGTCCCGCCCGGACCGGCCTGACGCTTCCGATGATGATGTGGAGCTTGATCTTCATGGCACGGAGCCTACCTGCCGCCCGACCTCTGTCATAAGGTCACCGACTTCATGGCAGACCAGAGAAACCGCCCGAACGCGGAAGCTTCGAAGCGAATCGACCCGGCGGAACTACAGGCCTGCCTGAAGCTGATTTCCGAACTGGACCGGCTGCCGGTCGACCACCCGGACTCGATCACCGTCCAGCAGGCGACAGCCGGACTCTACAAGTCAGTCAAGCGGCGGCGCCGGCAAGAGAAGCGGCGTGAAGTCGTTGAACACGACGCCGAAGTCACCTCCCGAACCGCCACCGCCGCGCCGGGACGGATCGATGACGAGACCGAAGGACTGCCGCTCGTCTCGTCAGCCAGAGGCGCCACCGCGGGCACCCTGAAGGAAGCCAGGGCCTGCTACATCTGCAAGCAGCGCTACCGCGAGGTCGACGCCTTCTATCACCAGCTCTGCCCCGACTGCGCCGCTTTCAACCACGACCGGCGTGACGCCCGGACCGACCTCGACGGCCGGCGGGCCCTGCTCACCGGCGGCCGGGCCAAGATCGGCATGTACATCGCGCTGCGCCTGCTGCGCGACGGCGCCCACACCACGATCACGACCCGCTTTCCCCACGACGCCGTGCGTCGCTTCAAGGCGATGGAAGACAGCGACGACTGGATCGAACGCCTCGACATCGTCGGAATCGACCTGCGTGACCCGGGCCAGGTCATCGACCTCGCCGACCGGGTCGCCTCCCGGGGCCCGCTCGACATCCTGATCAACAACGCCTGCCAGACGGTGCGGCGCAGCCCTGATGCCTACGGACCGCTGCTCGCCGCCGAAGGCGGGGATCTGCCGGCGGGACGCCTGCCGGAGATCGAGACCTTCACGCGACCCGACGACCAGGGACACCACCACCTGACTCCCGGCGCGGGGGACCACTGGGCGCCCACTCCCCATGCCCTGACCGCAATGTCGCTGACCGCCGGCTCGGCGGGTTTCGACCTGGTGGCGGAAGAGAAGGCGATCGACGCCGGGGGACTGGTTCCGGACCAGGTATCGAGCAACAGCTGGATCCAGTCGGTCGACGAAGTCGACCCGGTCGAACTGCTCGAGGTCCAGCTCTGCAACATGACCGCTCCCTTCCTGCTGATCAGCCGCCTCAGGGAGGCCATGGCAGCCTCGACGGCCCGTCGCACCTACGTAGTCAACGTCTCGGCCATGGAGGGTCAGTTCTCCCGCGGATACAAGGGCCCCGGCCACCCGCATACGAACATGGCCAAGGCGGCGCTGAACATGCTCACCCGGACCAGCGCCCAGGAGATGTTCGAGAGCGACGGCATCCTGATGACCGCGGTCGACACCGGCTGGATCACCGACGAAAGGCCACATACGATGAAGAAACGCCTGGCCGACGACGGCTTTCACGCGCCGCTCGACCTGGTCGACGGCGCAGCGCGCGTTTACGACCCGATCGTGCGCGGCGAACGGGGCGAGGACCTTTTCGCCTGCTTCCTCAAGGATTTCCGGCCGTCACCCTGGTGAAACGGCACACAGACCTGCCCGATCTCTCGGGCGGGTCCGGTGACGGGAGTGACGGGACTCGAACCCGCGGCCTCTGGCGTGACAGGCCAGCGCTCTAACCAACTGAGCTACACCCCCGTGAGGCAGTCGGACTGAACCGACCGGCGGTGATTATCGCAATGTCTCGCTTTGGGCGTAAGCTGCCGCCCATGCGACTGATCACATTTGACGCCGGAAGCGGCCCCAGGGCCGGAGTACTGAGTGACGAAGGGGTGCTCGATGCGTGGCGGGCGCTCGGCGAACCGGGGCGCTCGTCGCTGCGAGAACTGATCGCGGAAGACCGGGTCGGCGAACTCGGCGGCATGCTTGAGGCGGGCCTGCCTGCTGACGCCGGGCCGCCGCTGGAGCTCGATCGTGTCACTCTGATGCCACCGATCCCGGATCCGGACAAGATCGTCTGCATCGGCCTCAACTACCGCTCACACGCCGAGGAGTTCGACCTTGAACTGCCGAAGGCCCCGACGATCTTCGCCAAGTACCGGAACGCGCTGATTGCCGACGGCC
This sequence comes from uncultured Solirubrobacterales bacterium, assembly GCA_963709375.1. Lineage (GTDB taxonomy): Bacteria > Actinomycetota > Thermoleophilia > Solirubrobacterales > 70-9 > 67-14. Next base: position 45,237 of record CAVPWA010000016.1, read on the forward strand.
AGACGGTGGCCCTGCCGGGATCCAGCGAAAAGGTCGACTACGAGGCCGAGATCGCATTCGTGATCGGCCGACGTGCCAGGGACGTGGAGGCGGACGCTGCCCTGGAACATGTCGCCGGCTACACGCTGCTGAACGACCTCTCCGCCCGGGACCTGCAGTTCCTGACCCCGCAATGGATGCCGGGCAAAGTTTTCGACGGCTCCGCCCCCTGTGGGCCGTTCCTGGTCACCCCGGACGAAGCCGGGCCACACGACTCGATCGGGATCTCGATGATCCTGAACGGGAAGGAGATGCAGAACTCGCACAGCGGCGACCTGATCTTCTCGGTGCCGGAGCTGGTCAGCCGTCTTTCGAAATGGATGACGCTCGAGCCGGGCGACATCGTCTCGACCGGAACGCCCTCCGGAGTCGGCAGCGCCCGCAAGCCCAGAGTCTGGCTGGCAGACGGAGACTCGCTCGAGGTGGCCTCACCGCAGCTCGGCCGGCTGCAGACGACGATCGCCGGCTGACCGGCTCAGCGGATGCTGCCGTCAAGCTCGTTGCGCTTCGGTGGCAACGACGCTGAGCGGGGAGCGCCGTCCGAGACCGAGACGCCGGCCGCGGCGCGGAGTGAACGTGAACCCGACCAGCGGACCCTGACCGGCCGGACCTTCAGAAGCCGCTTCCAGGTCCGGTTGCCGACCTTGCCGTCCACGTCGAGGCCGACTCTCTCCTGGAACTGCCTTACCGCGCGCCTGGTCTGACGGCCGAAAATGCCGGTAATCGGGATCTCGAAGCCTGCGCCGACCAGGTGCTGCTGCATCCATACGACGTGGTCGCCGCGCGCCCCACGCTCTGTAGTCGGATGCGTTCTGACCGGGCGGTACTTCGGATAAGGGTCGGCAGACCGCCTGCGCAGAGTTGCCCACTCGGAGGAATTCGTCTCCTGCCATGACCACCAGCTCGGCGCCGATCCATAACTGGCCGTGAAGCGCCGGAAGCGGGTCAGGTCCTTGAGACTCGGGCCCAGATAAGTCTGGCCGACCGGGAAAATACCGCGCTTGTACATGCGGTTGTAGGTCCAGGTGGTGCCGACCGCCTGCTTGACCGGATCGCCGATCGTCTTCCAGTAGACCTGCGGCAGGTTGATCGTCGCGGCACCCGGGCCGAGGAAAACCGAATACGGGAAGCCAGGATGGAAATGCGCGTAAGGAAAAGTGCTGAGCGAGAGCCTGAAATCCGGTCCCACCAGATTGCGCAGCTTGCGCACGTAGCGGTCGGCACCAGAGTAGTTGCCTTCGTATTCGGTCTCCGCGTCGATCACGAAACAGTCGGCGCCCCGGCGTTTGGCGACCGCCGATACTTTGGCTTCACGGACCGGTTCGCGGCCGTATACGTACTGCCAGCCGCAGACCTTGAGCCCGGCGCGCTGCAGTCGTTCGACCATCGAAGAGCTGAACTGGCTCCAGACGTTGGTGCCGTCGCCGGACTTGATGTAAAGGGTTCCGATATTCGACTTTTTCGCACGTTTGATGATGCGGGTCAGGTTGCCGCCATGTGAGGCGTCCACGTACCAGATCCACATGCCAGGCCGTTTGTACGGAGATGACGGCTGTGCCCCGGACCCCGGTACCTGCCCGGTGGAGTCCCCGTCGATGGAAACGGCGGATTCGGTCGCAACGGGCGCCGTCAGGCCCGATGAGGGCAGCATCAGGCCGGAGAGGGCGAACGTCGCTACGAGAATCAGGAAGGTGCCGGCAACCCGGGCCGGTTTCAGGCTCATCGCATGTAGAAACACGGCTGGTGGACTTTTGGTGCGGGCGGGCGGCACGACAGGTACTGTTTCAATCACCCATGAGAGGCTGGCAGGCATGAGCGCAAGAGGCAAGCTTTATTTCATTCTCGCCGGACTGGCGGGCACGATTCTGGCAGTGGTCTTCGCCACTCAGGCCCAGCCGGCGGCTCTCAACAGCCCGCTGGCGCTGCGCCAGGGAGAGGTTCGCCAGGTCGATAGATCGCTCCAGTTCTCGGTCCACACGGCCGCGCCGATCGAGCTTGCCGGGCTCGATCCGCAGCCGGACGTCAATGACGCCCAGGCGCGCTACGTCTGCCTCGAAATGGAACTCGAGTCGACCGGAGAAGGCGAGGAGGGCTCGGGTGAACGAATCTGCGCGGGTGCCTCAGGGAACGAAGTCGGCGTGACCACCATCGCCGGTGAACCGGCGGCGGTCGCCGAGGACGGGGCACTGGAGGCCTCGATCGATCGACCTGAGCCCGACCAGCTGAGCATCACGATTCCGCTCTCCGAACTCGGCCTGCCGACAGAGGCCCACCGTTTCCGCTTCGTCACCAGTGACGGCAGTTGCGACGGCGCGCCCGACGAAAGCTGTGTCGACCGGCTTCCCGAAGACGGCGAGGGCGACTTCGATATCCGGACACCGGTGATGGCCTCCTGCACCGGTACGGACGGCGTGCAGCTTCGCTACGGACCCAGGGACAGGAAGAAGGTCGCGCTTACCTTCGACGACGGTCCCAGCGTATCTACCCCGGCGATCCTCGAAATCCTCGAGGAGAAGCGGGCGGACGGCACCTTTTTCATGCTCGGGGAGGCGGTCGAGCGAAACCCTGAACTGGCCAGACAGATAACCCTCCAGGGAAGCGAAGTCGCGAACCACTCGATGAAACACGACTCGTTTCCCACGGCGGCCGACATCCGGGCCACCAACGATGTGGTCGAAGATGCATCGGGTCTGAGGCCGTGTTCCTTCCGCCCTCCCTACGGGCGGGTTGATGCCCCACTCACCCGGCGGGCATCGGACCAGGGCATGAATACCGTGCTGTGGGATGTCGACACCGAGGACTGGACCGACTGGTCGTCGGTCGAATCGGTGGCGGCCGGGACCATGGCCAATGCCCAGCCCGGTTCGATCATCCTCATGCACGACGGCGGTGATGCGGTGCGGGAGAAGACGATCGAGTCGCTGCCGTTGATCATCGACGGACTGCGGGCGCAGGGCTACTCGTTCGTAACCGTTTCCGAACTGCTCGGCAACAGGATCGAGTGGACGGTGCCGGAAGAGTCCGATTCTCCCTGACGGCTCCCTCGCGCAGTAGTCTGCCTCCAGGGCATTCCAATTTTCCAGGGAGGAATCGAATGAGTCTGTTTGCACGCTTGACGATGACGGCCGTCGTTGCGATCCTGCTGTCGGCCGCCGCCTCGGGCGCTGCGAGCGCACAAACCGTCACCGACGGTACCGCGACTGCCGCGAAGGCCAAGAAGACCAAGCAGGCGAAGCTCACGGTCAAGCTGCAGACGACGGGCCAGAAGGCCCTGGTAAACAGGCGCGCCAAAGTCAAGGTCAAGGGCCGGCCCGGCGCCAGGGTCAGGATCGAGACGATTGCCGTCTCCTTCGACAGCTCCAGCCGTCTGACCAAAGCGAAGAAGGTCACTCTCGGGCGAAAAGGCAAGCGCGTACTTCGGCTGAGCCTCCTTCCGGCCGCACGAAGGACCGCCGGCAGCTGTGCGGCACTGAAGCTGGTCGCGAAGGCGAGCTCCGGCAAGAGGAAGGCCCGGGACAGACGGGACATGGTCCGTCAGAAGGCCGATTGCCGTCTCGACCCGGTCGAGCTCTCCGATGCGGGCAACTGCGAGTTCATCGCCCAGCCGAAGGAAGGCATGTGCATGATGCCTTTCCCGAGCGACTTCTACACCGCGCCGGACGGGACCTCCCCGACCGGCAAGAGGATCAGCTTCCCCGAGGGCGGCATGCCCGAGAACGGCTCGGGCATAGCAATCGATCCGACCTCCTACCTCGACTCGGACGGCTTCAGCCAGGGCCAGGGAATCGTGCTCAAGGTGCCCGGACTCGATACCCCGGAGGCGCTCGAGGCGAATGACTTCGTCGGGCTCGACAATCTCGGTCGCTACAGCGACGCCGACCAGAAGGCGGTCGTGATCAATGCGAATACGGGAAAGCGGTGGCCGATCTGGGTCCAGGTCGACTCCAATGCCTCCAGCCCCGAAGGCACCGCGCTGATGATCAGTCCGGCGAAGAACTTCGACCCGAAAGGCCGCTACATCGTCGCTCTTCGCAATCTGGTCGATGCCGACGGCGCGTCACTCGAAGCACCAAACGCCTTCCGCTACTACCGGGACGCCGTGACCTCGACTCAGGCACCGGTCAACCAGCGCCGCAGCCACTTCGAAGACATCTTCAAGACGCTGAAGAAGTCGAAGATCAAGCGCTCCGACCTCTACCTGGCCTGGGACTTCACGGTCGCCAGCAACGAGAACAACTACCGTCGCGCCCTCCACATGCGCGACGAAGCCTTCAAGGTGCTCGGCGACAGCACCATGGCCGACGAGACGGTCCAGGGAACTGCTCCGGCTTTCGTGGTCAACCAGGTAAGCGACGTGGACGGCCCGCAGATCAAACGACGGGTACGCGGCACCTACACCGTGCCGTGCTTCCTGTCACCGGACTGCGAGCCCGGCAGCACGATGGACCTCGGCTCGAACCGCTTGCCGCAGCGAAACGGTGATTACGAAGCCAAGTTCACCTGCATCGTTCCCCAGGTCGGTCTTTCCGGCGTCACCCCGCCGAAGCTGCGTCCATTCGTCTTCGGCCACGGGTTGCTCGGAGCCGCCGACCAGGTCCAGGGGAGCATCAACCCGGATCTCGCACAGGATCACGCGATGATCGCCTGCGCCACCGACGAAATCGGGATGGCGAGCGAAGACGTGGGCGCGGTCGTGGGAGCGCTGAGCGAACTCTCGCAGTTCGACACCGTGCCCGACCGGCTCCAGCAGGGCCTGCTCAACGAACTCTTCCTGGCGAGGCTGATGTTCCACCCCGACGGCTTCGGAACGGACCCTGCCTTCCAGGACGGCGACGGCGTGACCCCGGGCGGAGATTCGGTAATCCGCACCGACGACGTCTACTACATGGGCGCCAGCCAGGGTGGAATCATGGGCGGGCCGCTGACGGCACTTTCGCCCGATTTCATCCAGTCGGCCCTGGTCGTCGGCGGGATGAACTACTCGACCCTCCTGGTCAGGTCATCGAACTGGCCGGTTTACGGTGCGATCCTCGGATCCGCCTACCCGGACGAGTTGAGTCAACCTCTGCTGCTCGGCCTGATCCAGATGCTCTGGGACCGTGGTGAGCCGAACGGCTATGCGCATGTGATGACGGACGACCCGCCGCCGAACACCCCGGAGCACAACGTCTCGCTCCATGTCGCCCTCGGGGACCACCAGGTAAGCAACTTCGCCAGCGACGTCATGGCACGTACGATCGGCATGAAGACCAACGCCGGCGCGATCGACGCCAACCGCTGGCCGGCGTACGAAGGGCTGTGGGACGTGCCTCGGATCGGCGCGGGCGAGTACCCGTATCGTGGCTCCTCGGTCGTTTACTGGGACGGAGGCCCCTACCGCCTGAACCCGCTCAACCTGTCGCAGGACATCGGCACCGAGCCTCCCCCCTATGCCAACGTCCCGCCGGATCCCGACTGGGAGGACCCGCACGGTGCCCCGCGTGGGGCGAGCGGCCCGGTGTCGATGATCGACACGTTCTTCCAGCCGGACGGCTACATCGAGGACCTCTGTGGCGGCCAGCCGTGCCGGTCGGACGACTGGGACGGAGACATGGGCGGCATCATCCCGGTCCCCTGACGGCCCGGGGAGGCGGCCGGACCGAAGCCGCCCCGGCAGCGGCTAGCGAGGTCGGTAGACGAAGCGGTTGCCGAGAAGCCTGGTGACCGTCACGAAGCGGTAGCCACGCGAGCGCAGGTCGTGGATCCCGCCGGCCAGGGCCGCGACGGTCTGGCTTCGCGATCCGCCGCCGTCGTGCATGAGGATGATCGAGCCGGGGCCGGCCCCACCGATACGGGACCGGATCGTGCCAGTGCCGGGGCGGCTCCAGTCGGAGGTGTCCACGTCCCAAAGCACGCTCTTCATGCCGAGATCCTTCACGCTGGAGACCACCGACGCGTTGAGCGCCCCGTAGGGCGGGCGGAAGAGGCAGGGCCTGAAGCCGGTGGCCCGCTTGATCGTGCTGCTGGCCCGCCTGATGTCCGAGTAGCCCGGCAGCATCGGGTGGGTGCTGCTGTGGTTGGCGACCTCATGCCCGGCCGCGAGCACCCGCCGGGCAGTCGAAGGGTCACGGCTGACCATGTCACCGAGCATGAAGAAGGTCGCCTTGACCTTCTTGCGCCGCAGCACGTCCATGACCTGCGGCGTATAGACGCTCGGTCCGTCGTCGAAGGTGAGGGCGACCCGCTTCTTTCCACCCGGACCGCTCCTGACAACCTGGCCGTTGCCTCCCGTGCAGCCGACGATCGCGACCGGACGCACCCGGTAGCGGGCGAACCCCTTGCGTGGGAAGGAGGAGCGACAGTCACCCGAGATCTTCATCGCAGGTGCCGGTCGAAAACAGGACCCGCCAGCTGTAGTTGCCCGGGACCACGTGTGCCCGCCCCGGCACGAAGGACAACGTGAGACCCGAAGCCGATGTACCGGAGACCTTGACCGGAATCGTCTGCTGCTTCACCGCCTTGCCGGCCGGAGTGATCCGGGCGAACCCCGCAGCGCCACGGGAATCGCGCTTTCCACCCATACAGATCCGCGAAATGCGACTGTCGCCCCTTCGTCTCATCTCGAGACAGAGGAAGCGGGCCCGGGGCCGGGAGAAGTCGGGTTGCCGCTCGAGCCTGCTGATTGCGAACTGGCGGCCGGGCACCACCCTGACAACCAGCGAACGACCCTTCTGCGCAACGCTCGCCTGACGCAGGTCGGTCCCGGCGGCACCGACTTCCGCGGGACCTGAAAACAGAACCAGAGTCGCGAACAGCAGCAGGAAACAGATCAGCGAAGCGGTTCGCTTCCCTGCCTGATCGATCGAATTCGTTTCGATACCCGCCACCATCGACATGTCAGTATAGGTCGGAACCCGGCCATCCCTCCGTGAACCGAACCGTCTTCCTCAAGAGCGTCCTGATCCAGCTGCTTGCCGTGGCCGCGGTCTCGCTCGTCCTGGCCGTGCTGCTGCCGAAGTCGTTCTTCGAGTCCTGGGGCTGGCTCTCGGGTCCGACCGCGTGGCTTCTCTGTGCCGCCTTCACGGCCGCAGTCCTGAAGCTGGACATCCCGCGAACTGTCTTCGGTGCCGCTCTCGCGGGAATTCCCAGCATCGTCTTCGTGGTGATCGGCCTCCACTGGCTCGGCGCCATCTTCGCCGCCCTGCTGTTCGGCCTCTGGTGTGCCCGGATCGCCGGGTCCCGCGCAGTCGGGGCCTGAGCCTCACGCAACCTGAGCGGTCAGTTCGTCGCGCCGGCCGCCCTCGCCTCGACCTCGAGCAGCTTGACCTTGCGCTCGGCGCCCCAGGCGTAGCGGCCGGCCGAGCCGTCCGCCCTGACCACCCGGTGACAGGGGATCAGCAGGGAGATCCGGTTGTTCGCGCAGGCCGACGCAGCCGCGCGCACCGCCTTCGGGCTGCCGGCCAGCTCTGCCAGCTCGGAGTAGCTGCGGGTCTGGCCGCGCGGGATTCGCCGCATGGCCCGCCATACCCTCCACTGGAAGTCCGTCGCGACCACCTCGACCGGCAGGTCCAGCCCCTCTTCGCCGCGATCGGCCACGCCGACCAGCCGGTCACAGAGGTCGGACATCGTTTCGTCCGCTTCGGACAGCTCGGCCTCGGGAAACTCTTCGCCCAGCAACGCAAGCAGTCTGTCGGGGTCGTCTCCGAGGGTCAGTGAGCAGATTCCGCGGTCCGTACGGCCGACCATCAGCCAGCCGAGCGAACAGGGCACCGCACGAAACTCGATCTGCGCGCCTTGTCCACCCGCCCCGTATGTGGCCGGAGTCATACCCAGGTTTCTGATCCCGGTCTCATGACCGGCACTCAGCGAGCCGAAGCCCGAATCGGTGATCGCCCGCGCCGCGCCGCCTGTCTCCCGCGACCCGTTTCGAAGCTCGTCCTTTGAGCCGATTCACCCTCAGCGCCTCGACGTATTCGCGCGGCGAGACGCCCAGACGTCCTCGGAATACCCGCTGAAGGTGGGTTGGACTCCAGCCGACTTCGGAGCCGAGTTCCGAAAGTGGCACATCGCGGTCGAGGTTGCGCTCGAGGAAAGCACAGGCCCGATCGAGAGTCTCGACCCTGACCCGCTCATGCTCGATCTGTGGCTCCTTGTCGGTCACCGAAGGAAAAATACGCCCCATCGCCCCTGCCTGCCACCGGATTCTTGCGCTACCCCGGCAGTTCTGCCCGGAACCGACCCGTCGGCCTCTGCCTATACTGCCCTGCGCCTCCCTGCTCACCCGACGGTGGCCGGAGGCGGTTCAGGGCGGTTAGCTCAGTTGGTAGAGCGCCTGCTTTACACGCAGGATGTCGGCGGTTCGAGCCCGTCACCGCCCATGACCCCGGAGCCAGTCGAATACCGACTCGAGCACGATTTCGAAGCCCGGCTCCTCGGCGAAGGCGTGGCCGACGTCGAACTCCAGGTAGGGGGCATGCAGTTCGCCGGCAAGCCTGGCGACGCTTTCGGAGGAGACGATCGAATCCTGGCTGCCTCCGGCGAGCAGGAGCGGCGTGTCCACAGGAGCCGGGGCTCCCCGGCTGCCAACCAGTACCTGGGCGAGAAGCCGCCACGATTCACTCTTCCTCCGTGCCGCCGAGGCCTCGATGTCCTCTGTCGGTGTCCCCTCGCTCATCATGCCGCGTGGCGGCCGGCCGGGGAGGCGCCGGACAGGCCATGCGCTAACCGACAGGCCGATCATCTTTGCGGCGTCGAGTGGCTGGCGTCGCAGCAGCCTGATCGCGTCCGGAGCGAGACCGCCGGGTGGCACAGGCATCATCAGCATCCCGGCCTCCAACCGACGCCGGCCGAGCAGTCGCAGTACCGCCAGGCCTCCGAGCGAGTGGCCGAAGGCAACCAGTGGCTCGCCGATTTCGTCGCAGGCCTGGTCCAGAGCGACGTCGACGGCAGCCAGCCCGCCGCGATCAACCTGTGGGACCCGGCTGCTTCTGTGTGGGAAACGGACGGTATGCGTCTCCCGGCCCCTGCTCGAGAACCACTGCGCGACGGATTCGAAGGAGTCAGCGTCGCTGAAGGCGCCGGGCACGATCAGAACCGGCGCGCCGGTCACTTCGCCCCTCGCGGGACAGTTCACGATTTCCGGTTCCGGACTCGGCATCGAGGGTGGCGTGATCGTCAGGGGACGATCTGCTGCTCGGCCGGGCGGGCGAGGGTCCCTTCGCGTTTGTAGACGGTGAGAATCCAGGCGAGACCGCCGAAGATCATCGCCAGGCTGAGGAACTGGGCCTCGGTCAGGCCGAGGGCGATGCGCTCGTTGGTCCTCAGGAACTCGACCAGGAAACGCTCGGTGCCGGCGTACATCAGGTAGATCGCGAAGAGGATGCCGAAGCGGAAGCGGTCTCTGAGGTGCCAGAGGATGAAGGCGCCGAGACCCATGACCAGGGTTTCGTAGACGGGTGTCGGGTGAACCTCGACGCCGGGCGGGGTGGGTACGACCCCATCCTCGTAGCTCATTGCCCAGGGGCCGTCCCAGGGCTTGCCGTAGTCGCCGTCACCGGAGAGCTGGCAGCCGATCCGACCCACCGCGTAGCCGGCAGCCAGCGCCGGAGCAGCCACGTCGGCCAGCTTCAGGTTGAGGTAGTCGCGCCACTTGGCCCAGAGGATCACCCCGAGGGCGCCGCCGATCGCGCCGCCGTACCAGGTCAGTCCGGAGCCCGAGAAGAGGGTGTCGAAGATGCCGTCAGAAGAGTCGAGGTTCTCGAGCAGCCAGTACAGCCTTGCGCCGACGATTCCGCCGACCAGGGCGGCGAAGACCGCCTCGTAGGCCCAGTCGCCAGGCTTGCCGAGTTCCTGGAAGCGCCTGTGGGCGAGCACGCCTCCGACGATGAAGGCGAGAGCGAACATCAGTCCGAAGGTCTGCAGGGTGAGCGGGCCGATCGAGATCTCCGGAATCATCGCCCCAGACCCTACCCGTGGGGCAGTGCGTACCGCCGCGGGACCGTCGCCCGCCCGCCTGCCTGCCGCCTCGCAGAAGTAGCCCCAGCGGGAGTCGAACCCGCCCTTCCAGGTTGAAAACCTGGCGTGCTAACCGATACACAATGGGGCCGCGGCGAGGATTGTTTCAGGAAGGGGCCGGGTCAGGCCAGCAGGTACTCGAGCAGCGCCTTCTGGGCGTGGAGACGGTTCTCCGCCTGGTCCCAGACCGCAGATCGCTCGCCGTAGAGGACCTCGGCGGTGATCTCTTCGCCGGGATGGGCCGGCAGGCAGTGCATCACGACGGCTTCGGGCTTGGCCGCGGAGAGGAGTTCGCCGTCGATCCGGAAGGGTTCGAGATCGGCCCGCCTCTGCTCGGCAGTGGCCTCGTCACCCATGCTGACCCACACGTCCCCGTAGATCGCGTCGGCATGGCGGACGGCCTCATGAGGATCGTGAGTCAGCAGCGCAGGCACCTCTTCTTCGAGCTGATAGCCCGCGGGGGCTGCGACCGCGACTTCGACGCCGGTCAGCGATCCGGCGACGGCGAGAGAGCGAGCCACGTTGGTTCCGTCGCCGACGTAGGCCACCTTCAGTCCCCCCAGCCCACCGAAGCGTTCCTTCAGGGTCAGCAGGTCGGCGATCGCCTGGCATGGGTGATACCGGGGAGTGAGCGCGTTGATCACCGGCACATCGGCATTCTCAGCCAGCTCAACGACCTGCTCGTGGGATCCCGAGCGGATCACGATCGCCGCCACGTAGCGAGAGAGGACGCGCGCCGTATCCCCCGCCGACTCGCCCCGGGAGAGCTGCATTTCCTGCCCGTGGAGGACCAGCGAGGTGCCACCGAGCTCCGCGACGCCCACCTCGAAGGAGATCCGGGTCCGGGTCGAAGGCTTCTCGAAGATCAGCGCCACCGACCTGCCGTCCAGTGCCGAAGAGCCCTCTGACGGGCGCTGCTGCTTCATCTCTTCAGCCCGATCGAGCAGGTTGACCAGCCGTCCGCCGGCGATCTCGGAGCCGGTGATGTAGTTCCTGGGGGAAGGTTCGATCAAGAGCGGAATACTACGGCCGCGCTCCGAGTGGGATAGTGGGCGCTCGATGAGTGCAACGGAACCGACACACACCGGAGCGGGCGAACGACCGGGCAGGCTCCGGCGCGGCGAGGAGTTCGAGGCAAAGATCGAGGACCTCGCCTACGGCGGCAGGGGCATCGCCAGGCGCGAAGGCTACGTCGTATTCGTCGGCGGAGCGCTTCCCGGCGACCGGGTGAGAGCACGGGTCGGAAAGTCCAAGAAGGGCTATGCCGAAGCCAGTACGATCGAAATCCTCGAGCCGAGTCCGGAGCGGGTCGCCGAGACGGACGTCCACCAGGGAGAAGCCTGCCCCGGGGCACCCTGGCAGGCACTGCCCTACGAACGCCAACTCGAAATCAAGGAGCAGCAGGTCGGGGAAGCGCTTTCGCGCATCGGCCGTTTGGAGGGATTCGAGCTGGACCCGATAATCCCGGCCCTCGAACAGTGGCGCTACCGCAACAAGGTCGAGTACTCGTTCGGCGAGCAGGAGGATCAGCTGGTGCTCGGCTTCCACCCCCGCGGACGCTGGGACCAGGTCCTCGACATCGAGGACTGCCACCTCTCGTCAGCCGCAACCAACAAGGCCAAGAACGACGTTCTCGAGTGGGCCAAGGAGGAAGGACTCTCCGCCTACGACCCCCACGACCACCGGGGAGTGCTGCGCAATCTCGTGGTCAGGGAAGGCCGTCGCACCGGTCAGGTCCAGACCCGGCTGGTTACCTCCGTGGCCAACTTTCCCAAGCCTCCTGTGGACCTCCACACGGTTATCGACGGTCCTTCCGGCAGTACGAGCGGCCCGACCGGCGTTCTCGGCGAAGAGGTCCTGCGCGAGCGGATCTTCGACCTCAGCATCCAGCTCTCCCACGACTCCTTCTTCCAGACGAATACCGAGATGGCCGAGAAGCTCTACGGCGTCGCCGCCGACTTCGCGGGGCTGACCGGCAGCGAGAAGCTGTTCGACCTCTACTGCGGCGTCGGCACGATCGGGCTGAGCATGGCCGGTCAGGCCGGCAAGGTCTGGGGCCTGGAGATCGTCGCCGACGCGATCGCCAACGCGAAGCGCAACGCACTCAACAACGGGATCAACAACGCCGAATTCGTGGCCGCCAACGCGCGCACCGGGCTGAGACCGCTGATCGAAAAGGCCGGCAAGCCGGATCTGGTCACGATCGACCCGCCGAGGGCGGGTCTGTCGGCCAAGATCGTACGCAGGGTGATCGAATGCGAAGCAAGGCGCATCGTCTACATCTCCTGCAACCCGACCACGCTGGCACCGAATGCGGCTCAGCTGGTCGAGGCCGGCTATAGACTCGTCCGCGTGAGACCGGTTGACATGTTCCCGCAGACCCCGCACATCGAGTGCGTAGCCCAGTTCGACCTGGCATGAGTCCGCGAAGCCAGAAGAGGGCATTCGGAGTCGCGGCCGGCCTGCCGGCCGAGGTTTGCGGACCGCTGGCCGAAACATGTGAAGAGACGGGCTACTCGGCAATCTTCTCCAACGATCACCCCGGGGCCAAAGGCCTGGAAACGCTGGCCGAGTTCGCAAAGGTGACCGACTCGATCGATCTGGGCGTCGGCGTGATCGCGCTGGACCGCCAGGGCCCGGAGACGATCGCTGCCGACATCGACCGCCTCGGCCTCGACCCGTCGCGCCTCTGGATCGGGGTCGGAGCCGGCTTCAGCAAGAAGCCGCTGACCTTCATGAGGGAGATCCTGCCTGAAATCCGCGAGCACCTGGCTGGAATCCGGGTGGTCATGGCCGCCATGGGACCGAAGATGTGCGCGCTGGCCGGCGGTTCCTACGACGGTGCGTTCTTCAACTGGATGACCGCCGATTTTGCCGCCGGGGCGAAGGAGCAGGTCGAGGCCGGGGCGGCCGAAGGCCCGGCATTCTGCGCCGCCGGTATTCGGCTACGTGAGAACCGCGATCGGAGACGACGCGGCAAATCGCCTGGCCAAAGAGGAGTCCTTCTACCGCGATCTTCACAAGGGTTACCGCGACCACTTCGACCGTCTCGGCGAGCCGGAGGGGACGGTCGGCGTCGCCGCGGCCGACAGCGAAGGCGCCCAGGAGGGGCTGGCCGCCTACTCGGCTCTCGACGTGGTCGTCGTGCGAGGCCTGGCTTCAGCCAGGGTCGAGCCGATGACCGAGCTTGCCCGCGCAGCAGCACCCGCCTGAGCTGAGCCCCAGGGCCGCCACGAGAGCCCTTCGCCTAGTACGGCGGGAGGTCGTCGTACCAGCGGCCGAGACTGCGAAAGGCGCGCCAGAAACGTCGCTTGGCACCCTCTTCGTCGAGCGCGTCGTCGATGTCCGGCACGAACAGCGCGTCGCATGAAGGAGTGAAGGCCTGGATTTCGCCTTCATGGGCCTCGAGCGGCCTTGCCAGGGGGATGTCGAGCTGGTTGATGGTCTGCGCGGCCTGTTCGCCCATCACGACGATTATCCTCGGCTTGACAATGTTGAACTCGTCCGCGACGCGGCCGATGCATTCGCTGTCGGCATCGGCCGGATCGTCGACCGGGCACTTGGCGCAGATCGTCCCGTAGACCACGGTTGGATCGATTCCCAGCCGTTTGAAGCTCTTCATCAAGGCGTTCCCGGGGCGACCGTAGAAGGCAACCCCTTCCTCGATCTCGGCCACGGTCGGTGCGTACTTGACCAGGAAGATGTCGGCCTGGGGGTGGCCTGATCCGAGCACCGGCATGACCTTGGTGCGGCTGCAGGCCTCGCAGGTCTTGAGGTCACGACTCAGCTGGTTCAGTTCCCGGATTGCCCTCTCCAGGTACTTCTCCTTGATCTCGTTATCGGTCGCAGGCATGGGTCGTCTTATCTTTGACGCCTCCTCCGGGCCTCCTTTATCGGAGGCGGCATGCATCAGCTCTTGCTCGGAGTGCGCTTCGATCCGCGCTGCTTCTGCCGACCTCCGCGGACCGCCCGGGCGTCGCTGACCGAGCGTTTGGCAGCCTTGGGCCGCCCGGTCGTCTGGAGGAACTTGAGCGCCTGGACGTAGACCAGGTTCTTGTGACGGCGGGTGATCTCCGCCTCCCTCATCGCCTCGAGGAACTCCTCGGGGCCGTCAAAATCGGGAAGCGTGACCCGCACCGAACCGAGCCCCTGGGCGACGTGATTATCGGAGCCCGCGGCCGGGATGATGTTGTACTTGCGGGCGAACCGCTCGGCTTCTTCGTTGAACGAGGTGACCGCGACACGCGGGTTGAAGACCTCCATGAAATCGATCTGCTCGACCATCTCGAGCAGGTGCTCGTAGTCGGGTACCGAGTGCATGCGGTCGAAGGGATGGGGTACGTAGACCAGCCCGCCCTGGCGGCGGATCTCGGCGATCGTCTCTTCCATGCTCATTCCGCGCGGGATCTTTTCCTGAATGAAGAGTCCGATCACCTCGCCCTGCTCGGCGGTCTTGACCTCCTCCCCGACGATGATCTTGAAATCGTCCATCCCCGCCGCGACCTCTGCCGCGGCCAGCGCACCCGAGACCTCGTTGTGATCGGTGATGGCAATCGCACCGAAGCCACGGTCGCGGGCGGTCTCGATCAGCACCTCGACCGGCGTCGCGCAGTCAGAGGAATGGTCGGTGTGCATGTGGAGGTCGATGTCGATCAGCGGGCGGTCCTTCAAGCGCCGGCGGACGGCCGCGTTGCCTGCGGGGTCGTGGCGCCTCGCCGCCAGGCGCAGGTAGATCTGTTCGAAGCCGTCAACGACTTCCTCCCAGTCGGGAGACTGCGGTTCGTTAGTGGCAGCCCCGCGCAGCTGTTCGAGTCTGCCGCGGTCCTCCGCCAACCGGGCTATCTGGCCGGCCAGCGTGACCGGGTCTCCGGCCGGGAAGAGCAGCCCGCGCTGGCCGTCACCGACCAGTTCGACGTATCGCGGGATGGTCGAGGTCACCGGAACCGCTCCCGAGGCCAAGGCCTGCCGGACGGCGGAGGGAACCTGCTTGGGACCGTTCGAAGCCGCACAGAAGACGTGACTGCGCGCCAGGAGGTCGGCGAGTGAGGCCTGGTCGGGGCCGATCACCTTGATCCGGTCCCTGATCTCCTTCGAGACACGGATGTCGACTTCACCCGGCTCAGTCGAGAAGATGCTCGCCGTCCAGTCGAGGTCCGCCGGCAGCTTTCGAAGGGCCCGCAGGAAGACCCTCATCGCGCCCTTCTCCTCCTGAGCGGAGTAGGTGATTCGAAGCGGCCCTTCAACTTCCTGGGCGGGGTCAACCGGGTCCACGCCGGCCGGGGTCAGCGCGTAGGAGCCGGGGAAATAGCGATTGAGCAGCTTGGCCGAGGCCTTCGAGGAAGCGGTCCGCGCGTCAAGGCGGCCGAAGAAGACCTCGAGCAGGGGGCGGGCGACCTGGGTCGCGAACGGACGCTCCTCGGTCTCATGAAAGGTGCCGACGTTCAGCGAGAACGAATGCCTGAGGGCATTCGACGAGAAGCCCGGAACGAAAGGGTCGTGGACGTGAAGCAGGTCAACCCGCCCCGTGCCGAGAAGGGCCTCCACCCGGTTGCCGACATCAACCGAAACCGGTGCCGGTCGCTTGCGTGAACCCCGCGGCAGGGGTACGCCGCCCATCGAGATCACCCGTGGCTTCTCGCCGGGCTGGAAGAGCAGGTCGGGATCGTCCGGCAGGGCTGCGGTCAGCTCGCGGGTATCCTGGACAGCCTCTTTGCCTCCGGCCGGGGCGGCGATCAGCACCGAATGGCCGCGCTCGGCGAGGCCGTCTGCGAGGCGTTCGACGTAACCGTTGACCTCTCCCGGCTCACGCCACGGGAACGGCGTGAACTGGGCGATCGAGAGCGGTTTCTTCATCTCAGGACGAAGACGCGCCCGCGTGGCGGGCGCGTCCCTGTGGTCCTGGACCTTCGAGAATCAGGCTTCGGACCCGACGTCTTCGGAGGCTTCGGGGGCTTCGGCGACCGGCTTGGTGCCGGCTACCGGGCCTCCTCCGCGGGTATTCGAGCGGATGAACTCCTCGGTCTGCTCACGGGCCTCGTCGTCCGGGCGCTGGGAGTGGGGTGACTTCATCAGGTAGCTGGAGGGACCGTCGAGCTGGCCGGAAATACCGTTGTTGAGCGCCAGCTTGATCATCCGTACCGCGTCGATCACGACGCCGGCCGAGTTCGGCGAGTCCCAGACCTCGAGCTTGAGCTCGACGTTGAGCGGAACGTCACCGAAGGACTTGCCTTCGAGGCGGATGTGGGCCCACTTGCGATCGGTCAGCCACGGCACGTAGTCGGAGGGGCCGACGTGAACGTCATCCTCGGCGAGCTCCGTGCCCATGATCGAGGTGACGGCGTTGGTCTTCGAGATCTTCTTCGAGTCGAGCCGTTCGCGCTCGAGCATGTTGAAGAAGTCCATGTTGCCGCCGACGTTGAGCTGCGAGGTGTGCTGCATCTCGACACCGCGCTCGTGGAAGAGCCGTGCCAGCTGGCGATGGACGATGGTTGCCCCGACCTGGGACTTGATGTCGTCACCGATGATCGGCAGGCCGGCCTCTTCGAAGCGCTCACCCCAGTAGTCCTCACGGGCGATGAACACCGGCAGGCAGTTCACGAAGCCGACGCCGGCCGCGATCGCCTGCTCGACGTACCACTTGACCGCATCCTCGGAACCGACCGGCAGGTAGCAGACCAGGACGTCGGCCTTGGACTCCTGGAGGATGCCGACGATGTCGGCGGTGGGGCCTGGTGCCTTGGTGATCTTCTGCTTCAGGTACTTGCCGAGACCGTCGAGGGTCATGCCGCGTTCGACCTTGACTCCGAGATTCGGAACGTCGGCGAACTTGATCGTGTTGTTCTGACCCGACCAGATCGCCTCCGAGAGGTCCTTGCCGACCTTCTCCTGATCGATGTCGAAGGCTGCCACGAACTCGATGTCGCTGACGTGGTAGCCACCGAGATCGACATGCATGAGGCCCGGGACCTGGTCCGAGGGGTTGGCATCCTTGTAGTACTCGACGCCCTGGATGAAGCTGTTGGCGCAGTTGCCGACACCGACGATCGCCACTCGGACCTTCTCGTCGCGGCGATCGGCGCCGTTGCCGCTGTGTCCGTTGCTGTTACTCATAAGTTGGAAATACCTCCTGGTTTCATTGCGAAGCCCAATGACACTGAAACAGGTCGCGGGTTACATCGCAAGCACAATTGTCGCGGTCAGCCCTCGACAATCAGGGCCCGGCGTACGTGCCAGACGCGCTGAATGACCGTGACCGTGGTCAGAGCGGCCATGAAATAGATGGCCGGGGCGAGGAGTTCGAAGTTGCCTGAACCGAACCCTCCGGCGAACAGAATTCCGATCGAAAGTATCACCACGCGGACCGGCCTGGTGGCCAGCCCGACCTTGCATTCGACGCCGAGAGCCTCGGCCCGGGCCCGCGTATAGGAGACCATCAGTGAGCCGAGCACCACGTATACGCAGGCGGCGGCCGCGAGCGAATCTCCCTGCTCGGCGAAATACCAGGCGATGGCGGTAATCACCACCCCCTCCTCGATCCGGTCGAGGGTCGAGTCGAGGAAGGCTCCGAACAGGGTGCCCTTGCCGGACATCCTCGAGTAGCGCCCGTCGAGCGTGTCCATGATCGAACCGATGATGAAAGCGAGGCCGCCGGCGACGAACATCTCCTGAGTGATCAGGACGGCGGCGATCAGATTGCCGACGAGTCCGGCCATCGAAATCGCATTCGGAGTGAGTCTCGACTGGATCAGGCGGTCGCGGGCCTGGCTTCGGAACTCCTGGGCCGGTCCGCTGCGAGGACCGTTGCTTCCACCGGGGGGCGGACTCGACGAAGAGGACTCCATTCGCGGAGCTTAGAAGAGATCGGCAGGGCGGGCCGCTACGGGCTGCAGTGCGGGTCGTCGCCGAAACGCGCTCCCGGACTGAACCGGGCCCTGATCTCGATGTCACCCGGCCGCCTGGTGCTGACCTCGGTCCAACCGTCCGCCGTCCTGCCGACGCATCCGCTTCCCTCGACCACCTTCCAGTACGGCGTGGCGCGGACCCGGACCAGATAAGAGCCCGCCCGCGGAATGTCGAGGCTGAAACCGTCAACCTCCAGAGAGGTCATCCGGGCCGGTCGCTCGACCATGGGTGTGGCACCCAGGACCCGGTAGAGCTTCCAGTCGCTGCCGGAGGGGATCTCCCTGAGGAAGTCGACTCCGCGCTCGATCAGCTCCGCTTCAGACTCGGCGGCGTAGTCGAGTTCGGTCCGGGGAACGGCGACGTAGCCGACCGCGAGCCTTCGAAGCCAGCGCCGGTAGCGATCGGGGTCGAGCCGTTCGCTGTAGAAGAGGCGGTTGAGGCGCCGGTCCGTCTGCCGCTCCCAGCCGCGGGCCAGAGGTATCTCCGGTGGAACCCGCGCAGATTCCCAGTGGCTGGCAACCGGCAGGACCTCGACCCGGGCCGGGTTGCGCTCGAGTCGCGGACCGAGAGTCCGTTCGATCGACTCGTAGTACCCGGCGGCGACGGCAGGCTCGCCGCGCACCAGTTCGAGGTCGCGGATCATCGGGTAGAACTGCCAGATGGCGAGCAGCGGCAGCAGGGCAACTGCCGCGATCCTGCGGGGGGCCGGCCATCTCGCGCCGTCCCGGGCGGTACACAGGAACAACGCGCCGACCAGCAGCACCCCGAGCCGGTTCGCGTTTCCACCCATCGGCGTGGCAAGGACGAATGCGGCCAGCAATGCTCCCGCGTAGACGAGGAATCCGGTCCTGACAAGCCTTTCGGATGAAGGCACGAGAGCTGCGGCGACCAGGGTCAGGCCGATCGCCGGCAGGAAGCTGGAGACCACGTAAGGCTCGTCACCGCCGCCCGGGAAGAACAGTGCGATGAGTGCCGCGCTTGCGAAGGCCGCCGCGGCCAGTTCGAGTCCGCGCAGATCGCGCTCGCCGGAGGTCAATCCGTTGACCCAGTGGGCGAAACCGCAGCAGGCCAGGAAGAGTGCAGCCACCGGGCTGACAAGCGAAACCGAGCCGGCAAGCAGTAGCGAGGTGGTCCGCCGCCTCCGCTGGGCCGCGAATACGGCCGCCATCGCCAGCATCACGCCGAGGGCAAAGGTCAGTCGGCCGGAGTAGAGGCTTACCGTCGCGGTCGCCGCGAACCAGATCGCCCCGGCCCGCGCCTGCTCTCCCCAGTGGCGGTCGACGATCAGGGTGAACAGGGCGACCGTCGCCAGAACTGCCGCAACTCCCATGACCCTCATCCCGAACCAGGAGCCGAGCGGCGGAGCGAGCAGGCTGTAGGTGGGCAGGTAGTGGCCGCCGAACCAGTAGTTGTTCCACAGGGCCGGGCCCGAGTCTTCGAAGAGTTCAGTGCGGAAGAGCTGCGCAGCGTGGTCGGCGCTGAGTGGCTCGGTGACCAGGTAGACGGCCGAGAGAATTCCGGTCAGGGCCAGGGGCAAGAGCAACGGATGCCACCGGGAGTCCCGGGAGAACACGCTGCTACCTCAGGCTCGGGCGCGCTGGTGATCCGCGACCTGGCTCCAGGCCCAGGTCTCGGGTTTGAAATGGGCGATTACCCTCGCCGCGATCAGGAAGGAAGCCCCTGCAACCGCCCAGCCGGCCACTACATCGAACCAGTAGTGGTTTGCCGTCACCACGGTCACCCAGGCCACGAGCAGGGGCCAGCCGGCCCAGAAAGCCCTCGCAAACCGGTTCCGGCAGACCATGAAGCCGGTACCACCGATCATCAACGAGACCGCGCAATGCATGGAGGGAACGGCGGCGAACGGGTTGATGAACATCTTGGCGAGTTCGGAGTCGTGGTTGACGCTGGAATAGGAGTTGATCGTGTCGACGAAGCCGTATTCGGGAAACATTCGCGGCGGTGCCGTCGGGAAGCCGATGTAGCCGATCAGGGCGAGGCCCATCGAGACGAAAAGCATGTTTCGCATGAAGTAGTAGGCGTCGTTGCGGAACAGGTAGAGCCAGATCAGGAAACCGGACGCGATCGTGAACTGGCTGTTGAGGTAGATCTGGTTGGCGAAATCGATCACCCACTGCTCACTCATGGCCCAGGCCTGAACGGTCGGCTCGAAGAAGGTACCGGTGGTCTGCTGGAAGTCGATGATGCGCTCGCCGTTGGCGAAGGCGAGGGTCGCCCGGCCCTCGGCCATTCCGCGCGCCAGCTCGTAGGCGGTGTCGGCGAAAACGTAGAGCGCAAGCTGAAGGAACATGTCGCTCCAGCCTCTGGGGAGCCAGGCTCCGATCCGGGCGATAATTGCGGGCACAACCGGATTATTGTAAACGCGGGGTTAATCTTCTCTACGCTGCTTCTCCCTTGAGCGAACCGCCCCGGTCAATCATCTGTCTCGGCGAAGCGATCGTCGACCTGATCTGTGAACGCAGGCTCGGGCCGGACGAGCAGCCGGACCAGCTCACTCCCCACCATGGCGGTGCCCTGCCGAACGTAGCCGCAGCCGCAGCCCGCCGCGGCGCCCCGGTCGCCCTGGTCGGCGGCGTCGGCTCGGATCACTGGGGCCGGCGCCTGATCGAGGGCCTGGCCCGCGAGGGAGTCGAGACCAGATGGATCACCACCGTCGACGGAGCCCGGACCCCGCTCGCGATCGCCATCTTCGATCGCGACGGGGAGCCCTCCTTCCAGATCTACGGCGAACACATCGGGCCCACGATGGAGGCGGCGGCGGTTTTCCTCGATGAGGCGGTCGGCTCCGCCCAGGCGCTCGTGGTCGGTGCGAACACGATGGTCGGAGAGGCCGAGAGGACCGTCACCCGCAGAGCCGTTTCGATGGCCCGCGAACTGGGCCTGCCGGTCCTGCTCGATCCCAACCACCGGCCGATGCGCTGGAGGGAGGAAGACGCAGCTCTCGCTTTCGGACGGGAACTGATCGAAGCGGCGACCGTGCTCAAGTGCAATCGCGAAGAGGCCCGATTGTTCAGTGGACAGGAAGACCCGGGGCAGGCGATCGAAGCCCTGGTCGCGATGGGTCCGGACCTGGTCGTGGTGACCGACCGCGGCAACCGGATCCGGACCGGCGGGGCGGCCTCCGCCTCCTGGTCGCCTCAGAGGATCGAAGTGCTCAGTCCGCTGGGGGCCGGAGACGCCTTCATGGGGAGTCTCGCGTCAGGCCTGGCCGGACTGGGCTGGGATCTCGGCCGGGTTGCGGAGGTTCTGCCTCTGGCCGCCGCAGACGCGACGAGGGTCTGCGGCCACTGGGGTGCCCGCTCGTGACGTCGCAGCTGCCTCCTGCCGCACCCTCAAAAATCGCCCGAGACGAGTGGCGTCGACCGTCCAGGGCCAGGGTCCGGAGGATCCGCGACCGGCTGCGTGAGATGTACGGGCGGCCGGTCAACCTTCCTCATCGCGAACCGGTCGACGAACTGGTCCGGACCGTGCTCTCCCAGGCGACCAGCGATCTGAACCGTGACCGGGCCTTCGAGCGGCTGCGAGAAAGGTTCCACGACTGGGACGAGGTCAGGGACGCTCCGGTGAGCGAGGTCGAAGAGGCGATCCGGCCGGGCGGTCTCTCCCGGCAGAAGGCCCCGCGAATACAGGCGGTGCTGCGCGAACTCGGACCGGACATGGACCTCGGCTGGCTGGAGAGTGCGCCGCGGGAGCAGGCGATGGCTTTCCTTACCGGCCTTCCCGGTGTCGGTCGCAAGACCGCCGCCTGCGTTCAGGTGTTCACCTGGAACCTGCCCGAGATCCCGGTCGACGTGCATGTCCACCGGATCGGAGGACGCCTCGGCCTGTTCAGGCCCAACGCCTCCTTCGAAGAGGCGCACGACGAGTTGCTGGCTCTCGTCGACCCTGAAGACGCCTACGAATTTCACATGAACCTGATCCGGCACGGTCGCACGCTCTGCCGGCCGAAGCCGGACTGCGGCGACTGCGGACTGCGGCGCATGTGTGCCTACGGTCGCAGCGCCCCATCCCGCTGAACGGTCCGGCGACTGTCCGGCGCAAAGGACAGGTAATATCCACAGGGCGTCTCGAAAGGGACCCGGTCTTATGAGCAAGAAACCCTTCGTAATCTTCGGCCTCGTCATTGCCTTCCTCGCGATTGCCGTCCCGGCATGGGCCTTCATCCGCGACGGCGACCCCGACCGCGCCCAGACCGAAGTGCCCGCGAACCTCGAGTCGGGTCAGAGCCTCTTCGTCGACAACTGCGGCAACTGTCACAAGCTTTATTCGGCCGGCACCTACGGCACCTTCGGCCCGGACCTCGACCAGAAGCTGGCACCGGCCGGTACTCCCGAGGGTCCCGACGCCGCCGACCAGATCGAAGGAACCAAGGCACAGGTCCTGAGCGCGATCGAGAACGGCGCCAATGATCCGACCCTGAGGGGCAACATGCCCGCTGGAATCGTCTCCGGACCGGTCGCTGAAGAGATCGCCGAGTTCGTCGCACAGACCGCCGGCCGCGGCTGAGCGCCCCGGGCCCCAGGCCCACGCAACGGTCGGATCCCGCTACTTTGTGGGTGGACGAGGGTTCTATCGGCAGCAGCCGGCCTTCGCCGCACCCTGTCGCAATGACCAGAACCCAGGAGAGATGATGTCTGCCCTTCCCGCCAGTACCGGCCTCAAGCGTCCCCGGATCGTCCTGACCGCGATCGCCATGGCCCTCACCCTGTTCGGCTTCACCCTCGCTTCGGCGCTCAACGCTCCGGTCGCACAGGCGGGCCAGAACTTCAAGGCCCAGGCCAAGAAGAAGTGCAAGAAGAAGAACAAGAAGGGCGCGGCGAAGAAGAAGTGCGTCAAGAAGACGACCAAGAAGCTGAAGAAGGCCGAGCGGGAAAAGGGCAAAGTCGGAGTGATGACCCGCAACCTCTACCTCGGAGCAGACCTCGGTCCGGCGATCAGCTCAACCGGCCTCCAGGAATTCATCGATGCGAACGGCAAGATCCTGCGTGACGTCGATACCAACAACTTCCCGGTCCGGGCCAAGGGTCTGGCCGGGGAGATCAAGGCCAAGTCACCCGACCTGGTCGGCCTCCAGGAAGTCTCGATGTGGCGGACCGGTCGACCTCGGCGGCCCGAAGAACAAGCCCACCGATCCGCCTGAGTCCTTCACCAGCACCGAAGTCAAGTACGACTACCTCGACCTGCTGATGAACCAGCTCAACAAGGGCAAGAAGCGCTACCGAGTGGTCCACGTGACCACCGAGTTCGACTTCGAAGCACCGGCCAATTACGACGACGATGCGGCCACCGGAACTCATCGGCGGCGAGATCAACGGTCGCCTGACCATGCGGGACGTGATCCTCGCCAAGACCGGGGCCGGCGTCAAGACCCGAAACGCCAAGGGCGCAAACTACGACACCTTCTACAACCCGCTGGTCAGCGGTACTCCCCGTGACCGTCGACCGTGGCTGGGGAAGCGTCGAGGCCAAGGTTCGAAAGAGCCCCTGGTTCAAGTTCGTCAATACCCACCTCGAGGCATTCGGCGACGACAAGAACAAGGTCGTGGACTGCATGAGCGACCCGGCGCCGGAGTTCGCCGCGAACCCGGTTTCGATCCGCTGCTCCCAGGCCAAGGAACTGTTCGAGAAGGCGGTCGGGCCCGGAAACCTGCCGGTAGTGGCAACCGGTGACTTCAACTCCGACGACGACTCGGTTCTCGACGACAACTGCCCCAGCGCTGCGAATACGAACGGTTCGCTGGTCGGCAACAACGGCGGACAGTGTGGCGACACCTTCGCCTACAACGCGCTGAAGACCCTGGGGATGAAGAACGTCAGCACCAGCAACCCGATGAGCTGCTGCACGAAGACCGACATCCTCACAGCCGACAAGGGCAACCGGTCGGACTTCGACCACCACATCGACCACATCCTGTCCGACAGCAAGAAGGTCAAGAAGCTGAAGTCGTCGGTCAGCGGACTGGCTCCAGTCAACGGCTACTGGAACTCCGACCACGCGGGCGTCTACAGCCTGCTCAAGGTGAAGCGCTAGCCCGAAGCCCCGACCGGCCCTGCGGGCCGGCGCAAACCGAAGGACCCAGAGAGCCCGTCCCCCGCCCGGGGGCGGGCTCTCTCTTTGCAGCGGCCAACCCGTTTAAGGCCGATTAGCAGGGACTTGGCGGAAACTTGACCCGGTCCACAAGATCTGACATACTGCCACTTAGATTTTCGCAATCTTCCAATAACACATCAGGAAACGAAACAGGAGAACTCAAGTGGGAAAAACGATAGGAATCGACCTCGGCACGACGAATTCGTGCGTGGCAGTACTCGAAGGCGGCGAGCCTTCGGTTCTCGAAAACTCGGAAGGTGGACGCACCACCCCCTCCGTAGTCGCCTTCAACGACAAGGATGAACGGCTGGTCGGCACGGTCGCCAAGCGCCAGGCCGTGATGAACCCGGAGAACACGATCTTCTCGATCAAGCGCTTCATGGGCCGCAAAGAGGCCGAAGTGAAGGAAGAGGAGACGATGATCCCCTACAAGGTCGAGGCCGGCCCGAACGGCGACGTCCGTGTCGATGCCCGCGGCAAGCAGTACTCGCCGCCGGAGATCAGCGCGATGATCCTGCAGAAGCTGAAGACCGACGCTGAAGCCAAGCTCGGTGAAACGGTCGACTCGGCCGTGATCACGGTCCCCGCCTACTTCAACGACGACCAGCGCCAGGCGACCAAGGACGCCGGCAAGATCGCCGGTCTCGAAGTCAAGCGCATCATCAACGAGCCGACCGCGGCTTCGCTGGCCTACGGACTGGACAAGGAGAACACCGACCAGACGATCCTGGTCTTCGACCTCGGCGGTGGCACCTTTGACGTCTCCGTGCTCGAAATCGGCGACGGCGTATTCGAAGTCAAGTCGACTGCCGGCGACAACCACCTCGGCGGCGACAACTTCGACAAGGTCATCGTCGAGTGGCTGGTGGCAGAGTTCAAGAAGGACCAGGGCGTAGATCTCGCTCAGGACAAGAACTCGCTGCAGCGGCTCTACGAAGCCGCAGAGAAGGCGAAGATCGAACTCTCCTCGACTCAGGAGACCCAGATCAACATTCCTTTCATCACCGCGGTGGAAGGCCAGCCGAAGCACCTCGACGTGAAGCTGACCCGGGCAGGCCTGAACGAGCTGACCTCGGAGCTGATCGACCGCGTTGTCGGTCCGGTCAAGCAGGCGCTCAAGGACGCCGGCGACTCGACGATCGACCACGTCGTACTGGTCGGCGGCATGACCCGCATGCCTGCCGTGCGCGAAAAGGTGACCGAGCTGACCGGCAAGGAGCCTCACCAGGGCGTCAACCCGGACGAGGTGGTCGCAGTCGGTGCCGCCATTCAGGCCGGAGTCCTGGCAGGCGACGTCAAGGACGTGCTGCTGCTCGACGTCACCCCGCTGACCCTCGGCATCGAGACCAAGGGTGGCGTGATGACCAGACTGATCGAGCGCAATACGACCATCCCGACCCGCAAGTCGGAGGTCTTCTCGACCGCCGAGGACAATCAGCCCTCGGTCGAGATCCACGTGCTCCAGGGCGAGCGTGAAATGGCCGGCTACAACAAGAGCCTCGGCAAGTTCCAGCTGACCGGCATCCCGCCGGCACCCCGTGGCATGCCGCAGGTCGAGGTCACGTTCGACATCGACGCCAACGGCATCCTCAACGTCGGGGCCAAGGATCTCGGCACCGGCAAGGAGCAGAAGATCGAAATCAAATCCGGCTCGGGACTCTCGGACGAGGAGATCAAGAACATGGTCGACGACGCCGAGTCGCATGCTGACGAGGACCGCAAGCAGCGCGAGCTGGCCGAAGCCCGGAACGTGGCTGAGAACGCTGCCTACAACTCGGAGAAACAGCTCACCGAACTCGGTGACAAGGTCGACGAAAACGACCGGGGCGAGATCGAAGGCGCGATCAAGGAAGTCCGCGAATCGCTCGAGTCCGACGATGCCGAAGCGATCCAGGCAAAGACGGATGCCCTTCAGGCCGCCTTCCACAAGGTCTCCGAGAAGGTCTACGAGGCTGCCCAGTCCGAGGCTGCCCAGTCGGCCGACGGTGCCGGACCCGACGGAGGATCTTCCGACGAGGAAGAGGTGATCGACGCCGAGGTCGTGGACGAGGAAGAAGCGTCCAAGTGAGCGACGAGCGCGAGCGGCTTGAAGACGAGCTGACCGAGGACCAGATGGCCGGAGCCGGGGCGGGAGCCCCGGCTGAAGCCGACCCCGGCGCGGACGTCGGCGAAGAAGCGGTCGAACACGACATCGAAGACCTGGTCGCGCAGGCACGGGCCGAGCGCGACGAATACCTCGACCTGGCCCAGCGCACCAAGGCCGACTTCGAGAACTACCGCCGCCGCATGAGCGCCGAGACCGCCGCTGCGAGCAGTCGCGGCCGACTCGAGGTAGTGCCCGGCCTGATCGAGACTCTCGACAACCTCGAGCGGGTGCTCGGCAGCGAAGGGGTGGCGACGGCTGACGCGCTCGACGGCGGCCTTCCGGATGACGCTCCGGTAAGCCTCCAGGGAGTGATCGTGGCCTATCGGGACATCCATTCCACGCTCCGCCAGATCGAAGTCGAGGCCTACGACCCGGCCGGTGAGAGCTTCGATCCCAACCTCCACGAGGCGCTTCAGGCGATCCCGTCCGAAGACGGCCTTTCCGGAGTCGTACTCGAAGTCATGCAGCGCGGCTACCGCTCCGGAGACCGCGTGATCCGCCCCGCCCGTGTCGTCGTGAGCCAGTAGACGGGAGGCGCGTGGCGATGGCAACCGACTTCTACGAAGCACTCGGCGTCTCGAAGAAGGCGTCGGCCGAAGAGATCAAGAAGGCTCACCGCAAGCTGGTGCGTGAGTACCACCCTGACCGCAACCCCGGAGACAAGAAGGCCGAGGAGCGCTTCAAGGAGATCCAGCAGGCCTACGACGTGCTCTCCGACCCGGAGAAGCGCAAGGCCTACGACAGCGGCGGTGGAATCTTCGGAGCCGGCGGTCCCCAGGGTGGTGCCGGACCGTTCGGCGGCCAGGGCGGTGGATTCACCGGCGACATCGGCGACATCTTCTCGACGATCTTCAACCGGTCGGGTGGTGGTCAACCGGAAAACCCGATGAAGGGTCGCGACCTCGAGACCGACGTCCGGATCTCCTTCGACGATGCGATGTCCGGCAGCCAGATCACGGTCACGATCCCGAAGTCCGAGACCTGTCCGACCTGCTCTGGATCGGGCGCCGAGCCCGGGACCGCAACCGAGACCTGCCCGCGCTGCCAGGGCCGCGGCATCGACTCACAGGGTCAGGGTTTCTTCTCGATCAGCCAGCCCTGTCCCGAATGCGGCGGTACCGGCCAGCATGTACCGAATCCGTGCCACACCTGCCGTGGCTCCGGAGTGACTCACCAGACCAAGCGCTACAAAGTCAACGTCCCGGCCGGCGTCAGCGACGGCACCCGGATCCGGGTAGCCGGAAAGGGCGAAGCCGGACAGCGTGGCGCCCCGGCCGGAGACCTGTTCGTGACGATCCAGGTCGCGCCGTCGCCGGTCTTCAAACGCCTCGACGACGGCAACCTCGAGGTGAACGTGCCGATCACGGTGACCGAGGCGCTGCGCGGCGGCACGGTGGAGGTGCCGACCCTGACCGGCACCAAGCGGATCCGCGTTAAACCGGGCACGCAGCACGGGTCGGTCCAGCGACTGAAGGGGGAAGGGCCACCACGCAGGAGCTCGAAGACCCGCGGAGACATCCGCTACCGGCTCGAAATCGTCGTACCGACCAGCCTCACCGACGACCAGCGTCGCGCCGTGGACCAGCTCGCGGAAACGATGAACGGAGCAGACCCGCGGGCAGAACTCCTGCGCCGGGCGAAGACCACGAACCGAGCGGGAGGAGGATCCTGATGACGGCCAGAAGGAACCGTCGGGTAGAGGTGAGGATCGATGACGAGCGCGGGGTCTTCATGATCTCGGTCGCCGCCGAGCTGGCCGACATGCATCCCCAGACCCTCCGCATCTACGAGGCAAAGGGCCTGATCGAGCCGAAGCGCTCGCCCAAGAACACCCGCCTCTACTCGCAGAAAGACGTCGAGCGGCTGAGGCGGATACAGCGGATGACCAATGAAGAAGGTCTGAACCTGGCCGGGGTGGAACTAGTTCTGGAAATGGAACGTGAAGTAGCCACGATGCGATCCGAGCTGAAGCGGATGCGCTCGAGGGCAGGCGAACTGGAGCGCAGGCTGGTCGCCGAAATGGCCCGTAGCGGCAACCGGGAGAATGTCGAAATCGTCCCTTATGGCGCCTACGAGAGCTCGATTCCGCCCACCCGCCGCACCGTACGGATTCACGTTGAGCGTCCCTCCGGGGGGCGCAGGAAGGATTCCCTCTGATCATGCAGCCCGATCGATTCACAGTCAAGTCGCAGGAAGCGATAGCCGGTGCGCAGAAGCTTGCCGCCGCCAACTCGAACACCGAGGTCGCGCCGGCCCACCTGCTGGTCGTCCTGCTCGAGCAGGAGGACGGGCTCGTCCCGGCCGTACTGGGCAAACTGGGTGCCGACCTCGAGTCGATCCGCAGCCGGGCGCGCGCAGCGATGTCGGACCTGCCCCGGCTCAGCGGGGGAGCGGCGGCCGAGCCACGACCCTCCTCTGCATTCGTGGACGTACTCCAGCGGGCCGAGGGCGAGATGGCCGGAATGGGAGACGAGTACGTATCGACCGAGCACATCCTGCTGGCGATCGCCGATACGAAGACCGGCCTGGCAGAGGTGCTGCCCGACCGCGATTCGCTTGCCGGGGCGATCGCCGAGGTACGCGGTCCGCACAAGGTCGACAGCCCCAATCCCGAGGATCAGGTCCAGGCGCTGGAGAAGTACGGCCGCGACCTGACCGCCGACGCCGAGTCAGGCAAGCTCGACCCGGTGATCGGCCGCGACGAAGAGGTCCGGCGGGTCATCCAGGTGCTCTCACGGCGGACCAAGAACAACCCGGTCCTGATCGGCGAACCGGGAGTCGGCAAGACCGCGATCGTCGAAGGGCTCGCCCAGCGGATCGTCTCCGGCGACGTGCCGGAGAGCCTGCGCGACCGGCGGGTCATCGCGCTCGACATCGGAGCGCTTCTGGCCGGCTCCAAGTACCGCGGTGAGTTCGAGGAAAGGCTCAAGGCAGTACTGAGCGAGGTCCAGGACGCACAGGGTCAGATAGTGCTCTTCCTCGACGAGCTGCATACGATCGTCGGCGCCGGCGCGGCCGAAGGCGCGGTCGATGCGGCCAACCTGCTCAAGCCGATGCTGGCCCGGGGGGAACTGCGAGCGCTCGGGGCGACCACGCTCGACGAGTACCGCAAACACATCGAGAAGGACGCGGCGCTGGAGCGGCGCTTCCAGCCGGTCACGGTGGGCGAACCCGATGTGCCCGATACGATCGCCATCCTGCGCGGACTGAAGGAGCGCTACGAAGTCCACCACGGGGTGCGCATTTCGGACTCGGCGATCATCGCCGCGGCGACGCTTTCCGAGCGCTACATCGCCGACCGCTTCCTGCCGGACAAGGCGATCGACCTGATCGACGAATCGGCCTCGAGGCTGAAGATCGAGATCGACTCGATGCCGACCGAGATCGACGAGGTCGAGCGGCGGATCCAGCAGCTCGAGATCGAGCGGGAGGCGCTCAAGGCTGAAACCGACGAGGCATCGAAGGGCAGGCTCGACACGCTCGAGGCAGAGCTGGCCGAGCTGGTCGAGACCTCCAGCGGCATGAAAGCACGCTGGCAGTCCGAGAAGGCTCTGATCGAGGCGATCAAGGAGTCCAAGGCGAAGCTGGAAGAGGCCAACCGCGAGGCCGAGAGGGCCGAGCGCGACGCCGACCTCGAGCAGGCCGCGAGGCTGCGCTACAGCGAGATCCCCGAACTCGAGAAGGCCTCGGCCGAAGCCGAAGCTGCATTGGGCGAACTCCATGCGGAAGGCTCGACCATGCTGACCGAGGAGGTAACCGAACAGGATGTGGCCGAGGTCGTCGCCAAGTGGACCGGCATCCCGGTGACCCGCCTGATGGAAGGCGAGGTCGAAAAGCTGATTCAGATGGAGGGCCGACTGCATGAGCGTGTGGTCGGCCAGGCCGAGGCCGTCAGCGCTGTCGCCAACGCCCTGCGCCGTTCACGGGCCGGCCTGTCCGATCCCGACCGGCCGATCGGCTCCTTCCTTTTCCTCGGCCCGACCGGCGTCGGCAAGACCGAGTTGGCGAAGGCTCTGGCCGAGTTCATGTTCGACTCGGAACAGGCGATCGTTCGCCTTGACATGTCCGAGTACATGGAGAAACACACCGTTTCGCGTCTGGTCGGGGCCCCTCCCGGCTACGTCGGCTACGAGGAGGGTGGTCAGTTGACCGAGGCCGTGCGCCGTCGCCCCTACGCGGTCGTACTGCTCGACGAGATCGAAAAGGCCCACCCCGACGTTTTCAACACGCTGCTGCAGCTGATGGACGACGGCCGGCTGACCGACGGACAGGGCCGCACCGTGAGCTTCACCAACACGGTGCTGATCATGACCTCCAACGTGGGCAGCCAGGAGATAGCCGGCGAGACGGTGGACGAGCGCATCCGCGAACGCGTCGAGGAGGTTCTGGCGACGACCTTCAAGCCGGAATTCCTCAACCGGATCGACGACACCGTGATCTTCCACCGCCTTTCGAAGGATGACATCGGGAGGATCGTCGACCTCCAGGTGGACGGCCTCATCAGCAGGGTTCAGGAGCGCGGCATAGAGGTCGAGATGTCGACCGATGCCCGCAGCCTGCTCGGCAACCTCGGCTACGACCCCACCTACGGCGCCCGCCCGCTCAAGCGGGTGATCCAGAAACAGCTTGTCGATACTCTGGCGCTGAAGCTGCTCGAGGGCGAGTTCAGCGAAGGCGACCGGGTCCTGATCGGGGCAGACGACGGGGCACTTACCTTCGATCGGGCCTGACGCGGGCCCTTCGGCGGCGGCAGCCCGACCCCTCCCGGTGCAGAAATGTTCCCGCGGGACCGGATCTTTACAAGCCTTTTGGGGTTGAAGGACTACTCTTTGGCTTCTCGGGCCATCGAGTCCGAGGCGACCACAGATGAACGAAGACCGAATGGCAGACCCGACGAGCGGAGAGCAGCCTGAACAGCAGGAGCAGACCCCTGCTCCCAGCGGACTGTTCTGGCCCTTCAAGCGGGCCTGGTGGGCGATTGAAAAGCACGTTCTCTGGCCGATCGCCGATTCCTTCAGACGAATGGCAGAGGGTGTGCGCTATCGCAGTCCTCTCGCCTACATCGGAGCCACGGTTCTGGTCTGCCTGACCGCAGGTGCCGTGGCGACAGCGGTCTACTTCTACAACGAGGCCGACCGTTCCGATCCTGGTCCGGTGGTGGCCGAAGCCCCGCTCGGTGCCGATACCGTCGTCGCGCCGGTCCAGCCGCCACCGTCGGCCGGCGCCCCCGCTGCGGAAGAGCGGAGCGACGACGAGACCCTCCAGGGTGTGGTTCCCGATTTCGACAGGTCCGCCGGCGACTCCGGTGGCAACGGATCCGGTGGCAAGGGCAACTCCGGCGGCAAGGGCGAAGGAAAGAAGTTGCCGAAGACCGTGGTTCGTCCGGCTGACCTTCCGGAGTCGCCCCCGCTCAGGGTGGCTCACCGCTTCGCCAATACGTTCGTCGGCTACGAGGTCGGCGAGAAGAAGGCGACCAAGACCCTCCGTCGAACCGCCACCGGCAAGCTGGCCGGGGAGCTGGCCGCCCGTCCGCCGAGGCTGCCGGCCAACGGGAGGGTGCCGAAGGCATCTGTCCTCAACGTCGTATCCGGCAAGAAGAAGGGCCGTCGGATGGAAGTTAGCGTCTCCCTGATGCGCTCCGGTGCGACCAGCGAACTCAGGCTCGCGCTGACCCGTCAGAACAAGAAGGGCTGGCTCGTCAGTGAGGTGAGGGGCTAGACATGGGGCGCGTAAGGACCGCACTGGCGACGATTTCGGTCGGTGCCCTGCTGGCCACCGGGCACGTCTCCCAGTCCCAGGGCAGCACGCCGGGCAGCGACGCCCCTGCGGCCACGCAACCAGGTACCGGAGGTACCGGTCCGACCGGGCCGGTCAAACCGGTCACCCAGTCGCCTGAAAAGCCCGAGACCCCCGGGACGAAGCCGGGCAATGGCGGCGGAGCGACGCCGGAGCAGTCCGGGTCGGGCAAGAAGGACGACAAATCGCAGCAGCGACCGGCCAAGCAGCCCAAGCCTCAGTCGAAGCCCCCGCGCAACCCGGAGAGCGCGATCGAAGTCATCCCCGACGGACCCCCGCAAAGCATCACCGTCGATCCCAATCTCGGGCTCTTCGGCAGCTCGACCGCCCCTGCCTGCGACGGCAGTACGGGCCCGCCGCGCAACCTGATCCCGCTCTATATCGAGGCCGCGCGCAAGTACAGCCTCGGTGAGCGGGGGCCGCAGATCCTCGCCGCCATCAACCGGATCGAGACCGACTTCGGCCGCCTCAACGAGGTCACCTCCTCGGCCGGGGCGATCGGCTGGATGCAGTTCATGCCCGCAACCTGGGAGGCATACGGAGTCGACGGGGACGGCGACGGGGAGGCCGACCCCTACAACGCACGTGACGCGATCCACTCGGCCGCCAACTATCTCAGTGCCTCGGGCGCACCGACGCAGTGGTACGACGCGATCTTCGCCTACAACCGGGCCGACTGGTACGTCCGGGACGTGCTCGACAGGGCCACCTGTTACGGCGCCCTCCAGGATACGACCGAGGTCGACAAGGGCCTGAAGACATTCGTCTGCGAACCCTCCGACCGCCGGGTGCTCCAGATCCCCGAGTACTACCTGAGGGCCTTCGAGAGCGCCGCCTCCCGCTACGAACTCGGGCAGCAGGGAATCTGGACGCTCGCCGCGGTGGCCCGGATGGAGTCGGACTACGGTCGCGGCATGAACCGCCGCCAGATGAAGGAGATGGGTCCGATGGGTCTGTCGAAGGAGGAATGGAACCGGTACGGCGTTGACGGCAACGGCGACGGCTTCGTGCTTCGCAACGAACCCTGGGACGGCGTCGCCACCTTCGCCCGCATGCTGTGGGCCAACGGCGGACTCCAGGCCGGGCTGTTCGACCACAGCCACGCGGCCTGGTACGTCGAGGCGGCGACCCGGGAAGCCGACCTGATCGCCGGCAACTGCGACACCGTCAAGACGAACTGGGACCTGGCCTACCCGCAGCCGACGACCAACGCGACCGACATCAACTGGGACAACCTCCAGATCCTCAACCCGACCGCCGCGAACGACCTCCAGTCCGGTCAGATCGACCGCCGCGTGATCAACCTTCTGGCCCTGCTGACCCAGCGCTACAGCCTGCTCGTATCTTCACTGCGCTCCGACCACGGAATGCTCACGACGAGCGGCAATGTGTCCAATCACTTCTACGGCCGGGCGGTGGACATCGCCGCCGTCAACGGCGTGTCATGCACCGACATGTCGGCGACCAGTCCGTGCTCGGAGGTGGGCCGGATACTCGCCAGCCTGCCGGACGGCGCCAAGCCGACCGAACTGATCTACGGATACGACCTCGACGGTCCCGGTCCCGCCTTCGCGATGGCCGACCACAGCGACCACATCCACGCCGGATTCGGCTACTGATCTTCAGGCGTTCGCCGCACGCCGGCGGGCCGACTTGTCCTGCAGGCGACGGCAGGCCTCCAGTGCGTCCCAGCCTTCACCGCCGGCCGTAAGGGCGGCAGGATCGCCGAAGACTTCGCCTTTGGCGATCTCGGCCCGAAGGTTCCTGCCGAGCACAGCTGAAGCGGAAGCGACCCCGCCGGTCATCGAGCCGACGATTCCGTGACCGCTGCGCGTGCTGACCCCGCCGAGGTAGAAGCCGTCGATCGCGGTCCGGCAGTCGGGCCTGAGCGGTCCGAACTGGTCGGTGGCCAGTTCGATGCCGTAGCTCGAACCGTCGGTCGAATGCGTGTACCTGGTCTGGGTCATCGGGGTCGCAGCTTCCTTCCACAGGATGTGGGACCTGAGTTCACCCAGTTCGGCTTCGGCGCCGTCGATCAGCTGTTCGGTTATGCGCTCCTTGGCGGCCCGGTAGCTGTCCTGCCGGCTGTAGCGCCCCGCCTCGTCGCTTCCGTCAACTCCCCATGCCTCCAGTGACGGTGTCGCCCAGGTCATCAGCTCGACCGTCGAACAGCCCGGTGGGGTGTGGCCCGTCCACTCCGGGTCCTTGACGGTGGCCGAGGTTATGTAAACCGGCGGTTCCGGATCGAACTCACCGTCGGTTACGAATTCGTAGGACTTCTCGGCGTCGTAGCGGGTGTGGCGCCAGATGTTCGTACTGCCCATGCGCTCGTTCAGGTCGAAGTCGAGGCCGAGATAGACACAGACCAGCGGTGCAGCCATGCGGTACTGCTCCACCTGTTCCGCGATTCCGTCCGGAACGGCCGAAGGCTCGATCATCTCGAGCCAGGTCCGCTTGAGATCCGCTGTCGAAACCACGGACCGTGAATGGATGACCTCACCATCAGCCAGGGTCACGCCGGTAACCGCGCCGTCTTCGACGTCGATCGAGGTCACCTCGGCGTGAGTGCGGACCCGGCTGCCGTTGGTGTGGATCACGTCGACCAGGTGAGCTGCGAGGACCTGCCCTCCGCCCCGAACATAGAAGGCACCCTCCTGGAGGTAGTGGTCGATCAGGCCGGCGTGCAGGATGACCGGAGTCCTCGAGGGCGGGGTCGCGTAGTCGCCCGACTGGCCGGTCAGTACCGCTCGAGGACGCTCCGAGAGCTCACAGTCGTCGAAGAGGTCGTCCAGCGAGCGCATTCCCCAGTTGACCACGTTCGGAGCCATCTTCATGTACTGCTCGAAGTCGGTCTTGCTGTCAGGGACGCCGACCAGACGCAGTTCGGACATCACGTCCTGAAAGACAGCGGTGCACTTTCGCAGCCCGCTCTCCTCTTCGGGAAAAGTCTCGACCAGCCGTTGCGTGTAGTTGTCCCAGCCTTTGGGAACACGAAAGGTGAGGTCAGGAAAGACAAGCGTGTCGAAGCCGTCGGGATCCATCTCGACGAACTCGATCCGGTCCAGCAGCCCGAGGCCCCGGAGGACCCCCGCGATGCCGCCGTGCTTAACCCCGCCGATGTAATGAAGCCCGACGTCGAACTGCCACTCCTTCTTGCGGCGAAAGGTCTGGCTGCAGCCGCCGGCCACGTCGTACTGCTCGAGCACGAGAACCTTCTGGCCGTTGGTCGCCAGGTATGCCGCGGTGGTCAGTCCGGCCAGGCCGGACCCGATCACGATCGAGTCCCAGGGACCGCTTGAATCGAGACCCGTACCGGCAACGTCAGCTCTGTTTTCTATACTCATGGATGTGACTATACAACTTATTGACTATAGATTCGAAGAATACGCTTGGCACTGAAGCACGCCATCCTTGCGGCGCTGCGCGAAGAGCGCGCTTCGGGATACGAGTTGTCGAAGCGATTCGACATCTCCGTGGCGAACTTCTGGGCCGCCACACCCCAGCAGATCTACCGTGAGCTGGAGCGCCTGGAACGGGCCGGAATGGTCGAGGCCGAACTGGTCGAGCAGTCGAGCCGTCCCAACAAGCGGGTATTCAGCGTCGCCCCGGCGGGCCTGGAAGAGCTGGACGATTTCGTCGCCGCCGCCCCGAAGCCGACCGCGATCCGCGACGACCTGCTGGTCAAGGTCGCGGCGCTGGACGACAGCAACGCGGGCGCGGTCGCCGGCGCGGTCAGCGAGCGCCTGGCCCAATCCGAGGCGAAGCTGAACCTCTATGAACGGCTGCGCTCGGCAATGCTCGGCGATCTGGAGGAAGGTGAATTCATGGCCTCGGGCGGATCGGTCGGCAGCTACCTGACCCTGCTGCGCGGTATCTCCTTCGAAGAAGGGAACCGCGACTGGTGCAGGTCGGTCCTGGAGATCCTCGACGCGACCAGATCCGGCACCGCCTGACCCCGTTTGCTGGCGTATGCTGGAACGGACTTTGAAAACGAGGAGAGGACCTCAATGCCTACCTATGTGATGCTCACCAACCTGACCGCAGACGGAGTGAAGACGCTCAAGGCCAATCCGGGCCGGGTGTCGGAGGTAAACCACGAGGTCGAAGCCCTGGGCGCCAAGGTCGTCGCCCAGTACACGACCCTTGGTCAGTTCGATTTCGTGACCGTGATCGAAGCGCCGTCGGAGGAAGTCATGGCGAAGGTCTCGATCGAGATGGGATCGCGCGGCACCATGACCAGCCAGACCCTGTCCGCGCTTTCAGCAGAGCGTCTGGCCGAAGTCCTCTGACGGGAAAGCCGATCAGTTGAGAATCCTCGTCCTGGGAGGGGGCGGTCGCGAGCATGCGATCGTCAAGGCTCTGGCCCGGTCCCCCCGCTCGCCGGAGCTTTTCTGCGCTCCCGGCAATCCCGGCATCGCGGCCGATGCGACCTGCCTGCCGGACCTCGACCCCTGCGACGTGCCGGCAGTGGTCGAAGCGGCTCGCGAGCACAGGATCGACCTGGTCGCAGTCGGCCCCGAGGCGCCGCTGGTGGCCGGAGTGGTCGACGGGTTGACCGAGGCCGGGATTACCGCCTTCGGCCCATCTCGGGGTGCCGCTCAACTGGAAGGCTCGAAGGCTTTCGCCAAGAAGGCGATGGAGGACGCCGGCATCCCGACCGCGTCCTACACCGTGCTCAGGGATCGGGACGAGGCACTCGAGGCGGTTGCCGCCGCCGATTACCCGACCGTGCTGAAGGCCGACGGCCTTGCCGCCGGCAAAGGCGTGCTGATCTGCCAGAGCGGAGCCGAGGCACGGGACGCGGTGGAGGTCTTCTTCACAGAGCAGAGGTTCGGCCGGACCGAGGTCGTGCTGGAGGATTTCCTCGAGGGTGAGGAACTCTCGCTTCTGGCGATCTGTGACGGGGAGCGGGCCATACCGCTGGCCCCTGCTCAGGACTACAAACGGATCGGCGACGGCGACACCGGCCCCAACACCGGAGGCATGGGCAGCTACTCACCCGTTGCGACGGTTTCGGACGACCGGCTCACCGAGCTCAGTCAACTGGTCCACCAGCCGATCGTGGACCTGATGAAGGAGCGCGGCACGCCCTTCCACGGGGTCCTCTACGCCGGGCTGATGATGACCGGCGACGGGCCGAAGGTGCTCGAGTACAACACGCGCTTCGGAGACCCCGAAACCCAGGCCGTACTGCCCCGGCTCGAGTCCGACCTGGTCGGACTGTTCCTCGACGCCTGCATACCGGGCGGGCTGCTCGACCGCGAGGTCGAGTTCAGCGAGAGCTGGGCGGTAACGGTGGTGCTCGCCTCGGCCGGCTACCCGGCCTCTTCATCGAAGGGGGATGAAATCACCGGTCTGGAACAGGCGGCGGAGAGCGCTGAAGTCGTGCACGCCGGAACCGCCGAGGTGGGCGGCCGGATCGTCACCGCCGGCGGGAGGGTGATCAACCTGACCGGACAGGGGCGCGATCCTGCGAGCGCACGCCGACGCGCTTACGATGCCGCCGAAGCGGTTAGTTTCGAAGGACGCCAGATGCGCACCGACATCGCCGACCGGGCGGTGGAGCGCGCCGGATAGGAGCTCATTGCCAGTCAGGACCACAGAGCCGTGAGTGAACCTTCGGGATCCCCGGACACCGAGATCCTGGCTTCGGTCGAGGAGCTCTTCCGGGAAGTCGAAGTCGAAAGACCGCAGGTCGGGATCCTGATGGGCTCGGAGTCCGACAAGGCCGTGATGCAGCCCGCTGGTGAGGTTCTCGAGGAATGCGGGATCAGGTTCGAGGTGCGGGTGATGTCGGCCCACCGCGAACCGGAGCTGGTCAGCGATTACTGCGGCGGGGCTCGAATGCGGGGCCTGCGGGTGATCATCGCCGGTGCCGGCATGTCGGCGGCACTGCCCGGCATAGCCGCCGCCCATACAGACCTTCCCGTCATCGGCGTGCCCCTGCTGGGAGAATCGCTGGGCGGCCTCGACTCGCTGCTCGCCACGGTCCAGATGCCACCGGGAGTACCGGTCGCCTGCGTTGCCGTGAACGGCGCCCGCAACGCGGGAATCCTCGCCGCCCGCATGATCAACAATTGAAAACGGCCACCGACCCGGGCCGGCAACTGAAAGACAGAAGATGATCGAGAGATATACGCGCGACGAAATCGGCTCAGTCTGGACGCCACAGGCGAAGATGGAGGCCTGGCTCAAGGTCGAACTCGCCGCAACCGACGCCTGGGCGGCCGAGGGAGTGGTGCCGGACGAGGCCGCGACGGCCTGCCGCGAGCGCGCGGCATTCACGGTCGAAGCCGTAAACGAGCGGGAACGCATAACCAACCACGACGTCGCAGCCTTCATCGACGAGGTCGCCGAGTCGGTCGGCGAAGAAGGTCGTTGGATCCACTACGGACTGACCTCCTCTGACGTGCTCGACACCGCGCTCGCCACCCAGATCACGGAAGCCGGCCGGATTCTGGTCGAAGGGGCGCGCGCCTACCGGGACGCTCTTGTCAACCGGGCCTTCGACTACCGCGACACCCTCTGCGTCGGGCGCACTCACGGCGTCCACGCCGAACCGACCACCTTCGGCCTTCGCCTGGCCGGCTTCGCCCTCGAGGCAGACCGAAACCTCAGTCGCCTCGAACGAGCGGTCGAACAGTGTGCGGTGGGCAAGCTTTCCGGCGCGGTCGGGACCTACGCTTCGGTCCCCCCGGGAATCGAGGCGCGGGTCATGGATTCGCTCGGACTCCAGCGGGAGGAGATCGCAACCCAGGTCGTGCCGCGCGACCGCCACGCCGAGCTGCTCGCCGCTATCGCGATCGCCGGCGCCGGGATCGAGCGCTTCGCGACCGAGGTAAGGCACCTCCAGCGAACCGAGGTGAGAGAGGCCGAAGAGCCTTTCGCCACCGGCCAGCAGAAGGGTTCGTCCGCGATGCCGCACAAGCGCAACCCGATCCGCTGCGAGCGTCTGACCGGACTGGCCCGGCTGCTGCGCGGCTACAACCAGACCGCCCTCGAGAACGTCGCCCTCTGGCACGAACGCGACATCTCACATTCCGGTGCCGAGCGGGTCATCCTGCCCGACGCAACGATCACGCTCGACTACATGCAGCACCTGGCGACGGAGGTCGCTTCAGGACTGGTCGTCCACACCGAGAGGCTGCGTTCGAACCTCGAGCAGACGCACGGTGCGCTGTTCAGCCAGCGGGCATTGACCGCGCTGGTCGAAACAGGGATGACCCGCGACGATGCCTACCGCACGGTCCAGGCCGCGGCCCACGAAGCATTCGATACCGGCACCCACTTTCGTGAGCTGATCGCAGCATCGGCGCCGCAACTGGACCTCGACGAGGTCTTCGACTACGACGCCTACCTGGTCCACCTGCCGGAGATCTTCGAGCGTCTGGAGGCCATCCGGTGATCCTCTACACCTGTGGCCAGAAGACCAGCACGCCGGCGCTGCATCCCTGCGGAAAGGCGGCAAAGGCGCTGTCGGACGCCGGTCATGAATTCGAAATCAGGACGGTTGGCGGTTACCGGCTGATGCCGTGGACCTGGCGGACCCGCTCGCGCGATCGGGCTGAGATCAAGAAGCTCAGTGGAACGAACGAAGTTCCGGTGGCGGTCCTTGACGACGGCGAGGTCGTATCGGGCTCGGCCGCCATCGCGGGCTGGGCGAAAGAAAACCCGGCAGACGGGAACTGACCGGGCCACCTGCGCTTGCGTGGCGACCCTCAGCTGTCGGGATAGCTCGCTGCCCGGGCTCCCTTGATCCCGGTCAGTTCGCCATTGAATGCGACCGCATAGAGCCTGCCGGAGGCAAAGCCCTTCTTTCCTTTGCCGAAAGCGAGGGCGGAGGGCTGCACGAGCCCGGTGGCGAGGACGCAGAAGCGCCGCTCGCTGTCGATCTTCCAGACCTCGCCCGTCGCGAAGGCCGCAACGTACAGATTGCCCTTGTTGTCGCGGGCGAGACCGTCGAAAATCGGGTTTCCGGTGAACACGCCTTCCGTGCTGGCCCAGGTCGTGACCTTCGGCGGGTTTGAAATCCTGATGCGCGAGATCGCCGGTGGGTCCGAAAATGTCTGGGCGGCGAAGATGTACTTCTGGTTCTCGCTCAGCACCATCCCGTTGGCGCTGTCCAACGTGGTCCAGCCGTTGACCGTACGCCCGGATGGAGTGATCCGGTCGAGCTTCATTCCGAAGTCATTCGACGCGTATATCGAGCCGCTCCTGGCTCGGACGACGCCGTTGGCCATGCCGAGACGATCCGAGACCAGCGAGCGCTTGCCCTTCTTGAGATTCACCCGGTAAAGGCCGGATACGGGATTCTCGTCCCCCGTCAACCCGTTCGCCGCACTGTTTCCGTAGCCCCAGAGCAGGCGCTTCTTCTGCCACGCGAGGCCGCCGGGGCCGCCGGGGCCGTCGAGCACGGTCTGCGGAGAGCTGCCCGGCCTGCGGATCGAGATCAGGCGACTCGTGGTCGCGCCGGCCGGGGTCAGGGAGATGTAGAGCCTGCCACTGTTGCCGACGATCACGGACTCGAGGCGGCCGAGGTCCGAATACAGGGTGGATTTCGAGACAGGTCCGGAGCAGGGTGGCACTTCGGCCGAAGCCGGGGCGGCAGCCGCCATGAGCCCCGTGATCATCATCAGAGCCGTTCCGCAGATTCCGATAAACCCCCGCATAGGAGAACAACATATCCCGATTGCAGGATGACGGTGCGCGGCGGCCCGAAAAGGCGCATGCGATCCGGGCGATTCGCGCGGTAGCATCGCGACAGCATGTCCTACTCACTCGACGAACTCAGGCTGCACTCCTCCGGCAAGGTGCGGGAGATGTACGAGCTCGATGAGGACCTCCTGCTGGTCGCCTCAGACCGGATTTCGATCTACGACGTGATCATGGGCAACGAAATTCCTGACAAGGGACGGGTTCTCACCGGCATGTCGGTGTTCTGGTTCGGCCGCACCGGGGACATCGTGCCCAACCACCTGATTTCGACCGAAGTGCCCGATGAGGTCGCAGGCCGCGCGATCCGCGTCCGACGGCTCGAGATGTACCCGGTCGAATGCGTCGTCCGTGGTTACCTCTCCGGCTCGGGCTGGCGCGAGTACCAGGAGACCGGAGCCGTCTGCGGAGTAGGCCTGCCGCCGGGACTCAGGGAATCGGACCGCCTGCCGCGGCCGATATTCACACCGGCGAGCAAGGCCGAGTTCGGCGAGCACGACGAGAACATCGACTTCGAACAGGCCGCCGAGCTGATCGGCAGTCGACCACTGATGGAAGAACTGAGGCGGGTTTCGATCGAGCTTTACGAAACGGGTGCCGGCCACGCAGCGGAGCAGGGCATCATCCTCGCCGACACGAAGTTCGAGTTCGGAAGCCACGCCGGGGCCGAAGTCGTACTCGGCGACGAAGTGATGACCCCCGACTCCTCACGCTACTGGCCGGCCGACGAGTACGAGCCCGGCCGCTCACAGGCATCCTTCGACAAACAGTTCGTCCGGGACTGGGCCGATGCCACCGGATGGGACCACAGCCCGCCCGCGCCGGTGCTTCCGGAGGAAGTGATCGGGCAGACACGGGACAAGTACCTTGAGGCATTCGAACGAATCACAGGAGAGGCACTTTGATTTCAGCACGCGTACTGATCAGACCCAAAGAGGGCATCCTCGATGCCCAGGGCAAAGCGGTCGAAGGAGCCCTGCCGGCGCTCGGCTTCGAGGGCATCGAGCACGTGAGGGTCGGGCGCATCGTCGAACTCCGCGCAGAGGACGACCGGCGGCTCGAGGAGCTCTGCGAAAAGCTGCTCGCCAACCCGCTGATCGAGGACTACGAGATCGAGATCCTGTGATCTGGGGGGTTCTTCAGTTTCCGGGCTCCTGCGACGAGCGGGACGCCCTTCACGCCTGCGACGTTTCAACCCGTGGCCTTGTTGACGGCGGAGTCGGGGACGCCTTCTCCCCGGCCCGAAACGTCGTCGAAGGCGACAGGGAAGATTCCGCAGCCGATCGGGCGCGACTGGTGTGGCATGAGGAGACCGACCTCTCGGGACTGGACGGGATCGTGGTTCCCGGAGGGTTTTCCTACGGGGACTACCTGCGGGCGGGGGCCATCGCGCGCTTCTCTCCTGCGATGACGGCGGTGGCAGAATTCGCAGCCGGAGGTGGCCCGGTACTTGGAATCTGCAACGGGTTCCAGGTTCTGTGTGAGTCAGGACTCCTGCCCGGCGCCCTGCTCACCAACGAAAGCACCCGTTTCATCTGTCGGCCGGGCGAGCTGGTCGTGGGTGAGTCCGATTCGCCCTGGCTGAGCGGGCTCGATCCGGGCGAGCGCATTTCGATTCCGTTCAAGCACCAGAGCGGACGGTTCTTCGCACCCCCCGAGTTGCTCGAAAGGATCGAGGCCAACAACCAGATAGCGTTCCGCTACGCCGAAGGCCAGAACCCGAACGGATCACTGAATGACATCGCCGGGGTGACCAACGAGGCGGGCAACGTGCTGGGCCTGATGCCGCATCCGGAGCATGCGGTCGATCCGCTGGCCGGCGGCACGGACGGCGTGAAGATCTTCCGCGGCCCCGCGATTGCCGCCGGAGCAACCCGTGCCTGAATCCGTCGCCAAGCACCGTGAACTCGGTCTGACCGACGCCGAGTTCGACCTGATCGTCGGCAAGATGGGCCGCCAGCCCAACGACGTCGAGCTGGCCATGTTCTCGCTGCTGTGGTCGGAGCACTGCGCCTACAAGCACTCGAAGAAGCTGCTCGGTTCGCTGCCGACCGAAGGCCCGCGGGTGGTCATGGGTCCGGGCGAGAACGCCGGCGCAGTGGACATCGGCAACGGCCACTCGATCGCCTTCAAGGTCGAATCCCACAACCACCCCAGCGCGGTCGAGCCGTTCCAGGGCGCGGCGACCGGGGTAGGCGGCATCCTGCGGGACGTGATCGCGCTCGGAGCCCGGCCGATCGCGATGCTGGATTCACTGCGCTTCGGCGAGCTGGACACTGAACGCACGCGTTACCTGGTCGACGGCGTGGTCCGTGGAATCGGGCACTACGGAAACTCGATGGGCATTCCGACAGTCGGCGGGGAGATCTACTTCGAACCGCCCTACGAGCTGAACCCGCTGGTCAATGCGATGTGCGTCGGCATCGCCAGGACGGACGAGATGGTTCGCGCCGCGGCATCGGGAACCGGCAACAAGGTCGTGCTGATCGGTTCGCTGACCGGCCGGGACGGTATCGGCGGAGCCTCCGTGCTCGCCTCGGCCGAGTTCGGCGAGGGGGACTCCGACAAACGGCCGACGGTGCAGATCGGCGATCCTTTCGAGGAGTCGAAAGTGCTCGAGTGCTGTCAGGAACTGCTCGGCGAAGACCTGCTGGTCTCACTCCAGGACCTCGGCGCCGCCGGGCTGACCTCTTCGGCCGGCGAGATGGCCTCCGCCGGATCAACCGGCATCGACATCGACGTCGGTCTGGTCCCGCTTCGCGAGGCCGACATGGAACCGTTCGAAATCATGGTCTCGGAATCGCAGGAACGCATGCTGGCCGTGGTCGAGCCGGACCGGGTTGAATCGGTGCTGGCGATATGCGCCAAGTGGCAGACCGCTTCGGCGGTGATCGGCGAGGTCACCGATACCGGCACCTTCCGGATCCTCAAGAACGGCGACACGGTCGGCGAGATAGCGGTCGGCGATCTGGTCGACGGCTGCCCGCTCTACGACCTCGATCCGGCCCCGCCGACCGAGTGGATCTACGGCAACAGCATCGGCCTTCGCCGGGGCGCCGACGCCAGCGAGACCCTGCTCGCCCTGCTCGGCTCGCCTTCGATCGCCTCCAAGAGCTGGGCCTATGAGCAGTACGACTCGCTGGTCGGCTCACGAACCGTCAGGCCTTCAGGTACAGCGGACGCCGCGGTGCTGAACATCCCCGAGGCGGCCCGCGCGATAGCGGTGGCGATCGACGGCAACGGCCGCCGCGTCGCCTGCGACCCGCTGCTCGGCACGATCGAGAATACGCTCGAATGCGCGGCCAACCTGGCCTGCGTCGGCGCCGAGCCCCTCGGCGTGACCAACTGCCTCAACTTCGGGAATCCGGAAAAGCCGACCGTCGCCT
This sequence comes from uncultured Solirubrobacterales bacterium, assembly GCA_963709375.1. Taxonomy (GTDB): domain Bacteria; phylum Actinomycetota; class Thermoleophilia; order Solirubrobacterales; family 70-9; genus 67-14. Next base: position 89,323 of record CAVPWA010000016.1, read on the forward strand.
GGCAGCTGACCGAATCGGTGCGCGGCCTCGGTGAGGCCTGCCGTGCCCTCGACCTGCCGGTGGTCGGCGGCAATGTGTCGCTCTACAACGAAACGCCCTCCGGTCCGATCTACCCCACCCCGGTCGTCGGCATGGTCGGCGAGCTTCCCGACCCAGCGAACTGCGGCGGCGAGCCCTGGCGCGAGGGTGACTCGATCGCCCTGGTCGGTCCGCTCAATCCGTCACCGGCCGGCTCGGAACTCGAGCGCCTTCGCGGCGAACTCGGACAGGGCCTTCCCTCCTTCGAAATCGAAGCGGTGCGGGGGGCGATCGAGCTGATCCGGGGTGCGGTCCGCTCGGGCGCGATCCGCACCGCCCACGATGTCTCGGATGGAGGCATCGCTACGGCGATCGCCGAGCTCGCCCTCGGAGCCGGCATCGGCTGTCGCACCAACCTCCAGCCGGTGATCGCGCTGCACGACTGCAGCGGTGAAGACGCGCTCTTCGGCGAAGGTCCCGGAGGCTTCATCGTGGCTGGTGACGAAGCCCGGATCGAGCATCTGGGAGGCCACGGAATTCAAGTGGAGATTCTCGGGGAAGTCGGCGGGGACCTGATCGAAATCGACGTCCCCGACCAGCGGGTCAAGGTCCTGCTCGCGGAGGCGAAGGCATCCTTCGAATCACTCGCCTCCCGCCTTGAACCCTGAGCCGGCCTGAAGATGACACCCCGGAGAGCCGCCGCGACCTGATCGCCCAGGTCGCCCGGCCGCTTCGCCGGTTCATGGCGGCCGACGCGAACGGTACCCAGAGCACGCCGACCTTCTTCATCGGCGACTGGCGTCACACCGGCCCCTGTGACGCCGTGACGCTGGCGGCGGAGCTCAGGGACCGCGCGAAACGGGGCACTCGGGCAAACTGACCGGCGAATCGGGCTTTTCGGAGCAATCCTGTCGGAACCCGGCCCGGTTGCTACTCTGCCCCTGTAGGTAGACCGCCTACGGATTTTCCCTTCGATTACAGGTGGCTTTCCGACTTTGGTCGATCAGAGCATCCCGGAGCGTGAAGGACCTCGAGACGAATGTGGCGTCTTCGGAGTCTTCGCACCCGGACACGACGTATCGCGTCTGGCCTACTTCGGGCTCTATGCGCTCCAGCACCGCGGCCAGGAGTCGGCCGGCATCGCGACCTGCGAAGGCGGCCACATCACGACCATGCGCGACGGCGGTCTCGTCTCCCAGGTCTTCGACGAAGACAAGCTGCGAGCGCTGACCGGCGACATGGCGATCGGCCACGTCCGCTACTCGACGACCGGCGGCGGTTCCTGGGAGAACGCGCAGCCGATCTGGCGCGACGACGGCCGCGAGCTGGCCCTGGCCCACAACGGCAACCTGACCAACGCGGTCGACATCTACAACCGGTTGAAGAGAAAGGGCCTCAACTTCCGTGGCACGACGGACTCGGAGATCATCGCGGCACTGATCTCGGTCGACTACGGGCGCTACATCGAAGACGCGGTCGCCAACGTCATGCCTCAGCTGGAAGGGGCCTACTCGACCGTTGTGATGACCAAGCACGCGATCGTCGCATTCCGCGATCCCTATGGGATCCGCCCGCTGTCACTCGGCAAGCTGAACGGCAACTGGGTGATCGCCTCCGAGAGCTGCGCCTTCGACATCATCGGGGCCGAGCTGGTGCGCGAGGTCAGCCCGGGGGAAATGGTTTCGCTCAGCGAGCGTGGCCTCGAGTCCCGGCAGGTTGTCAAGTCCGACCGGACCGCGATGTGCGTCTTCGAGCACATCTACTTCTCCCGGCCAGACACCAAGCTCGAAGGCAAGCGCCTCCAGGAGGTCCGCGGCAGGATGGGTGAGATCCTGTTCCACGAGGCTCCGGCCGACGCCGACCTCGTGATCGCGGTTCCCGACTCGGGTACCCCGGCCGCCCGTGGCTATGCGCGAGCCTCGGGACTGCCCCAGGACGACGGGCTGATCAAGAACCGTTACGTCGCCCGGACTTTCATTCAGCCCGGCCAGGAGCTAAGGAAGCACGGCCTGCGGATGAAGTTCAACCCGCTGCCGGAGATCGTTTCCGGAAAACGCGTGGTCGTCGTCGACGACTCGATCGTGCGCGGCAATACCACCCGCCAGATCGTCAAAATGCTGCGCGACGCAGGGGCGAAAGAGGTTCACCTGCGGATCTCCGCTCCGCCGATCCGTTTCGGCTGCAACTACGGCGTCGACATGTCTGCCCGCGAGGAGATGGTCGCCCACGAGCGCACCGTTCCGGAAATCGCAAAGGAGGTCGGCGCCGACTCACTCGCCTACCTGTCGATGGAAGGCGTCTACGAAGCGATCGGCACGCCGGCGGACATCCACTGTGACGCCTGCTTCACCGGCAACTACCCGCTCGGCGACGACCCCGACGACGCCGACGACAAGTTCGCACTTGAGGAAATCGCCGTCCTGCCAGTCAGCCGCTAGTTGCAGCGGCCGAAGAGCCAGCAGAGGAGAACAGAATGAGAGTAACCGGAGTCGATTTCACGATCATGCCGATCACTGATTTCGAAAGGTCGAAGAAGTTCTACGGGGAGACGCTCGGCCTCGAGCAGTCGAAGCAGTGGGGGGACATGCCGGCCCAGGAATTCGAGACCGGCAGCCTGACGATCGCGATATGCGAGCCGCAGGCCATCGGCCAGGAGTTCGATGCCCAGAAGTTCCCGATCGCCCTCCAGGTCGACGACGTCGAGGCCGCACGGGCCGAACTGGAAGGCAAAGGCATCACCTTCTTCGGCGACACCATCGATTCCGGGGTCTGCCACATGTGCTTCTTCACCGATCCCGACGGCAATGCCCTGATGCTCCACAACCGCTACGCCGACTGAACACCGGAGAGCAGATCGGCCCGGCGGTCGCGGTGAGCGGCGATCAGGGAAGATTGCCCGGTGAATTCGGTTGATTCCCCTTTCCGCATTGCCGTGCTGGCTTCGGGCAGTGGCACGAACCTTCAGGCCATAATCGACCGGCTTCACGGCCGGGACGGAATCGAGGTCGTCGGGGTCGGCTCCGACAAGCCCGGTGCCTTCGCGATCGAGCGGGCCCGTTCAGCGAAGATCGAGACCGCGACCTTCCGGCGCGCCGATTTCGGGGACCGTGAGGCGCGGGACCTGGCGATGGCCGACTGGATCGAATCGATGGCGGCCGACCTGGTGGTTCTGGCCGGCTACATGCAGCTGGTCTCGGCTGGATTCGTGGCCCGCTTCCGAAACCGGATCGTCAACGTACACCCCGCCCTGTTGCCGTCTTTCCCCGGGCTTGACGCGATAGGTCAGGCGATCGAGCACGGCGTGAGGGTGACCGGGGTGACCGTTCACTACGTCGACGAAGGAACCGATACCGGTCCGGTGATCATGCAGCGGGCGGTCGAAGTGCCCGCCGACGGCAACCGTGAGCGGCTGGAACAGGCGATTCACGCCGTTGAGCACGAGGTCTACCCGGAGGCGATCGGCATGATCGCGCGGGGCCGGGTTAGGATCGCCGCGGACAACCCGAGACGAGTGATCGTTGACGGGCCGATAGAAGCAACCGACTGACAAAGGTGGAGATGGACAACATTGACCCGACCAACGGGCCGATCAAGGTGAAGCGTGCGCTGATCTCGGTCTCGGACAAGACCGGCGTCGTCGACTTCGCCAGAGGCCTGGCAAAGGACGGTGTCGAGATCCTCTCGACCGGAGGCACCGCTACGGCGCTGCGCGAAGCCGGCCTCGAGGTCACCGACGTGTCCGAATTCACGGGCCAGCCGGAAATTCTCGACGGCCGGGTCAAGACCCTCCACCCCCGCCTCCACGCCGCGATCCTGGCCCGCCGCTCCGACCCGTCCCATGTCGAGGTGCTCGAGGCTGAGGGAATCCCGGCTCTCGACCTGGTCTGCGTGAACCTGTATCCGTTCGAGAAGACGATCGCAAAAGAGGGCGTCTCGCCCCGGGATGCGATCGAGAACATCGACATCGGCGGCCCGACAATGATCCGCGCCGCCGCCAAGAATCACGAAGACGTAGTCGTCGTGGTCAAGCCGGAGAGCTACGACGCGGTGCTGGCCGAACTCGACGAAGAAGGCGGCGAGATCTCGGCCTCGACGCGGCACTGGCTGGCGAACGAGGCCTTCGCCCAGATCGCCCGCTACGACGCCGCGATCTCACGCTGGTTCTCCGAGTCCTACGAAGCCTTCCCGGAACACCGGGTCTTCGCCTTCGAGAAGCAGATGGACCTCGCCTACGGCGAAAACCCCCACCAGCGGGCGGCCCTCTACTCCGAAGTCGGCCTCGACTCGAACGTGCTCACGGGGATGTCGAAGCTGCATGGGCGCGCGCTTTCCTTCAACAACGTGCTCGATCTCGATGCGGCTCGCAAGCTGCTGGCCGATCTTGAAGGTCCGGCCTGCGTGATCGTCAAGCACAACAATCCCTGTGGCGTGGCACTCGGAGACAGCGGACTCGACGCCTACGAGCAGGCGCGGGACTGTGATCCGATATCCGCCTTCGGCGGCGTGATCGCGATCAACCGCACGGTCGACGTGCCGCTGGCCGAGTCGCTTCACAAGAACTTCGTGGAGGTACTGGTCGCACCCGGCTATGAACCCGATGCGCTGAAGATCCTCCAGCAGAAGGAGGCGATCCGGATCTTCGCCGACGAAGCCCCCCGCCACTCCGACCCGCGCGAGAAAGACATCAAGCGCGTTCGCGGCGGCATCCTCGTACAGGACCGCGACGGCGAGCCGGAGCAGCGCCAGATGATGGAGGTCGTGACCGAGAGCAAGCCGTCGGAGGACAACTGGACCGACCTGCTTTTCGCCTGGACCGTCTGCCGTCACGTGCGCTCGAATGCGATCGTGCTGGTAAAGGACGGCGTCACCCTGGGCATCGGCGCCGGCCAGATGAGTCGGGTCGACTCGGTCAGGCTTGCGATCGAAAAATGCCGCGAATCCCTCGGTGACTCGGCCGGCGACCGTCTCGCCGGCTGCGCGCTCGCCTCCGACGCCTTCTTCCCGTTTGCCGACGGCCCGTCAGCGGCGATCGAGGCCGGAGCGACTTCGGTCATCCAGCCGGGAGGCTCCAAGCGAGACGCAGAAGTGATCGAGGCCTGCGAGGAGAGCGAGACCGCAATGGTCTTCACCCGCCACCGCCACTTCCGCCATTAGCATTAGGAACCCTGGGCTTCCCTGGGAGTTCAGGGTGCCCTCTCGCCCCCAGACACCCGGCAAGGACACGCTGTGCCAGATCCGCTCCCAGTAGACCGACCGTGGTACCGGCAGTTGCTGGTGGCGGCCGCGCTGATCGGGCTGGTGGTCGGTCTGCTCGGGCTGGCCTACCTCGGTTTCACCGGGAAACTGGCCGACATGGTCTTCGGCGATCCCCGGGTCGACGCCTGGTCCGGAACCTGGTGGTGGATTCCGTTCACCGCGGCCGGAGGACTTCTGGCGACGGCGCTGCGTGACTGGTGGAAGATCCCCGAGAAGGTACCCGGGGGCGTCGCGGTGATCGAGTCAGGCGTGGTGAACCACCGGGTCGCCGCGTCGTGGGTGGGTCTGGCTGCAGTGTCGGCGATCGCGGGGGCCAGCCTGGGCCCGTCGTTCGCCCTGGTCATGATCGGGGGAGGTCTGGGTTCCTGGATCGCCTCGCGGCGCTGGCCCGGAGACGACAATGCCCGCCTCGACGCAACGATGGCGGGGATCTCGGGTGGTTTCGGCGGAGCATTCACCTCGCCCGGCCTCGGCACCCTGATCGTCAGCGAGCTGGCGCCGATCCGCAAGGATCACTACATGGAAGGAATCCTGCCGCAGCTGATCGCGGCGACAGTGGCCTTCGCCGTGTTCTTCGGGGTAGTGGGAACGACATTCCTCAACAGCTTTGCGGTCCCAGTCGAAGACTTCAGCAGCTGGCAGCTCCTGATCGGCGCCGGTCTCGGCATCATCGCCAGCTTCCTGATGATCCTGTTCGTGGTCATCGTCAAGGCAGTCGAAGTAGTGTCAGCCAAGGTGCCGAATCGATACGTGCGTGGGGGCGTCGGTGGCGCGACGGTCGGGCTCATCGCCGTGGCCCTCCCGCTGACGGTCGGGGCCGGCAACGACCAGCTCTCCACCGTGATCGACCAGTCGGCATCAATCAGCGCCTGGCTGCTGGTCGCGGTGCTCCTCGGCAAGATGGTTGCGATGGCGGTCAGCCTCGCAGCAGGTTTCATCGGCGGCAACGTTCTGCCGATGCTGTTCGTCGGAGGGACAGCGGGTGTGATCATCCACCTGCTGATTCCAGACATCCCGTACGCAATAGCCGTCGGATCCATGCTTGCTGCGGTGCCCGGAGCGACGATCAAGGCTCCGATCGGCCTCACGTTCATCGCCGTTCTCGCGGTCGGCCTGGGTCCGCTGACCGCCGCCCCGGTCGCCATCGCCGTTGCCACGGCATATCTGTTGACCGCCGTGGTTGTCTCGCAGATCCGCTCACGCCGGGTCGCAGTTCCCCAGCCGCACGCCTGATAGTCCGGGCTTCGGCGAAGCCGCCCGGGTCAGCTGTCCGGTCGGTCGGGGTGCCGCGCCAGATGCATCTCGATCGCGGCCGCGATGTTGTCGTGGACATGGTCGCGGTCGACGAGGTCGAAGAAGCCGTCGCGTTCCAGCACTTCCACCACCTGCGGCTTGACCCGGGCGAGGTGCAGGTCTATGCCTCGGTCGGCGCCGGCCCTGGCGATCGCATTCAGGACGTCGGCTCCTTCGGCGTCGATGAAGTTGACCCCTTCCATGCTCAGGACCACGGCATCGAGTCCGTCTGTCGAGTCGATCCGGATCTGGCGCAGACGGTCTGAAAGCGCCTCGGCGTTTACGAAGAAGAGGCCTCCGTCGAAGCGCACGACCTTGACTCCGGGAATCATCTCGGAGTCGGCGTGCTGATCAACGTCGAAAAACGCATCCGTGCCGGGCTTGCGCCCCAGTTCCGGAACGTAGGGCAGCGCCGAGACTGCGACCAGCCAGATAATCGAGATTCCGACCCCGATGAATACGCCCGGCAGTATTCCGAAGGTCATGACCCCGAGCAGGGCCGCAAGCGCGGCTCCGAACTCGTAGCGCTTGACCAGGGCGAGTCTCTTCATCTCCCCTACGTCCATCATGCCCATCGTCACGGCTTCGATGATGACCGCCCCGAGAACCGCTTCGGGCAGCTTGGAGAAGAGCGGGGCCAGCACCAGCAGGGTCAGGATGATGAAGCCGGCCTGTGCGAGGCTCGACATCTGGGTCTTCGCCCCAGCGTCATCGTTGACCGGGCTCTTCGACAGGCTGCCGTTGTTGAACATGCCCTGAAACAGGCTCGACGACGCATTCGACATGCCCTGGGCCATGAGTTCCTGGTTGACGTCGATCCGGTAGTTGTGTCTTGTGGCGTACTGGCGCACCCCGGCGGTCGTCACAGAAAATCCGATCAGCACAAGGCCGACCGCGGACGAGAAGACCAGCGCCGCGTTGTCGAGGACGAGATGGATGTCGGGAATCGCCAGGGTGGGCAGTCCCCTCGGCACGTCGGCTATGAGTTCCACACCTTGGTCCCCCAGAGAGAAGGCGACGGTCGCGACGATCCCGAGTACAACCGCAACCAGCGCGGCCGGCACCCTCGGAGCCAGGAACTTGATGCCGAAGAGCAGTGCGAGCGCCGCGACGCCGACCAGGACCGTCGTCCCGCTCGCGTCCGGCAGGCTCCCGAACCAGTTCCACAGCTTCTCCCAGGTATTCGAACCGGAACTCTCGGTTCCGGTGATCTTGAAGAGCTCGCCTGATACGACGTTGATGGCGACGCCGAATACGAACCCCGTCAGCACCGCTGCCGACAGGAACTGGGATATCCAACCCATCTTGAGCACGGCCATCACGATGAAGATCACTCCAGCGACCAGCGTGATCGCGGTGGCCATCTCGACGGCATCCGCGGAACCGGCCGCCGCATAGGCCACCACGGCGGCGCCCAGCACCGGGGCAGTGGACGAGCCGGGTCCCTGCACCAGCTGTTTCGACGTCGTGAAAAGTGCGAAGGCGATCATTCCGGCTGCCGCCGCGTACAGGCCGTTCTGAACCGGAAGTCCGGCCAGCGTGGCGTAGCCCAGCGAGGTCGGCACCATGAGCGCCCAGACAGACAGCCCCGCGATCACGTCCTTCCTGAGCCATGACCGCTGGTACTTCGGCAACCAGACCAGGGCCGGCATGAATCGCTTGATTCGACTCACGGGTGCCTCCGCCGGTGCATCGTCGCCTCCCTCGTCGGAGATCATGGACTGTCAGTACGGGATGGAATCATCTGTTTGGATCGTCTGCCGAGAGGCGCGGGGGTCCGCCGGAAACGCGCGAAGTACTACCTCGCGGCGGAAAAACACAGGTATTCATTGGCCATTGGTTTCTCCGATCGGGATACTTGCTTGTATTGGAGAGTCCATATGCGTCTACCGGATGAGGGCCCAGCCCGTCGCGCCCCGTTCGAGCTCGGCCAAGCACAGTCAGAGATACTATCAACACAGTGTCAACAAGGTCAGCACGTAAACGCCGCACCCTCGAGTCTGCTGAAGCTGAGATCCTGGATGCCGCCCGTGAACTTCTCGCCAAGCGCGGGTTCGGGGCTTTTTCGGTAAGCGCAGTGATGGAGGGTACGAGTATGCGGCGGCCGGCCTTCTACCACTACTTTGCAGACCGCAACGATCTGGTCAGACGTCTGCTCGGGCACATCGAAATCGAGATCATGGAGGGGGCAGATGCCTGGCTCGCGGATGAGGAGGGTGGGCCTCTTCTCCTTGAGAAAGCGCTCGATTCTGTCGTACGGGCCTATCTCCTGAACGGGCACGTGCTCAGAGCCGCTCACATTGCTTCTTTTGAAGACGAAGAAACCGAGCGCTTCTACCGGGACACCATGGTTCAGGACTTCATCGATGCCGTTGCCTTCCGCATCAGTGCAGAAAACCAGGCTGGAAAGGCCTCGGTAGCGAATCCCGAAACGGTTGCCCGGGCGCTCGTGCTCATGAACATCAGCATGATGCTGGACCTGGTTGGAGGGGAGATCGAAGGAAGCCTGGAATCCGTGAGCGAGACGATCCGTCTGGTTTGGACACGGGCGATCTACGGAGGAGAGATCTCGAGCTGACGCGCTATCGACACGCTGTTGATGGGATACCGTGTCCCCGTGTCCTACGAAGAGACAATCGGCGACGTCGCCAAGGTCGTTGAGGCAGTCGGCGTCGCGATCCTCGTGGTGGGCGCGATCGGCGCCTTTTCTCTCTACGCACGCGACCTGCTCAATCGGACCAGGAACTCCTACACCAGGTTGCGGCGCAATCTCGGACGGGTGATCCTGCTCGGCCTCGAGGTCCTGATCATCGGCGACATCGTGCGAACGATCGTGGTGGACCCGACGCTGGAGAGCGTCGCCGTCCTCGGAGCCATCGTGCTGATCCGGATCGTGCTCAGCTTCTCGCTCGAGGTGGAGATCGACGGGGCCTGGCCGTGGAACCGATGGCGGACACGCCCCGGGAGCACGTCGGAGGATGACGGCAATGCACCCTGAACTCCATCCCGAGCCGGGGACGGAGGTCCCCCCTTTCGTGGCCGAATCGGTGAGCCTTTCCCTGGCCTTCTCGGCGGCGAAGAGGGCGCATGCCGACCATACTCGCGGCGGCCACGGCAGGCCTTACTTCGAGCATCCGATCCAGGTTGCCCAGCTTCTCCATGACGAAGGCTTCGACGAAGAGGTCCTGGCCGCTGGTCTGCTCCACGACACGGTCGAAGACTCGAGCTTCACCGTCGATGACGTATTCGCCAGCTTTGGCGAACGGGTGGGTTGCCTCGTCGCGGCGCTGACCGAAGACCCGGGTATCGAAGACTGGGAGGAACGCAAACAGGCCTTGCGGGAATCGGCCGCGGGGGCGGGTCCCGACTGTGCGGCCATCTATGTTGCCGACAAGCTCGCGAACCTCCACGACTGGCGACAGGTCTATTCCGAAGTCGGCGAAGGCTCGGTCGAGTTCTTCAAGGCTCCGACCCTCGATGCCCGGATCCGCGCCTGGCGGGCAGACCTCGAGATGGGCGAGCGGGTTTCACCGGATCTGACTCTCAACGTATACCTGCGGGGAGAGTTGGAGCAGTTCGAACGGGACCGCGACGACCCTCCGGCCGGCACTTGAAACTGCGAAACGAAACCGTCCGGTCCGGCTGATCTCTCAGCCTGACCTGCGGATCAGCCCAGCTTCACCGGCATCGAGTACCACTGGTTGAGGAAGGTCGAGCTGAGCCGCTCGGACTGACCGTCCATCTCGATCGAGTCGAACCGCTTCAGTGTCTCTTCGATCCAGAGTTTCAACTCGAGCCGGGCAAGGCCGGCACCGAGGCAGAAGTGACGGCCGCCGCCTCCAAAGCCCTGGTGGGGGTTCGGGTCGCGCCGAACATCGAAGTAGTCGGGGTTGTCGAAGACTTTTTCGTCCCGGTTGCCGGAGACGTACCAGAGCGCCAGCTTGTCGCCGGCCTTGACCTCGGCCCCCGAGAGTTCGACGTCGCGGGTGGCGGTGCGACGCATGTAGGCGAAGGCCGGGTGGAAGCGCACGAACTCCTCGACCACCTGCTCGAGCGGAACCGCCCCGGAGCGGACGAGGTCCATCTGCTCGGGGTCGTCCACCAGGCTCTTCATGCCCGAGGTGAAGACGGCCCGGGTCGAGTCGTTTCCGGCGACCATGAGCAGGAAGAAGAACATCAGGACCTCTTCGTGGGATAGGTTCTCGCCGTCGACTTCAGCCTGGATGATCGCTGTGGTCAGGTCGTCGGTCGGGTTCTTCTCCCGCTCGCTTGACCATGCCGTCCACGTACGGGAAGAACTCTTCGAAGGCCCGCCACAGCTCTGCCAGATCCGGTACCAGTCGGGGGTCTTCGAAGGCCGAAGTGCGGTTGGTCCAGTCGACCAGCTGCTCGGCATCTTCACGCGGAACGCCGAGCATGTCGCCGATCACCATCGAGGGGACGAAGACGCCGACGTCCTTGACCAGGTCGATCCGGCCGTCGGGGTGCCCTTCGAGCGCGTTGTCGTAGACCAGGTTGATGATCTCGCGGATGCGATCGGCGTGGTCGAGAGAGGTCTTCGGGGTGAAAGCTCGCTGGACAAGAGCCTTCAACCGGTCGTGCCGCGGAGGGTCCTGGGTGATCAGCATGTGGGCGCCGATATCGAGCGGATCCGGCTCCCCCGGCTCGGTCGCGAGGCTGTCCACCACGAGGATGCTGCGTTCGGAAGAGAAAGTCTCATGGTCGCGGCCGACGGTCGCGATGTCGTCGAAAGTGACCACAGACCAGAAGCCCTGTTCGTGCGGGAAGTCTCCGAGACGGCTGAAGTGGAGATCCTGTCCACGAAGCTCACGGAAGATTTCGTGCGGAGGTCCGTCATTCCACAGCGAGAGGTCACTGATGTCGAGATCGGCTGGGTCTGCGGTCAGGTTCGGGTTCATGTCCTTGCTTTCATCGAAGGATTCGTTCGGGCTCGGATGTCAATTGCGGCCACCTTTCCGGCGAAGATAGCAGTAGTGGAACATTCCTGTCAAGTGTTTCGGATGGAACTTCTCTGAACTTCTGTCCCATCATGCTCTAGACTCCCGTACACGATGGCCGGCAGCGAACTCGAAAAGGCCGATCCGACCGACGCGGAGGCAGAAACCGACGGTCGGCAAAGCCCGGGCTTCAGGCGTCCGGTCCGTGAGGACGCGGTCCTCTTGGCCATGAGCCAGTTTGTTTCGGGTGAGAGGGTCGAGATGCAGACCGTCGCTTCGGGGCTCGGCATCGGACGCACGACCCTCTACCGCTGGGTCGGGGAACGCGAGGATCTGCTCGAGGAGGTTTTCGCCGGCCTGGTCGATGAATGGTTTGCCGAAGTCTTGCCGGTCGCCGAAGGCACGGGCACGGACCGGCTGCTCGATGTCATGCGGCTTTTCCTCGAGCTGGCGGCGGCGTTCACCCCGCTCAGTGACTTCGCCGCCCGGGAGCCGGCCCTGACGATGCGCCTGCTGCTCGACCGCGAGGGAATGGTCGCCCAGCGATCGAAATTCGCGATCAGAAACCTGCTCGAACAGGAAGCCCCGCGGCTGGAGGTCCCGGAAAACATCATCGACGCGATCGAGATGACGGCGGCAGCGCTGGTCTGGGCGAATATCGCGATCGGTCGCGAGCCGGACATCGCCGGGGCGATCGAACTGTCCGAGACCCTGCTGGGCGTATGCGAAGGGCAACCCTGATTCGCCCTCGGCGGAGCCCCGGGAGCGACCCTCGTCAACGGGGCCGAAAAGTCGCGAGGCGGGCACGGCTGGCAGTATTGCCGGGCCCCCGTAGCTCAGCTGGTTAGAGCTGCAGGCTTTTAACCTGTGAGTCGTCGGTTCGAATCCGACCGGGGGCATTTCTCCGGCCCGCGACTCGGCGGTGCCCCTACGTGCCGAACCGGGATCAGCCCAGGCCGGGCAGGCCCTCGTCGGGTGTGGAAGCCTCGGCGTGGAGGCGGCGGGGGATGCGGCCGGCGTGGCGGGCGCAGTGGCCCGCATCGACGGCCTGCCGCATCGCCCTGGCCATCAGGGCTGGTTCTTCGGCCCGGGAGATGGCCGAAGCGAGCAGAACGGCGTCACAGCCGAGTTCCATCGCGATGGTGGCGTCGGAGGCGGTACCGATACCGGCATCGAGGATCACCGGCACGCGGCGTTTTCGACGATGATCGAGATGTTGTACGGGTTGCGGATCCCGGCTCCCGAACCGATCGGCGAGCCCAGCGGCATGACGGCGGCGCAACCAACGGCTTCGAGCCTCGCGGCAAGAACGGGGTCATCGGTGGTGTACGGGAGCACGGTGAAGCCGTCGCCGGTGAGCTGTTCTGCGGCAGCGAGCAGCTCCGGCGCGTCGGGCAGCAGGGTGCGGTCGTCGCCGATCACCTCGAGCTTGATCCAGTCGGTTTCGAAGGCCTCTCGGGCAAGCTTCGCCGTCTTGACCGCATCCCGGGCGGTGTAGCAGCCGGCGGTGTTCGGGAGAACGAAGAGTCCGAGTCTCGAGATCACGTCCATGACCGAGCCGCGGGCAGAGGGGTCCAGGCGGCGCAGGGCGACCGTGACGATCTCGGTGCCGGAAGCTTCGAGCGCGGTCGACATCTGCTCGAGTGAGCGGAAGCCTCCACTGCCGGCGATCAGGCGTGAATTCCAGCTACGACCGCCAAGTTGCCACTCGCCGGAACCGCCCTGAATCGCCGCGACGACTTCGATCCGGGCCCCCTCCCTGATCTCGGTCGTGGCCCACTGCGATCTGGGGACGACTTCGCCGTCGAGGGCTGCCGCCAGGCCGGGTCGGTCACTGTCGCCTCCGGCCAGCCTCACGACCTGCTCGAGGTCCGCCTCGCCGTCGATCTGCCGTTGTTCTCCGTTGAGGATGATCCTCATGTCGTCGCTCCCGCGAAGCGGCGGGGGGTGGTGGTGGCCATCGGGCCTTCCGGTGCTGCCCCCGGTTCGGCGCCGGATTCGACAATGTCAGCAACAGTCGCGGCCGTGATCGGAGCCAGCAGGATGCCGTTCCGGTAGTGGCCGCTGGCCATCAGTAGACCGGCAGTATCGGTCGCACCGACAACCGGCAGGTTGTCCGGCGTACCGGGCCTGAGGCCGGCAGTAGCACCGATGAATTCGAGTTCGGCCAGGTCGGGCAGCACTCGATAGGACTCTCGCAGCAGTTCGTGGATTCCGCCGGCAGTCACCGAGGTGTCGAAGCCCATCTCCTCCACCGTTGCACCGATCACCAGTCGGCCGTCTGACCGGGGAACGATGTAGGACCTCTCCGAAGCGAGCATGCGCTGGCAAACCGGGTCGGCGGCTTCACCGCGAAGCTCGAGCACCTGTCCCTTGACCGGGCGGACCGGCGGGCGGGCGGATTCGGGCAGCCATCCCGCCCTGCCGGTTTCGGCACCAGCAGCGGCGATGACGGCACCGGCCGACAGGCGCGAACCATCCGCAAGCCTCACGCCGGTGGCGCGGTCACCGCTGATTTCGAGCGCCGCGACTTCAGTCGAAGTCAGGACCGGTACCCCGCGATTCTCCAGAGCCAGGGCCAGGGCCGTGGTCAGGGCCCGCGGATCGACCATGCCGTCACCTTCGGCCATGATCGCTCCGTTGAGGCCGGGAGAAAGGCCGGGTTCGATCCGCCGACAGGCCGACGGGCCGAGCCACTCCGACTGAAGGCCAAGCCTGATCTGTAGTTCGAGCAGGCGCTTGAGAGCCTCGGACTCGTCCCGGTCGAGGGCTACGTGGAGGCCGCCGCGCCGGCTGTAGTCAACGTCGGTCCCGGAGGCCGCCTCGACCGAAGCGACGAAGTCGGGGTACAGGTCAGCCGAAGCCAGGTTGATCTCCAGCAGCGCCGGTTCACCGAAGTCGAGCTCACCGACCGGAGCCAGCATGCCCGCCGCCACCCACGAGGCTGAACGCCCGACCTGCGGCCCGGCTTCGATTACGGCGGTACTGGCCCCCCGGCGGTCGAGATCGAAGGCGATCGAGAGGCCGATCAGGCCGCCGCCGACCACGATCGCGTCAAAACTGCGCTCTCGGGTGTTTTCGATATCGGCGGCGTTCAGTTCGATCCTCTCCGCGAGATACGCCGCCCGCTCCCTGGCGCCGGCATTACCCGGATCAGGTTCAGGCGGTCGGCGGCCGTGAGCCGCCCTCTCAGCCCCTCTCCGGGACTCCCGCAGGTCTGCTCCGATCCTACCGGGCCGCGGCGCCACGACCCGGCGGCCGGGCAGCCGCGGCGCCGCCGCGACCGGAGCCGGGCGCTGGGATACTTAGGCCATGGCTTACGCGACCCCGGACGGCATCGGAAATCTCAGGCGGGAGCGGCTGCGCAACGCGCGGCTCTACTTCGTCTGTGACGCGCGTCCCGGCGGGGAAGACCCCGAGCCGCTGCTGCGTGCCGCGCTGGACGGTGGCGTGGACGTGATCCAACTCCGGGAGAAGTCCGGTGACGGCCGACTGATCGACCGGGCCACCCAGACTTTCCGCAGGCTGGCCGATACCTACGGGGTCCCGTTCTTCGTCAATGACGACCCCGACCTGGCCGTCCACTGTCGGGCCGACGGGGTCCATATCGGCCAGGACGACATGTCGGTGGAAGAGGCTCGGCGCATCGTCGGCAACGACGCCCTGATCGGCCTTTCGACCCACTCGACCGAGCAGATCGATGCCGCGGCCGGAGTCGACCACATCAGCGTCGGCCCGGTCTGGGAGACACCGACCAAAGAGGGTCGCCCGGCGGTCGGACTCGACCTCGTCACCTACGCCGCCCGCAATACGACCCTGCCCTTCTTCGCGATCGGAAGCATCGACCCCGGCAACGTGAAGGAGGTCCTGAACGCCGGGGCCCGAAGGATCTGCGTGGTCAGGGCGATTCGCGACGCAGCCGATCCCGCCGGCGTGGCGGAGGACCTGCGCCGGTCCTTCGCTTCGGTCGGAGGCGAGGTGGCCCCCGGTGGCTGAACCTCAGGAAGACCGACCCCCCGGGGGTAAGGCGCGTCGCGGCGAACCCGATGCGATGAAGGCCGGCTACGCCAAGGCCGAGCTGAAGAACCAGGCGGCGAGGGAATCCCTGGATCCCCTGGAGGACGGAGAGCGCCCGACCGTGGTCACGGTGGGCGCGATGTTCGCGGCCGTGGTCGCCGCGATCTTCTGGGTCTCGACTGCGATCGCCGCCTTCACCGGAGCCGAGGTCAACGGCAGCCAGCCCAACATCGCCCAGCTGGTCCTGACCGCGATGATCATGAGTGTGATGTTCGTCGGCATGTGGCAGGCCCGCTACTGGGCCGTACTCGGCTTCCAGATGCTGCTCGTCCTGCTGATCATCGCCGCGATCGCCGGCCTCGTCGTGGCCGGAACGCTGCTCCAGTTCATCAGCACCCTCGTCCTTTCGATCGGACTCAGCATTCTGTTCTGGTACATGGTCAAAGCGATGGCCCGGATCCAGATGCCGAAGCATCCTTCGGCCCGCTCGAACGGTGAATAGGGCTGCGGCGGACGGTCGTATAGTCTCGCCGGACAATGGCTGAAAACTCCTTCGATGTAATCGTTATCGGTGGCGGACCAGGCGGCTACGTTGCCGCGATCAGGGCCGCCCAACTCGGCAAGAACACCGCGGTCGTGGAGCGCGACAAGGCCGGTGGCCGCTGTCTGAACTACGCCTGCATCCCGGCCAAGACGATGCTGCATACGGCTGAGGTCCTGGACGACGCGAAGAACAGCGCAGAGATCGGAGTCAGGACCGAGGGCGCAGAACTCGACTGGGACGCTCTCGGCAAGCGCCGGACCGATGTGTCGGCCGGCCTCGAGGGCGGGGTCGAAGGGCTCTTCAAGAAGAACGGGATCGAGTTGATCGATGGAGAAGGGGAGCTCACGGCCGATGGCAACGTCAAGGTCGGCGATACGACCTATGAAGCCGGCAAGGTGATTCTGGCCACCGGTTCGATCGCCCAGCCGATTCCGGGGGTCGAATTCTCGGATCGTGTGGTCGATACCTGGGGCGCCTGGTCGCTGCCCGAGCAGCCCGGGAGCATCGCCGTGGTCGGCGCCGGGGCCTCCGGGAGCGAGATCGCCTCGGCCTACATCCGCTTCGGCACCGAGGTCAAGCTGATCGAGATGCTGGACCAGATCCTTCCGGCAGAAGACAAAGACGCGGCCCGCGTGGTCGAGCGGACTTTCAAGAAGCAGGGAATAGAAATCTCGACGGGCACCCCGGTCGAAAACGTTGAAGCCGGAGCTGAATCGGTCAAGTTCACCTACGGAGACAACGCCGCCGAGGTCGACTATCTGGTGATCGCCGGTGGGCGCCGTCCCGACACCGACCCGCTCGGTCTCGATGCCGCCGGGATCAAGGTGGACGATGCCGGCAAGGTAGAGGTCGACGAGAATCAGGTCACCTCGAACGACAAGGTCTACGCGATCGGGGACCTGACGCGCGGACCCGCCCTGGCCCACAAGGCACAGGAAGAGGGCGTGGTCGCAGCCGAGCACGCAGCCGGCGAAAAGACCCATCCGTTGAACCTGGACCTGATTCCGGGCGCGACCTTCTGCCACCCCCAGGTTGCCAGCGTAGGCATGACCGAGGCCCAGGCCAAGGAGGCCGGGCACGAGATCAAGACCGGCAAGTTCAAGCTGGGCGGAGTCGGGGCAGGCACCGTCTATGACGACCGTGACGGCATGGTCAAGCTGGTCGTCGATACCGAGTACGGCGAGATCCTCGGCGCCCATGTCGTCGGCAACCGCGCCTGCGACATGATTGCCGAGCTGGTCAACACCATCGCCCTCGAAGGTGGCTACCAGGAACTGGCCCGGATCATCCACCCGCACCCGACGATCTCCGAGGCGATCCCCGAGGCGGCCCGGGCAGTCGACGGCTGGGCCACCCACGCCTGATCAAGCCCCGGCCCGTCGGACCGGTCGACTGAAGCGGAACCCTCCGAGACCCTCCCCCGCTCGCCTCATGACCGCAAGGTTCGTCCTTAGGGCTCAGCGCCTGGGCGCGTAGATGTCGGTCGCGACGCCTTCGGCCGCTTCGGCCGCAATCCTGACCGTCTCCGAGAGCGTCGGGTGGGGGTGCATCGTCAGAGCGATATCGCGCGCGGTCGAACCCATCTCGATCGCGTGCACGATTTCGGCGATCAACTCGCCGGCGTTCGGACCGACCTCGCCGGCCCCGAGGATGCGGCCGGTTTCGGGCACGGTGAGAACCTTGGTCAGTCCTTCAGGGCGCCCGGTAGCCAGGGCGCGACCCGAAGCCGCCCAGGGAACCTTGCCGACTTCGTATTCGACGCCCCGCTCCCGCGCCTCGTTCTCGGTCAGTCCGGCCCAGGCGATCTCGGGGTCCGTATACGCGACCGCGGGTACGGATCGCGCGTCGTAGGTGACATCCTCCCCGGCTGCGTTCTCGGCCGCGACGATTCCCTGAAAGCTGCCGCGGTGGGCCAGCATCGGGTCACCGGTGATGTCGCCGATCGCGAAGATGCCCGGGGTGCTGGTCCGCTGACGCTCATCGACGGCGATCACACCGCGCCCGTCAACCTGTACGCCGGCCTTTTCCAGGTCGAGTCGATCACCGTTGGCCCGGCGTCCGACCGCGATCAGAACCTGGTCGAAGCGCTCGTTCCCCGGAGCATCGTCGCCGCTGAAGCTGACCTTGATGCCGCTCTTCTGGGCTTCCATGCCGGTCACTTCGGTGCCGGTCATTATCGCTTCGTAGCGTCCCTCGATGCGTTTCTGCAGCGGCTTGACCAGATCACGGTCGCATTCGGGGATCAGCGTGTCGGTCAGCTCGACCACGCTGACCCTGGTGCCCAGCGCGTCATACACACAGGCCATCTCGAGACCGATGATGCCGCCGCCGACCACGAGCATGCTCTTCGGCGGGCCTTCGAGCCGGAGGGCTCCCGTGGAGTCGACGATGCGATCATCCGCCGGTAGCCCCGGCAGCTCGACGGGCCTGGAGCCCGCGGCGATGATGCAGGTGTCAAAAGCGATCGGCTCGCCTTCCACCTCGACTTGGTCTGGCGATCTGAAACGGGCCTCGCCGGTGACGACCTCGACCTTTCGACGCCTGGCCAGCCCGGCCAGGCCTCCGGTCAGCTTGCCGACGACCTCACCTTTCCACTCATCGAGACGCTCGATATCGAGCTTCGGCTTACCGTAGGAGATGCCGAAGTCCTCAGCCTCCTCGACCTCTGCCATGACCCTGGCAGCGTGGAGCAGGGCTTTCGAAGGGATGCAGCCGACGTTGAGGCAGACGCCGCCGAGGGTCTCGTAGCGCTCGACGAGGGTTACCTCGAGACCGAGGTCGGCAGCGCGGAAGGCGGCGGTATACCCGGCCGGGCCGGAGCCGATCACGACCACCCTTCGACCGGTTCCACCGCCCGTCCGAGCTGTCATCAGAGCACAACCCTGAGGAAGTCCCCGAGCACCTTCGCCAGTGAGGCGCTGAAGCGTGCGGCGGCGGCGCCATCAACCACGCGGTGGTCGTAAGAGAGCGACAGGGGCACCATCAGCCGGGGGACGAACTGCCCGGCACCGTCGTCCCAGACCGGCTTGATGGCAGCACGGGTAACCCCGAGGATCGCCACCTGCGGCGCGTTGACGATCGGGGTGAAGCCGGTGCCGCCGATTCCGCCCAGTGAGGAGATCGTGAAGGTGGCGCCCGCCATCTCGGTCGGCCCCAGCCTGCCTTCCCTGGCCTTGCCGGAGAGCTCGACCAGTTCTTCGGCGACCTCGAGAAGGCCCTTCTGGTCGACGTCCCGAATCACCGGCACGAGCAGCCCCTGAGGGGTATCGGCGGCGAATCCGAGGTGGTAGTAGCGCTTGAGGACGAGGCTGTCGCCGTCGAGAGACGAGTTGAATTCGGGGTACTGCCTGAGGACCGGCACACAGGCCTTGAGCAGGAGGGCGACCATGGTCACCTTGACGTCCTGTTCGGAGTTGATCCGCTTGCGGAAGGCCTCGAGGTCGGTGATGTCGGCTTCGTCGTGATGGGTGACATGCGGTATGTGCACCCAGTTGCGAGTCAGGTTCGGACCGGATATCTGCTTGATGCGGGAGAGTTCCACCCGCTCGACCTCACCGTGCTTCGAATGGTCGACCGTTGGCCACGGGGCCATCTCGAGCCCTTCGATACCGCCGCCGGAGGCGGTGCTTTCGCCCGCACCCCTGTCGGATCCCCTGCTCTCCGAGGCTTCCACGTCCTCGACGGTGATCCGGCCTTTGCGACCTGTGCCTTCGACCCGACTCAGGTCGATGCCGCGCTGACGGGCGATCCGGCGCACCGACGGGCTGGCATAAACCTCGTTGTTTCCACCCTGCTCCCCTTCCGGCTGCCCCTCCTCTCTGGAGACCGCCCCTTCGCCGAGCGGCATCTGCGCTGCTTGGCCCGGGTCTCCGGCGACGCCGGTGTCGTCTGCTGGTGCCGCCTCGCCGCTTCGGTCGGCGTCGCCACCCGAGATCACGGCGACCGGCGATCCCTCGCTGACTTCGTCGCCTTCTTCCACCAGCAACTCTTCGACGACTCCGGCGTGAGGAGCCGGGACCTCCATCGTTGCCTTGTCGGACTCCAGCGTGATCAGACCCTGTTCGGCTTCGACCTCATCCCCGACCGCGACCAGCACCTCGATCACGGGTACGTCGGTGAAATCTCCTATGTCGGGGACCTTGACCTGGCTCACAGGCGGGCGGGGTCGGGACGGTCGGTGTCGATTCCGTAGGTTTCGATGGCCTCTTCTACGACGGATCTCGCGACCTCACCCGATTCGGCCAGCCCGTGCAGGGCGGCGACCGCGATATGGCGACCGTCCACCTCGAAGAAGTCACGCAGATCGGCCCGGAAGTCGCTGCGGCCGAAGCCGTCGGTTCCGAGGACTTCGTAGCGGCCCGGTACCCAGGCACGAATCCCGTCGGGCAGGGCTTTCATGTAGTCGCTGACGGCCACGGTCGGCGGACCCGGCTCGGAGCCGAGGCACTCCGTGACCCACGGCGTCCTGGCGGCCACGCCGGTCAGCCTGGCTTCGCGATCGGCACTCAGGGCCTCGCGGCGCAGTTCGGTGTAGCTGGTCACACTCCAGACCTCGGCCCGGAGATCGTGGTTCTCCGCCAGCAGGTCCGCGGCCTCCAGCGCCTGGCGCAGGATCGCTCCCGAGCCGAGCAGCCTGACGGCAGGCTCACCGCCCTCGACCCCACGGACCCTGTGCATGCCTTTGAGGATCCCCTCTTCGGCCCCTTCGGCCATCGCCGGGTGCTGGTAGTTCTCGTTCTCGATCGTCAGGTAGTAGAAGACGTCTTCCTGCTCGGTGATCATGCGCCGCAGGCCGTCCTGGACGATGACCGCGATTTCGTAGCCGTAGGCCGGGTCGTAGGAAAGGCAGTTGGGCACGGTCTGCGAGAGAACGTGGCTGTGACCGTCCTCGTGCTGAAGGCCTTCGCCGTTCAGCGTCGTCCGGCCGGCCGTCGCACCGAGCAGGAATCCCCGGGCGCGGGAGTCACCGGCGGCCCAGATCAGATCACCGACCCGCTGGAAGCCGAACATCGAGTAGAAGGCGTAGAAAGGGACCATCTGGGTGTCGTGGTTGGAGTAAGAGGTCGCGGCGGCGATCCAGGCCGACATCGCGCCTGCCTCGTTGATCCCTTCCTGCAGGATCTGGCCCTCCCTGTCCTCTTTGTAGAACATCATCGAGCCGGCATCTTCCGGCTCGTAGAGCTGACCGACGTGAGAGTAGATGCCGATCTGGCGGAACATCCCTTCCATCCCGAAAGTGCGCGACTCATCCGGCACGATCGGCACCACACGATCGCCGAGCTGCTTGTCGCGCAGCAGGGCCGCCAGCACCCGGACGAAAGCCATGGTTGTCGAGATCTCGCGATCGCCCGAGCCCTTCAGCTGACCGGAGAATACGTCGAGGTCCGGTATCTCGATCGGGTCGTCGATCCGCTCGCGGCGCTGTGGCAGGTAACCGCCGAGCGCTTCGCGGCGCTCTCTGAGGTACTTCATCTCTGGCGTATCGTCGTCGGGACGGTAGAAGGAGATCTGCTCGACCGCCTCGTCCGGGATGTCCAGCCCGAACCGGTCGCGGAATGAACGCAGCGCCTCGACGTTCATCTTCTTCTGCTGGTGGGTGATGTTCTGGCCCTCGCCGGCCTCGCCCATTCCATAGCCCTTGATCGTCTTGGCGAGGATCACCGTCGGCTGGTCGGTGTGCTTCGACGCGGCTTCGTAGGCGGCGTAGACCTTGCGCGCGTCGTGACCGCCGCGGTTGAGGTTCCAGATCTCCGCGTCACTCATCCCCTCGACCCGCTTGGCGAGTTCGGGATAGGCCCCGAAGAAATGTTCGCGCACGTAAGCGCCGTCGCGGGACTTGTAGACCTGGTATTCGCCGTCGACCGCTTCGTCCATTCGCCGGACCAGCAGACCATCGTCATCCTCTGACAGAAGCGGGTCCCACCGCCGGCCCCAGATCACCTTGATCACGTTCCACCCGGCCCCGCGGAAGACCGTTTCCAACTGCTGGATGATCTTGCCGTTGCCGTAGACCGGCCCGTCGAGCCGCTGGAGGTTGCAGTTGACGACGAAGACCAGGTTGTCGAGCTGCTCGCGGCCGGCCAGGGCGATCTCGCCCAGGGTCTCGGGTTCATCGGTTTCGCCGTCGCCGAGGAATGCCCACACCTTGCGACCCTCCGTGTCTCTCAGACCGCGGTCATCGAGGTATCGCATGAAGTAGGCCTGGTGGATCGCCATGATCGGGCCCAGGCCCATCGACACGGTCGGGTACTGCCAGTAGTCGGGCATGAGCCACGGATGCGGATAAGAGCTCAGGCCCGCCTCGCTCGAGACCTCCTGCCGGAAGCCGAGCATCTGCTCTTCGCTGATGCGTCCTTCGAGGAAAGAGCGCGCGTAGATACCGGGCGAGCTGTGGCCCTGGATGTAGACCATGTCGCCGTCGTGGTTGGCGCTCGGCGCGTGCCAGAAGTGGTTGAAACCGATCTCGTAGAGCATCGCCGCCGACTGGTACGAGGCAATGTGGCCGCCGAGCTCGGAGGACTCTGCGTTGGCCCGAAGCACGGCGGCGATCGCGTTCCAGCGCACCATCGAGCGGACGCGTTTCTCCAGTTCCGGGTTGCCGGGAAGCTCCGGCTCCCGGTCGGCAGGAATCGTGTTCACATACGGCGTCGGCCCGCTGGTGTGTATCGCCGCGCCCAGGCCCCTGGCCCGGTCAACCGCCCTGCCGAGCAGGTGTTCGACCCGCTCGGGACCGTCGTGCTCGACAACGTCCTCGACCGCATCCAGCCACTCCTCCGCCTCGGTCGGATCGAGTTCCGGATTCTCGGGTGACATGAGACCTCTCTCCGTTTCCGGGGTAGCGTGGTTGGTGCCTGTCGTCTGGAGCGTTACTCCGAATGACACTACCCAACCCCGCCGTCCGCCAAGACCCGCCCGGCACCGGGCGGGACTTGCCGGTCTGCGGTCAGGCGGCGGTAGGGTGAGCCCATGAGTCAGGCCAATCCGACCAGCGCGCTCCGCAAGCGCCAAGGGCGACACCGAGCGTGTCGAGCTCGGGCGGACAGAGCAGACCGTCGCCCGTCGCATGGCGGAGGCCAAGGCGACCGTGCCGCATGTCTATTACCGAGCCGACATCGACATGTCCCGGGCGGTCGAGGTACGCGCAGCCTTCAGCGCGGCAGCCGCCGGGGGCGAGCCGGTGCCTTCTCTCGGCGACATGGTGGTCAAAGCCGTGGCACTGGCACTGCGTGATCACCCACGGGCCAACGGCAGCTACAGGGACGGCGGGCTCGAGCTCTACTCGCGGGTGAATATCGGTTTCGTTATCTCCGGCGAGGGCACACATGTCGTGCCGACGATCAGCGACGCCGACCGGCTCAGTCTGGCCGAGATCTCGGTAGAGCGCAGCCGACTCACCGACAAGGCAGCAAGTGGCCAGATCACCGCAGCCGGACTTTCCGGTGGCACTTTCACCATCTTCGACCTGGGCGAATTCGGCCTGCGGGACTTCGATCCGGTGATCCACGGCGGCCAGGCCGCGACGCTGGCGGTGGGTGAGGTGGCCGAACGACCCGTGGTGCGCGAGGGTGCGATCGTCGGCGCCCACGTGATGGAGGTCAGCCTCGCCTGCGATCACCGCATCCTCCACGGCGCCGAAGCCGCCGCCTTTCTGGCCGGGGTCCGTTCGAACCTGGAGGAGCCGGACAAAATCGCGTGACCCCTGCCCGCGCCGAACCGCCTGCGACACCGTGCCCGAGGCGCGAAGGGTGAGCGATGGACTCTGACATCTCGATTTCGATGCTCGGGATCCGCGAGTACGGGGAGATGTCGGCCGTGCAGGAGGACCTGGTCTGCCGTCGCCAGGCCGGCGAGATCGGCGACCTGCTCCTGCTGCTGGAACACCCGCCGACCTATACCCGCGGACGACGCACCGAACCGCAGGACCTCCATCACGACACCGACTGGTACCGCGAGCGCGGGATCGAGGTATTCGACAGCCCGCGCGGCGGTCGGGTGACCTACCACGGGCCGGGACAGCTGGTCGCCTACCCGATCATCGACCTGCGCCGGATCGGCCGGCAACCAGGCGGCCTCGACCGGGCCGATGTGGCCGGATTCGTCGCCACACTCGAGGCAGCCATGATCAGCACCGCGGCGCGCTGGCAGGTGTCGGCCGGGACGATCGACGGCCTCACCGGAATCTGGACCGGCGAAGCGATTCCCCCGGACGCCACCACCGAGACGATGTCGGTCCCTGTCGCCAAGGGAGAGGTTCGAAAGATCGGTTCGATCGGACTGAGGATCAGCCGCGGAGTCAGCAGCCATGGTGTCTCCCTCAACCTCGACTGCGATCTGGAGCCGTTCTCGGCAATCACCTCCTGCGGGATCGACCAGTGTCGGGTCACTTCGATCCTCGAGGAGACCGGTTCGGCCCCCACGGTGACAACGGCCGGTCTGGCATTCGGTGAGCAGCTTGCGGCGCTGATCGGTCGCGACACCACGATCGTGCCGCCCGCGGAAATCGCGATCAGTCCGACCGCCACCGCGAAGCCGTAATCTGGCATAGCGCTGATGAACCCGCCCTCCGACACGACAGCTGAACGCATCCACGTCACCCGTTCGCGGGCGAACCCGGGCGGCGCCAGCGCAGACGTCGAAGGAGCGATCCCGTTTCGCTCACGCAAACCCTCCTGGCTGAAGGTTCCGCCGCCGGGTGGTCCGACCTATCGCAAACTCAAGTCGACGATCGGCGATGAAGGCCTGAGCACCGTCTGCGAAGAGGCGGCCTGCCCCAACATCGGCGAATGCTGGGAACGCGGCACCGCGACCTTCATGATCCTCGGCGACGTCTGCACCCGCCGCTGCGGCTTCTGCAACGTGCAGACCGGCAAGCCGTCCTTCGACGACCCTCTCGAGCCGCTCAAGGTCGCCAATCAGGTCAGCAAGCTCGGTCTGAGGCACGCGGTGATCACCTCGGTCGACCGCGACGACCTGCCGGACTACGGCGCCAGCGCTTTCGTCGGCGTGATCCGCTCGATCCGCCGACAGGCCCCCGACTGCAAGGTCGAGATCCTCACCCCCGACTTCCGTGGTCAGGAAATGCCGCTGGCACGCGTCGTTCACGAGCGGCCCGATGTCTTCAACCACAACGTCGAAACAGTGCCACGGCTCTACCCCAAGGCCCGTCGCGGCTCGCTTTTCCTTCGGTCCGCACGCGTGCTGCGGATGGCGAAGGAGATGGGTGATGGTGAAGTGATCACCAAGTCCGGCCTGATGGTCGGGCTGGGCGAGGAGTTCGACGAGATGGTCGAGACCTTCGGCATACTTCGCGAGCACGGCGTGCAGATCCTGACCGTCGGCCAGTACCTGAGGCCGACCGAGAACCACCTGCCGGTGGTGCGCTACTGGCACCCGGAAGAGTTCGAGGCGCTCGAAAAGGCCGCTCGCGAGATCGGCTTCGAGTCGGTCGCCGCGGGGCCGCTCGTGCGAAGCTCCTACCACGCGGACGAGAGCGCCCGCGAGGCATCCGGACGCAGCATCGCAGCCTGATCCGTTGATCCCGTTCCGAGATACGATGGAGGCCAGGGGACCGGTCCGGGCGACGGCCCTGCTGGTGCTGGTGAACGTGATCCTCTACGCCTTCGGCGAGATCCCTCACCTCAACTTCTGGCAGATGCTGGTCGGCGTTGCCGGACTCTGGATCTTCGGCGCCTACATCGAGCGTCGACTCGGCTCGCCGGCATTCATCGCGATCTACCTCGTGCTGGCCGTCGCAACGGGATTCCTGATCGGAGCGGTCGACGAGCAGGCCGGGTCTTTCGCGATCAGCCTGTTCATGCCGGTGCTGCTGCTCGGCGGGCTGCACCTCATCCTGGCCCCGAAGTCGCGCATAGTGGTGCTCGTACCGGTTCCTTTCGCGATGACCTTCTTCGAGGTCCCGACCGTCGCCATGCTGGTCGGCTGGGTCGCCCTGGAGATACTGCTCACCGCCCTCTAGGGCGGGCGGCGAGGCGCTAGACCGAGATCAGGCCGGCGGCGGTGAGGATGAGCACGCCGGTACCGAGAACGAGGCGGTACCCGACGAAGATCGCGAAAGAGTTGTTGGAGAGGTAGCGCAGGAACCAGGCGATGACCGCGTAGCCGGTCACGAAAGCGACCACTGTCGCGACCGCGACGTTGACCAGCGGTTCGCCTACCGCCTCCTCGCCGGAGAGGATCTTGTAGAGCTGGAAGAAACCGCTGAGCACCACTGCGGGGATAGCGAGCAGGAATGAGAAACGCGCGGCGGCGGCGCGCTCGAGGCCGAGGAACAGTCCGGCGCTGATCGTCGCCCCCGAGCGGGAGACGCCGGGGATCAGCGCGATGCTCTGTGCGAAGCCGATCAGAACGCCGTCCCGGAAAGAGAGGTCGCCGACCGATCGCTTGCGGGAACCGACGTTGTCGGCCACACCCAGGATGACTCCGAAGACGATCAGCATCGAACCGACCAGCCAGAGGTTGCGAGCCGCGTCCTCGATCTGGTTCTGGAAAGCGAAGCCCAGGATGGCGATCGGGATCGTCGCGGCAATCAGGTACCAGCCCATCCTCGCGTTCAACTCCCGGCGCAACTCGGGTCGCGTCAGCGAAGCGGTCCAGGTGGTGCCGATCTGCCAGAGGTCCTTGCGGAAGTAGATGAGTACGGCGGCTTCGGTGCCGAGTTGAATCACCGCGGTAAAAGCCGCTCCCGGGTCCTCCCAGCCGAGGATCGCCGGAACCACGAGGATGTGCCCGCTCGATGAGATCGGCAGGAACTCGGTCAGCCCCTGAAGAAATCCGAGAAAGATGCTCTGAAGGAGGTCCACAGGGACGGCAGCCTACCCGTGCCGCCCCTGGAAGCCCCTCTTGCCGCCTTCTACTTGGGAGCCATCCTCAGAGCGCCGTCGAGGCGGATCACCTCGCCGTTGAGCATCTGGTTCTCGACGATGTGGACGGCAAGCGCGCCGAATTCCTCGGGCTGGCCGAGACGGGCCGGGTACGGCACTCCGTCGCCGAGGGCCTTGCGGGCCTCTTCGGGCAGTAGCGCCAGCAGTGGCGTATCGAACAGACCGGGCGCGATCGTCATCACCCGGATTGCGTCGCGGGAGAGGTCCCGGGCGGCCGGGAGGGTGAGTCCGACGACCCCGCCCTTGGAGGCGGCATACGCGGTCTGGCCGATCTGGCCGTCGTAGGCGGCGATCGAGGCGGTGTTGATGCAGATACCACGCTCGCCCCGCTCGTCCGGCTCGTTGCCGATCATCGACTCGGCAGCCAGACGAAGCACGTTGATCGTGCCCATCAGGTTGATGTTGATCGCCCACTCGTAGCCGGCCAGCGGCGCTGCCCCGTGCTTGGCGCTCGCAATCCGGCCCGCAGCCCCGACCCCGGCGCAGTTGACGCAGATCCGCAGTCCTCCGTCGGCCCCCGCAGCGGCTTCGATCGCCGCCTTGACTGAATCCTCACCTGTCACGTCCGCCTGGATGAAGTCGACGCCGATCTCCCCGGCGAGTGCCGCGCCCTTCTCTTCGTTGAGGTCGGCGATGGTGACCTTGTGGCCGGCCGAGACGAGTTCGCGGGCGGCGGCTTCGCCGAGTCCCGATGCGCCTCCGAAGACGATTGCTGAGCTTGACTTCATTTCGTTGAAACTCCTCTTCAAATAGAGTTCGGTCCATGGACCGAGATATTTTTGAACCCGAACACGACGATTTCCGCGACAGCGTACGACGCTTCATAGCTGACGAGATCTCTCCCAACTTCGAACAGTGGGAGGAAGACGGAACTGTACCCCGCGAGCTCTTCGCGAAGGCCGGCGAGAAGAACATGCTGGCGATCGCCGCCCCGGAGGAATACGGCGGCATGGGGATCGACGATTTCCGCTTCAACCAGGTGATCGTCGAGGAGGGTTCATACGCCGGAGTGATCGGGTCGATCCTCGGGATCACTCTGCACAACGACATCTGCCTGCCTTACTTCCTCGAATACTGCAACGAGGAACAGCGTGAGCGGTGGATCCCCGGAATCGTTGACGGCAGCCTGATCACGGCGATCGCGATGACCGAACCGGGCATCGGCTCGGACCTCGCTTCGATGTCGACCAAAGCGATCAAGGACGGCGACCACTACGTGGTCGACGGCTCCAAGACCTTCATCACCAACGGCATCAACGCCGACCTGATCATCACTGCCGTCAAGACGGACCCCAAGGAGAAGCACCGGGGAATGTCGATCATGATCCTCGAGCGCGGGATGGACGGCTTCGAGCGCGGCCGCAACCTCGACAAGGTCGGCATGCACTCACAGGACACGGCGGAGCTCTTCTTCAACGAAGTACCGGTTCCCGAGGCGAACCTGCTCGGCAACGAGGGCGAGGGCTTCAACTACCTGGTCTTCAACCTCGCCCAGGAGAGGCTCTCGATCGCGATGGCCGCCGTCGCCTCAGCCCAGGCGGCGCTGGACTGGACGCTGGAATACGTGAAGGAGCGAAACGCCTTCGGCAAGCCGGTCGGTTCGTTCCAGAACTCGCGTTTCAAGCTGGCCGAGATGAAGACCGAGATCGATATCGCCACCGTCTACCAGGACCGCTGCGTCATGGCCCTGAATGCCGGCAAGCTCTCAGTCGAGGATGCTGCCGCCTGCAAGTGGTGGACTACCGAGCTCTGCGGAAAAGTGATCGACGAATGCGTCCAGCTCCACGGCGGCTACGGCTACATGCTCGAGTACCCGATCGCGCGAGCCTGGGCCGACAACCGGGTCACCCGGATATACGGCGGTACCACCGAGATCATGAAAGAGATCGTCGGCCGCTCCCTCGGCGTCTGACCGCGGGCGGCCACGGCCGGCCGGATCCGGGCAGAACCCGGCGACGGCGGCTCGTGCGACTGCCGCGTCCGCACTCAGGGTCGCAGCGGAATTGCGAGCTTCGGCGCCCTACTGGGCGGTCATCTTGGCGCGGTGCTTCGGCTTCTGGGCCGCCACGCCCTTGCGGTACTCACGGTTGAGCATGCCGATCACGTCGAGTGAGATCTCCTGGGGGCAGACCCTGGAGCACTCGCCGTAGTTGGTGCAGCCGCCAAAGCCTTCTGCATCCATCTGATTGACCATGTTGAAGGCGCGATCGGCCCGCTCGGGCTGACCCTGGGGAAGAACGTTGAGGTGGGTCACCTTGGCGCCGGTGAAGAGCATGGCCGATCCGTTGGGGCAGGCCGCGACACAGGCGCCGCAGCCGATGCAGACCGCCGCGTCCATCGCCCGCTCCTGGACCTCGGGCGCGATGGGCATCGCATTCGGGTCGGGTTGGGGGCCGGTCGTCGTGGAGATGTAGCCGCCGGCCTGGATCACGCGATCGAGAGCCGAGCGGTCGGCGACGAGATCGCGGATCACCGGCATCGCGTTGGCCCGGTAGGGCTCGACCTTGATCGTCGCGCCGTCGGCGAAGTCACGCATGTAGGTCTGGCAGGAGGTCACCTGGTGCGGGCCCTGCGGGGTGCCGTCGATGACCAGCGCGCATGAGCCGCAGATGCCTTCGCGGCAGTCGCTGTCGAAGGCGATCGAGTGCTTTTTCTCGCGACCCAGCCGGGCGTTGAGTTGGTCGAGCATTTCGAGGAAGGACGCCTCGGGGTCGATGTCGGTGACCTCGTGGGTCTCGAATCCACCCTGCTCATCAGGTCCGTGCTGTCTCCAGATGACGAGCTTGAAATTCACTTGTAGCTCCTTGTTGCCAGCTTGACGTCTTCGAAGGTGAGT
Organism: uncultured Solirubrobacterales bacterium; assembly: GCA_963709375.1. Lineage (GTDB taxonomy): Bacteria > Actinomycetota > Thermoleophilia > Solirubrobacterales > 70-9 > 67-14. The sequence goes on from CAVPWA010000016.1 coordinate 119,146, forward strand.
TGTTCGTCGTGAGGAATAGGGTCGCCTTCGTCTCCACGATATTGCCAGGCCGTGACCTTGGCGTAGTGATCGTCGTCGCGCAGAGCTTCGCCGTCGGGGGTCTGGTGTTCTTCGCGGAAATGGCCGCCGCACGATTCTTCGCGCCTCAGAGCATCGTGGCACATCAGCTCTCCCAGCTCGAGGAAATCGGAGACGCGGTTCGCGTACTCGAGGCTCTGATTGAGCTCCTCGACCCCGGGGTCGACCCGCAGGTCCGACCAGAACTCGCCCTTGATCCGGCGGACCTCGGCGAGGGCTTCCCTAAGGCCTTCGGCAGTGCGCGACATGCCGCACTTGTCGAGCATCACGTTGCCCATCTCCCGGTGGAAGTCCTGGGCAACCGTGCTGCCGCCGACGTCGACCAGTGCTGCGATGTGGCTCTCGACCCGGTCCTGGGTGGCGTCGAAGGCCGAGTCTTCGGTGCCTACCGCATCGCCCGACCTCGTCATGTAGTCGGTGACCGTATGCGGGGCGACGAAATAACCGTCGGCCAGGGTCTGCATCAGCGCGCTGGCGCCGAGACGGTTGGCTCCGTGGTCGGAAAAGTTCGCCTCACCGATCGCGAACAGGCCCGGGATCGTCGTCTGGAGTTCGTAGTCGACCCAGAGACCGCCCATCGCGTAGTGGGGGGCCGGGTAGATCATCATCGGCGTTTCGTACGGATTGTCGCCGGTGATCTTCTGGTACATGTCGAAGAGGTTTCCGTACTTGCGCTCGATCGTTTCGCTGCCGTGTTCGTCGATCGCATCGCGGAAGTCGAGGTAGACGCCACGGCCCGTGCCGCCTACACCCAGGCCGTCGTCGCAGACCGCCTTGGCGGCGCGGGAAGCGATGTCGCGCGGGGCGAGGTTGCCGAAAGCGGGATAGCGCTCTTCGAGGAAGTACAGCCGCTCCGCATCGGGGATATCGCCGGGCGCACGGTCCTCGTTGGGCTTCCGTGGGACCCAGACGCGGCCGTCGTTTCTAAGCGACTCGCTCATCAGGGTGAGCTTCGACTGGTACTCACCGGACTGCGGGATGCAGGTCGGGTGGATCTGGGTGAAACAGGGGTTGGCCATCAGGGCGCCCTGGCGATGGGCCCTCCAGGTGGCGGTCACGTTGGAGCCCATCGCGTTGGTCGAAAGGTAGTAGACGTTCGTATAGCCGCCGGAGGCCAGGATCACCGCGTCGCCGGCATGGCGTTCGATCTCGCCGGTGACCAGGTTGCGCACGATCACGCCCTTCGCGACCCCGTCGACGAGAACCACGTCGAGCATCTCGTGCCGGCTGAAGACCTGGGCGTTGCCGGCTGCGACCTGGTGCTCGAGCGCGCTGTAGGCACCCAGCATCAGTTGCTGGCCGGTCTGGCCGCGGGAGTAGAAGGTTCGCTGGACCAGCACACCGCCGAAGGAGCGGGTCGCCAGTGAGCCGCCGTACTCGCGGTTGAACGGCACGCCCTGGGCCACGGCCTGGTCGATGATGTTCTCCGAAAGCTGGGCAAGCCGCCACACGTTGGCCTCGCGAGAGCGGAAATCGCCGCCTTTCATCGTGTCGACGAAGAGCCGGCGCACCGAGTCACCCTCGTTGGCGAAATCCTTGGCCGCGTTGATCCCGCCCTGGGCGGCGATGCTGTGGGCCCGACGGGGCGAGTCCTGGTAACAGAAGCTCTTGACCTTGAATCCCTGGGCGGCGAGGCTGGCGGCCGCCGAGGACCCGGCCAGCCCGGTGCCGATGACGATCACGTTCTTGCCGGCCCGGTTGCGCGGTCCGACCAGCCCGTGCTGGTCGAGCCAGTTCTGCCACTTGTGCTCGATCGGCCCCTCGGGGATCTTCGGGTCGAGTGAAATCGTGCCCATCAGGTGTTGCCTCCGAAGGTCGTCAGGGATGCCGAGAGCTCATCGGCCGGTGGCTCGCCGAGGGCACCGGTGAAGAACAGGACCGGGATCAGGGCGAAGCCGAAGACGATGACCAGGGTCAGTCCGTTGGCGCCCATGCGGATACCGAAGTTGCGCTCCGGGTTGTCGAGGCCCATCGTCTGGCAGAGGCTCCAGATCGCGTGACGCAGATGCATGCCGAGAAAGACCAGGGCGGCCAGGTAGATGGCGACGAAGTACCACTCCTGAAAAGCGTTGTAGAGGTTGGCGTAGAGAGCGCCCTTCTCGAGCGGTGTGACATCGATGGTCAGGGTTGTGAACTGCAGGATGTGGAAGATGATGAAGGCGAGCAGCAGAAGTCCGCTGACCATCATCAGGCGCGATTCCCAGGAGCGTCCGATGCGCCTGGCCGGGAATGCCGCCGGGCGAGCTGCCCGATTTCGGGCGTTGAGTTGAACGACGCCGACGATATGAACCACGATCGCTCCGAGCAGAATCGCCCGGACCGCCCAGACGATGCCCTCGTAGGGGATCAGCGGCTCGCCGAAGGTGCGCAGCCACTCGGCGTATTCGTCGATCCTCGGCTCGGCGCCTCCGGGCCCGAACAGCGAGTTCAGGTTGCCGATCATGTGGAGCACCAGATAAGCGACGAGGATCGTGCCGGTCACGGCGACGATCGTCTTCTTGCCGATGGTCGAGCGCCACATCTCAGCCACGGGGATCACTGCTCCGGGGAGTCAGGCTGACGGGTGACTGGGCTGAAGACGACACGACCTCAATGTTATGGACTCGGGACTCTCGGCGACTCATGCCTTTTGGCTTGGGCGAGCCCAATTCAGGGTGATTTGATCGGGATAAGGCGGGGTTTCAGTCCCTGGCGGTGATGCGATCGAGCTCGACTTCGCCGCCCTCTTTGGTGTCTTCCATCACCACGTAGCACTGAGGCGGCCCACCGAAGAAGGTCGCGTTCTCACCGTCGCCCACGAAGATGGCCGGACGCTGCGTTCCGCCTTCCCCGTGGATCCAGATCTTCTGACCCTTTTCGAATCCCTCTATAGCCATGGACCCAATCTATCGCGACCACAGTGGTACCCGCCGGGTACCAACGGCAGCGCTGCGGCTACGATCAGCCACGATGAGTGACTTCGAGCACGTCCATGTCCCCGGAGAAGGAACTGCGACCCTGCTGCTCCTCCACGGGACCGGGGGCGACGAAAACGACCTGGTCCCGCTCGGCCGCCGGCTCGCGCCGCAATGCGGGCTGCTGAGCCCGCGGGGAAAGGTGCTCGAAGGAGGTGTCTCAAGACGCTTCTTCCGGCGCCACGCCGAAGGCCGGCTCGACATACCCGACCTGCTCGAACGGACCGATGAGCTGGCGGCCTTCGTCACCGGATCTGCGGAGCAGTACGGCTTCGACCCCTCGGGCGTCGTCGCCATCGGCTTCTCCAACGGGGCCAACATCGCCGCCAGCCTGCTCTTCCGCCACCCGGGGCTGCTGCGAGGCGCAGCCCTGCTCAGGCCGATGCTGCCCTATGAGCCGGATCCGGATCTCGACCTGAGCTCGGCTTCGGTCCTCGTCGCAGCCGGCGGGCGTGATCCGCTGGTGCCACCCGAGCAGAGTCGCGAACTGGGGCAGCGCCTCGAGCGATCCGGTGCCTCGGTCTCATTCAGCATGAACGAAGCGGCCGGTCACGGGCTGGTGCAGGACGATTTGACCGCGCTCAGCGCCTGGCTCGAAGAACTTGTCTGAAACGACCACGAAGGCGATCCGGCGTCTCCGGCGCGGATCTATACTCGAGCAGCGGCTCGTGAAGCCGGAGCAAGCGAAGCAACCAAGCAAGAACGGGAGCATCCGTTGAACTCGAGACGTCTCGTCCTGATCGGTGTCGTGCTGTCGGCCTCCCTGCTGATCGCCGGCTGTGAGTTCTCATGCAGCATCGGCAACAACGTGTCCGCAGACGAGCTGGACAAGCAGGTGAGGATCGCCTACGAGGACGAGACCGGGATCCTGCTGACCTCGATCGACTGCGAGCAGGCCGACTCCGACGTCGGCTCACCGATCAACTGCGTGGCGACCAACGAGAGCGACCTCGAACTGACGATCGAGGGTGAGGTGACCGAGCTCGACTCGGATACAGACATGATCAGGTTCGACTGGCGGGTCGTCTCGGCTTCGGCCCCGGGCGCGCCTTTCGAGGTGGCCGCCGCGAGATCGCTCAGGAACCAGACCGGCGCGGTCATAAGCGACGTGACCTGTCCGCAGAAGATCACGCTCGAAGCCGGCACCGTGGTCGACTGCACCGGGGTCGACTCACAGGGGAACGAGAGGCAACTCGTGCTCACACTGACCGATCGCAAGGGCGCTTTCGACGTCAACCTCAGGCCACTCGACGCCACCCCGCAGAACTCGACCAGCTGAGCCGGAATCGGGACTGGATCGCCCATATACTCAGCACACTGTGCCCGGCCACGGGCAGTCCTCGTCCAGATTTCGTCCGATCGGAGATCCTGAATGAACCTCAAGAGCCTCACTCTCGCCGGTGCAGCCGCTGTCGCCGCTCTTTCCCTGGCCGCCTGTAGCGAAAGCACTGTCTCCTCGGACGAGCTCTCGGCCCAGGTCAAGTCGTCGCTCGAGGAATCGGTCGGCGCCCCGCTCGAGACGGTGGACTGCCCGGAAGTGAAAGCCGAGGTTGGCGAGACTTTCACCTGCGACGCAGCCGAGCCGAACGGGAACGAGATCAAGATCGACGGCGAGATCACCGAGGTCGACACGGACACGGACCAGGTGAACTTCAACGTCGAAGTCGTTTCGTCCTAACCGCTCGAGTCACCCGGCCCGCGACGCCGGGCCGGGCCGATTTCCTGAGCGGCACGGTCGGATATAGAGTGCCGGGTACCCCTTCAGTGAGCCAACCAGGAGAGACATGAGCGAAGAAGAGAAGAACTTCAGCCCCGAGACGATCGCCCTTCATACCGGGCAGGAGCCCGACCCGACCACGAATGCGCGGGCGGTACCGATCTACCAGACGGTCTCCTACAACTTCAACGACACCCAGCATGCGCAGGACCTGTTCGCGCTGGCCGAGCCGGGCAACATCTACAGCCGGATCATGAACCCGACCTGGAACGTACTCGAGGAGCGCATGACTGCCCTCGAAGGCGGAGTCGCGGCACTCGCGGTGGCCTCGGGACAGGCCGCCGTCACCTACTCGGTACTGAACGTCTGCCGCAGCGGCGACAACATCATCGCCTCGTCGAAGCTCTACGGCGGGACCTACAACCTGTTCGCGCATACGCTGCCGCAGTACGGGATCGAGGTCCGCTTCGTCGACCCCGACAAGCCGGAAGAACTCGCATCGCATGTCGACGAGCACACCAGGCTGGTCTTCGCCGAGACGATCGGCAACCCGCGCCTGAACGTCGTGGACCTCGACGCCTGGGCCGACGCGGCCCATGCGGAAGGCCTGCCGCTGGTGGTCGACAACACGGTTCCGACCCCGATCCTGACCAGGGTCTTCGACCATGGCGCCGACATCGTGGTGCATTCGGCGACCAAGTTCATCGGCGGCCACGGCACCTCGATCGGCGGAATCATCGTCGACTCCGGCAACTTCGACTGGGCCGCCCAGCCCGACCGCTACCCCGGTCTCACCAAGCCAGATCCCTCCTACCACGGGGTGGTCTGGACCGACGCCATGGGCCCGGCGGCCTATGTCGGGCGGGTCAGGACCGTGCTGCTCAGGAATACAGGCGCCGCGCTCTCGCCGTTCAACGCCTTCCTGCTGCTCCAGGGAATCGAAACCCTTCCGCTGCGGATGGAACGCCACAGCGAGAACGCGCTCGCGGTGGCCGAGCACCTGAAGGGACTCGACAGCGTTACCTGGGTCGAGTACCCCGGCCTGCCGGATTCCAGTCACGCCGAGATCGCTTCGCGGATCCTCAAGGGCGGCAGCGGTGCGCTGGTCGCCTTCGGAATCGAGGGCGGGCGTGACGCAGGCCGCAAGTTCATCGACTCGCTCGAGTTGTTCAGCCATCTGGCCAACATCGGTGATGCGAAGTCGCTGGCGATCCACCCGGCCACGACGACCCACTCACAGCTCGACGAGGGCGAACTGGCCAGCGCCGGCGTGACGGACGACATGGTCCGGCTCTCGGTCGGCATCGAAAACATCGACGACATCGTGGCCGACATCGACCAGGCCCTGGCCAAGGCCAAATAGCGGGGCAGCTTGCCTTCGGGCGTCGGCGTCGTACATACCCAGCGGGCGGTCGTCTTCGACGACGATCGTCCGCTGACGCTCGAGTCCGGTGCCGGGATCGACCGGGTCGAAGTCGCCTACGAGACCTACGGTGAACTGAACGCCGAGCGCTCGAACGCCGTTTTCATCTGCCACGCCCTCTCCGGCGATGCCCACGCCGCCGGCATCCACGAAGGCGGCGACCCCGATCGCCCGGGCTGGTGGGACAACATCATCGGGCCGGGCAGGCCACTCGACACCGACCGGCTGTTCGTGATCTGCGCCAACGTGCTCGGCGGCTGCAGTGGAACGACCGGACCCTCTTCGACCGACCCGGCGACCGGCGAACCCTACGGGCTGCGTTTTCCACTGATTCAGGTCCGGGACCTGGTCACCGTCCACCGGGCACTGCTGGCCGAACTCGGCATCGAAAAGCTGCTGGCGGCCCTGGGCGGCTCACTCGGGGGCATGCAGGTGCTTCAATGGACGATCGACCACCCCGGAGAGATCGACGGCGCCCTGGTAGTCGCCGCCTCGGCCCGGCTCTCCGCCCAGAACATCGCCTTCTCGGCCGTCGCACGCGAGGCGATCATGCGCGACCCCGACTTCAACAATGGCGATTACTACGGCACCGGTGGCCGGCCCGACCGCGGGTTGGGGCTGGCCAGGATGATCGGCCACATCACCTACCTTTCGGAGGAGTCGATGCGGGAGAAGTTCGGCCGCCGGATCCAGGACGCCGAGATGCCACGCTTCGGCTTCGACGTCGACTTCCAGGTCGAGAGCTACCTCCACTACCAGGGCCAGTCTTTCGTCGAGCGCTTCGACGCCAATACCTACCTGTACCTCGGGCGGGTGATGGACTACTTCGACCCCTTCCGGGACCCGGTCAAGGTCCAGCGTCAGATCGAGGCCGGCGACACCTCTTATCTGGTGTTGTCTTTCGACTCCGACTGGCGCTTCTCGACCTCCCACTCGAAGGAGATTGCCTCCGAGCTGCGCCTGGCCGGAGCACCGGTCACCTTCCGCGAAATCGCCTCGACTCACGGTCACGACTCCTTCCTCTTCGCGATCCCCGACTACCACGAGACGGTCGCGGGATTCATCAACAGGCTGGCCGTCCAGCGAGGCATCGGAGGAGCCGCCAAATGAGACCCGACCTCGACATCGTCGCGGCGATGGTCGATCCGGGCAGCAGGGTGCTGGATCTCGGCTGCGGCGACGGCGCTCTGCTGGAGACGCTGATGAACGAAAAGCAGTGCCGGGTGCTCGGCATCGAGAACGACCCCGACGGATTCCACGAATGCATCGCCCGCGGCGTCCCGGTGACCCAGGGGGATCTCGAGGCGGAACTCCCGGAAATCGAGACCGGCTCCTTCGACTGGGCGGTTCTGTCGCTGACCCTTCAGGCGGTCCGCCACCCCGACCGCGTCCTCGGTGAAATGAAGAGGGTTGCCCCGCGCCAGATCGTCTCCCTGCCGAACTTCGGCCAGTGGAGGCTGCGTGGCGGATTGGCCTTCAGGGGCCGGATGCCGATCACTCCGATCCTGCCCTACAAGTGGTACGACACCCCGAACATCCATCTCTGCACGATCCGCGACTTCGAGTCGCTGGCAGCGGAGACCGGCCTGGCCGTCGAACGAAGGATCGTCGTCGGTCCCGGAGGAAAAGCCGAGAGCGGGTTGCCGCGCATCGCTCCGAACCTGCTCGCCACCGGCGCGGTCTACTCGCTCGAAGGCTAGGTCTCCCGAATGGTGATCGTCGATCTCGGTCTCGCCGTGCTTTCACTCGCCGTGCTCTCGGTGGCCGCTTCCCAGTTCATCACCGGTGCCGCCCGGATCGCGACCCTGCTCGGAGCCAGCCCGCTTTTCATCGGCGCGGTCCTGCTCGGCGTCGGCACCAGCCTGCCCGACGGCCTGGTATCGGCCTTCGCGGCAGCCGGGGGCGAAGGCGGCCTGGCCATGGGCAACGTGATCGGCTCCAATACCTTCAACGTTTCCGTCGTCCTGGGAGCCGGCGCGCTGATCCTGCCGGTGGCGATCGCCGTTGGCACGTTGAAACGCGAAGCCCTGCTTTCTGGCGCAGCCGTGGCCCTGTTTCTCGCATTTGCCTTCGTCGGCCTCGGCACGCTGACCGGGCTGATTCTGCTCGCGCTGGTTCCGGTCGCTTTCTGGTTGATCCGGGGCAATCCCCCTGACCCGTCCGAGGCAACACCCGGTTCCAGAGAAGGCCTCTCGACCGGCCGCGAGGCCCTGCGGGCGGTGGTCGGCCTGGTCTTCACGGTCGCAGCCTCCCGTGTGCTCGTTGACTCCGCAGGCAGCCTGGCGATCGAAGCGGGGGTTTCCCAGGCGATCATCGGCCTCACGCTGGTCGCAATAGGCACCTCACTGCCAGAGCTGGCCGTCTCGATCCAGGCCGCACGCAAGGACGAACTCGACCTGATGATCGGCAACGTACTCGGCAGCAACCTGATCAACAGCCTCCTGATCGGCGGAGTCATCGCGCTGATCTCACCGACGACGATCGAGATCGGAACCCTGGCCGCCGCCGGATGGCTGATGCTCGGGCTTACCGTCATCGCAACCTGGTTCCTGGCCACCGGCCGCAAGCTGGTCCGCTGGGAAGGTGCCGCTCTGATCAGCGCCTACGTTGCCGGTACCGCCCTGGTCTCGATCGCCTGATTTCAGCGCCAGGCCGAAAGGACGGCCCATAGCCAGTGCGCCGGTCCGTGGCTCCTCGATAGCTTCTCCATATGAAGACCTTCAAGACCACGGTCGCCCTGTCGCTTCTCGCGGTTGTCGCAGCCGCCCTCTGGTGGAGGAAAAATCCTTCCGCCTGCCCGTACGGACAGCGCTTCTGGGTGGAAGCCCCGCACCCGTTGATCACCCGGGCAAGGCTGCGCGACGCAGTGGAGCCGAAGCCGGGCGATCGCATCCTCGAGGTCGGACCGGGCACCGGCTACTACACGCTCGAAGCGGCCGAATGGATCGGCCCGGACGGGACTCTGGAGATCTTCGACATCCAGCAGGAGATGCTCGACCACACCCTCGGCCGCGCCGGTGAGCAGGGAATCGAGAACATCCGGGCGACGCAGGGCGACGCGCAGGTACTGCCGTACGAAGACGCCTCTTTCGACGCTGCCTTTCTGGTCACCACGCTCGGCGAGATTCCCGACCAGCAGGCGGCTGTCTCGGAGTTCTCACGGGTACTGAAGCCAGGAGGCAGGCTGGTCGTCGGCGAACTCATGGGAGACCCCCACTGGGTGTCGCCGAAAGCGATCGAACAACTGGCTGCCGGAAACGGCTTCCGCTACGAGCGCCGGATCGGAAGCCTGATCGGCAGCTTCTCGGTGCTCTCCCGCTACTGAGTCAGCTCGAGTTCGGCCGCTCTGATCCGCCGGGGCCGGGGCTGCTTTGATCGGATTCCTGATCGTGTCGACCCGTGCGTGGGAGTGGAGCCAGCCGGGATCGAACCGGCGACCTCCTGCTTGCAAAGCAGGCGCTCTGCCAACTGAGCTATGGCCCCTCGCGGCCGTGAAGCCGTCGGGGGATTGTATGGGCTGAACCCTTAGGCTGCGAGGCGCCGATGCCCGTGACTGAACTCAGCGATCCCCTCACCCTCCCCTGCGGCCTGACACTGCCGAACCGCCTCGGGCGGGCTGCCATGACAGAGGGGCTGGCTGACCGGCGCAACGACCCGACCGAAAGTCACTTCCGACTTTACGAGGCCAATGCCGCGGGAGGAGCGGGCCTGATCCTGACCGGCAACGCGATGGTCGACCGCAGACACCTCGAGCGTGCGCGCAACGTAGTCATCGACCCGATCACGGACCGCGACGCGATGCGACGCTGGGCCCGGGCGGCCGGCCCCCATGCGCTGGTCCAGATTTCGCATCCCGGCCGCCAGACCACACGATTCGTGAACTCCCATCCGGTCTCACCTTCCGGCGGGCCGGCGGTGGCGCTGGCCGGCCTCTTCGCCAGGCCCCGGGAGCTTTCTACCGGAGAGATCATCGAGATTCGGACGCGATTCATCACGGCAGCGCAGATCGCAATCGAGGCCGGCTTCGCCGGGGTGCAGGTCCATGCAGCCCACGGCTACCTGCTGAGCAGCTTTCTCGATCCCGACAGGAATCTGAGAGAGGACGAATACGGCGGCGGCATCGAAGGACGCTCGCGGCTGCTGCTGGAAACGATCGCGGGACTGAGGCGGGAGCTCCCGGCCGGATCAGCGGTCGCGGTCAAACTCGACTTCCGCGACGGTGGCGAATCAGACCTCGCCTGGCTCAGCCGCCAACTGGAGGAGCGGGGTGCTGACCTGCTCGAGGTCTCGGGAGGCAACTACGAAACCCCGGCGATGCTGGGCATGGAGGCAGACGGGTCACAGATCGATTCGGCTCATGAGTCCCCCTTCTGGCAGGGCGCCGCGACGGTGGCCGAAGCCACCGATGTTCCGGTGATGCTGACCGGTGGCCTGAGAACCAGAGCGGGCGTGGACGAAGCTCTGCAGGCTGGGATCGCGATGGTCGGAGTCGGTCGCCCGCTCGCAATCCGCCCTGCCCTGGCCGGTGAGTTCGTGAGTGGCAGGACCTTGATTCTCGACCGACCCGCTCCGCGAATCGGCGGGCCCGGGATTGCGAAGAAGCTCGGTGGGGCCGCCGCGAATTCCGGATGGCACCGTCTTCAGATGAAGCGGACCGCCGAAGGCCGCGAAGCCGACCCGGGGCTCGGCGCCTGGACTGCGGCGATCAACTACACGGCTCTCGACGCGTTGCTGGCCATCCGATCGAAACGTTCCCGCCTTGATGCCGCCTCCGGAGTCCGGCCCGACGGCTGATCAGTCGCCGAAGTCGAAGTCCTTCGGTTCCTTCTGCTCGAACCAGAGCCGGTCGTGCTCGGGAGTCTCTTCGAGGAAGTCCGGCGTGCCTTCGAGCGGGTCTTCCTGATCGAAGAAGTCCGCGTCTGCCGGGTCGGCTTGCTGGTCCGTAGCCTCTTCGCCGGCGGCCTCTTCACCGGGGACCTCTTCGTCGAGGGCAACCTCGGGACTGGCGGCCGGTTCAGTTTCAGGCTGCTCGGACTCGGTGGCGACGTCCTCGGGCTCGATCTCCTGCTCTGGCGCGGCCGGCCGGGGCTCAGGCTCCGGGTCGCCCGGGCCATCGAGGGCCCGATCGAGTTCATCGGAGAGAGAGCTTTCACTGAGCAGGTCGATTTCGTCCTCTTCGGCGATTGCTGCGTCGACGTCGTAGTGCTCGGTCGGCTGGCCGGCCAGGTGCTGGCGCTCCAGTTCGAGCGCGTCGCCCGCGTCGCCGCCGCCGTCATCCATCTCGTTATCGTCGGTATCGGCCGGGCCTTCGGTGGCATCAACCGCCGGTTCGACTTCAGCCCGCGCTTCGGAAGCGGTCGGATCCTGCTCGTCGGCCTGCGGTGACTCGGACTGCTGCGATCCGGTTGTCGAATCGCCGCCGGTCGGCAACTCGTGTTCTTCGAACGAAGGCTCTTCGGGCTGCTCCTGATCCGTTGATTGCTCCTCTCTGCGGCTGCCCTCGAAGACCTTGTCGAGCTGGTCGCCTTCACCCGCCGGAGCGGTGAGCGAGGACCCGGGGCTGATCACCTGCGTCAATGCTTCGGCATCGCCAGACGAAGCGGGGTCCGCAGGCGGAGCATCTGTGGCCTCCGGTCGGTCGGCTGGTCCGAAGGCTTCCGCCTCCAGGCCTTCCACCTCAGATTCATCAGCCCCGTGCTGGCGCTTCAGGTCCAGGTGTTCTCGGATTGCATCGTCGAGGATTCCCATGTTGCCTCAGTAGCGAACGCTTGCGGTGAAGACTATGCGGTTTATACCGACGTATGGCATGACCTCCCACCTTTTGCACACGAATAGTCCGTATCCTTTGCCGCCGCGGGGCTATAGCTCAGTTGGCAGAGCGCTTGGATCGCACCCAAGAGGTCGCCGGTTCGACTCCGGCTAGCTCCATCCGCCCCTGCTACGTCGCCCTATATCTCGCTGACTTCGTAGGTGTGGCCCGCTGCGCGCAGCCGCTCGGTCAGAACCGCGCCCATCGCCGTCGCGGGAGTCAGAACCCCGGAAACATCGGGTGTCTGGTCCCGATCCAGCGCCAGGCAGAGACCGGCCTGCCCCAGCATCACCGCGGTGGCCTTGTAGCCAGGGTCACCCTGGGCCTCCACCCGACAGCGGAACTTGCGACCGGAGCTGGTGGTCGTCGTAATCCGGATCTTGAAGAAGCCTTTGTCCCGGCTCTCTTCATCCGGACCTTCGCCCGGGTCGGGCAGCAGCCGGTCCAGCACGATCCTGGTCGGCCGAAAGGCCAGTCCGCCGACCAGGCCGCCCAGTCCGCCGACGACCATTCCGGCCTTGACGGCGCCGAGCGGACCATTGCCGGCTTTCATTACTTCGCGGTAGCGCAGACCGCTGCCGTAGGCCCAATCCGTCAACGCATTGCTGCGCCTCACCACGCGTGTATTGACACCCGCCATGATGAAGGGGGCAACGAAGTCGCCGGTATCGGGATCGCGGCCGACCCCCATTGAGTCACGCTCCGACCCGGGGTCGGGTTCTGCATCGCGGTTCGGAGACAGGGCGTACGGATCCGCCGCCAGGCGGCGGGCGGCCGAGTCGGCCTTGCTCGTATCGATCTGGCCTTTCATCGAATCGACCGTGCCACCACTGAAGCCGCCCTTCATCGCCTCGACGACCAGCGTCGTTTCGCGAGTCGCCCGCGTCGGCGGCCTTCGCGGCTTCGTGAAGAGCCAGCACCCCGAGGTCGGAGGGGATCGAATCGAAGCCGCAGGTGTGCACGATGCGGGCACCGGACTTCTTCGCGATCTCGTCGGCACTGTCGATCGAGTTGCGCATGAAGAGCGGTTCCCCGGTCAGGTCGGCGTAGTCGGTTCCGGCCTCCGCGCATGCGAGGACCACGGGCAGGCCGTACTTCGCGTAGGGGCCTACCGTCGTCACTAGAACGCGGGTCGACTTCGCCATCGCCGCAAGCGACTCATCGTCGCGACTGTCGGCCAGCATGATCGGCCATTCGGAGGCCTCGCCCGGAAGGGCTGATCGGGTCTTCTCCAGCTTCTCCCGGGATCGTCCGGCGAGAGCGACTCTGAAATCGTCCGGCACGTTCCCGGCCAGATAGGCCGCGGTCAGTTCCCCGACGAAGCTTGAAGCTCCGAAGAGAACGAGGTCGAAATCGCGGGCGGACTCTGAGTCAGATTCAGTTTCAGGCATCTGCCGACCCTAGCGCGAAGAGCACTGCCATTTCGACCGGCTACCGCTTCAGCTTCGCGGTCCACTTTCCACTGCCGGAGCAGAGCTCGGAATCGAAGGGAACGAAGGGATTGAAGACAGAGCGGAAGAGGCTTGCTTCGAAACTGCCCTTCGCTTTCTTCTTGCTGACGAAGCGGCCCCTGACCTTCCAGGAGACACCCTTCTTGGTCTGCCCTTTTCCGGAGAACTTGCCGTTTGACTTGATCTTCAGCTTGGTTGAAGCCCTCATCGCGACGAGTACGGGGCCGTTGAGGTTGCCGTCGGAGGCGCGCTGACAGAGCGCCGAGACCCCGGCATCCAGTTTCTTGACCTTCTTCCGGTCCGTCTTGAGGATGATCCTGGCGAAGGTTCCGACTTTGCCCTGCGTAGCGACCGGCCTTGTGAACCCCGCTTGTCGTCGCAGACGACACTGTCGACTTGCCGGCCGAGGCCGTTCCGAAGCCCACGCCGGCGATACCGGCCGAAACCAGCACTGCCATCACGACTGTGAAAAGTCTCCTGTCCCTCATTCGATTCCCCCATGGATCGCTGTCGGTGCCTTCCTGGCCGGTTCTCCTGCTGTCACCGTATCCGCGATTGACGAAGCCGACAGGAATTATCGCTTCCGGCCCGCTCAGCGCTTGAAAATGACCCGCAGCTTCTTTGGGGAAGCCGTGCCCGACTTTGGCCTGAAGGTGACTTTGACCGTGACCTTGACGCGACCACGCCGCTTGAGGACGCGCTTGCCCCGGGCGTTCAGCCTGGCCTGGACGCGGGCGGTGCCGGCCTTCTTCGCTTTCGACGAAGTGCTGCGCAGCAGGCTCTTTCCCTTGCCGGCCTGACCGACCCTCAGCGTTCCTGGCGAAGGAACCCTTGCTTTGATCCGGACGGCGCTGCCGTCTCCCAGCGAACGAACCCTCGAAGAGACCGAGAAGCGCAGGGGGGCGCACGGGGTAGCCGAAATCGATGCGCCGGATGAGGACCGGCTGCAGGCCTGGAACTGGGCGTTGATCATCGGGGTCAACCCCGGCAGAGCTCCCCCGAGCTGGGTTGCACCCGTGGAAAAGGCCCGGTCGAAGAAGGAGCTGCCGAACTGTGCCGGTGCGAAGGCGACCGACGCCGAAGGGCCGAGTAACGAGATGCCGAGGTAGTCGACGACTTCGATCTGTTCGTGGTCGACGATTTCGGTCGTATTCACGGCGGGCAGGTTCAGGTTGATCGCGGGTGGTCGAGTTGGCCGGAGGGGTGAAGACCGGACCCTGGGATGAGGCCGTACAGCAGATGATCCCTCCGGCACCGGACTGCGACCGCAGCGCCTGGATCATCGTGAAGCGCATCGGCCCGCTTCGCGGCCCTGTCCTGACCCGCGCAGAGGTGACCCGCCACTGCCCACGAGGGGTCTGGGCCGTCAAGGCGTCGAAGATCGAACAGCTCGGGGGAGGGATCAGGGCGACCTCGCATCCGGCACCACCCACAGGGGTCTGATTGAGGCTGGTTCCGACCGTGACCGCGCCGGCCGGGGCGGCGGCTGTCAGCGCGCCGACCATCGCGATTGCGATGGCGATCCCGCAGGCGAGTGTGCTGCTCCCTCGACGATGGATCGTCGTCTTCATGGTGGTTAAGGTAACAGCCGGTTCAGTGAGTTGTTGCTGCTCGACTGGTGCCCAGAAGGCGCTCGAGCCGATCAAAGAACTCGCCCTGGGCCTGGATCACGAGGTCCCGCGCAACCGATGGCGCAACCCACTCGACCCGGTCGACCTCGGGAAACTTGAGCCGCTTGCCAGACTTCGGCGGCCATTCGATTTCGAGCATGTTGCTGCTCGCCCGACCGGGGTCGAGGTCTCCCTGAATCGCCCAGGCAAGCACGCGCTTGCCGCTTCCCTGGACGACTTCGCCGAGTTCGATCGGCTCGCGGTCGGGAGGATCGAAACCGGTCTCCTCACGGAACTCCCGGCGGGCTGCGTCGAACGGCTGCTCTTCGTCACCGTATTCACCCTTGGGAATGGACCAGCCACGCTTGCCGCGCGCGACCTTGCCACTCCACAGCGGGCCACCCATATGGGCGATCAGGACTTCGAGCCGATCCTCGCGAAACCTGTAGAGGATCAGTCCCGCGCTTTTCTTCTTCCGGGCCACGGCCGGGAGGCTAGTGCCCCGCGACCGGATTGGCCGGATCAGCCGGCGAGCTTGTCCAGGGCCTGGACCAGTTCCCTTGCCTTGACCACCCCGGGGGCCATTCCGAGCAGCTCCCCGTCCCGGATCACCGCAAGCGTCGGAATCGAGCTGACCTGGTAGCGGCCTGCGAGCTCCGGCTGCTCATCGACGTTGACCTTGGCGAAGTTGTAGTCGGGTCGCATCTGCGCGGCCTTTTCGAACTGCGGGGCCATCTGGATGCAGGGCCCGCACCACGAAGCCCAGAAGTCGACAACGGTCAGGCCGTCCTGACCGATGTACTCGTCAAAGGCGGCGGTGGTCAGGTCGGTCACTTCGGCTTGCTTGGTTTCGCTCATTTTTGTCTTCCCGTTCTCGGATTTGGTCCTATACTACTACACAATTGTATATTTGTAAAGTGACCGACTCAGCCGGGGTGGCCTGTGCGGGCCATCTGTTGGTTCGAGTACCGGATATCTCCGGTCACCTCCCTGCCGAACCAGGCGGGCGGTCTGAAATCGCGGCTCGCTGCTTCGGACTCGAACTCGACTTCGACGGTGAGCAGTCCTTCCAGGTCGTCGCGGTAGACGTCCATCTCGGCAGTCAGACCGCCTTCAAGCGGGATGAAGTGCCGGCGCTTTCGCACTCGCCAGCCTTCGGTGTGTTGCCAGAGTCGGTCGAACTGACCGGTGGTGATCTCGACCTCGGTCTCCTCCCTGACCTCGCCGTGACCCTTTTTCACCGTGATGAAACAGTCCTCGGCCTTCCGCCTCAACCGGATCTCGATCTCGCCGTCGGAGACCAGGTACCCCTGATCGATCAGATCGCAGTTGGTGTCGATCGCCGCCGAAGGGATCTCGTCAACCAGGAATTTGCGCTCGATCTCGGCCGCCATCGGTCTGATCATGCCACCTCGTACCTATCCTTCCGGGGCCCCGGGCCGGCCGGCTGCTGCGCGTACGTGTCCTGACGGCCGCTCAGTACCGACCCGTCAGTCTCTCGAGTGAGAATCCGTCCAGCAATTCCGCGACGGTGGTCGCAGCCGGTTCACGCAGCAAGCCGACCGACGCCGCAAGCTGCCCGACCACCTCGTCCGTGCTCTGTCCCGGTTCCAGCCGTTCTTCGAGCGTGACCGAGCCATGGCGCTTCGCCAGCCGGTCTCCGTCAGGCCCGAGCATCAACGGCGCGTGAACCCACCTGTCGGGTGCCTGCAGTCCGAGCTTGTCGTAGAGCCAGAGTTGTCGTCCGGTGGTTTCGAGGAGGTCAGCCCCGCGAACGACCTCGGTGATCCCCTGGTCGGCGTCGTCTACCGTGACCGCGAGGTTGTAAGCGAAGTCGCCGTCGTTTCGCTTCACCACGAAGTCGTCGACCTGGCCGGCGACCTTTCCGCAGAGCGCATCTTCGAATTCGAAGACGGTGGAGCCGGCCCGGACCCGCAGCGCCGGCGGCCGGTCCCCGGCTCGAAGCTCGGCCAGCCGGTCCGCGGTGAGATCGCGGCAGGTGCCTGGATAGAACCCTTCCGGCAACTCGCCGTGTGGCGCCGAAGATGCCTCCCGGATCTCGGCCCGGGTGCAGAAGCATTCGTAGAGCAGACCCTGCTCCCGGAGCCTTCCGACGGCCTGGTTATACAGGTCGCCGCGAAGGCTCTGGCGAACGGGGTCCCCGTCCCAGTCGATGCCGATCCTGCGCAGCTCGCCGAGCTGCACCTCGATCCACTTCTGACGTGAGCGTCCGGAGTCGAGATCCTCGATCCGCAGCAGAAACTCGCCACCTGCCGATCTGGCCGAGAGCCAGGCGATCAACGCGGTCCGGAGGTTGCCGAGGTGCAGCTCGCCGGTCGGCGAGGGCGCGTACCTGCCCCTTGGCGGTCTGCCGGCACTCATCCGACGGCCCCCGCCAGTGCCTTGGCCAGATCACCATTGTTCGAGACCTCGATCGCGTCGAGGCCGAGCCAGCCGGCCATCGACTCGAGTTCGGCCGCCAGCTCGGCTGCGGTCTCGGGTGGCGCACCGGCTTCAGCGAAAGCGCCCTGTACCCGGAGTGAGCTTCCGACACGGTCGGCCTTCAGGTCAACCCTTGCCACCAGTGCCTCGTTGAGCAGGAAAGGCAGTACGTAGTAACCGTGGATCCGCTTCTGCCTCGGCACATAGATCTCGATCCGGTAGCGAAAGCCGAACAGGCTCTCGATACGCGCCCGCTCGAATACGAGCGGGTCGAACGGCGAAAGAAGCGCGCGACCCTCGATCCGTCGCGGTCTTCTGGCCTCGGGATGCAGGAATGCGGGGGCGCCGAAGGCTTCGGATTCGACTTCGATGAGGCGACCCGCTGCGACCAGCGAGGCGAGCGCCGGGCCGGCGTCGGCCGCCGGTATACGAAAGTAGTCACGGAGGCAGGCCGCGGTACCGATGCCGTGGGCACGGGCTGAGATTTCGATCAGGTCCTCGAATGACTCGATCTGATCCGGCTCGGGCAGCTCGCGCACCGCTCGGGGAATCACCCGTTCGGCAAGGTCGTAGCGTCGCTCGAACCGGGAATTTCGCGAGGCGGCGGTGATCCGACCCGACCAGAACAGGTACTCAAGCGCACTCTTGACCGGCGGCCAGTTCCAGCCCCAGTCGCCGCGCTCGGGGATGTTCTCGGGGTCAACCGCGGCGGCAACCTCCCTGGCGGTCACCGGACCCTCACGATCGATTTCCGCGACGACCGCCTCAAGCAGTCCGGTCTGGGTTGCTGCCGCGCGCACGCTCCGCCATCCATCGAGGTGGGCACGCTCCATTCGCCAACCGAGCAGTCGCCGCGTACCCGGGGGTATGAGCGAAGCCTCGTGGGCCCAGTACTCCACCAGTCTCCGGGGCTCCTCCGAGGAGGATCGTTCGAGCAGGGCTGGATCGTAGGGACCGGATCTCGAGTACAGGGGCATCAGGTGGGCCCTGGCCAGCACGTTGACCGAGTCGATCTGAATCAGCCCGGTGTGCCGGATCATCCGGTCCAGATGGCGCATTGTGACCTGGCCGGCAGGCCGCTGCGCGCCGAAGCCCTGGGCCGCGAGGGCGATTCGCCGGGCCTGTCCGGCGCTTACTTTCCCGGTCCGGGTGGCCGTCTTCACCGCAACATCATTACCGGGCCCGGCAAAGCGCCGTCAACGGATTCGAATGACATCCGCGGATCGTGGAAAGATGTAGACGTGACTGGGAGCGAGGTCAGCGCCGCCAAAGCGAAGCGCAACGTAACGATCACCGCTGCCATCGCCGGACTTGCAGGGCTGCTCTTCGGCTACGACACGGGAATAATCGCCGGCGCGCTATTGACGATCACGCCGGAGTTCGGTCTGAACAGCTTCCAGGCGGGCATGGTGGTCGGAGCGGTGCCCATCGGAGCGGTCGCCGGCGCCTGGTTTGCCAGTTTCGGCGCTGACAGGTACGGACGCCGCAGTCTGATCCTGGTCTCTGCGGCGGTCTTCATCGTCGGGGCTGTCGTATCCGCCATCTCGCCCGACACTTTCATCCTGATCGCGTCGAGAGTCGTCATCGGGGTCGGTATCGGCGTTGCCTCCGCGGTCGCCCCGGTCTACATCAGCGAGCTCGCCCCGGCCGACATGCGTGGCAGTCTGGTGACCTTTTTCCAGCTTGCGGTCACGATCGGGATCCTGGTCGCCTACCTTGTGGGCTATGCCTTCACGGATGTCAACGAAGGCTGGCGCTGGATGCTCGGCCTCGGTGCAGTACCAGCCTTGATCCTCGCGCTGGGTATCACCCGCCTGCCGCGAAGTCCGCGATGGCTGATGATGCAGGGCGACACCGCGGGAGCCGAGGCAGCGCTGCTGAGGGTTCGCCCGGCCGGCAAAGAGGCGATCGACTACGAGATCGACGAGATTTCCAGGAGCACCGCTCCCGATACGAGCCGTTGGAGCGACCTCAAGGTCCCGGCCGTCAAGGCGGCGCTGCTGGTCGGCATCGGCCTGGCGATCCTGCAGCAGATAACCGGAATCAACACCGTCATCTATTACGCCCCGACGATCATCCAGAGCACCGGCATCGATTCGGCCGGCTCGGCGATCCTCGCATCCCTCGGGGTCGGCATCATCAACGTCCTCATGACCGTGGTCGCCCTGCGTCTGCTCGACCGCGCTGGTCGGCGCACCCTGCTTTTCATCGGCGTGACCGGCATGTCGGTCTCCCTGTTCGCGCTGGGCCTTGCCTTCGTCAACCACGTGCCTGAGACCCTCTCAACCGTTCTGGCCATCGGAAGCCTGATGCTTTTCGTCTCCTCATTCGCGATCAGCCTCGGGCCGATTTTCTGGCTGCTGAACGCCGAGATCTATCCGCTCAAGGTTCGAGGCAAGGCTGCCGCGGCCGGCACCATGACCAACTGGTTTTTCAATTTCCTGGTCTCGCTCACCTTCCTCGCGCTGATCGACCTGCTGACCGAGACCGGGGCCTTCTGGTTCTACGGGCTGATCGGCCTGGTCACGCTCTGGTTCTGCTGGAGGTTCGTGCCGGAGACCAGGGGCAAGTCGCTCGAACAGGTCGATGCGATCTTCGAGCGCCGCGCGCGGAACCGGGCCGGCTGAAAGACGGCCGCGCTGCCCGGTCGAGTCTGCTCCTAGACTGCGGGCATGTCAGATTCCGCTACTCAGGACCAGGAGCAACCGGTTTCCATCCGGGAGTTCCGCCCCGAAGACGCCGAGGCGGTGCACCGCTGGTTCAACAACCCCGAGGCGACCAGAACCCTGATGGAGGAGCGCGAAAGCTTTTCCATGGAGCAGGCGGAGGGCTGGACTGCAGCTGCGGTCCGCAACCAGGGCGAGGACCGCAAGTACGCCATCGTGGTTCCAGGAATCGAGCAGCCGGTCGGCTTTACCGCGCTCTACGGACTGTTCCGCCAGACCGCTCCCGAGCTCGGCTGCCTGATCGGAGACGAAGCAAGGGGGCGCGGTGTGGGGCGCTGGGCAGAGAGGCTTACCGTGACCAAGGCATTCGAAGAGTTCGGGGCTCACCGGATCTACGGTCGTATACCCGCCTTCAATGCTGCCGCGAAGAAGGTCGTGGCCGCTCAGGGCTGGCAGTACGAAGGCAACATGCCCGGCCACATCAAGCGCGGCGGCCAGCTGATCGACTGCGAAATCTGGGGGGCGTCCCCGGAGCAGTTCTTCGCCGCCATCTCGAAATGGTGAAACGGTTGACGTGAGCCACCGTGCCGAGCTGATCGAAGACCGCGGCGGCGCGGCCTCGGACGAGGCTGAATTCTTCCGCTGCCCGGACTTCCTCGAAGCCGAAGGGGTAACCCACTCCCTGAGGATCGAGGCCGGGGACGACGCCGTCCTGACTGCCCCACTGATAGTGCGGGAGGTGCCCGGCGGCGGAATCGACGCCCTCTCACCGTACGGCTACCCGGGTATCGGGCTCCACGGCAGCCCGCCAGTGCCGATCGACCCCGAGGAGATCGACTTCGCCGCAACCGGGCTGGTCTCGGCGTTCATCCGCCACACCCTCGCCGGAACACCTCCACTCACCGGAGCACAGCCGCGCAACCTCTGCCTGCTGGCCGACCCGGCCCTGGATCCGAAGAGCCGAATGAGCGACCGACAGCAGATCCGCAAGAACCTCAAGCGCGGCTACTGGATCGAAACGACCCCCGGACCGGAGACCGGTCACGGACTGCGACAGGACTTCCTGCGCTCCTACACACAGACCATGGATCGCACGGGTGCCGCCGATCGCTACTACTTTCCAGCCGAATACTTCGACCGGATACTGAGTTCGCCATGCACCTGGCTGCTCGTCGCCCGGGAGCCGGATGGCGCGATGGCCGCCGCCTCGATCGCCGCCGTCTCCGACGGACTGCTCCACTACTACCTGTCGGGTACGGCAGATGAATTCCTGCGCGACTCACCGATGAAGAACCTGCTGGCAGGAATGATCGAGTTCGCAGGCGGGATGGATCTGCCGCTGAACCTCGGCGGCGGTATCACCCCGGGCGACCGGCTGGAAGAGTTCAAGCGCGGGTTTTCCAACCGCGAACAGCAGTGGTTCACCTCGGAGCTGATCTGCGATCCCAACGCCTACGAAGAGCTGACCCGCGAGGCAGGGGTCGAAGCCGGCAGCACCTTCTTCCCGGCCTACCGCGCCTGACCGGAATCGGCTGGTCTCAGCCGACCGGGTCGCGGCGGGCGGCCCAGGCGTCGGAGTGGGCGTTGAGCCAGGGGCGGGCGGCTCGCAGGGCCCCCAGCACGGCACGCGTCGCCGGCGCCTTGTTCAGAGCGTAGAAGTGGATTCCGGGAGCTCCGGCCGCGAGCAGTTCGGCACTCTGCTGGGCCGCATAGGCCACACCCAAGTTGAACTCGGCTTCGGGATCACCCTCGGTGGCCAGCATGGCTGCTTCCAGTTCGGGAGGTATCGAGGAGTCGCAGAGCGCGCAGATCCGTTTGGTGTGGGCAAAGCCGGTGACCGGGATGATCCCGGGGATGATCGGCACCTCGATTCCCTTGGCCCTTGCCGCCTCGACGAAATCGAAGTAGACGCGGTTGTCGAAGAAGAGCTGGGTGATCAGGAACTCGGCCCCGGCGTCGACCTTGCTCTTGAGATAGGTGAGGTCGGTATCGAGGTCCGGTGCCTCGGGATGAACTTCGGGGAAGCAGGCCCCGCCGACCTGGAAGTCGTATTTGTCCGAGATGAAGGCGGCCAGTTCGGCGGCGCTGCCGAGGCCGCCCTCGGCCCGGACGAAGGTGCTCTCCCCTTTCGGCGGATCGCCGCGCAGGGCGAAAATGTTCTCGATACCGAGGTCTTCGAGGCGATCGAGGGTCTGCGACAAACCGTCGCTGCTCTCCCCCACACAGCTGAGATGCGCCATCACCTCCAGGCCCACCTCCTCCTTCAGGGCGCGGCTTATGTCAACTGTCCCCTCGCGGGTCGAGCCGCCTGCGCCGTAGGTGACCGAGACGTAGTCGAGACCGAGTCCGGACAGTTCGCGGGCGGTCTCGAGCAGGCCGATCCGGCCTTCGTCTGTCTTCGAAGGGAAGAACTCGACCGAGAAGACCGGTCGTCGTGACTGGAGCATTTCACCGATGCGCATGAAGCTGAAGCCTAGAGAATCCGGCGACCTCAGTCAGGGGCTAGTCCGTGGCCGGTAACGGTCAGCCAGATCGTCTTTCTGAGAATGCGCAGGTCCAGCAGCAAGGAGCGGCGCTCGACGTAATCGATATCGAGTTCGATCCGCTCTTCCCAGGGGATTCCGGCCCGCCCCTGGACCTGGGCCCACCCGGTAATTCCCGGCTTGACTTCGTGCCGGCGTTTCTGGTGGTCGCTGTAGTCCTCGACCTGGGCCGGGATGGTCGGTCTCGGTCCGACCAGGGCCATCTCACCACGAAGGACGTTGATCAGGTTGGGCAGCTCGTCGAGCGAGGTCCGGCGGAGGAATCGCCCGATCCGGGTGACTCGCGGGTCATCGCGGGCGACGATCGTGCCGACACCGACCGGATCAGAGCCGTGAACCATGGTCCGGAGTTTCATCATCTGGAACTCGGTGCCACCGAGGCCGACCCTGGTCTGGCGGTAGATGGCCCTGCCGCCTCCCTCGAGGTGGATCAGGATCACCGAAACCAGCATCAGGGGTGCGGTGAGAACCATCAGGATGCCGGCTCCCAGGACGTCGAGCGGCCGACTCATCTGGTTCCCTCAGCCTTCTCCCAGTACCCGGGCGGACCGTTGCGCCAGCGATCCCAGAAGCCGAGTGCGATCGAAAGCGTGACCAGCGTGTAGTAGCGGCAGACCCGGAAAGGCAGCAGGGGGACCCAGCGTCCGAGCACGGCGGCCAGAAGGACGAGCAGCTGGACTGCGAGGGTGAAGCGATAGACCGGGCCCTGACCGAGAAGAGCGACGTTGGTCCCGAGCGCAGCCAGGTGGATGAACGGACTCAGGTAGCGCAGGAAGCGGTGGCTGACGATTTCGAACAGGTAGGCGAAGCTGTAGCCACGGATGTCGCTCATGCCTTCGCCGAACACGATGTCCCACAATCCGATCATCATCCGGCGCTTCCGGGCCAGCTCGCCTTCGAGGCTCGGCACTACCTTCTCCTCTGCCTCGGCCTTCGGCCGGTAGAGCGAGTAGGACCCCCGTTTGGCCAGGGCGAACGGAAACGAGAGGTCGTGGCTGCCCGACGGCGAGAGTTCGATGTAACGCTCGGCCCTCACCGCGTAGATCGCGCCGTTGCCGGCGGTGACCCCGGCCAACCCTGATTCGAGTTCACGGACCTTCATCTCGTAGCGCCAGTAGACACCCTCGAGGTTGCCGCCATCAGGCCCGACGAACCGGACCTGACCGCAGACGTAGCCGACCCGCGGGTCGCGGAAGGGTTCGAGCAACTCGGTGAGGGCGTTCGGCTTCCAGGTCGAGTTCGCGTCAGAGAAGGCGAGCAGGCTGCCCGATGCCGCTTCGACCGCGGCATTCTGGGCCGGGATCTTGCCGCCGCGCGGCAGGTCGAGGACCAGATCCGCACCTGCCTTCCGGGCGAGCTCGACGGTGGCGTCCTTCGAGCCATCCGAGGCGACGATGATCTCGAGCCGCTCACGCGGGTATTCGAGTTCGAGCGCATTCTTGACCTTCGCTTCGATCACCTCCTCCTCGTTGTAGGAGGCGATGACCAGGGATACCATCGGCAGCAGGTTCTCATCCGTGTCCGGTTCGTCTGCGGTGAGCGAAGGGAAGCTTCCGACCCGGTTGCCGCGGATCTGGCCGGCCTTGTTGCCGACGCCGAGTGCCTCGAGGATCCAGAGCACGATCGGGTAGCCGGCGTGGGTGAAGAAGAGCAGGGCGACCGACAGCCAGAAAATGAAGGTGAGCCAGATCGTCATGCGCCCACCTCACGGTAGAGGCGGATCGTGCTCCTGGCTATGTCGTCCCAGGAGTAGGGCCCCGCGGCCGCGGCCGCGGCCCGGTCTTCGAGCGCGCTCCGGGCGTCGGCATCTGAAACGAGGCGGCCCAGCGCATCCGCAAGCGCAGCGGGGTCCTCGGGCGGCACCAGCATCGCGGCGTCGTGCTTGCGTGCCACCTCTCCGAATCCGCCCACATCGCTGAGCACCATCGCCTTGCCGAAGGCCAGGCCGGTATAGAGCACCCCCGACTGTTCGATGTCGCGATAAGGAAGTGTCAGGACATCGGCCGCGCGCATGATCGCCGGAATCTCGCGGTCTTCGATGAAGCGCGGCAGCCAACGGACCTTTCCCGGCAGCCTGCGGCTGCGCTCGACCAGGTCGCTCAGATCCATCCGCGGGTTGCCGACTATCCAGAGTTCGGCACCCTCGATCTGCGCAAAGGCCTCCAGCAGGGTGTCTATCCCTTTGTAGGGGCGCATCAGGCCGAAGAACAGGATCACCGGATCTGTCGCACCCTCGAGCTCGATCGGCAGCAACTCTTCGTTCGGAAGCCGGGTCAGGTAGTCGAAGGCACCGTGGGGTATCACCCGGACCCGTTCCGGTGGCAGGCCGATCAGCTCCTGAAGCCTGCGGGCACCGTTTTCGGAATGGGCGATGACCGCGTCCATCGAGTCGAAGGTGCGCTGGGCGGTCGTCAATTCCCACCACTTCGGCTGCGGTGATGCGATGTAGTGAGCAGTCATCACCTTCGGGCCGCGGCTCGGGACCAGCAGGTGGTCGAGCGCGGGCACGGTCAGCCACTGGTAGTGGGTGACGTCGCCATCGAGCCTCCCGCGCAGCCGCCACATGTCCGGAAGGTGCTCGGCAAGCTTCAGCGCAAGCCGGCCGCGGGCCCCCAGGCCGCGCTCTGCGGTCCGGCGGTAGAAGCAATCATTCACTTCGTAGCCCTCGGCCTCGGGCACCGGCCCGTAGAGGAACTCCGAGGTGATCAGCTCGACCTCGGCGCCGGCAGCAGCCAGCGCCCCGGCCAGAGCCCGGTCGTAGGGAGGCGTGAACGCCGAGGGGTCGACAAGCTTCACCCGCATCCCGTGATTATCGTTGGCGACCGTGGACATCGACCTCACCTACTGCGTGGTCAACAACGACGGCCGCGATTACCTGCTCGCCTGTCTCGCCGCGATCGAAGCAAACCATCCAGCCAAGCTGAATTCCGAGGTGCTGGTGCTCGACAACCACTCCAGCGACGGATCGGTAGAAGCCGTGCAGGAAGGTCATCCCGAGGTCGAGTTGATCGCCCTGAAGGCCAAGACCGGAAAGGCGGCCAATGATTCAACGCTCCTCAAGCGGGCCCGGGGGCGCTACTGCCTGCTGCTCAACGAAGACTCCGAAGTCAGGGCCGGGACCGTCGAGGCGCTTGTCGAGGCACTCGAAGCCGACCCCGGAGCAGGGGCCGCCGGGGCGCAGCTGTTCGACGGCGAAGGCCACCCATACGCCTGCGCCTGGAGGTTCCCGGGAGTGAAGACGGCTGCGATCGGTGCGCTGTTCCTGCACTCGCGCCTGACCGTCCAGAGCGGCGGTAGCGAAACCCGCAGGGTCGACTGGGTCCAGTCGAGCGCGATGATGGTCCGTCGCGAAGCGGCCGAGCAGGCCGGCTGGCTGGACGAACAGTTCTTCGTTTACTACGACGAATGCGACTTCTGCCGGCGCCTCGCCGGGGAAGGCTGGTCCACCCTCTACGTTCCCGGAGCCGGGGCGACCCACCACGACCAGCTCTCCAGCGACCTCTCCTCCGGTCTGCCGCGAATCGTCGAGTTCCACCGCAACCGCGACCTGTACATGCGCAAACACCACTCCCGGCCGGCCGCCTTCGCGGTCCGGCTGCTCACCGCCTGGGCCTACTTCTGGAGGGCTGTCGCATCGACCTTCATCCCGAATGCCCCCAGTCACGTCTACCGGGCCCACACCCGCCAGGCCCTCTTCCCCTACCGGGGTGAAAGCATCCGCGACCGAACGGAAGCCTGACCTCGAGCTCACGACCGGGCGGCGTGGCGATGAGTGGCCCGGCAGGGGTCGCTATACGGGTTGGCGAGCGCGGCGCCTCGGCGATGGGGCGACCGGGGGAGGTTCGCCCGGGGATAACTGGGGTACGACACCCTCTACCGAATGCAGTGGGTCGGTGAGTGGCCCGGCAGGGGTCGCTATACGGGTTGGCGAGCGCGGCGCTCGGCGATGGGGCGACCGGGGGAGGTTCGCCGGACGGTGGGCAGGCGGGCTCCCCCGGTTGCCCGATGACCGATGCGTCAGCTGCGCATGTCCTCGTTCATCTGCTCAACCTCATAGACCTCCGACAGACCCTGCTTCGATTCAGCCTCGGCCTCTTCGGCCCTGGCCGCCTTGATCCGCGAGGCGAGTTCGCGCGGCCTGGCGACCAGCTTCACGTACTGCCATTCGGTCGTACTGAAGAAGCCGGTGGCGATCATCACTACCGGGACCGCGGCGATCAGCAGGATCCGGATCGCCAGGGCAACGAGGCCGTCGTCCGGGACGAAGAGCAGCCCGATCGCGATCATCGCCGCGGCAGATCCGACTACCTTGAGCAGTCGTATCCATTCGTAGGGGACCGGGAAGAGCCGCTGTGTGAAGACATACATCAGGACGAGCACGACAGCGTAGGAGGCGATCAGCGAGACGCCGGCGCCGACGATTCCCCAGATCGGGACCAGCAGCAGGTTGAGTCCGATGTTGACGCCGACCCCGGCGAGTGTCGCGGGAAAGTTGAACTCGGTCCGGCCGGTTCGGCCGAGCACGACGAGCAGCACCATGTAGAGCGCGTAGAGCGCGGTACCGGCGGCGACCGGACCGACCGCTTCCTGAGCGTCGAAGAACTCGGGCGCGGCGAAGATGCGCACGACCCAGGGGGCGGTCAACCAGATCGTCGTCACCACCCCGGCCATGATCACGACGAACCAGGTGACCACGGCCGAATAGGCACGCCGGGCCTCGTCGTCGTCGGTGATCGAATAGGCGAGCGGTGGGAAGGCCAGCTGGAAGCCGCGGACCAGCACGTTCACCGCCTGCGAGACCTTGACCGCCAGCGCGTACAGCCCGGCCTCGGCCAGCCCCAGCGAGCGGGCGATGATGATCCGGTCGATGAAGCTCATCGAGTAGAGCGAGAGTTCGGCCGGCATGGTCGGCAGACCGAAGCGCATCATGCGACGGAACAGCGGAACGTCAACCAGCAGCGAGAGCCGACGGTGGTGGTAGGCGATCAGGCCGAGGACGATCAGCGCACCGGTCCCGTAGCTGCCCAGCAGCAGCCCGATCGCTCCGAGGTCCAGCGGGACCACGAGCACGATCGTCACCGGGATGGTCAGGGCCACCGAAAGCATGGTGACGAAGAAGAAGGCCCGGGCACGCTCGTCGAGGCGGAACAGGGTGAGCAGGTACTCGGAGAGGGTGAGCACCCAGAGGCCGGCGATCGCAACCCGGGCCAGTTCGGCATCCCGGGTGCCCAACAGCAGTTCCGAGAGCGGCCCGGCGAAGGGCATCAGGACGATCGCGGCGGCGGTTCCGGCCCAGAACAGCGACGCGAACGAGGTCGAGACGACCCGTTCGGGAACCTCGTCGGTCTTGTAGTAGAAACGCAGCAACGCTTCAATCACGCCGAGCCGGATCACGATGCTGATCGCGACGACCGCGGCGAACATCACCTCGGCCGCGCCGTAATCAGCCGGGCTGAGGAAACGCGTATAGAGCGGAAGCAGCGCAACCGCGATCAGCTTCGAGATGATGCTTGCCGCCGTGTAAGCGGCGCCGGTGCTCGCTAAGCGGCGGAGGTAACCCGACATGGGAAAGCGAGGCTGTACCCGACGGCGATCAGGACCCAGGTGAGCGGGTCGTCGAGGAAGCCTGCATAGGTGAGGGTGTGGACGAGGACCGCGATGTAAGCGGCAAGAACGGCGGCGCGGGCGGCGAGGGGCGGGGCCCGGTCGGGATCGCCGGCAACCGGCGCCGACTCACCCCCCGGAGCGGGTCCACCAAAGCCCGGCATGACCCTCCGCATGCCTGATGACAGGGCAAAGATCGATGAGACGATCAGCGCCAGGTACACCGCGAGGCCGATCAGACCCTGCTCGGCAGCGACCGTGATCGGCTCGGTATGCGATTCGGTAACCGGCGCATCCGGGCCGGTGACCTGCTCGCGGAACGAGAGGGAAAAGGAGCCCGAGCCGTAGCCGGCGACCGGCCGGTCGCCGAACAGCTCGATACCGCCGGAGACGAGGTCTGCCCGACCGCCGGTCTGCGGGTTGAGCCGATCCAGGTCGAGCTTGACCAGGCCACCCGCAAATGTGGCGAAGAGCAGGGTCAGCACGGCGAGCGCGGCGACCCCGCCAAGGACCAGCTTCAGGCTCCAGCGCAGTGCCACGAGGGTCGCAAGCCCGGCCAGCAGGGCTACGAAGCTCGACTGGGAGAAAGTCGTGATCAGGGCAAGCCAGAGCACCCCGGCAACCACGGCGAGGGCGATCGCCTCCCTGCTCTGCCGGGACCAGATCAGGACCGCGGCAACAATCGTGATCACGATGGCCAGATAGCGGCCGTATACGTTCGGGTCCCAGAACAGCGAGTTGACCCGGAAGTAGACGTGGAACTCGTTCGAGCGGATCACGACCTCGTTCCAGAGCAGTTCGCGAAGCTGGTACTCGACGAAGCCGACCAGGGCCCAGACCAGGGCGAGACCGACCACCGTGAAGAGCACGACCCTTAGCGTGCGACGGCTCCATTCGACCTCGAGCATGAGCACGAAGACGAGTGCAAACGGGATCAGGAAGAAGCAGAAGTTGAGCAGTCCCTGGGACTGATCGTCGGAGTAGAGGAGGCCGAATGCGTAAAGCAGCACGGAAGCGGCCAGCAGCGGCTTCAGCCAGGCCGCGATGCCGGAAGGCCCGGTGCTGCCGGACCGGTCGCCGTCGGTGACCGCGGGATCCGGTCCGTGGTCAGCCTCCCGTTCGCGCGTTGACCACTGTCTGAAAGCCAGCGCGAGTACCCCTGCGGCCATGACCAGGTAGAGGGGTAACAGCAGGTTGGCGTCCTCCCCTCCGACAGCGAGCGGTACCCGGAACGGAAGCGCGACCAGAATCAGCACCGGTAGCAACACCGGCCGCCGGTCGATCAGAACGGCCAGGGCCAGCACCACCAGCCCGGCGCCGGTCAGTGCCGCGAACAGCAGCGCCGGTGAATTCCTCAGTTCGGCGACCTGCGTGGCCTCCCACTGGTCGGCGGCGATCAACGCCGGAGCCAGGGCCAGGGCCAGCAGCATTGCCGCCGACCGGCGGCGGCCGGGCCGGTCAAGGATGGCGATCGCGGCACCGACCGCGGCGACGAGCGCCAGGAAGGACTCGATCACGGTGCCGCTCCCGCCTGGCTGGTCGAATCCGCTGAGCCGGCCGATCCGTTCTTACTGGTCCCCGGCCCGACCGGGGTGAGACCGCCTGACGGCCCGCCGCAGTTCGACTCCCGTGCCGTAAAGCTGTGGAGCCGGATGCGCCCGGGCAGGAGCAGCACCCGGTCCAGTCCCTTCATGGTGACCCTGACTCTGAAGACGCCGGACTGAGGGACGTTGCCGTTGTCCTTGCGCCCGTCCCAGACCAGCCTGTGTTCCCGGTAGCGCTTGAAGAAGCGGTCCTCGGCAAGTCTGCGGACCAGGACCTCCCCGGGACCGATGATGTCGACGTCGGCTGTATCGGACTTGGTGGTCCTGAAGCCGATCACCATGCGGTCACGCCTGCAGTCGCCGTTGGGAGAGAAGACCGTCCGCCTGGGGTCGTCCTCGCCGGCACCCAGTGCCCTGTAGGTGACCCGGTCGATTACCAGTGGCTCGCGCTTCAGCCTCTGCGAGAGACCGAAGGCGCCGACCGTCAGGACCAGCAGCAGCCCGATCGTGATCGGGGCCAGCCATCGAAGATGCCCGGGGAGGTCCGGACCGGGCACTAGCCGCCCGAAGGCAGCTCGGAGTGGTTGACCCCGATCACGGCTGTGACCATCGACCCGGAGGTCAGGTCCGCTACCTCGTTTGTGATCAATCCCGTTTCGTCGATGTCGACCGCCCGCGCCACCTTCTTGGCGGCGGCCTCGTTGCCCTGGGTGTACATCACGACGCTTTCTTCAAATGTAGCCGGGGCGTCACCGGTTGCACCGACCTTGAAACCGTCCTGCTCGAGCGCCGCGGCGTACTCTGCCGCCAGTCCAACCTCGGCCCCTCCGGTGCCGTTCAGAACATCGGCGCGGATGTCGGCCGGCCGCAGTCCGTTGCCGCCTCCGCCCCCGCCGTTGTTGTTGCCGGCCTGTGTATTCGCATCGTCACCGCCAAGCAGCGTCGTACCCGCATAGGCCGCACCGGCACCGACCACCAGCACCGCGGCGATGATCGCCATCACCCTTCCGGGTCGCCCGAGTCGGTCCCAGAAACTGCCGCCGCCGTAACCATCGCGCTCGAGTCGGCGTTCCTCGCGCTCGGCGAGCACCTTGAGTTCCTGCGAGCGTTCCTCGGCGACGATCTCACTGACTTCCCGGATCTCCGAATCCCGTTCCGGTGCGCCGCCGGCCCACTCGCGAAGTCGACGCAGGTCCCGGGCCTGCGAGAAGAGCAGCACGGTGACGACCAGGAAACCGACCATGGCCAGCATGCCCGCATAGGGGCCGACGGTTTCGATCGCGGTTTTCAAGGTCGTTTCACCAAGGTCACAGGTCTCCCGCGGCAAAGGGCGGATCCTTCAATGCCGATCGCAGCATGTTAGAGACAGTCGGCGACAGGCCGCGCAAAGACCGGAGCCCCCTCAGGGTATCCGGGCGGTCTCGGCCCCCGGCGAGTTGACTATGCCGACCACTGTCTCGGCGAGGTGGGACTCGTCCCCGGTCCGTACAACCTGCTCGAGCCTGTCGAGCGTATCTTCCACCCAGGCCGAATCGATCGGCTCGCTACGGACTGCGCGCATGATGCGCTTCGAGGCCGTGGGCTGCGATCTCTCCTCCGGCCCGAACAGCTCTTCGTGGAGTTTCTCACCGGCCCGCGGTCCGGTGAATTCGATCGCGATGTCCTGCTCGGGTTCGAAGCCGGCAAGCTTGATCATGTTTTCCGCCAGGTCGACGATCTTTGATCGGATCCCCCATGTCGAGCACGAAGACGTCGCCTCGGCTGTTGCCGGTATCGCCGGCCCGGATGACCAGCTGCACGGCCTCGGGGATAGTCATGAAGAAGCGGGTCATCTCGGGATGGGTGACGGTCACCGGGCCGCCGTTCTCGATCTGGCGGCGGAAGATGGGTACGACGCTGCCGGAAGAGCCGAGAACGTTGCCGAAGCGGACGCTCACGTAGCGCGTTTCGGAATTGCGCTCACCGGCGGCGGTCACCGCCCATTCGGCGAGGGCCTTCGAGGCTCCCATCACGGTCTTCGGCGCAACCGCCTTGTCGGTCGAGATCAGTACGAACCTGCCCGCTCCTGCAGCAGCCGCCGTCTCGGCGGTTATCCGGGTCGCTATGGCGTTGTTGCGGACCGCCTCCAGCGGGTTGCTCTCCATCAACGGCACGTGCTTGTAGGCGGCTGCGTGGAATACGACCGAGGGTCTGAATCGCTGCATTACCTCGAACATTCGATCGACTTCCTTGCAGTCCGCCAGGACCGCTTCGACCCGGGTGAAGTGGCGCTCGGCGACCATCTCGCGTTCGATCTGGAAGAGGTTGTCCTCCGCATGGTCGAGCATGACCAGCAGCCGCGGGTTGACCCGGGCGATCTGGCGGCAAAGCTCGGAGCCGATTGACCCGCCGGCCCCGGTGACCAGGACCACCTGGTCCTCGAGGTACGCTCCGACCCGTTCGAGTTCGACCACGACCGGATCCCTGCCGAGCACGTCCTCGACCTGCACCTCACGAAGTTGCTGGCTTAGCTGAACGCCACCGCGAAGCAGTTCGAAAACGGTGGGCAGGGTGCGGACCGGGATCTGGCGTTCACGGCATGCAGCGACGACCTTCCCGCGCAGGGTGCCGGGAGCCGACGGGATCGCGATCACGACCTGGTCGGGTTCGGTCTCGTCGAGGATCGTGCCGATCTCGGCTGTGGTCCCGAGCACTGTGATTCCCTGGATGCGCATACCACGCATGGCCGTGTTGTCATCGACGAAGCCGATCGCCGTCTCGCCGAGATTCGGGTTGAGGCGAAGCTCCCGGACCACCATCTGACCACCGGAGCCGGCACCGACCACGAGCACTTCGCGTCCCCTGGCGATACGGCTGCCCCTCTCGGGCCGCTCCTTGAAGAGGCGGGTGGCCAGCCTGACCCCGGCGATGAGCATCATCGTCAGCAGGAAGTCGGTCATCGCCACCGAGCGCGGAAGAGTGTCGGCGAAGGGTTGGGCCACGGTGAAAACGACGACCAGCAGCAGGCTCGAAATGGTGACCGCCTGAACGATGCGGATCACATCGCGGCTGCCGATGAACCTCCACCACTTCTGGTAGAGCCCGAACAGGTAGAAAATCGCGACCTTGCCGACCACCACGAAGCCGACCGATCCGAAAAACAGGTCGAGGTAACGATCCGGGATCGTGCCGGGATCGTCGAGGAAGCGCAGTTGGAAAGCCAGGAAGTAGGCCAGGGCGATCAGGAGACCGTCACCGGCCATCTGCCAGAGCTGGTACCGGCGCAGATGGAAGTCAGGGCGGCGCATTGAGCCCCCCAAGTCTAGTCGGGAATAGGATCGCCGTTCTGAATTCGGGAGAGAGTGACATCCAGCGCGCAGTCGTCCTTGGACTCGTCCAGGGACCGACCGAACTGCTTCCGGTCTCGAGCTCGGCCCATCTGACCATGATCCCCCGCCTCGCGGGCTGGGACTGGGACTCGCTCGACCCGGAGCTTCGAAAGAGCTTCGAGGTGGCACTTCACGCTGGCGCGGCGATGGCCCTTCTGGTAACCCGGAGAAGCGAGATCGCAGAAGAGGTGAAGGCTTTCGACCGTCGGCGGGCGGCGGTACTGGCACTCTCTTTCCTGCCTGCGGCCTTCGTAGGCTTTCGCTTCGAGCGGGTCATCGAGTCCCGGCTGGGAGGCCCACGCTCGACCGCGGCGGGACTGATAGCCGGCGGGCTGGTGATGGCTCTCGCCGATCGACGACCTCAGAAGCGGGGGCACGGCGACGCCAATGCTGTGGACGGACTCGCACTCGGGCTCGCTCAGGCCGCTGCCCTGATGCCGGGGGTTTCGCGAAACGGTGCGACGCTGACGGCGGCGCGGCTGCGCGGCTTCACCCGGGATCAGGCCAATCTGCTCTCCCGCACCGTCGCCCTGCCGGTCATCCTCGGTGCGGTGGCACTCAAGGGTTCGAGATTGTTCGGTCGAGGCATCGATCGCCGCCAGAAGAAGTGGCTGGCGGTTGGCGTCGCGACTTCATTTGCGTCGACACTGGCCTCGAACGGCCTGATCGCATTGGTCGAGCGGGACCGGGCCCTGATGCCGTACTCGGTGTACCGAATCGCCTTCGGCCTGCTGATCCTGGCCCGGCTCGGAGCTGCCCAGGGTGCTGCTGCCGGCTCAACTGTTGTTGAATCGCAGTCCATGAGCAATGGACCGACGGAATCCGGACAGGGAGTTCAGGCGTGAGTTCCGCCGGCCGGGACTCCTACGCGGAGGCAGGCGTAAGCCAGTCCGACGCCGATCTGGCGGTAAGTCGTCTGGTCGCGGCGCTGGCGACCGCCGATATTGGCCGGCCGTCCCGTCAGATCGACCTGAGCGGCCACTACGCGGCGGTGATGAAACTCGACGAGACGACGGGCATCGCCCTGTCCACCGACGGCGTAGGAACCAAGCTTCTGATTGCGGAACAACTCGGCCGCTACGACACGGTCGGCATCGACTGCATCGCGATGAACGTCAACGACATCATCTGTGTAGGCGCGCAGCCGATAGCGATGCTGGACTACCTGGCCGTCGAGAAGGCGGACCCGGATCAGTGCGAGCAGATCGGCATCGGCCTGGCCCGGGGAGCCGAACTGGCCGGAATAGAGATTCCCGGAGGGGAGCTGGCTCAGATCGGAGACCTGGTGAAGGGTTTCGACATCGCCGGGGCCTGCTTCGGCACGGTCAGGCTGGACTCGATCATCGACGGCTCGGCCGTGTCTCCCGGGGACGTGATCATCGGGCTGCCGTCATCCGGGATCCATTCGAACGGCTACACGCTTGCCCGGCGTGCGCTCGAGGGTATTTCCATGGACGACGATCGCCTGGGCCGGTCGCTCGGTGACATCCTGATCGAGCCGACCGAGATCTACGTGCGCGCCGTCATGGATCTGATCGCCTCGCCGGTCGAGGTCCGGGGCCTGGCCCACATCACCTCCGGCGGCCTGGACAACCTTCTGCGGCTCAAGGCGGACGTCTCCTACGAGGTGAGCGATCCGCTGCCACCACAGCCGGTCTTCGGACTCATTTCGGAACTTGCTTCGGTGCCCGAAGACGAAATGTACGAGGTTTTCAACATGGGTTGCGGCTTCTGCTGCGTGGTCCCGGAAGCCGGCGAAAGTGCCGCGCTCGATCTGCTGCGCGGTCACTACCCGTCGGCAGCACGAATCGGCACCGTCGGCCAGGGGCCGAAGAGCGTCGTTCGCGGCTGACGGTCGCTGGCCGTTTTTTCCCGATTTGCGGGGCGAAACCGCGCCCGACTGCGGTGCAGGATAGTCTCGTTTCTCCATGAGTTTTTGCAGCCCGGATCGGTGACTCGGTGAAGCTCGACTGTCAGAATTCGTCGAGAATTCCCACCTGTCCATGAACCACCCTCCGGCAAGCTCGCAGATGATCGGCACGGTCCTCTCCGACCGCTACCGCCTCGAGGCCAAGCTGGGCTCCGGGGGGATGTCGACCGTCTACCTTGCGCGAGACGAAGTCCTGGACCGCCCCGTCGCGGTGAAGCTGATGCATCAGGAGATGACTCAGCACGAGGACCAGCTCGAGAGGTTCAACCAGGAGGCACGGGCCGTCGCCAAACTGTCGAACCCCAACGTGGTCGCCGTGATCGACGCCGGGGAGGACGCCGGCCGCCCCTACATCGTGCTCGAGTACGTGCAGGGCGAAACCCTCAAGCAGCGGATCAGCCGGGTCGGGGCGTTGGAAGTGACCGAAGCCCTCGCATACGGAGTCGAAGTCGCTCAGGGGCTGTCGGTTGCCCATGAGCGGGAGATGGTCCACCGGGACGTCAAGCCCCAGAACGTGCTGATCGACGCGACCGGCAGGGCCAAACTGACTGACTTCGGGATCTCCAGACAGCTCAACGACGAAGGGGTGACCGCCACCGGCAAGGTGATCGGCACCACCGACTACGTCGCGCCGGAGCAGGCCATGGGCAAGGATGTCGATCCGCGCTCGGACATCTACTCGCTGGGAATCGTGCTCTACGAGATGCTGACCGGTGACGTGCCTTTCGAAGCCGACAACCAGATCGGCGTGGCGATGAAGCACGTCAACGAGGAGTTGCCGGACGTCCAGGTGAAGCGTCCTGACATCTCGGCGGCCTCCGCACGGGTGGTTGACATGGCCACAGCCAAGAACCCCGAAGACCGCTACGAAACGATCGACGACATGGCCGCCGACCTCCAGGCGGCGCTCGAGGTCGAGGCGATCCGGGCCGGTGGCACGACCGGCGAGGCGACCTCCGTACTCGACGCGGTACCGGGGCCGAGCAGGCAGTTTGCCACGAAGAAGAACTCCTCCTGGCCGGCCGTACTGATGCTTGTCGTGGCGCTCGTGATCACCGCCGGAACCGCTTACCTGATCTCACGCGGGGACACCGGAGGTGGCGGTGGGGCCGGAGCGGTTGACGGAGGAGCCGGGGCCGGTGGCAACCAGATCGAACTCGTCGCATCGAGTGACTACGACCCGGAGGGTGACGACGTCGAGCACCCCGAAGAGGCGCCCCTCGCGATCGATTCAGATTCGAGCTCGTCTTCGTGGACCTCCGAGACTTACCGGACCCAGACCTTCGAACCGAAGTCGGGTGTCGGGCTGTGGGTGGATGCCGGTGAGCCGGTCGCGGGCAGTGCCATGGAGGTGCTGACTCCTACGCCCGGCTGGACACTCGAGGTCTACGGAACCAACGATCCGATCCCTGACGACGTCGCCGAGTGGACCAGCCTGGCGCTGGTCCCCGAAATGAGCGCCCGTCAGCGGGTCGAGCTGATTACCGCGGACGAGCGGTACCAGTACTACCTGCTCTGGGCGACCACTCCGAGCGAGACCGAAGACGGCTTCGGAGTCGCGATCTCCGACGTGAAGCTTTTCGACTAGAAGGCCGCCGGCTGGCCCCTGGTCGCGGGTCCGCCTAGAAGCTGTGCTTTGCCTCACGCAGGTGGCGCTCGACCGCGAGTTCAACCAGCCTCGAGCACAGATCAGGGTAAGCAAGCCCCGATGCCTCCCAGAGCTTGGCGTAGACCGAGGTTTCGGTAAAACCGGGCATGGTGTTGATCTCGTTCAGCAGCACCCGTCCGTCCTGCTCGACGAAGAAGTCGCAGCGGGCCAGCCCCGAACAGTCGGCCAGGCGGAAGACCGCGGCGGCGGTGCGGCGGAGTTCTGCCGTGGCCGCTTCGCCGATCCCGGCTGGAACCGCCAGGTTCATGCGGCCCTCCGTGTACTTCGCCTCGTAGTCGTACCACTGTGCGTCGGCGAGGATCTCGCCCGGCAGCGACGTTTCGGGTTCCAGGTTTCCGAGCACCGAGCACTCGACCTCACGACCCGCGCAGTTCGCTTCGATGATCACCCGTGGGTCGTGCGTGGCGGCCAGGGCGACCGCGGCATCGAGGTCCTCGGGTCGCTCGACCCTGGTTATGCCGACGCTCGACCCGAGCCGGGCGGGCTTGACCCAGAGCGGCCATTCCATTGCCGCTGCCTCCTGCTTCCAGTCCCCGCCCGAATCCGCCTGACCGGGATCGGGGGCCTGGACGAAATCGACCTGCCCGACTCCGTTGTCCGCGCAAAGGCGCTTCAGGGTCAGCTTGTCCATGCAGACAGCGGACCCGAGCACCGACGATCCGACGTACGGCAGACCCGCGGTCTCCAGTGCGCCCTGGGTGACTCCGTCTTCTCCGAATGGTCCGTGGAGGACCGGAAACACCACCTCGACGGCAGAGAGCTTCGACCCGATCGGACCGTCGCTGCTCAGGCCGGAGGCCGGGACGATCGACACCGGTGCCTCGTCCCAACTCCAGTGACCGTCGCGATCGATCAGGACCGGGAACACCTCGTGACCGGCCTGCCTGAGACCTTCAGCCACGGCTTTTCCGGAAAGCAGCGAGATCTCATGCTCGCTCGACCTGCCTCCACTCAGCACCGCGACCTTCATCAGGGAGTCGGGGATCCGCCGGAGCTCTGGAATATGCCGACCGTGATCACGACAGTGGAACCCTCCTCGACCGTGGTACCGCCGCCCGGACTCTGATCGATCACCCGACCGCCCTGGGGCTCGATGTCGGTCGTCTCCTCCTCGACGGAGGGAGAGAGACCGAGACTGCGCAGGTTCGACACCGCGTCGGAGCGGGTCAGGCCGACCACGTTCGGCACGTCTACCTCGGTCACCGGTTCCGGGCCCGAAGAGACGCCCAGGGCGACTGTCGAGCCCGGATCGACCTTGGTACCCGCATTGGGGGACTGGGAAATCACCTCCCCGGCGGGACGGTCGCTCGATTCCTCGCTG
The DNA here is from genome assembly GCA_963709375.1 of uncultured Solirubrobacterales bacterium. Classification (GTDB taxonomy): domain Bacteria; phylum Actinomycetota; class Thermoleophilia; order Solirubrobacterales; family 70-9; genus 67-14. The sequence continues at coordinate 157,275 of CAVPWA010000016.1, forward strand.
GATGAGAACTGGAGGCCGACGGCCGAGAGTTGCTGTTCAGCCGCGTTCCTGGTCTGCCCGACAACGGGCGGGACGGACACCCGTCCGGGACCGCTCGAGACGATCAGGGTCACCTGGGATCCTCGCTTGACTGCTTCGCCGGCCGGCGGGCTGGTTTCGATCACCGAGTCCGAAGGAACATCCGAGGACTTCCTGGTCTCGACCGCGACCCCGAGCCCGGCTTGGTCGAGGGTCTGCTCGGCCTCCGCGCGGGTCTGGCCGGTCACGTCGGGGACCTCGACCTGACCCGGCCCCCCGCTGACCGTCAGGTTCACATCGGGGTCCGAGCAGAACCAGCCGAAAACGGTGCAGTCGCGATCGGCCTCACCGACCGGATCCTGGCTGATCACCTGGTTGGCCGGCACGTCTCGCTGAACCCTTTCGACGTCCCCGACCGTGAAGCCGTCGGTTCCGAGAGTCGTGATCGCGCTGTCGAGGTCCGAGCCGACGACGCGCGGGACCTCCACCGTGTTGTCTCTCAGCATCCCCCAGAGGATCAGCGCGATCAGAACAGCTGCGACAGTCCCGACCACCCATGGCCATTTGCTGTCGGGCTCTTCGTAGATCTCTTCCGGCCTGGCCTCGGCGGCATCGAGGGCTGCGATGAAGGTCTCCGCATCCTGGTAACGCTCGTAGGGCTCGCGGCGCAGGGCGGTCATGACGACGGCGTCGAGGGCAGGCGATACGTCCGGGTTCCAGGCACTCGGAGCGGGCGGTTGCTCGGAGAGCTGCTTGAGCGCAACGGCGACCGCGGTATCTCCCTCGAACGGGACCCTGCCGGTCAGGCATTCGTAGAGGATGACCCCGATCGAGTAGAGGTCTGACGGTGGGCCGACCTCGAAGCCCTCGGCCTGCTCGGGCGAAAGGTAGTTGACGGTACCGAGAATGGATCCGGCCTCGGTGATCTCCGAGAGGCCGGCCCGGGCGATACCGAAGTCGGTAACCGTCGCCAGTCCGGTCGAATCGACGATCACGTTCATCGGCTTCAGGTCCCGGTGGATCACGCCGTGCCGGTGGGCGAAACCCGCCGCCTCGAGAATCTGGCGCACGATCGCCACCGACTCGACGGGGGTCAGGCCGAAGTTGATCAGATCACGCAGGGTGCGGCCGTCGAGGTAAGCCATGGCGATGTAGTAGGTGTGGTCCACCTGTCCCCGGTCGAAGATCGAGACGATGTTCACCTGCTGGAGCCCGGCGGCGGACTCGGCTTCGCGGCGAAAACGCTCGATGAATTCGGTGTCTTGCGCGAACTGGTCGTGAAGCACCTTCAGGGCCACTCGTCGCGGCAGATGCAGGTCGTCGGCCAGCCAGACGTCGGCCATCCCTCCGGAACCGATCCGGGAAACGACCCGGTACCGGCCGTCTACCACTGCTCCCTCTGTCAATCGGGCCATCTGTTATCCGCCAATCAGTGTCTGCATAACGCCTGCTGCAATCGGAGCGGCAACCGTACCGCCTTGGCCGTCGGTGCACTCGACGGTGGCCGCAACGGCAATCTCCGGGTCATCCGCCGGCGCGAAACCGACGAACCAGGCCTGGTTCGGCAGCCCCGCACACTCCTCCCGGCCGGGGACTTCGGCGGTACCGGTCTTGCCCGCAACGTCGATGCCGGCCAACGCGGCCGCGGTTCCGGTGCCCTCGTTCACGACCGCCCGCATCGCTTCGGTCAGCTGTGCGGCAGTCTCCTCCGACATCACCTCCGACTGACGCGAGGGCTCCATCGTGTCCACCGCACGGCCGTCGATATCGGTCACCCGATCCCAGATCCTCGGTTTCATCAGATCGCCGTCGTTGGCGATCGTCGCCGCGACCTCCGCCATCTGGATCGGCGTGGCAAGCAGCCGCTCCTGCCCGATGGCGATTCTCGAAATGTCTACGCCCTCATTCGGCCGCAGCAACTCGCCGTCGGGACCGAAGACTCCGCTGACCGAGAGCTGGTCCGAGGGCAGGTCAATGTCGGGGCGCGAGTTGAAGCCGAACCGGTCCATGTACTCGTAGAGCGTGTCTTCGCCGACCCGGCGTCCGAGTTTGGCGAAGAAGGTGTTGACCGAACTGGTCAACGCCGTGGTCACGTTGATCTCGCCGAATGCCGCGCCGCCGGCGTTGGCCAGCGGCTGACCCTGGACGGTCAGTGAAGCCGGTGCGTCGATCAGCGTCTCGAGGTCGATGTCACCACTGTCGAGGGCAGCTGTCGCAGTGACCAGCTTGAAGGTCGAGCCTGGTGGATACTGGCCCTGTGTGGAGCGGTTGAAGAGTGGTGAGCCGGGGTCGGCGTTTAGCTCGCTGAGCTGATCCGGGACCAGGTTCGGGTCATACGAAGGTTGACTGACCATCGCCCGGACCCGACCTGAATCGGGTTCGATCGCAACCACTGCACCGGGCCTGCCGGCCAGCAGGTCGAAGGCGGTCTGCTGGGCGACCGGGTCGAGGCTGGTGGATACGTTGTTGCCGGTCTGCTCACGGCCCCTGAGCTCATCCAGAAGGCTCGTGAACTCCGAATTCTCACCGGTGAGTTCATCGTTGTGGAAGCGCTCGAACTCGACGCTTCCCTGCTCGATGAAGCTGTAGCCGATCGGATGCGCGAACAGCTGCCCGGTCGGGTACTCGCGGACGAACTGGCGTGAAGCTCCCTGCCCCGTCGCCACCGAGCGGGCGATCACGGTTCCATCGCCGGTGGTTATGCGACCCCGTTCGATCTGCTGGGCTTTGAACAGCGGCCGCTTGTTGACCCGCTCCTGCCTCAGGTCCTCGGCTCCGAATACCGCCCACTGCGAAGTGAAGCCGATCAGCACGGCGAAGCTGATCGTGATGAATGCGAACAGCCTGATTATCCGCGCGTTCAAGACCACACCCCGGTCGGAGGCGGCGAGTCACCGCGGCGCGATTCCCTGCGGGCCCGGTCCGAGACCAGCAGAAGCAGCGCGAGCAGGATGAAGTTGGCCACAATCGAGCTGCCACCGTAGGAAACCAGCGGCAAGGTGACGCCGGTCAGCGGGATCACCCGGGTCACGCCGCCGATGATCACAAAGGCCTGAAATGCGAATACGGCTGTCAGTCCGGTCGCCAGCAGTTTCGAAAAGCCGTCGTTCGCCATGAGGGCGATCTTGAAGCCGCGAGCTGCGACCAGAAGGTAGACGCAGATAACGGCCGCACCACCGAAGAGCCCCAGTTCGGAAACGATCAGGCTGTAGATCAGGTCGGTATGGGCCGCCGGCAGCAGGGCGTCGCCCGCCCCTCCGGGTATGACCACGAGTGATCTGGCGAAGCCCTCGCCGAACAGACCGCCGTCGGCCTGGGCGAACATCGACTGCAGCACCTGGTATCCGGTGTCCGAAGGGTCCTGGTACGGGTCCAGCCAGATGTTGACCCGGTCTGCCACGTGGGAGACCGTCGAATAGATGAACCAGGCCCCGGCCATGAACATCGACATGCCGATGACCACGAACGAGAGCCTGCCTGTAGCGACGTAGAGCAGGGCCAGAAAGGCGGCGAAGAACATCAGTGAGCTTCCGAGGTCGCGGATGAAGATCAGCATGAACATCGAGGCTCCCCAGACCACCAGCAGGGGGCCGAAATGCTTCAGCGGCGGCAGCGTCACGCCGAGGACACGTCTGGCTCCCACCACCAGGAGTTCGCGATGCTCGCGAAGGTAGCTGGCCAGGAAGACGACGATGCAGATCTTCGCCAACTCGACCGGCTGGAAGCCGATCGGGCCGATTCGCACACCCAGGTACGCACCGTTCACCTGCTCCCCCAGCAGTGGTAGCCGCGGGGCGAGCAAAAGGGCGATGCCGGCCAGGGCGATCGTATAGCGGTAGCGCTCGAGTACCGAATAGTCGCGCAGGAAGTGGACCACGAGCGCGAAGACGATCAGGCCCAGTACGAACCAGTTCGCCTGGTCCCGGGCCAGCTCGCGCGCCAGTTCGGCGTCGAGCCGGTAGATCATCACCAGCCCGATCGCGGTCAGCAGGGCCATCAGGGGGAAAAGGTAAGGGTCGGCCTCGGGGAGTCGGATCCGGATGTAGATGTGGGTGGCCAGGCAGACGGCGAGGAAGTACAGGCCATACGAGAGGCTGAGGTTGCCGAGCTGGCTGTCGTTCTGGGCGAAGACCGCAGCGAAGCCGATGGTCAGCAGCAGGGCTACCGGAATCAGGGCGAGCAGTTCGCGGTTGCGGGCGGAACTCCGCCGCGGGGCAGAACCGCCCGCCGAGCGGGCCTCCACCTAGCTGCCCTCGTTGTTCTCGATGTCTTCGATCAGCGAGGTGGCGTCGTCGCGGGAACGGAAGGAGTGTCCGGTCACCGCCTCCTGGCGCTGGGTCCCGAGGTCGGACGTCTGGACTGCAGCCGAGTACTGGCGCTGGTACAGGGAAACGCCGAGCGGCAGCTCATAGGGCAGTCCCCGGTAGAGAGCGACGCGTCCGGCTTCGTCGGTGCCGAGGAACCAGACCTGACGGCTTGCGACAAAGGCTCCGCCTGCCAGCACCAGGACCACCAGCAGTCCTGCAGCGGCCTTGACGAGAACTCCTCCGATGCCGGTCCGCCGGCTTTCGCCCGCTGTCCGAGTCGAGTCGTCTCCGTTGCGATTGCGCCGCGACCGGGCGCGCGAGATCAGGGTCGGGCCGTCAGTCCGGGCGATCGGATCAGCGGGATCCTCGACCTGGAAGAGCAGCACGGTGATGTTGTCGCGACCGCCGGCGATGTTCGCCTCTTCGACCAGGGCGCGCGTCGCCGCATCGAGGCTGACCGCCTCCTCGATGATGACCCTTATCCGTTCGTCGGCCAGCATCGTGGTCAGACCGTCAGAGCAGAGCATGAAGATGTCGCCCGGCTCGGCCGGCACGCTCTGCACATCCACCTCGACCTCGGGCTCCGGACCGAGCGCGCGGGTGATGATCGACCGCTGAGGGTGGTCTTCGGCCTGCTCTTCCGTGATCTGGCCACGGCGGCGCATCTCCTCGACCAGCGAGTGGTCACGTGTCAGGCGCTGAATGATGCCGTCGCGAAGACGGTAGGCCCGCGAATCGCCGACGTGACCGATCACCACCTCTTCCCGCTGCGAGTCAACGGCCGCCGCGGTAATCGTCGTGCCCATACCTGAAAGTGCCGAGTCGGAATGCGCCTGGTCGTGGATCGTGCGGTTGGCGAGTCCGATCGAATCCTGCAGCGCTTCCTCGGGCTGTCCGTCCGGCAGTCCCTCCTTGAAAGCCTGGATCGCGGTCATCGAGGCGACTTCACCCGCCTGGGCGCCGCCCATGCCGTCGGCAACTACGAACAGCGGTGCCCGGGCGAGCATCGAATCCTCGTTCGCCTGGCGCTGTCGGCCGGTGTCTGTCCTCTCGGAGTGTTGTGAAACGCGGATCATCTATCTGTCCAGTTCGAATCGGAATGCAGTGTCGCCGATCGCGATCGTCGCGCCGTCCGGGACTTCCACCTCACCGATCACCGGTGCGCCGTTCATCAGGGTGCCGTTGGTCGAATTCATGTCTTCAACGAAGTACCGGTCGGCCCGAGGGTAGACCCTTGCATGCAGACCCGACGCGTAGCGATCCGAGAACGCGATATCCGCATCACCCGAGCGACCCAGCGTCGCGCCACCGAACAAGTCGAAGCGGCTTCCGGTGTCCAGGTTGTCGCTGGCCTCGACGACCAGCCAGGCGTCGGGCGCGCTGCCGCCTCCACTCAGTCCCGTCTCCCGTGCGGCGCCAGCTGCGGAGTTGCGTCTGAGGTCCTTGCGCGCACTGGTGGCGATCCAGAACAGGAACAGGTAGAGGACTCCCAGGAAAGCGAACTTCAGTGCAATTGAAACCGGTTCGAAATCCAATTTGCCGCTGCGCTTACCCTTCCAGTCCGAAACGGAAGGTGGTGGTGCCGAGAGTGACCTGATCGCCGTCGCGAAGGCGGGACGAAGGCATCCGGCGCCCGTTGATCTTGACCCCGTTGGTTGAGTCGAGGTCGAAGATCTGCCAGCTTCCGTCCTCGCCCCGGCGAAGCTCGGCATGGCGGCGTGAGATGTTCGGGTCGGGAAGCACGCAGTCGGCGTCGTCCGAGCGTCCGATCACCGCCCGGGATCCGGGCACGGCGATCCGCCGACCGTTCGCCTCGATCACGGCCTGCCGCAGCGGGCGGGTGGGCTCCGGTGGGGGTGATGGCTGCTTGGGAGGGGTCGTATAGACCATGGTCTTTCCTTCTTCAGCCTGACTGGGGCGCTCCCCCTCCCGGGCCGGTGCCTTGACCAGCCTGGTCTGGATTCCGAATTCTCCCAGGCGAAGGCGGTCGTCGGTATTGAACTTGACCTCCGGCCGGGTCAGCAGGTCGTAACCACGGGACCTGGCGTGTTCGAGCAGGTAGCCGGCCAGCTCCTGCTCAAGCGAGCGCTCGTAGCCTTCGAGCTTTTCGCGATCCTGTGGCGAGAGGTGGACTGTGTACTCGTTCGGCACGTAGACCCTCGACACCGAGGCGGTTTTGTGCGAGTCCATTTCCTTGGCCAGCTTGCGGGCGAGCTCCACCGGCTGGACCTCGGAACTGAAGGCACGGCTGAAGACACCCTCGACCAGCCCTTCGATGCGAGATTCGAGGTTTCGGAAAAGACTCACAGCCGCACCCCTCGGCTGCCCGTCTTCGGGTCATTGGGCATTCGGGACACGTTCGGATTCTACGCCAGCAAGCCCGATCACCCGTGGCCGTGGTGACCGGCGGCGATCCCGGACCCTGGTCACGACCGCGCCGAGCAACACCGCGATCGCCAGCCAGACGGCAAGTGCAACCAGATAGGTCGACGAGGTGACAACGGGGATGAACAGGTCCGACATGAACGCGGGTACCGACTTTTCCCAGCCCGAAGGCGCCTCGGCGAAGCGGGCGAACAGCAACCCCCTGCCGGTGGCAGCCTCGGCAAGTGCGGTGAGCGTCAGGCCCGCTACGGCGACCGTGGCCCGATCGCGTCGGTTGACCGCCAGAGCCGCGGCCGCCGGCACAGCCGGAGCGAGGCCCACCGTCCCCATCAACGGAGCAACCGGGATTACCGCCAGGATGCGCCCGGAACCCCGGACCAGAGCGGAAGGAACGGCGATCAGGAGAATCGCGGCGAAAGCGGCGCCGGCCAGGTCCGCGGAGAAGTTCAACCACGCCGCGAGACCGAGGCCTGCGGCGAGGAAGCCGAGCCGGGGGCTCAGCAGCGCGAGCATCGCGACCAGAAGTGACAACAGACCGACCGAGCCGGCGTCCGCCTTGCCGGTGAGGATCATCGCGGTGGCGGTCATGCCACCGGCCACGGCTGAAACGAGAATCCTGGGCAAATCGAAGTCGCCCCCGATACTCAGGATCGAGTGGCCGGTCGCCGGGTCATCGGCAGTCCCGCGAACCGAGTCGTCCAGATAGCCGAGGTTCTGTTCCAGCGTTGTCCCGAGGTCCTCCACACCCGGCCGCAGTCCCGGCTCGAAGTCAAGACAGGCGTCGATCACGTCGGTCAGCGCTGCAGGCAGGTCCGGACGGCGTTCGGCCAGCAGGGGCACCTCTTCGCCCAGCGCCCTGGCGGTAGCGCCCGGGGTGGCTCTGCGGCGCGGGTTTTCGTCGGTCCAGGCCTCGTAGAGAGTGAGGGCCAGCGAGAAGACGTCGCCCGCCGGTCCGACCTCGAGACCTTCAGCCTGCTCGGGTGACATGTAGGAGAGCGTCCCGAGAACGTCCCCGGTTGCGGTCAGGTCCTCACCGTCCGTGAGCCTGGCGATGCCGAAGTCCATCAGACGGGCACCACCGTCCCGGTGGGGCAACATCAGGTTTGCGGGCTTGATGTCGCGGTGCACTACGCCCCGGGCATGAGCGTGGTCGAGAGCCTCACATACGTCGGCTCCGATTTCGGCGACCTCACGATCACTCAGGAGTCGCCGGTCGATCAGGTTGCGAACCGTGTCGCCCTCGATCAGCTCGCTGACCAGAAATGCCCGACCGCCCTCGGCCCCGAATTCATGATGCGTGAACTCGAAGAGGGTCACGATCCCGGGATGGTTCAGCCTCGCCGCCGCCTTGGCCTCGCGGCCGATCCTGGGACCGCTGCCCTGGTCGGTTTCTATGACCTTGACGGCCACGTCGCGTTCGAGGCGCCGGTCCCAGGCTCGATAGACCGTGCCGAAACCTCCACTGCCGAGGCGGTCTTCGATCTCGAACCTGCTGAGTACCGTGGTGCCGATCATCCGTACCCCGGGAATTCGCCGCGGAAGGCGCCGAACCTGCGCGTGGGCGGTGATTCGCAGCGCGGCGACTGAGGCGACCCTGGCCGTCGGAAGGGGATAGATTGGCCCCGCCGAATGTGTTTCGGCAGGCCGAACTATGGATTTTCCAGATCCCCAAGACGATTTTGACCCCCCGCGCAGCACCGGGGAGGACGACGGTGTGACCAGATCCCCGCGCACCCGGCGCTCCGGTGGCGGAGGTCGTGGAGGCGGTCGTCCGTCGGCTAACGAACGAAAACAGCTGATGGTCAGGCGCGGAATCGCTCTGGGCGCCGGCCTTCTCGTGCTGGTATTGCTCGTACTTGGCGTGAGGGGATGCCTCGACGCCCGCCAGAATCGCGCGCTCGAGGACTACGCCTCGAACGTGACCCAGATCGTCGATGAGACGAACACTCTCAGCGAATCCTTCTTCGGGCTGCTCGACGACCCGGGCGAACTCTCGGTGACCGAGTTCACGAGTGAAGTCGAGTCTGATCGCAGCGCCATGGACGGGTTCCTCAGTCGGGTCGAGAAACTGAGCACTCCCGGCGACATGCAATCGGCCCAGGATACGCTTCTGCTGGTCTACCAACTCCGTGCCAGCGCGATGGATACGATCGCCACGCGCATGCCTACTGCCCTCGGCGATGAGGGGCGGGAAAAGGCCATCCAGGGGATTGCGGGCCAGATGGAGGTCCTGGCGGCCTCCGACGTTCTCTACAACCAGGTGACCCGGCATTCGATCGATAACGCGATCGCCAACAACGGCGCTTCGGCGCCCGAGATGCCTCTCAGTGATTTCGTTCCCGATGCGGTCTTCTGGGGAAATCCGGACAACGTGGACTCAGCCCTGAGTTCGGTCGGTGGCGGTCCCCGCCCCGCTTCGGATGGTGGCGTCCACGGGACCGGGCTCAGCACGGTCTCGATCGGTGGGGTCACCCTCGACCCCTCGGTCTCCACGGTGATCCCGGCCGACACCGAGCCCGTTGTCGACGTCGAAGTCCAGAACCAGGGTGAGTCCGACGAGGCCGACGTGACGGTCACCGCTTCAGTCGACGGGGGCAGCGGACTCGACCAGTCGATCCCGACCCTCGCGGTCGGCGAGACCGGCACCGCCTCCATCCTGCTGACCCCGGCCCCCACCGGTGAAGTCCAGCTCGCGATCACGGTCGCAGCCGTGCCGGGCGAACAGGTGCTCGACAATAACGAGGCGACCTACACCGTTTCCTTCGAGTAGGCAGTAGTGAGAGTCGCCTACCTCGGCCCGGCCGGAACCTTCAGCGAGGATGCGGTCCGCTCCAGCGGCTTTGCCGGTGAAGGGTTCGAGCCCGTGCCCTGCAGCACGGTCGCCGCGGTCATCGAGGCGGTCGGCTCGGGGGCTGCCGACCGGGCGATGGCGCCGATCGACAACTCGATCGAAGGCTCGGTCCGGCATACCGTCGATGGACTGATCGAGAGGGCCGAGTCGGTGAGGATCGTCGGTGAGTACGTTCACGAGATCCGTTCGGCCCTGATTGCGGCCAGGCCGATGGCGCTGAGCGACATCAAGGCAGTCACCTCACACCCACAGCCACTCGCCCAGTGTTCCCGCTTCCTGCGCGAACAGCTTCCAGGGGCGGAGTTGCGCTTCGCGGACAGCACCAGCTCGGCGGTGAGGGAGGTGAGCGACGGAGAGGCCGGCCTGGCCGCCCTGGGTCCGGCGGCGGCGGCGGATCTCTACGGCTGCACGATCCTGCGCGAAGGCATTGAAGACGAGCCCGGCAACCTCACGCGATTCGTCTGGCTGGCCCCGGTCGGCACCGAACCGGTCGGGGAGACCGACCCTGCTGGAGTGACGGACCGGGGGGGTGCCGGATGGAAGACGACGGTTGTTTTCTCCGAGCTCGGCGAAGACCACCCCGGCTCCCTGGTCGAAGCACTTCTCGAATTCTCCAGGCGCGACATCAACCTCGCCCGGATCGAATCCAGACCCCAGCGGCGTCGACTTGGTCAGTACCTGTTCTTCGTCGACATCGAAGGTCGTGATGAGGATCCCGGAGTCGCCGAGGCACTGGCCGGCCTGCGTGCCAAGGCCGGCTCCGTCGACGTGCTCGGCTCCTATCCGGTCGCCCGCTAGCGCCGGGCGTACGAGCAGCCTGCGTTCAACCGCAGACTGCCGTCATTCGCCGTCCGGTGCCTCTCCGGGAGCGGCTTCACCTTCCGGCGCCCCGCCCTCCGACAGCTCCGGCTGATCGGCTGCTTCAGCCAGGTCACCGGTCGGCACGGCAGCATCGGACTCGACGACCAGCGCGACGGCGCTGATGTGGTCACCTTCGCGCACGTTCATGACCTTGACTCCCTGGGTCGGGCGACCGGTCTTGCGGATGCCTTCGACCGAGGTCCGCTGGACCATGCCGTTCTGGGTGATGAAAAGCAGGTCCTGGTGTTCGCGGACGATCAGCGCACCGGCGAGGCCGCCCTTGGTCTCGGTCAGCTTCGCGGTCAGTACACCCTTGGTGCCGCGGTTCTTGATCGGGTATTCGGAAAGCGCGGTGCGCTTTCCGTAGCCGTTTTCGGTGACCACCAGCAGTTCGGAGTCGTCGCGGGCGACGTTCAGCGCCAGCACCCGGTTGTCCTTCTGACTCACGTTCATACCCTTCACTCCGCTGGTCCCGCGCCCCATCGGCCGGGCCTGATCTTCATGGAACCGGCTCGCATGCCCGGACTTCGAAACCAGCAGCAGGTCGTCTTCACCCGAAGTCAGCTGCACGCCGACCAGTTCGTCGCCGTCGCGGATCTTGATCGCGATGATGCCGTCAGCTTCGATCCGAGTGTTGTAGTCGGTGAATTCGGTCTTCTTGACCTGCCCCTGGGCCGTTGCGAAGGCCAGGTATCGGTTCTCCTTGAACTCACGGGTCGGGATGACCGCCATGACCCGCTCACCTTCACGCAGGGGCAGCAGGTTGACGAGAGCGCTTCCCCTGGCTGTGCGCTGACCCTCCGGCAGTTCGTAGACCTTCTTGCGATAGACCTTGCCGGTGTTCGTGAAGAACAGCAGGTAGTCGTGGGTGGAGCAGATGTGGAGGTGCTCGATGTAGTCGCCCTCCTTCAGATTCATCCCGGTCACGCCGACCCCGCCGCGATGCTGCTGGCGATAGGAATCGACCCCGATCCGTTTCACGTAGCCGGACTTGGTCAGCGATATGACCATCTGCTGTTCGGCGATCGTATCCTCGATGTTTATATCGCCGCCGAAAGGCTCGATCGAGGTCCGGCGTTCATCCCCGTGGGTCTCGGTCAGCTCGAGCAGCTCCTCACGCACGATCGCGTAGACCCGGCTCTCGTCCCCGAGGATGGCGCGCAGTTCGGTGATCAGTTCCATCAGCTCGGCGTGCTCGGCCCGGATCTTGTCCGACTCGAGCGCGGTCAGGCGCTGCAGGCGCATGTCCAGAATCGCCTGGGCCTGGGCCCGGGAAAGCTCGAACTCGTCGATCAACCCGTCACGGGCAGTGTCAGGGTCGGGAGAGGACCGGATCAGCTTGATCACGGCATCGAGGTTGTCGAGGGCGATCAGCAGGCCTTCGAGGATGTGGGCTCTGGCCTCGGCGCGCCGCAGCCTGAACTGGGTCCTCCGCGTCACCACCTCGCGCTGATGCTCGACGTAGTGGCGGATCATGTCCCGCAGGCCCAGCGTGCGGGGCACGCCGTCGACCAGAGAAACCATGTTCATGCCGAAAGAGGTCTGGAGCTGGGTCTTCTGGAACAGGTTCTCGAGAACCACGTTCGGTACCGCGCCGCGCTTCAGCTCGATCACCACGCGCATGCCGGTCCGGTCCGTCTCGTCGCGCAGGTCGGAGATGCCGTCGAGCTTCTTGTCCCGGACCAGGGTTGCGATCTTGACGATGAAGCCGGCGTCTCCACCCTTCTTGACGGTGAACGGAAGCTCGGTGACGATCAGCGCTTCCTTGCCCCCCTTGAGTGGTTCCTGATGAACCCGCCCACGGACGCGAACGCTGCCGCGGCCGGTCTCGTAGGCGTCGCGGATATTGCTCGGGTCCATGATCCCGCCGCCGGGGAAGTCCGGCCCCTTGACGTGCTCCATGAGCCCCTCGAGGTTGATTTCCGGGTCGTCGATGAAAGCAGCCACCGCTCCGGAAACCTCGCGCAGATTGTGTGGCGGGATGTTGGTCGCCATGCCCACTGCGATGCCCGATGAACCGTTGACCAGCAGGTTGGGAAAACGCGAAGGCAGAACCAGCGGCTCCCGCTGTGATTCGTCGTAGTTGGGGCCGAACTCGACCGTGTCAGAGTCGATGTCGCGCAGCATCTCCGTCGCCAGGCGGGTGAGCCTGGCCTCGGTGTAGCGCATGGCGGCCGCGGAATCGTCATCGATCGAGCCGAAGTTCCCCTGGCCGTCTGCGAGCGGGTAGCGCAGGGAGAAGTCCTGCGCCATCCGGACCAGCGTGTCGTAGATCGAAGCGTCGCCATGAGGGTGGTACTTGCCCATCACCTCTCCGACGATGGTGGCGCTCTTCCTGTAGGGCCTGTTCGGCTGAAGGCCGAGGTCGTGCATCGCGTAGAGCACCCGGCGATGTACCGGCTTGAGACCGTCCCGGACGTCGGGAAGGGCCCGGCCGACGATCACGCTCATCGCGTAGTCGATGTAGGAGGAGCGCATCTCGAGTTCGAGTTCGCGCTCTTCTATGTGCCCGGTCAGGGCTTCAAGTGCCATCAGGCTTCAGTCCGGTTCTCAGACGTCAATGTTGCTCGCCTCCTTGGCGTATGTCTCGATGAAATCGCGTCGCGGCGAGACCTGGTCGCCCATCAGCATCGAGAAGATCTGGTCGGCGGCGGTAGCGTCCTCGAGCGTGACCCTCTGGAGGGTGCGGCTGGCCGGGTCCATCGTGGTCTCGCGAAGCTGGTCGGCGTTCATCTCGCCCAGCCCCTTGAACCTGGTCAGCTGTACGCCGTGTTTGGCCAGGTCGAGTACCGCGCGATGCAGGTCGGTGAAAGTTTCGGCCTCTTCGACCCGGTCCTTCAGTGTGACCCGGAAGGGCGGCCTGCCCAGCGAGGAAAGCAGTTGCGCGTGCACGTTCGAGAAGCGGCGGTACTGGTCGCCTTCGAAGAGCCGTGCCGGAAGTACGTGGTTGCGTGCGAGCCCGGACTTGTTGTGAACCGCCTTGACGACGGTGTCCTCGCCTTTGCTCTCGAGGATCTCGGTGCGGAAAATGTCGTCTTCGTGGTCAACGTCGCTGAGGACCTTGCGAACCTCGTCGATCGTGACCACCGCCTCGTCCAGGATCCTCGACTCGGCTACGAAGCGGACCACCTCGTTGCCGAACTCCGCCTGAAGGGCCGATGACCAGCCCTCGTATTCCTTCGACTGCCGCACGTAGCGCTGCCAGCGGTCTCTGGTGAGGTTCGTCACCCGGTCGTCGGAATCGGTGATCTCGAACTGGTCGAAGCGGTCACGCAGCAGCAGTTCCTCGAGCTCGGACTCCTTGTCCAGGTAGGTCTCCTGGTTACCGCGCTTTACCTTGTAGAGCGGCGGCTTCGCGATGTATACGAAGCCTGCGTCGATCAGCGGCTGCATCTGCCGATAGAGGAAGGTCAGGATCAGGGTCCGGATGTGGGCGCCGTCGACATCCGCGTCCGTGGCCATGATGATCTTGTGGTACCTGGCCTCTTCGAGGTTGAACTCGTCGTGGATCCCGGTGCCGATCGCAGTGATCATCGCCTGGATCTCGTTGTTGGCCAGTACCTTGTCGATCCGGCTCTTCTCGACGTTGAGGATCTTTCCGCGAAGCGGCAGCACCGCCTGGGTCGAGCGGTCACGCGCCTGCTTGGCGGAACCGCCGGCCGAGTCTCCCTCCACCACGAACATCTCGGCGTGCTGAGGGTCTCGCACGGTGCAGTCGGCCAGCTTGCCGGGAAGTGTCGAGTTCTCGAGTGCCGACTTGCGGCGGGTCAGATCCCTCGCCTTGCGCGCGGCCATTCGAGCTCTCGATGCTTCGACGGCCTTGGTGATTATCCGGCGCGCTTCTCCCGGGTTCTCCTCCAGGAATTCGGCCAGCTTGCGGTTGACCGTCTCCTCCACCAGGCCGCGGATCTCCTGGTTTCCGAGCTTGGTCTTGGTCTGGCCTTCAAACTGTGGGTCGTGGAGCTTGACCGAAATCACGGCGGTCAGACCCTCGCGGACGTCCTCCCCGGCCAGATTGTCGTCCTTCTCCTTGAGAATGCCCTTGCCACGGGCGTAGGAGTTGAGCGTCCGGGTCAGCGCCGAGCGGAAACCGGACATGTGCGTTCCGCCCTCGTGAGTATTGATGTTGTTGGCGAAGCTGAAGATCGACTCCTGGTAGGAGCTGTTCCACTGCATGGCGACCTCGACCGCACCTTCATCCTCATCGCCCTCGAAGTAGACGACCTTCTCGTGCATCGCTTCTTTGTTCTGGTTGAGGTAACGGACGAAGTCCTCGATACCGCCCTCGTACTGGAAGGAGGTGCTGTCGCCGTCTGCACGCCTGTCGTCGATACTTATCTTGAGTCCCCTGGTCAAGAAAGCGGTTTCGCGCAGTCTGTCCACCAGAGTGCTGAAGTCGTAGTCCACGACCTCGAAGATCTCGTCGTCGGGCAGGAAGGTGATTTCGGTTCCGGTCTCCCCGGTCTCTTCACCCTTGGTCAGGGCTCCCTGGGGCTGACCCCGCTCATAGTCCTGGTCCCAGACGAAGCCGTCCCGCCTGATCCTGAGATGCAGTTTTTCCGAGAGGGCGTTGACTACTGAGACGCCGACACCGTGCAGGCCGCCGGAGACCTTGTATCCACCGCCGTCTCCAAACTTGCCGCCGGCATGCAGCACCGTCAGTACCACCTCGGCCGCCGGGCGGTTTTCCTTTTCCATTGTGTCGACCGGGATGCCGCGACCGTCGTCGCGCACGGTGCAGCTGTTGTCGGGGAGGATCGTGACCGATACCTCTTCGCAGTGGCCGGCCAGGGCTTCGTCCACAGAGTTGTCGACCACCTCGTAGACCAGGTGGTGAAGGCCACGGGGGCCGGTTGAGCCGATGTACATTCCGGGCCGCTTGCGTACCGCCTCGAGGCCCTCGAGGACCGTGATGTCCTTGGCGCCGTAAGACGCATCACTGCTGCTCGTATTGTCAGCCAACTATGCCTTTCGAATACCGGTAGATGGCCCCGAGCAGCTCAGATCTCGCCATCAGGAGAGAGCCCTGGAAAACCATTTCTCAAGTTCCCATAATACCATTATCGCTCGGACCGAAACCTCTGCCCCGCGCAGAAAATCCCTGCAAAACACGCATTTTTGTGATTCAGTTCACGGAATTGTTGCAGTGTCGCTCAGGAAACCGTGCGAAATCTGATTTCCTGCGGTCCCGGCGAGGACATGGCGGAGCTCAAAATCTCCCTCAGGCGGGGCTCCATCAAGGCGAGTTCCTGACTCCAGACCGCACCCCGGCAATCGACGAACAGCACGCCGTCCACCTCTTCAACGACCTCCGTCACGGAGGCGATTCGCTCTCCTGCGACGGCCGGCCAGGCGGCCTGGGCCTCGGCCAGTGGGGTCTGTGGTGCGATGCGCTTTTTGAAACTTTCCAGCGCCCGCCCGAGTGGTTCGGGGTTGGGGCTGCGACCCCGTTCATCCCTCATCTCTGTTTCTCCTTCCGGCCTCGGTCAATTCGAGAATTTGAATCTCGCTCACCTCGTCACGCTTCGGGATGAGGTCGCTTTCAGCGGCGGTGACCACGGCTTGCCCTCCTTCGAGAAGGCGATCCACCAGCAGACCTCGTCTCTCTCCATCGAGTTCGCTCATGACGTCGTCGAGCAACATCAGGGGAGGGGTCGAACCGGAGTTCAGCAGCGCATCCCGTTCGGCAAAGAAGAGCGAAAGCAGGCCGATCCTCTGTTGCCCCTGGGAGCCGAACCGCCGTAGTTGTCGACCGTTGAATTCGAGCCTGAGTTCATCGTGATGGGGCCCCCATGTTGTCCGGCCCATTTTGAGGTCGGCTTCCAGACGATGCTCGAGTCCCGCTTCGAATTCAACCGGGTCATCAGTCGATGCGACTCGGTATGAGAGCTCGTTTTCCCCGATCAGGCCGAGCTCGCCCGTCGCCCGCAGGTATGGCTCTACGAGTTCTTGGACTGCTTCCTGACGGGATCTGGTCAGCTCCGCTCCGGCCGTGGCTACCTGGTGGTTCCAGGTGGGCAACTGGGATCGGTCGGCGAAGCCCGAAGCGATTCGTGATACGAGCGCGTTTCTCTGAGCCAGTGCCCGTCCGAATGCGCTGCGCACGTTCGCCCTTCGTGGCCACCGGGCGGCGATCCAGGAGTCGAGGTGAGCTCGGCGGGTGGCTGGCGGACCTTTGACGATGTCGAGGCGGTCGGGTGAGAACACCGTGACCATAGGCCGGTTTTCGGCGGCAGCCACCCGTTCTATCGCAGCGCCGTCCATGTTGAAGCGGTTTCCCTCTTCGCGGCTGACCGAGGACATGAATTCATGGGCAACGCCATCGTCGGAAAGCACCCGGACCCTGGACCGTGCCCAGGGGTTGTCGAACGGAATCAGGTCCCGGCGGTCTCCGGTTCGAAAGGAGCGCCCGGTGAGACCGAAGTAGATCGCCTCGACCAGATTTGTCTTGCCGGCACCGTTAGGGCCGACTATCGCCGTCAGTCTGGGGTCAAGGTCGAGTTCTACCCCGTCCAGTGACCGGATCCGGTCAGCCGCGACCGAGCTGATGAGCACAGGGCTACTCGTTGAGGCGGATCGGCATTACGAGGTAGCGGAAATCGTCACCCTCTACCGGCTGCAGCAGGCCGGGCCTCAGTGGTGAGATCAGACGGAGCATGATTTCCTCGCCATGGATCGCTTCGATGCCGTCGCGGAAGAATTCGTGGTTGAAGCCGATACTCAGTTCCTCGCCCTCGAATGCGGCCGGCAGTTTCTCCTCGGCGTCCCCGAGATCCGGTGTCTCAGCCGAGATCGTTATCTCACCCGGTGTCAGGGAGACCTTCAGTGGGCGATTCTTCTGTGCCATCTGGCTCACCCGTTTGACCGATTCGAGCAGTTCGTTTCTTGGAAGTCTCACGTCATGTTCATAGGTTTCAGGGAAGAGCTGCTGGTAGCTCGGGAACTGGCCGTCGACCGTGGTTGTCGAGAGCACTGCTCCGTCGACCACGAAAATCACTTCGCGATCGGTGATGGTGAGGTTGACCGAATCCGAGTCGCCTGAGGACAGCAGCCTCGAAAGCTCCTTGAGAGCCTGGGCCGGGATGTTCTTGTCGATGTCCACCGGGACCGGCTCTTTGAGGGAGGTCTCCTTGACCGCAAGGCGATAGGAGTCCGTCGCGACCATGGTCAGCCGATCGGCCGAAGCGAGCACCTGGACGCTGGTCAGAACGGGCCTCATGTCCTCCTTCGAGGCGGCCCGTGCGACGAGGTCGATGGTTTCGATCAGAGACTCACGGGAGAGCCGGATCGCATCACCGGATACTTTGGGTAGTGGTGGGAAGTCCTCGCTGCTCAGTGTGCGGATGTGAAAGTTGGAGCTTCCCGAATGGATCGCCACATCGCGTTCACTGACCCGGTACTCAACCTCGGATTTGCCGGATCCCAGAAGCCTCGAGATATCCGAGAAGAGGCGTCCGGGCAGAAGGACTTTGCCGTCACCTTCGATGGAGCCCTCAACGTGGACGGGAACCTTGAGGCTCATGTTGCCGTCTGTAGAGCTGAACGAAAGGCGACCATCTTCGGCCTCGACGAGAATCCCGCCCAGAGCCGGATTAACGCCACCGGTGGAGACGGTTCTGGCCGTCAGAGCGAGTTTGCCGGCGAGCTCCTGGTTGTTGATTGAGAATTTCATTCAGTTACAAGTATTGATGAGGTAAGCCTGTGGATATCCTGTGGTTTACTGTTTTCTGGCTCTGAATGGCGGGTATCAGCCAAGGTCGCTGTGGATACAGGTTGATTGTCGCAACCCCTCCGGCGCCTCAACCGGGCCCACCGGCCGGAGAGTGGAGACTAGCGCGCAATGAGTCCACAGCCGTAGTGATCTCCGGATCAATTGAAATCTGGGACGAGATCCTCTCGATCGCGCTGATTACAGTGGAGTGATCCCGGCCACCGTACAGCTGGGCTATCTGGGAGTAGGACAGCGCAGTTATCTCCCTGGTCAGAAACATCGACACGCTGCGTGCCGTTGAGGAACGGCGGTCCCTCTTCCGGGACTGGAGAACCTCTACATCGAGCCCGTAGTGGCCCGCTGTCTTCTCTCGGATCAACTCCGGGGTGATGTGAAGTGCTTCAACACGGGGTTCCGGGAAAACACGGGCTACAAGGTCACTGTCCACCGGCCTGGCCTTGAGCGACGCCTCGGCAATAGTCCGGGTCAGGGCACCATGAAGCTGGCGCAGGTTCGTTTCCACCCGGCTGGCCAACAGGGTCAAGGCTTCCTGATCTTTCACCTCGAGACCCGCTTCTGTAACCAGGTGGCGAAGCACCGTCAGCCTGGTGGCCAGGTTGGGGGCGGATATCTCCGCTGTGAGCCCCCATTCGAAGCGGTCGCTCAGGCGCTCGGTGAGGGTCGTTATCTCATTGGCCCTGCGATCGGCAGAAAGGACTATCTGGCTACCGGACTCGTAAAGCGCGTTAAAAGTGTGGAAGAACTCCTCTTCCGTATGGGGCTTGCCGGCGATGAACTGGATGTCGTCAATCAGCAGCACGTCGATATCCCTGTAACGCCGCTTGAATTCCGTGGTCCCATTCTCTCTCAGAGCAGTCACGAATTCGGCGGTGAAGGCCTCCGCGTTCGTATAACGGACATCGATCTCGGGGACGTTCGACCGGAGGTAGTTGGCGATCGAGCCGAGTAGATGCGTTTTGCCCAGCCCGGGAGCACCGTGGAGGAAGAGGGGGTTGTAAGCCTCAGACGGAGCTTCTGCCACGGCCAGGGCGGCAGCGTGGGCGAGGTGGTTTCCGGGGCCGATCACGAAGCGTTCGAAGAGATGGGTTGGATTGGGAAGGGTGCGGGTGCCACCACCCCCTGATTCGTCAGCACCCACGGATAGGTCGAAACTGATCGCGGTGATGGAGGATTCAACCCTTGAAACCGAGTGCAGGATCAAACCCGAGTAGCGCTTCTCGACCCACGCCCTGACTGACTCGGGGGCCTCCAGGAAAAGGGTGTTTCCTCGCCTTGCCGCAGGCCTGAGCGGAGCCAGCCACATCCTGTAAGTGGACTCGGGGAGGCTGGCGCTCAGGTGCGGCCGGACGGAGCTCCACAGATGAGAAACCCCATCGTGGCTGGAAAAATCGCTGGCGCTGCTTGTTTCGGAAACTTGGTCGTGTGGGGCCGCCACGGCTTCTCCGGCAGTCGGGATGGACGAAGTGCCGACCATACATCCGCGCCGGCAGCAGACAGCCATGCCCACCGCAAATCGCGGAGAAAAGTTCTGCGGGTTACGGAAAGGCGCCTCGCCCCCTATACTTCCCGCCTCCCATGAAGCGCACTTACCAGCCAAAGAAACGCAAGCGGGCAAAGACCCACGGCTTCCGTGCCCGGATGAGCACCAAGGGCGGCCGAGAAGTGATCCGCCGCCGTCGCCGCAAAGGCCGCAAGCGCCTCGCAGTCTGAGCATGCCGCGTTCCGGCTCTGGTTCCCCCAGACGCCGCCGGCTTTCACGCAGCGGTGACTTCAAGCGTGTCTATCGCGACGGCTCGTCGAAGGCGACCCGCTACCTGGTCCTCTACCGGTTCGATCGCGGTGAGGACGAGCCCGGCCAGCCGCGACTCGGTGTCTCGGTCTCGAAGAAGCTCGGTGACTCGGTGACCAGGAACCGCATCAAGCGTGTCTTGAAGGAGGCTTTCTGGTCGAGCGTGGACCGCGAAGACGCGGACCAGGACTTTGTCCTGGTCGCCAGGCCCTCAGTCGGCCAGGTGATTGAGGATCGCGGCCTTGAAGGGGCTGTCCAGTGCGTCGAGGAGCTGACCGGAAGCGCCGGCTCGGGCGAAAACGGGCGTTCCACGTGAAACGGATGCTGCTTGCACCAGTTCGCCTCTACCAGAGGTGGATCTCCCCCATGCTGCCGCGGCGCTGCAAGTACGAGCCGACCTGTTCGG
Organism: uncultured Solirubrobacterales bacterium; assembly: GCA_963709375.1. Lineage (GTDB taxonomy): Bacteria > Actinomycetota > Thermoleophilia > Solirubrobacterales > 70-9 > 67-14. Next base: position 177,624 of record CAVPWA010000016.1, read on the forward strand.
CCTACGCGGCCGAGGCGATCGAGCGTTTCGGGGTCATACGGGGTACAGTTCTCGCCTGCTGGCGAATCCTGCGCTGCAACCCCTTCAGTCACGGCGGTTTCGATCCCGTGCGTGAAGAGTTCACATTCAGGGTCGGGCCGATGGACCCGGCTGAATACCACGGAGAATCGAAACCGCGTTGATCCCAATCGGCCTGACAGTTATCGCCAACATCCTCCAGCCCCTCATCGACATCGCCAATGCGGTGCTTCAGGCATTTCACGGATGGGGACTGAGTTGGGGTGCCGCGATCATCCTTCTTACGGTCGCAACCAGGACACTTCTGATCCCGCTGACCTACAAGCAGCTGAAGAGCATGCGGGCTCTGCAGGCCTTCCAGCCGCAGATCAAGGAACTGCAGGAGAAGTACAAGAACGACCGCCAGCGCCTCTCCCAGGAGATGATGAAGTTCTACCAGGAGAACAAGATCAACCCCCTGGCGTCCTGCATCCCCCTGCTGGCGCAGATGCCGATCTTCATCACGCTCTTCTACACGCTCAGGGGTCCCTTGCGAGAGGACATGTGCGGTCAGACCAGCATGACCTGTGGCGACGTTCCCTTCAACATCGTGCAGAGCTCGGCCACTTCGGGTGCCGCCGAGGAGAAGATGGTTGCCGCGGGGAGTCTCAGCGCAGACCAGATCGACAACGTGGTCAGCAACTTCGCCACGATCAAACCGTTGACCGACGGCGTCACTTCCTTCGGGGAATCCTTCTTCTTCATTCCGGACCTCACCGCCGAGGCCGTTGGCGGGGTTCTGATCGCACTGATCATCCTCTACGTCGCCACCCAGCTCGTATCGGGGTTGATCATGGCCACCACCGCCGATCGAAACCAGCGGCTGCTGATGATGGCCCTGCCTTTCGTATTCATCCCGTTCATCATCAACTTCCCGGCGGGCCTGATCCTCTACTGGATCACGACCAACTTCTGGACCATCGGTCAGCAGGCCGTGGTCAACAAGGTGATCCCGCCGCCGGCGAAGCTCGACCCGGAGGTTGCAGCCGCGACCAAAGCGCCTCCACCGCCGCCACCCCGCAAGAAGAAACGCCGGCGCTAGCGCCGTAGACTGACACCATGGAATCGAATCAGTGGCCGGAAGATCCGGCAGACAGGGTCAGGGCGGTCGTCGAGCGCGTGCTCGATCAACTCGAGCTTGACGGATCGGTATCGATCGACGAAGACGAGCAGGCGATCGTAGCCACCGTCGAAGGCGAAGATGACTACGGATTGCTGATCGGACGGCGCGGACAGACGATCGACGCGCTTCAGTTGATCTGCTTCCAGGCGGCTTTTCAAGGCGTCCGCGAACGCAAGCGCGTCGTGCTCGATGCTGCCGGGTACCGGGAGAAGCGCGAAGCCGTCATCACCGAGCGGGCCGAAAGGGCGGCCGAGAAGGCCATCGCCGGAGGCGAGGAGGTCGAACTCGACCCGATGCCGGCAAGGGAACGCCGCGTAGTTCACGAATACCTGAAGGAACGCACTGAAGTCGAGACCTACAGCGCCGGCGACGAGCCTCAGCGGCGGGTCGTCGTAGCGCCCCTGCTTGCCGATTGAGCGAGCCGGCCCGGTTTACGGCCGATCCGGACCAGGTCAAGACTCTCCTGCCGCTGCTGGCGATGCTCGAAAGCGACCCGGCCTCGCTGAGTTCGGTGACCGACCCCCGGAGCGCGATGGAGGTCCACCTCCTCGACAGCCTTTCAGGCACCCTCGCAGAAGAGTTGGAAGATGCTGATCGAGTTATCGATATCGGCTCCGGAGCTGGGTTTCCGGGGATTCCGCTCGCCGTGGCCAGGCCACGAACCAGCTTTGACCTGGTTGACTCGGTCGGCCGCAAGGTGGAGTTCATCAAGAGGGCCATTGATTCCCTGGGGCTCGAAAACACCCGGGCCTTCAAGGCCCGCTCGGAGGAACTCGCCCGCGCCGGGGGGCGGGAGGCCTACTCCGTGGCCACGGCAAGGGCTGTGGCTCCGCTCACAGCACTGGCAGAACTCGCGTCTCCGCTGCTGCGGGAGGGCGGAGCGCTGGTTGCCTGGAAAGGCTCGCGCGACGTGCAGGAGGAGACAGACCTGGCCACACTCTCAGCCAGGGTCGCGATGGAGGTGGATCGTGTTCTGCCGGTCAGACCTTTCCCGTCCAGCCGGACACGACACCTGTACATCGTGAAGAAGACCGGCCGGACCCCGACCGACCTGCCGCGGAGGGCGGGCATGGCCCGCAAGCGGCCTCTCACGGGTTAAGCTGGCTCGCCGATGCCTTCCAGCCGCTTACTCAAATGGGTCTGATCTACGCCGTCGCCAACCAGAAGGGTGGCGTCGGCAAGACGACGACCACCATTAATCTGGCGGCAGCACTGGCATCCATGGGTCAGAAGACCCTGGTCGTAGACCTCGATCAACAGTGCAACGCGACGGTCGGTCTGGGGTTGGAAAGGGGCATCCTTCCGTCGGCTTATGAGGTGCTCTCCGGCGAAGTGACACTGTCCGAGGCGGCACGCCCGACCCCACACCAGAACCTGTGGATCGTCCCGGCCAGTCGTGATCTGGCCGGCGCGGCGGTCGAACTGCCTGGTCTGGAGCGACCGAATTTCAGACTGAAGGAACAGCTCGGCCGGGTCGGCGACGAGTTCGATGCCGTGCTGATGGACTGCCCACCGGCGCTGGGACCGGTGACCGTCAACGCCCTGGTGGCCTCAGATCGGGTGGTGGTGCCGGTTCAGGCGGAATACCTGGCACTCGAGGGGCTGGCAGAGTTCAGGTCGACCATGGCGGCGGTGCAGCGTGAGCTGAATCCCGACCTGAGGCTGTCCGGCATAGTCGTGACAATGCATGATGAAAGGACTCGTTTGGCACAGGACGTAGAGAGAGACCTGCGGGAGCACTTCGGGGACGACGTCTACCGCAACGTGATTCCGCGGACTGTGCGTCTCGCCGAGGCACCCAGTTACGGCATCCCGGTAACCGATTACGCACCCTCCTCACGGGGCGCCGGCGCCTACATAGCTCTGGCAAACGAGGTACAGACCCGTGGCTGAACGACGCGGGATGGGCCGCGGTCTCGGGGCGATCCTGCCGGATGGCCCGGCTGACCCGGATGTGAACGAGTTGCCCGTCGCCGAGATCGAACCGAACCCGAAGCAGCCCCGACGCCGCTTCGACGACGTTGCGCTCGAGGCACTCTCCGGCTCGATCGAGGCGAGTGGCGTCGTCCAGCCGTTGATCGTCAGAAAAGTTAGTAGCAATAGATACGAACTAATCGCCGGGGAGCGCCGTTGGCGGGCGGCACAGATGGCGGGGCTCGAGACCGTCCCGGTGGTGATCCGCGACTCCGACGAGGCCGATCGCCTCGAGGTGGCGCTGATCGAAAACATGGTGCGCGAAGATCTGAACCCGGTCGAAGAAGCCCGAGCCTGTGCGGCGCTGGTCGAAGACCTGGGACTGACGAAGGAAGACCTGGGAAGGCGGGTCGGGCGCAGTCGTCCACAGATCTCCAACCTGATCCGGCTACTCGACCTGCCAGACGACGTGCTCGGGATGCTCGAGACCGGAGAGTTGAGCGAAGGTCACGGCCGGGCCGTACTGCAGGTAACCGACAACGATGGCCGACGGATGCTTGCCAGGCAGGCCCGGGACCGCGGCTGGTCGGTCAGGAAGACCGAGCAGGAGGCCCGGGAGGCCGGCTCGCAGAAGCCGGCCAGGACCACCGGACGCCCGGCGCTCTCAGCCGAAGAGAAAGAGGCGGTCGCCGGACTGACCGAGAAGCTCGAGATAGGCCTGGACCTGCCGGTCAGGATCAGGCCACGAGCCGACGGCCTCACGGTTGAGATCCTGGTCGAAGACTTCGAGCAGGCTGCGGGGCTGGCCGACAAGCTCGGCTGACCACGGTAGAATCCACGATCTTTGCCCGGGCGATTAGCTCAGTTGGTTAGAGCGCGTCTCTGATAAGGACGAGGTCCCTGGTTCGAATCCAGGATCGCCCACTGCCGCGGGCCGTCACCGGAGCTTGCCTTGCGACGGCTCATCGCACCCGATCGGGAGCCCCCCGCTGCTCTCCATATAATCGGCACCTATGCGCGAGATGCAGATCTACGGGGTCAGTTTCGACATGGTCGGCAAGCAGCCGATCGTCCTGCTCAAGACTGTCGATGACAATCGGTTCCTGCCGATCTGGATCGGCCACCCGGAAGCTGCCGCCATCCTGATGAAGCTCCAGGGGGCAGACACCCCGCGACCCATGACTCACGACCTCATGGTCGACATTCTCGACCAGGTCGAGAGCAAGTGCGAACGTATATCGATAACCGAACTGCGGGACAACACCTTCTACGCGAGCATCACGCTCTCGGCCAACGGCAGCGAGGTCGAGATCGACTCCCGCCCGTCGGATGCTCTGGCGATGGCGGTCCGGCTCGGAGTACCGATCTTCGTCGCCGAAGAGGTGATCGACGAGTCCTCGATCGAGTTCGACCAGGGTGAAGAGGACAACGAGCAGGTGGTGGAGAAGTTCAAGGACTTCCTCGACGACATCTCGCCAGAGGACTTCCTCCAGGGATCCTGAACCGGCCGGCTAGAGGGCCAGCTGAATGATTTTCTGGACCATCTCATCGAATCCGACACCGGCTGCCTCGGCCGCCTGGGGCAGGAGCGAGGTTTCGGTCAGACCGGGTATCGCGTTGACTTCGAGTACCTGGGGTCCATGCTCGCCGAGAATCAGGTCAACTCTCGAGAAGCCGGAACAGCCGAGCGATTCATAAGCCCGCAGAGCGATCCGGCGGACCTCCTCGCCGGCCTCCTCCGGCAGGTCTGCCGGACAGACGAATTCAGCTCTGCCGATTTCGTAGCGTGCCTCGAAGTCGTAGGCGTTGCTGCCGGTGGGAATCGCCTCGACGATCGGCAGCACCTCGTCGCCGATGACCGACACGGCCAGCTCCCGGCCACTCACCCAGGTTTCCAGGAGGGCCCGGTCGTCGTAGCTGAGCGCGGTCATCAGCGCGGCGGGCAGATCACCCTCGGACGTGACGACCTTCACCCCGAGCGAAGATCCCTGCGAGGCCGGCTTGGCGACCAGCGGCAGGCCGATAGTCGCAACGGCTCGAGAGAAGGTCGAGGCCGCGCCGAAGTCCCGGATCGACGCCTCGCTGTAGGTGACCCAGTCGGGCGTCGGGATTCCCTGTTCGCGGAAGATGTACTTGGCCAGGCTCTTGTCCATGCAGCGCTGGCAGGCAGCGACTCCCGGACCCGTGTGCGGGATGCCGAGCAGTTCGAGCAGTGCCTGGACCGTTCCATCCTCGCCCTCGGTTCCGTGGAGGGCTATGAAAGCGACGTCCGGCTCAAACGTACGGAGCCGTGAAACGAGATCCGACCCGAGGTCCATCGCTTCGACTTCGTGGTCGAGGTCGAGCAGGGCCTCGGCGACCCGCGCTCCTGACCTCAGAGAGACGCCGCGCTCGAGGGAGCGCCCACCCTGGAGCAGCGCGACCCTCATCGTGGGTCCCCGGGGGGATCTTCGGCATCCTCGATCCGCGGCAGGGGCATCTCCCCGGTCATGGTCTCGTAGAGGAACATCTGCTCGCGCGCAGCCTCGCCGATCCTGCGGATTCCCTCGACGATGAGTTCCTCCGCAACGCCGCTGAAGTTCAGTCGCATCGAGTTCGTGCCGCGGCCGTCCACGTAGGCGGCAGTGCCGGGGACGAAGGCAACCGACTTGGTCAGGGCTTTGGCCAGCAGGTCTTCAGTGTTGATCTCCTCGGGCATGGTGGCCCAGACGAACAGACCACCCTCGGGCCGCGTCCAGGTCGCCCCATGGGGGAAATACTCGGCCAGTGCACCGGTCATCGCGTCGCGTCGGGAGCGGTAGATGCCGATCAGGTCGTCGACGTACTCCCGCCATCGCCCTGCGCGGAAGTACTCGGCGGCGAAGTCCTGCGTCAGTGTCGAAGTACAGAGGTCGGCCGCCTGCTTGCCGAGCACGATCTTCTCCCGGATCGGGGTCGGTGAGACCACCCAGCCGATGCGCAGGCCGGCCGAGAGGATCTTCGAAAAGGTTCCGAGATAGACGACATAGGCCCCACCGTCGAGGCTGTAGAGGGTGGGCAGGCTCTCGCCCTCGTAGCGAAGCAGGCCGTAAGGGTTGTCTTCGACCACGAGGATCTCGTTTTCGCCTGCGATCTCGACAAGGCGACGGCGACGCTCGAGCGAAAGGGTAACCCCGCCGGGGTTCTGGAAGGTCGGCACCGAGTAGATGAACTTCGGCCGGCGACCCCGGGAGGCCAGTTCGGCCAGGGTCTCCTCGAGCAGGTCGATCCTCATGCCGTCGTTGTCGCATTCGATCTGAATTACGTCGGCTTCGTAGGAACAGAAGGTCGGGATTGCGCCCGGGTAGGTCGGCGCGTCGCAGATCAGGATGTCCCCCGGGTCGATCAGCACCTTGGTGACCAGATCGATCGCCTGCTGACCTCCGGTGGTGACGGTGACGTCCGTCGCGTCTATGCGCATGCCTTCTGCCGCCATCACGCCGACGATCTGTTCGCGTATCGATTCGAGCCCTTCGGTGGGTCCGTACTGGAGTACTTCGGCGACCGAGTCCCGGGCGATCCGGTCCATCTGCGCGGCGAAGGTCTCAGGAGGGAAAGTCGACGTGTCCGGAAGGCCGCCGGCCAGCGATATGACCTCGGGCCGGGCGGTGATCGCCATCATGTCGCGCATCGCCGAGGACCTCATCACCCTGGTCCGCCGGGCGAACAGTCCGGCGTAGCGTTCGAGGTCGCGGGCCCGGGTCTGAGGGCGGCGGGGAGGTGGTGGTGCGGCCATCCTTCTATTCTGCCGGTATCGGTTCATTCGAAACAATCTGCCTCGCCGCCGGAATAGGCATTGCGGTCGGCATGTTCTCCGGGACGACCGGTCTCGAGGGCTCTGCCCGCGGCCGCATGACGGTTCTGACGGCAGTGATCGGCCTCGTTGTCGGCTACTTCGCCGCTCTGATCTTCGACGGCTCCACTCTTGTATCGATGCTGTTCTGCGCGCTTTTTGCCGGCCTGTCCTGCGCGGTCGTCAGCGGTGTGATCGCCGGTGCCACCCGCCGGGGCGGGACCGCCGCGCTCGGCTTCATCACCATCCTGGTCGCAGTCGTTATCGCAGTGGCCAGCATCATCGTCCCGCCGATCGCGATCGTCCCGGCCATCGCCCTGATCTGGCTCGCGATTTCGAGGGGCCGCCGTTCCGACCGCAAGCATGCCGGCCTGCGCGTCCTGCGCTAGATGAATAAGAAGCTGGTTCTCGCCTACGTCGATTCGCTCAGGACCGACATGCTGCTCCAGGCGATCTCGGAGGGGCGGGCACCGACTTTCGGTCGACTCGTGAGACGCGGTGTTCTGGTCGAAGACTGCGTTTCGTCTTTCCCGTCGGTGACTCCGGTGGCTTCCGCAGAGATGGTGACCGGGGTTGCTTCCGACCGGCACTGGATAAGCGGCATGAACTGGTACCACCGGGTCGAACGGCGCTACGTCGAGTACGGCTCCTCGCTCGAGGCCTCACGGGCCTTCGGCATCTTCCGCTCGCTGCACGATCTGGTTTACAACATGAATCTGTCCCACCTCAACCCGGGCATCGAGACGGTCTTCGAGTCGCTGGACGATCTGGACCTGCGAACCGCCGCGACGCCGTTCCTGATCTATCGGGGCCGCCACCGCCACCAGGTGACACTCCAGGGACTCACCGGCAAGGTGGTCGAATCGGGCCTGGTCAACCTCGAATACGGAACCTGGGGACCGAAGGAACTTTTCTACGGCGACCTCTACGCATCGATGCCGGTCCCCTGCAAGCCGAGTTCGGTGCCCGGACGGCGGGACCAGTATTCGGCCTGCTGTGCCTCGGAGATGGTTTCCCGTAACCGCTTCGACTTCATGTTGCTGTCCTTTCCCGACAACGACAACTACTCGCACCGGCACGGGCCGGCCGCCTCCCTGACTTCGATCGAACGGGCCGACGTCTGCATGGCCGACGTGATTCGGGCAGCCGGTGGCATGGACGGCTTCCTCACCGATCACGCGCTGATACTGCTGGCCGACCACGCCCACAGCGATGTGTCCAAACCCCTGGAGATCATCGAGGGAATGGCACGCAAGTTCGACGTGCTGCGGGCCTCCGAGGACCGGCCGGGCGTAGCCGAGCTTGCGGTCAGCCCGACCTCGAGGGCGGCACACATCTACATCCTCGAGGAGCGGGACAACCCGGTCCGCCACCGCAGGGTCCGCGAGCAGGCGGCCTCGATCGAAGGCGTCGAGCTGGTCTCCTGGCTCGAGCGCCCGGACGGCACCCCGCTGGTTCGCAAGGGTCCGGGCCATGACGGAGTCGAGGGACTCGTCGTCACGGTAGAGCGCGACGGCCGCCGCCTCTCCTTCACCCCGGCGGAATCGACCGGGAACGAGCCGGCCGGCAGCGCGAGTTGGAAGCGGGTCGATGACCGGCGTGGTCGCAGCTGGATCATCCGCGGCAACATCGAGGCTCTCGAGGGTTCGGTGGAAGACGGCCGGATCGAGACGCCGGTCTATCCCGACGCGCTGGGCCGGCTCTACTCGGCGATGTGCGCGCCGCACTCCGGAGACCTGATGATCTCGGCCGCGCTGGGTTACGAATGTCTCGACTGGGGAGGCGCAGCCCATATCGGGGGCGGCAGCCACGGCTCGCTCCGTCGCGAGGACTCGGAAGGCCCGCTGCTCTTCGTCGGCTGTGGGCCGGAGTCTGCTGACGAACGTGACCAGTGGGGTCTTCAGGACGTGGCTCCCGTGATCAGGGACCACTTCGGGGCCTGAGGTCGTATGCCGCGCGCCGGCGCCTCCCTCAGGGCGCCGGGGCCATGAATGGCTCGATCGAATCGGCGAGACCGTCGCCGTTCACCTCAACCGCCGCCCCCATGACCCAGATGTCCTCGGTCGCGGTCTCGAAACGAACCGGCATGTCGGTTCGCATGCGCTCGACCGCCTGCTCGATCCTTACTCCGAGCACGCTTTGACGGGAGCCGGTCATCCCGACGTCGCTGATGAAGGCAGTGCCGCCCGGCAGGACCCGGCCGTCAGCCGTGGGCACGTGGGTGTGGGTTCCGAGCACTGCGGCCACGCGGCTGTCGAGGTACCACCCCAGCGCCACCTTCTCACTGGTCACTTCGGCGTGGAAGTCGACCACGATCGCGTCGCAACGGTCTTCCAGATCGTCGAGGAGCAGGTCGGCTTCGTCGAAAGCGGAACGGGCCGCGGTGAGGCCGACCGTGCCGCTGAGATTGATCACGGCCACCCGCATACCGCCGGCCTCGATCACGGTCGATCCATGACCCGGATTGGCCCGGCGGTAGTTCGACGGCCGGATGATGCGTTCGGTCCGGTCGAGGTATTCGTAGGCGTCCCGATGGCGGTAGGTGTGGTTGCCGAGAGTGATCACGTCGGCTCCGGTAGAGAACAACTCCTCAGCGGTCTTCGAAGTGATGCCCATGCCACCGGCCGAGTTCTCGCCGTTGACTATGGTCAGGTCGGGCGAGAAGCGCTCGCGCAGACCCGGCATGGAAGCAGCCAGACCGCGCCTCCCCGGGCTGCCGACGACGTCGCCGATGAACAGGACCTTCACCCTGACGAGACTACCGGCGTGGCGTCGCATCCTCCGCCCAACTCCAGACTGCGGCATCCATAGACTGGACGGGATGAGCTTCCCGTCAACCCGCCTGCGCCGGCTGCGCCGGACCGAGCCACTACGTGGGCTGATCCGAGAGACTTCGCTCAGCCCGGCCGACCTGGTCCAGCCGATGTTCGTCGTCGCGGGGTCGGGGGTCCGCCAGCCGATCGACTCGATGCCCGGGATCGATCGGCTTTCGATTGCCGAACTGGTTGAAGAAGCGGGCGAGGCGGCGCGGGCCGGGGTGCCGGCGATCCTGCTCTTCGGCGGCTCTTCGGAGAAGGACGAAGCCGGGTCCGGCGCCTTCGACGACGAAGGAGTCGTGCAGATGGCGCTGCGAGCGCTGAAGGAGGCCCTGCCGGACCTGATCGTGATCACCGATGTCTGCCTCTGTGCCTATACCGACCACGGTCACTGCGGCTTCGTCCGCGACGGTGAGATCGACAACGACGTCACGGTCGAACTGCTTTCGAAGGTCGCCATCTCGCATGCCGAGGCAGGCGCCGACATCGTCGCGCCGAGCGACATGATGGACGGACGGGTCGGTTCGATCCGCTACCAGCTGGACGAAGAGGGCCACCCCGGTGTGGCGATCCTCTCCTACGCCGCAAAGTACCGGTCGGCTTTCTACGGGCCTTTCCGTGACGCCGCCGATTCGGCTCCGCTCTCCGGCGACCGCGCCGGTCACCAGCTCGACCCCGCCAATGCAGACGAAGCGATCCGTGAAGTCATGCTCGATGTCGAGGAAGGCGCTGATGCGGTCATGGTCAAACCGGCCGGCCACTACCTCGACGTGGTCCGCCGTGTCAAGGATCAGGCCGGGGTCCCGGTCGCGGCCTTCCAGGTCTCCGGGGAGTACTCGGCGATAAAGGCCGCGGCTGCCAACGGATGGCTTGACGAACGTGAGGCAGCGCTCGAATCCCTGCTCTCGATCCGCCGGTCGGGCGCGGACTTCATCGTCACCTACTTCGCCCGCCAGGCGGCGCAGTGGCTCGGCCGTGACAGCTGAGAGAAGCGCAGCAGCGCCACCAGGACGATCCCTGTTCGAAAGGGCCAGCAGGGTGATGCCGGGGGGTGTCAACTCTCCGGTCCGGGCGATGCGACAGATCGGCCGTGAGCCCGTCTTCATCGAAAGCGCCTCGGGTTGCCGCATGACCGGCACAGACGGCCGCATCTACATCGACTGGGTCGGTTCCTGGGGGCCGATGATCCTCGGTCACGCCGACCCGGCCGTGCTCGACGCGGTCGACCGCGCGGCATCCCGGGGGACGAGCTTCGGTGCCGCGACGGAAGCAGAAGTGGAGCTGGCAGAGGCGGTGGTGGACCGGATCCCGTCAGTCGAAATGATCCGCATGACCAGTTCCGGGACCGAGGCGGCGATGGCCGCGGTGAGGCTGGCCAGGGCGGTCACCGGACGCGAGACGATCGTCAAGTTCGCAGGGGCCTACCACGGCCACAGCGACGCTCTGCTGGTCGAGGCCGGTTCGGGCCTCGCCACGCTCGGTATTCCTGCCAGCCCGGGAATTCCGGCGTCGGTCGCAGCCGGCACGGTCGTCGTCGACTGGAACGACCGCGAGGCAGTGGCCTCCGCGCTCAGTGACCACGAGGTCGCGGCGCTGCTGGTCGAACCGGTCCCGGCCAACATGGGAGTGGTCCCGCCGGAAGACGGCTTCCTCGATCACCTTCGCCGGCTCTGCGACCGCCACGGGACGATGCTCGTCTTCGACGAGGTGATCACCGGATTCCGGGTCTCGAGGGGAGGAGCTCAGCAGCTCTACTCGGTTGAACCGGACCTCACCATCATGGGCAAGGTGATCGGCGGCGGACTGCCCGCGGCTGCCCTCGGCGGCCCACGCAGCCACCTCGAACAGCTGGCCCCTTCGGGCGACGTCTACCAGGCCGGGACTCTTTCGGGAAACCCGGTCGCCGTGGCCGCCGGGCTGGCCACTCTCCGCCAGCTCGACCGGGACGCCTACGGGAGGCTCGGCGAGCTGACCGGCAGACTCGCCGACGGCCTGGGCCGCATCGCCGACGGACAGCGGCTGCAGGTCGCATCGGTCCCCGGCCTGGTGACTCTGTTCTTTGCCGACCATCCGGTTCGTGACTTCAGTGACGCCCTCGACAGCGACAGCGACCGACACTCGCGCTTCTGCCGGGAGATGCTCGACCGGGGCGTGTACCTGCCGCCCTCACGCTTCGAAGCCTGGTTCGTCTCCCTGGCGCATGACGAAGAGGCGATCGACCTGACTCTCGAGGCCGTGGCCGGGTCACTCGACCCGCTCGCGGTTCCGCCAGCCGGAACACCGGCCCGGGGTCGGAGATGAGCGTGGCTGACGGGCAGGCACGTCCCCCGGGGGAGCAGGCCGGCGAGGCACTGCGGCTACTGGCGGCGCGCGTGGCCGACGAGGGCCCACCGCTGGCCGTGGTCGAAAGCCGCCCGCCCGCTGGTCCGCCCTTCGCAGATCTGGTCGCCTCCGGTCCGCGGACTTCCGCCGACCCGGGCGGCTACGCATTCGTCATCGAAGCGGTCCGTGAGGGGTATCTCTGCCACTACGAGGTATCGAGGGTGCTCGACCGACCCGACCCCGACCTCGCCCTGCTGGCCGGCGATCTCTTCTACGCGATCGGTATCAGCGCGCTCGCCGAGCTCGACGACATCGAATCCGTACGCATTCTGTCGGATTTGATCAGGGTGTCGGCCGAGTTGCGCTCGAGCGGAAGGCGCGGCGAGGCCGAGACGGTGTGGGTGGCCGCGACAATGGCTTTGTCATGCGGATCCGACGAGGATTACGAGCGCCTGAGCAAGGCTCTGCCGTCTTCGGACGAGGGCGCCACCGGGGCGCTCGAACGGTGGTCTGACAGTCTCGCGAATACCCACGGACTCGGTCGGATTCTCGTCGAAGTGCGCGAGGCAATACACTTCGCCTCCGATACTTAGAAGTTCTTTACCTCTCGAAACTTGTCCGACCAGCAGAACAACAATCCCGAGTCCGAAAAGGCCGACGGTCCCCGAGTCCCGCTTCCGGAGGCTCAGTCCCGCGGTTACTTCGAAGGCGAGTCCGTAACCCGGCGCAACGCCTTCATGGTGAGCAGCCAGGTGCTGACCGCAGCAGCGGGTGCCGCGGTGGTGCTTCCGACCATCGCCTTCGCACTGGCCCCGGTCTTCACCGGCTACGAGGAGAGGTGGGAGGCGGTCGGCACCACGGACGAATTCACGGCGGAGACCTACCGCGCTGTCGTCTTCACCGAAACCCTCGGCATAGGCGAGGTCGGCAAGACGACTGCCTACGTGCGCCGCGGTGACTCCGACATCGAAGGTGAGACCGACGACGGCTTCGTCGCGATATCGACGCGCTGTGCCCACCTCGGCTGCCCGGTTCGTTACGTCCAGTCGGCCGCGAACTTCATCTGCCCCTGTCACGGCGGCGTCTACGATTTCCAGGGCAAGCGCATCGGCGGCCCGCCGCCGCGGCCGCTCGATCGCTTCCAGACCAGAGTCCGCAACGGCCGGGTCGAGATCGGACCGCGCTTCAGCGTGACCAATCAGCTCAAGGCCGTGCGCGTACGCGATCCCGGTGAGTTCACCGGCGGCATCTGGGAGTACCTGTACCCGCCCCGTCCTTCCACCCCGCCGGCGCCCTAGCAGGTAGTTGACCAGACGATGAAACTCCCGACACGCAAGAAGAACTCCGGCAACGGCTCCGGCAACGGTTCGGTCGAGACTGTCGAAGAGACCGGCCCGAGCAAGGCCGAGAAGCGCGCCGCGATGAAAACCGCCGCCGCCCACCATTCCGCCGAAGGTGGCGCAACCGCAGCCGGCTGGGTCGATCAGCGTGTGAACGGCTCCGGCATCTACACCGCGCTGCTGACCCGCAAGGTGCCCAAGGGCACCAACTGGTTCTACACGCTCGGTTCGGCCACCATGTTCATCTTCGCCATGCAGGCGATCACCGGCGTCTTCCTCTCGATGTACTACACGCCGTCGGCAACCCAGGCCTACGCTTCGATCACCCATCTGACCAACGACGTCTTCATGGGCGAGTTCGTCCGCAGCATGCACAAGTGGGGCGCCAGCCTGATGATCATCCTGATCTTCCTGCACATGGCGAGGACCTTCTTCTTCGGGGCCTACAAGTACCCGCGTGAGCTCAACTGGGTGATCGGCGTGGTGCTGATAGTGCTGACCATGGTCATGGGCCTGACCGGTTACCTGCTGCCTTTCGACCAGAGGTCCTTCTGGGCGACGATCGTGGCCAACAACATCACCGCCTCCGGTCCGGTGGTCGGGCCGTACCTCGCGGACTTCCTGCGAGCCGGGCCCGACTTCAGCGCGACCACTCTTTCGCGCTTCTATGCGCTCCACATGCTGCTTGTGCCAGGCCTGATCGGCGGGCTGATTGCGGCTCACCTCTTCCTCGTGGTCAAGCTCGGTACGACCGCCCCGCCGTGGGTCAAGGCCGCCCGCCCGAAGGGTGCGAGGCCGGTCGAGATGGTTCCGGCCGGTGTACCCGCGCCCGAGATGAACGGCTCCGGCAACGGCGCGGTTGGCAACGGAGCCGGACCGGAGACCCCCTCTGTCGACGAAACCACCGCCGAGGAACCGGCGAGCGACGAGCCGGCTGCCGACCTGAGCGAAACGGCAGAAGCCACTGAGGCTCCTCAGGCCACCGAGGCCCCTGAAGCGCCCGAATCATCCGAGACCGAATCCGGATCCGACGGGGAGGTGAACGCATGAACGGCCGCGAGAAGGAGGAGTACCTCCGCGAATACGAGCAGCTGAAGAAGAAGGGCAAGGCGTTCTTCCCGTACGCGATCATGAAGGACTCGGTCATGTTCGTCCTGGTCGCCGCGGTGCTGGTGATCATGTCGCTGGTAATGGGTGCGGAGCAGGGCCCCAAGGCCGACCCGACCACGACCACCTACGTACCCCGGCCCGAGTGGTACTTCTTCTTCCTCTTCGAGTTGCTCAAGGTGATCAAGTCCCCGGAGCTGGTGCCGGTGGCGACGGTCGGGGTCCCGACGATATGCATGGTCCTCCTGCTGCTCCTTCCTTTCTACGACCGTGGCCCTGAACGCATCCCCTGGAAGCGCCCGATCGCCAGCATCACCGGCATCATGGTGATCATCGCGATGGCCTACCTGACCTACCTCGGGGCCGCCGCCGGCTCCCCTTCGGAGATCGAACTGGAAACCGAGCCGCAGTATGAGGTCGGTCGTCAGATCGTGGCCCAGGAAGGATGTCTCGCCTGCCACGCGATCGGCGAGAACGGATCCGAGGGCGGGCTGGGACCCGACCTGACGGAAATCGGATCGATGGTTCCGCGCCTGGCCATCAAGCGCTCGGTCGCGGTCGGACCCGGAATCATGCCCGCCTATGACGGGCTCGGCGAGAAAAAGCTGAACCAGGTCGCCGACTACCTGGCCTCGCTCGACTAGAGGCAGCCTTGAGCGAGGCTCCTCCAAGCAGGGGCGACGAGCAGTTCGCCGGCCAGGTCAACTCGATGTTCGACCGGATCAGCGGTGTCTACGACCGCATGAACCGGGTGATGACTGCCGGTCTCGACCGCACCTGGCGGGCCCGGGCCGCGGAGCGTTCCCGGCTTCAGCCCGGCCAGTCGGCCCTCGACCTGTGCTGCGGCACCGGTGACGTCGCGCTGGTGCTGGCCGAACGGGTCGGACCCGGGGGAAAGGTGATCGGGGCCGACTTCTCACAGCCGATGCTGGACATCGCTTCCTCCAAGCCCACGCCAACCGGGTCTTCGCCGGTTGAGTTCCAGTGGGCTGACGCTCTCGAGCTTCCCTACGAAGACGAGTCCTTCGATGCGGTCACAATCGCTTTCGGGGCGCGCAACCTGGCTGATCTGGATCGGGGCCTCGAAGAGATGCGCCGGGTCCTCGTCCCGGGTGGAAGCCTTGTGATTCTCGAGATAACCCAGCCCCGCCGGCAGCCGCTCAAGGGTTTCTTCGGGCTCTGGTTCGACCGTATCGTCCCCATCCTCGGCAAGCTTGCCGGAGACTCCTCCGCATACGAGTACCTGCCCGAATCGGTGCGCAGCTTCCCTGACGCGCAGGCTCTCGGGGGTCGAATGGATCGAGCCGGACTGCGCCATGTCCGCTGGACTCTGATGGCCGGTGGCATCATCGCGCTCCACTCTGCGGTCAAGTGAACCCGGGGCGCTCAGCCCCGGAGCCGGTAACGGCGGTCTTCGAAAGCGCAGGGGCCTGGTTGCCGACCGGACTCACCCGGGTCGAAGAGGGACTGCTCGCCGCAGTCCAGGGGGAAGGCCCGCTGACCGACGATGCCGTCGCCACCCTGAAGGCCGGTGGCAAGCGCATGCGACCGATGCTGGTACTGCTCTGTGCGGGCCCCGAGGCGGGCTCTGCCGCGATTCGCTCTGCCGTGGCAGTCGAGCTGGTTCACATGGCCAGCCTGGTTCACGATGACGTGCTTGACCGGGCACCCCTGCGCCGCGGCCGACCGACCGTCTATGCCCAGTCCGGCAGGGAACAGGCGACCGCGCTGGGTGACCGCCTGTTCTCAACCGCCTTCGGAGTGCTCGCCGAAGCGGGCGACCAGTCGGCGATCACCGAGCTCAGCGCTACCGCGGTCGACCTCGCCCGCGGCGAGCTCATGCAGCGTCGTGGCGCCTTCGACCTGTCGCTGCCGGAGCAGGATTACCTCGAGCGCTGCCGCCTCAAGACCGGTCGCCTGTTTGCCGCCGCATGCGTACTCGGACGTTCGTCGGTCGATCCGGCTCAGGCCGGAACGCTGGCCGCATTCGGTCACCGGATCGGACTGGCTTTCCAGATGCTCGATGACGTGCTCGATATCTCGGGGCCGGTCGAGCGGACCGGAAAAGCACGTGGCACCGACCTTCTCGACGGCACCGTGACCCTTCCGCTGATCGTCGCGATCGCTGTCGAACCGGACCTCGCCGGGGCCGATCTCGAAGGGCTCGATGAAGCCGGGGCGGCAGTCCTGTGTGACCGTATCGCCGATACGGGAGCTCTGGAGCAGGTACGGACCCGCGCGATGGGGCTGATCGAAGAGGCCAAGTCGGCCCTGTCCGACGCGGCTCTGGATCAGGAGCAGGCGCGCCTGCTCGAGCTGATCGCCGATGGCGTCGTGCTCAGGTACAGCTGACCGGGCCGTCAGGTCCGTGAGCCGCCCCCGCTTCTGGAATACTGCGCCGTCATGGTTCTGAGCGACCGGAGTATCCGGGAAGAGATCGAATCCGAGCGCATCGTGATCGACCCGTACCGGGAGGATCTCGTCCAGCCGTCGAGCATCGACCTGCGGGTCGACTCCAAGTACCGGGTCTTCAACAACTCGCGGTACCCGTACATCGATGTCAAGCAGCCGATGGAGGACCTCACCGAGCTGGTCACGACCGAGCGGGATGAGCCGTTCATCCTTCACCCCGGCGAGTTCGTTCTCGGCCAGACCCTGGAGCGGGTCACTCTGCCCAACGACCTCGTGGCCCGCCTGGAGGGCAAGAGCTCACTCGGCCGGCTGGGTCTGCTTATCCACTCCACTGCGGGTTTCGTCGACGCCGGATTCCACGGCAACCTGACCCTCGAGCTCTCCAACGTGGCCAACCTGCCGATCACGATCTATCACGGCATGCCGATCGGCCAGCTTTCTTTCATGCGCATGGACCACGCGGTCGAGAACCCGTACGGGGACGACGAAAACCGCTCGAAGTACCAGGGGCAGGCCGAACCGACTGCCTCTCGTTACTACCTCAACTTCGAGTAAGGACCCCTCCCCGGCGCCCGGGAGCGCTACGATCCCCGAATGGTCCCGAACGTGGGAATACTCGAGATTGCGATCGTGCTGGTGATCGCGCTGATCGTCTTCGGCCCGAAGCGTCTGCCCGAACTCGGCAAGTCGCTCGGTCGCGGCATCAGCGAGTTCCGCGAGGGAGTCAGCAGCATCGGCGACTCGGTCACCGGCCACGACGACGACGAAGACGACGACGAGCCGGTGGAGCTGACAACGACAGCCGAAGCCGAATCAGGGCAGGCGGACCCCGAAGTGACCGAAGTGACCGAGGTTCAGCCGTCGGAGACGCCACCGGAGGCCGAACCGGTCGACGGTGAAGTGGTCTCCGAACGGCGCGACTGAGGCGTGAAGCTTGGCTAAGCTGAAGCCGGTCCGGCATGACGAAGAGATCAGCCTGATCGGCCACCTGGATGAACTGCGCTCACGCATCATCTACTCGCTTCTCGCCCTCGCCCTCGCCTTCGGACTCTGTTTCTGGCAAAGCAGCCTGATTCTCGACATAGCGGCCAATCCGCTGCCGGTCGAAGATCGTGCCCTCATCGTGCTCGCACCGGCCGAGGCCTTCATGACCACGGTGACCGTGTGTCTGTACGCGGCGATCATCGTTGCCGCACCGTTCATCAGCTACCAGATCTTCGCCTATGTCCTGCCTGCCTTCTCGCCGCGCGAGCGGCGCGCGATCATGCCGCTGGTCCTGGCGATCCCGGCCCTGTTCATCGCCGGTGTCGTCTTCTTCTACTTCATCGTGATGCCGGCCGCGGTGGACTTCCTGCTCAGCTTCAACAGCGAACAGTTCAGCACCGAACTGCGTGCCCGCGAGTATTACTCCTTCCTGTCGACGACCTTGCTCGCCGGCGGGATCGTCTTCCAGGTGCCGGTGATCGTGTTGGCCCTCGTGCGGCTGCGTATCGTGACCATCCGGCAACTCAGAAAGAACCGCCGCTACGCCTACCTGGGCATCGCGGTGGTCGCGGCGGCGATGCCCGGTGTCGACCCGATCACGATGCTGATCCAGATGGTTCCGCTGCTATTGCTGTACGAGTTGAGTATCTTGCTCGCTCGGGGCCTAGGTGCGACCGGCGCCGGGGATTCGATCGAACCCATCACCCAGGAGAACTGAGCAGTGGCCAAAGAACCTGAACACCAGATGCTTTTCGACCTGCGCGGCAAGCGCAAGCGTGTGATTCAGGTGATCTACGTAATGCTCGCCGTGATCATGGCCGCCAGCCTCCTGGTGATCGGCCTCCCCGGCGGCGTCAACCCCTTCGGTGGGGACGGTGCCGTCTCCCAGGACGGAGCGGATCTGGCCATAGAGCGTGCCGAGCGCATCGAAGAGCGAATCGCGACCGAGCCAAACAACGACAACGCACAGGCCGAGCTGATCCGTGCCCGGATTGCCGCCGGCAACTCGCTGGTCCAGATCGACGACCAGGGGCAAACCCAGGTCACCGGTGCGGCAAACGTCCAGTACGACCTCGCCGCCCAGGCATGGGAGGACTACCTCAAGACCACCAAGAACGATCCTGATCCCGCGGTGGCCCAGTTGGTCGCCGGAACCCTTTTCAGCCTCGCACAGGGTTCGGCGGTCGCCCAGTTCCAGGCCAACATCCGGGATGCCGCCAGGGCACAGCAGTTCTTCGCCGACGGCGCTGCCGCAGCATTCGCAAACGAGGAGGGACCGGCACCGACCGGGGCCCTGGTCACCCTCGCGCAGTACCAGTACTACGCCCAGCAGACCGAGGCCGCCGAACGCACCCGCAAGGAGGCGCTCGCATCCACCCAGGACGACGCCGAGCGCCAGCAGATCAACCGTCAGCTCAACGCCGTCCGTCGAGAAGCCGAGAGGATCGGCGGCATCATAAGGAGAGCCGAGCGCCAGGCTGCCCAGGACGGTGGCCAGTCGCTGCAGGACCCGCTCGGATCGCTCGGATCGCCAGACGTCCAGGGCGCCGCGCCGCCCCAGCCGTAAGCAGACGAAGCAGCGCGGGTCAATCTATACTTGCCGTTCGGTGCCGGTGACCCGGCGCCCCTCAAGGGCCGTTAGCTCAGTTGGTAGAGCAGGAGACTCTTAATCTCAAGGTCGAAGGTTCGAATCCTTCACGGCCCATCTTGAAGCTGATGCGGCGGCGGAAGCCCCGCCGCGTTGCTCCTGTCTGGAACCGAAACCGCCGCCGGCGGGTCTGAGGGACAGTGAAGAGTCGATTTGGAGACCGGACCGCCGGCAGCCTGGCTGCGATCCTGGCAGTGCTGCTCGCCGGGCTGCTGCTCGCTTCCTGTGGCGGTGACGGGTCCAGGGCTGATCAGCCGCCGCCGGGTACAGCCGGCGAGTGGACTACGGATTTCTCAAGGCACAGCGTGCCGCTGGACGAGTTCATCGGTGGCGGACCGCCAAAGGACGGCATCCCGTCGATAGACGACCCGAAGTTCGTCTCGACCGGTGAGGCCGACGAGTGGCTGGATAACGGCGAACCGCTGGCGGTGCTCGAAGTCGGAGGTGAGACACGGCTGTACCCGATTCAGATTCTGGTCTGGCACGAGATCGTCAACGACGAGGTCGGCGGCGAACCGGTTGCCGTGACCTACTGCCCGCTCTGCAACTCGACGGTCGCCTTCGAGCGTACGGTCGAAGGCGATGTCCTCGACTTCGGAACGACTGGTCGTCTTCGCAAGTCGGACCTGGTCATGTACGACCGGCAGACCGAATCCTGGTGGCAACAGCTGACCGCCGAAGCCGTGGTCGGCGAATACACCGGCACCGAGCTGGAGGTCGTGCCGACCGGGATCCTCTCCTGGCGAGAGGCACGACGGAACTATGCCGACGCTCCGGTGCTCTCCCGGGACACCGGTGCCGATCGCGACTACGGAAGCAGCCCATACCCCGGCTACGACGAGCCCGATTCCGACCCTTTCCTGCTCGACGAGCAAGCTGACGGACGACTGCCCGCGAAAACCAGGGTGACCGCGATCGGGACCGGTGAGGCTTCGGCAGTCGTCTACCCCCTGGAGCGGATCCGGGGTCAGGCTCCGCTCAACGAGAGCGTCGGCGACCGGCCGGTGGTGATCCTCCACGACCCGGCCGTGGTTTCGGTCCTCGATCAGGCGGGGATCTCTTCGAGTCGCGAGGTAGGGGCGTCTGCGGCCTTCGATCGTCGGGTCGACGGACAGACTCTCAGCTTCGAGGCCTCTTCCCGGCCCGGGCTGGTCCGCGATCTCCAGACCGGCACGCTCTGGGATATCGGAGGCAGGGCAGTAGAGGGAGACCTGGCCGGCAGCCGGCTCCGGCGGATTGCCGCCGATGATCAGTTCTGGTTTGCGATCGCAGCCTTCTACACCGATGTGGAGATCCGCTCCGGTGGATGAGGCGGTCCTCGCACCTGTCAGGCTTAAGCGTGTGCCCCGGGCAATCGAAACCGACGAGTCAGATCTGATCGTCCGCTCCAGGCAAGGTGACCGGGAGGCCTTCGAGCAGCTTGTGATCCGGCACGCCGACCGCCTGAGCTCGGTGGTAGGCAGGTTCGTCAATGACCGTGAGGAGGCAAGTGAGGTCACTCAGGAAGCGTTCCTGCGGGCCTGGCGCGGCATCGGCAACTTCCGCGGGGACTCCGGCTTCTTCACCTGGATCTACCGCATCGCGATAAACGAAGCCAAGCGCAGGGGCGAGAAGCGCGGCCGCTGGCGTGAGACGGTCTCGCTGGACCAGGAGGCGGTTCCGGAAGCCGCTGACTGGAGTCAGGCGCCCGAGAGCCGATTCGAGCAGAGGGATCTGAGGAGGGTGCTGGACGAGGCGATCGCCGCCTTGCCTTTGAACTACCGGATTCCTCTGGTACTGAGGGATCTGCAGGGCTTCTCGACCACCGAGGCCGCCGACATCATGAGCCTCGGGGAACCGGCATTCAAGAGCCGGCTCCATCGGGCCCGTCAGGCGGTCCGGCTCTCGTTGGAGACCTACTTCGCGGAGGAGGGTCGATGATCGCCTCCTTCTTCCGGCGTCGCCGCTTCATGCGCGACCACCGATGGACGCAGAGCCACCTTTCCTCCTACGTCGACCGTGAGCTGGAGCCCGGCGGGCGGACCAGGGTGGACCGCCATACGGAACGCTGCCCCGAGTGCCGGCGCGCCCTGGCCACCCTGAAGCGAACGGTCCAGGCATTGCGAAGGCTCGGCATCGATGAAGGAATGATTGCCCCGTCGGAGCCCGTCACTTCACAGATCGTCCCGGGTCCGGTCGCCGAGAGCGTGATCGGCCGCCTGCGAAGATCCGGCTGAGCCCACCTGCCAGGCGGCGGTCGCCGCCTCTAGCCCCGGCCGCGCCGGTCAGTCGCCCGCAACAGGCTGAGCAGGGGTCTGGTCAGACTGGTGACCGCTGTCCCCTGGAAGCGTTCCCGACGGTAGGCGTCGGCGGCTCGTGCCGCACCCTCGGTGAAGGTCGGGTAGGCGTGTACGTCGCTGGAGATCGAGTCGATCTTCTGCCGGTTCGAGATTCTCAGTGCCATCTCGGCGATCGACTCGCCGGCCGCCTCGCCGACGATGGTCGCGCCGACCAGTCGGCCACGTCTGTCACCGACCAGCTTCGCGAAGCCGGTCGTGCGCCCCGCGGTGATCGCCCGGTCGAGGTCGCCGTTGTCATGTTGTGCCAGCTTGGCCTTCGAACCCCACCTCGCCCTCGCCTCGCCTTCGGACATTCCGACCGCGGCCACTTCGGGATCGGTGAAGGTCACACGGGGAACGGCCCGGTAGTCAACCTTGCGCCGGCTCCGGAAGAGCGCGTTGACGGTGGCGATCTGGGCGTGGTAGGCGGCAACGTGGGTGTGTGGCATCGCACCGGTCACGTCTCCGGCTGCGAACAGGCCCGGGGCGCCGGTCCGCAGTCGGGCATCGGTAAGCACGGCGCCGTCCGGCCCGGTTTCAACGCCCAGGCTCTCGAGTCCGATTCCCGAGCTCGAGGGCCTTCGTCCGGTCGCCGAAAGTACGCGGTCGAACTCGAGTCCGAGTCGTCCCTGTGGGGATACCGCCTCGAGTGACACCGTGCCACCCGCTGCCGGCTCCACCGATTCGGCGTCCGTAGCCAGCCAGATGTCGACACCTTCGCTGCGCAGCTGGCGGGCCAGCAGTTCCGATGCTTGCGGGTCGGCCCCGGGCAGCAGCCGGTCCTGGCTCTCCAGGATCGTGACCTGCGAGCCCAGGCGCGAGAAGGCCTGGCCGAGCTCGCAGCCGATCGGACCGCCACCCAGAACGAGCAGCCGGCCGGGAAGCTCGCTCATGTCCCAGAGCGTGTCGCTGGTCAGCGGATCGCAGTCGGCGAGGCCCGGAACCGGTGGCAGCGCCGGGCGTGAACCGGTTGCGATGATCGAGTTGCGCCACCTGAGTTCGGTCCCGTCGACCTCGATGCGGTCCGGACCGGTGTAGCGCGCCCGGCCATGGATCACCTCTACGCCGGCTTCGCGGAGCCGCTCCGGGGAGTCGTGGGGCTCGATCTTCTCGCGGGAAGCATGCACATGGGCCATGACTCCGGCGAAGTCCACCTCGGGTTCGCCGACCGATATGCCGAGCTCGTTGCCCTGTCGCATCCGCTGGGCAAGGTCGGCCGCGGCGATCAGACTCTTGCTCGGAACACAGCCCGTCCAGAGGCAGTCGCCGCCGGTGCGCTCTGCTTCGACGAGCGTCACGCGGGCACCGGCCCAGCCGGCGATCATGCCGGAGACCAGACCGGCCGTGCCGCCGCCGACGATGACCAGGTCCTGACGCTTCAAGCGGACTCCCCGGAGCGAGCCGGCCGCCGCCCACGGCCAGAGAGGGTCCGTACTGGCTCCAGGAGACAAGGAAGCTGAGCAGCGCGGCCGTGGCGAGTGCCGGTCTGGTCGAGGGCAGGCTGACCCAGAACAGTCGCCGCAGTCTGGACAGCCCGGCCAGGTCGGCCATCTCTTCGAGCTCCTTCAGCTGACTGCCGAAGCCGAAGGTGAGGATGATGATGGCGTACGGAAGGGCAAGCACCGTATGGGCCAGGATCAGGCCCGTGAGGGTCCCGTCGAGGCCGAGCCTGATGAACCACTCGGTAAGCCCGAATCCGGCAAGGTAGGGCGGCATCAACAGAGGCAGCGCGATCAGCAGTACGACCACCGGGCTTCGGGAGAGACACGCCCGGCCAGCACCCGGGCTGCGGGCCAGGCGAGCAGGAGGCAGAGCAGTGTGGTCGCCGAGGCGACGGCGAGCGAGTCCAGTCCGGCCGCGGTCGCCCCGGCCGAACTGAATGCGACGTCCTCGAGCGGCGCCACCCGGTCGGCCGGCAGCTCCGTCTTGGTATCGCCGAAGTCCTCGAGCAGGTACGGACTCTCAGTCGCTTCGGCGAAAAGGTCACGCTGGCGCGGGTTGAGTCGCGCAGGATCCAGTACGGAGGGTATGCCCAGCCCGGTGGGATCGGCCTTGATCGCCTGGAGTCCCGGGTTGAGCAGCAGATTCGCCACAATCTGCGCGCCGGCCGGACTCGAGGCATCGGCCGGGATCGTCACGTAGGAGGTATTGACCAGCGCCCCACCCTCGAGCAGCAGCGGCCGGGTCGATTCGGGGAACTGACCCTTGGCGACCGCGGTCGAAATGAAGTTGGGGTTGAATGACATCGCGAAGTCCACCTGGCCGTTGGCGAACAGCTCGTTGAGCTCGGCCTCACTGGCCGGAAATCTCTCGCCGTCGCTCCAGAGCAGCGGCTTCAGTTCGCGCAGATACTCGAATGCTTCGTCTTCGCCCATGGCGGTCACGACCTGCTTGACGAACGAGGTGCCGGTGAAGTCGGGCGGGGCCGGATAGGTGAATCGACCGGGGTTCTGCCGGGCCCAGTCGAGCAGGTCTTCGAAGTCGCCCGGTGGATCCGATACCGCAGAAGGATCGACCGCGTAGACGAAGGCCGCCCTGCTCCAGGGAGACTCCTGTCCTTCGATCGGCACCCCGAGGTCGAGGTTGATCGACGCATCCTCGAAGTCGACCAGCCTCGAGTTGGGCAGCTTCACTGACCAGTCTTCGAGCCAGAGCCCGGCCTGCTTGCCGGCCGCGAAGTTTTCGCCGTTGATCCAGATCAGGTCCACTCTGCCGCCGTCGCTCTCGCCCGCCCGCCTCTGGGCGGCAACGCGCTGGACGGCCTCGGCGGTGTCGGCGATCGGGACCCTGAGCAGCTCCACTCCCTGTTTTTCCGCTGCGGGTATCACCTGCTCGTCGACGTACTCGTTGATCCGCGCGTCCCCGCCGAACATCCACCAGCGGACCGTCTGACCCCGCGCCTCTTCGCGGACCTCGGCGAAGCTCTGGTCCGAGGATGCTGTTCGCCCTCATCGCCTCCGCATCCGTCGAGACCGAGAACGATGAAGAGCATCGCCGCCAGTGCGGCTGAGGCCGTGGCGACAGAATTCAGGGGCTCTGGGAGTCGGTAGGTCATGTTCTCTTGGACCGGACCCGGTCGCTGAAGGTTCAGCCTCGGCCGGGGTCCGTGCCCATCATCCTGACTTAACAGCCAGAAGGCAGAGGGCCGGGTAGCCGCGAAAGTCCCGTCGTCGGGCGACCACACTGAAACCGGCGCGCTCGAGGTCGGCTCCCGGGTCGAGAGGCCGCAGCCCGACGAACTTCGTCGGGTAGCGCCCGGCTGCCCAGCGGATCGGTGCGGTCAGCAGTCTGGCCGGCATCGACCGCGGCGGCGCGATCGTGATCGCCGCCATCCTGCCGCCGGGCTTCAGCACGCGGGCCGCTTCTTCGAGCACCCGCCGCCTGGCTTCCTGGTCGAGCACATGCAGCAGGTACGAGGCGGTAACCAGGTCGAAGCTCTGGTCACCGAACGGCAACGCTTCCCCGCTCGCCTCGATCAGGCGCCAACCCTCCGGCAGCGGCCCCGCCTGGCGGATCATGTTGTGACAGGGATCTACGCCGATCGCCCGATCGGGTGACCCGGTGCGTCGTGACAGTGACCGCAGCAGTTCCGCGGTGCCCGTGCCGATGTCGAGCAGGCTCTCCCCGGTCCGGGGTTCGAGCAGATCGAGTGCGGTCGAGAGTGAAGAGCGCTCCAGCCAGACCTGTCGCGGGTAAGCCGGCGCGAGCCGGTTCCAGTCGACTGTGGGTTCTTCCATCCGGGCCACTCTAGCCGCGCCCGATCACGAATCGAGGGGCAGGCGGGCGTGGAGGTGGTTGTCGTGGTTGACCAGCGGCACGACGACGTCGGCGGGACCGGTCAGCCCCAGAGCGGGACCGACGAAGACCTTCTCGGCCCCGGCCGCAGCAAACCCGTCAACCAGACTCTGGGCCAGTCTCAGGTTGACTTGATCGGCCGAGTCGGGAGGCTGGAGGCGACGGTCGCGGCGGGGAAAGTAGATGTCGATGTCGAGTCCGTTCTGGTGCGATGCGTGACCGGTCGAGCCGAACTGCGGGCCGAAGTCGCCGCCCTCGGGTCGGCTCAGGTCACCGATGGCGATCCGCGGTGCCTTCGGGTGCGTGCGTCTGAACTCCCGCAGAACCCTGAGCGTCGTCCGCAGCAGGCGGTCGCTGCCCCACCTTCGCCAGGCCCGGTTCGGGCTGTGTCGGAGGATCGGATCCCAGGTGAGCCACCCGGGACCTTGCGCCGGCAGCAGTACACCCCGCTTCAGGCGGCCCGACGAATGCGTTCCCGTAGAAGTCGATTCGCGCCACTGGACCTCCGGCCGGGTCGGCATGGGACGGTCTGCTTCGGTGCCGGTTCGTTCGCCGCCCGCCACTGGACCGACCCGCTCGGCCGAGGCATATTTCCGGGGCGACGATCTCGGGCATGACCGGCCCCGATCCCGTATCGGAGCCGGTCACCGCCAGATCGCAGAGCGCGCCGGAGCAGAGGCTCCGATCCCGTGTCGGAGCCGGTCACCGCCAGGATCGCCGAGGCGAGAACCGCTGCCGCGAGCAGCAGGCCGGTCAGGGCGAGAACCCGATCGAGGAACCGCCTCGCGTGCGGCGACTTTCGCATCCAGAAAACGGTAGGCGCGAGACCTAAACGATCCGCCGCAAGTGGGCTCTCGAATCGGAACTGCTTTACTCAGAGCCATGAGCACACAGACACGCGCAGTCCAGGTTTCCGGTCCGGGTCAACCGCTCGAGCTGGTGGAGCGTGAGTTGCGCGAGCCCGGCCCCGGCGAGGTCCGGGTGCGTGTGGAGGCCTGCGGCGTCTGCCACTCCGACGCCTTCACGGTCGAGGGACACATGCCCGGGATCGAGTACCCCAGGGTCCCGGGTCATGAAATCGCAGGATCGATCGATGCGCTCGGTGAGGGCGTGGTCCCGTGGCAGGTCGGCCAGCGGGTCGGTGTCGGCTGGTTCGGTGGCAACTGCGGTCACTGCGATCCCTGCCGGCGCGGCGACATGATCAGCTGCCGCAACGGCCTGATCCCGGGAGTCTCCATCGACGGTGGCTACGCCGACCACGTAATCGTGCCGGAGAGCGCTCTGGCTTCGATTCCTGAGGAGCTGTCGGCAGAAGAGGCCGCGCCTTTGCTCTGCGCCGGCATAACCACCTTCAACGCCCTTCGTGAAAGCGGCGCCAGACCCGGCGACCTCGTCGCCGTCCTCGGCATCGGCGGCCTCGGCCACCTGGGAGTGCAGTTCGCGCGCCGGATGGGCTTCGAGACGGTGGCGATCGCCCGCGGTACCGACAAGCAGCCGCTGGCCGAGCAGCTCGGAGCTCACCACTACATCGATTCGACCGCCGTAGACGTCGCCGCAGCCCTTCAGGAGCTCGGCGGCGCCAGCACGATCCTGGCCACGGTGACTGCGTCAGAGGCGATGAGCGCCGCGGTAGGCGGTCTGGGTCCGCGGGGCAGGATGATCGTCGTCGGTGCCTCGATGGATCCGATGCAGATTCCGCCGATCGCGCTGATCGCGGGAAGCACGGGTGTTCTCGGGCATGCCTCCGGCACGTCGAAGGACTCGGAGGACACGATGCGCTTCAGCGCCCTCCAGGAGGTGCGCCCGTCGATAGAGACCTACGCGCTGGAGGACGCCGCTGCGGCATACGCCCGCATGATGAGCGGTGACGCCCGTTTCCGCGTCGTGCTCACCACCGGGGCCTGAGTACGGTCAGGGCCGGTAGTGGCCCGCACCTTCGAGTGGCGAGGGCCGGGATCGAACCGGCGACACCACGATTTTCAGTCGTGTGCTCTACCAACTGAGCTACCTCGCCGAAGCGGCCTGTAAGGCTATCCGTTAAGCACGGGCGTCGCCCTCTGGAGCGTCGCCCTGAGAGGTGCCGGCCCCCATCGCTTCGAGCAGGTCGATCGCTCCCTGCTTGTAGAGGTGGTCGTTCAGGTTGCCGCACTTGGGGCTCTGCACGCAGGAGGGGCAGCCGGCTTCACAGGGGCATTCGCCGACCAGTCCG
Organism: uncultured Solirubrobacterales bacterium; assembly: GCA_963709375.1. Classification (GTDB taxonomy): domain Bacteria; phylum Actinomycetota; class Thermoleophilia; order Solirubrobacterales; family 70-9; genus 67-14. The sequence goes on from CAVPWA010000016.1 coordinate 205,480, forward strand.
CCCGCATCGCGCACCAGGTGTTCGAAACAGTCGAAACCGCGGCGCGTGATGCCGATGCCTCCGGGATGCCCGTCGTAGATGAAGATCGTCGGCCTGCCGGTCTGGGCGTGGACGTTGGTCGACAGCCCGCCGATGTCCCAGCGGTCGCACATGGCGATCAGCGGCAGGACAGCGATCTGGAGGTGCTCGGTGGCGTGCAGGGCCCCGAGCAGGTGGTTGAGGGGCAGATGCCCGGTCAACCCGTCCGGCACTGTGTAGAAGAGGCCCCTCGTCCGGAACTCCTGGTCGGGCAGCTCGAGGTCGATCAGGTCGATGGCTTCCTGGTCGGCGGTCAGGATGCGTTGATAGCCGGTTACCCGGTCGGTGACCGAGACTTCGCCGAAGCTCAGCTCGACGCCGGCGACTTCTCGGGTCCGGGAGACCGCGTCGATGAAGATCTCGGTGTCGGTCTTCGGTCGGGTGTACCACTCGTCGTCGAATGCCCGCACGATCGCCTGCCCCTGATGGAGGTCCAGCTGCTCGACCTCCCACGAGCGACCGAGGTGCATGTAGACGGCGCCGGGATGGACGGTCGTAAAGGCCCGGCCGAACTCGACCGTACCGATGACTTCGCCCGACTCGCGATCGATGACAGCCACGTTTTCGGCCGAGCTCGAACGCAGCGGTATCGCCGCGGCAGCGAAGCCAGGCCGCTTCGGCACCAGACCGCCACCCGCGGACCGGAGCTCGCCGCTCGTGGTCAGCGCCTTCGAGGCAGCGCCAAAGCCGTCGCCGAACCAGCGTTCGTCCTCAGGGGACAGCGGTAGCTCGAAGGCCGCGGCGACCATGTGCTGCGCTGCGATTTCGGGTGAGCGGTGGTCGAGGATCGCCGCTTCGACCGGCCTCTCCAGGAACTCTTCGGGGTGGCGGCAGAAGTACTGGTCCAGCCCGTCCTGGCCGGCGATGTATACGGCCAGCCCGTCCCGGCGCCGGCCGGCCCTGCCCCACATCTGCTTCAGCGTTGCGACTGTGCCGGGGAAAGTGACGCAAATCGCCGCGTCGAGCTCTCCGATGTCGATCCCGAGCTCGAGCGCGCTGGTCGAAACAACGCCGAGCAACTCGCCTGATACGAGGTCCGATTCGATCTTCCGCCGTTGGGCCGGCGTGTAACCGGCCCGGTACGGAGCCACCCTCCGGGCCAGCTCGGGTCGTCCTTTGGCGGTCAGACGTTCGGCGGCGAACTTGCGGATCAGTTCGATCCCGCGGCGGCTCTTGAGGAAGCAGATCGTCCTCACCTCCTGCGCGATGAGGTCGGCGAAAAGGTCGGCGGCTTCGGCCAGTGAAGATCGGCGGGCTCCCGTGGCAGGATTGACCAGCGGCGGGTTCCAGACGTCGATCTCGCGCTTCGAACGCGGCGCCCCGTCCTGGTCCACCAGTTGCAGCGGGCTGCCGACCAGCCTCTCGGCCAGTTCGCCGGGGTTGGCGATCGTGGCGGTGGCGAGGATGAAACGCGGCTCGCTCCCGTAGGCCGCGGCGATCCGGCGCAGACGGCGGATCACGTTCGCGACATTGGACCCGAAGACGCCCCGGTAGGTGTGGGCTTCGTCGATCACCACCCACCGGAGGTTGGCGAAGAAGTCTCCCCAGCTCCGGTGGTGGGGCAGGATTCCGATGTGGAGCATGTCCGGGTTGCTGAGGACGAGGTTGCTGCGCCGGCGGATCGCCGGCCGCTCATCCCGTGGCGTATCGCCGTCGTAGATCGCGTATCGCAGGTTCGGAGGATCCAGGGCTGACAGAGCGCGTGCCTGGTCCTGGGCGAGGGCCTTGGTCGGATACAGGTAGAGCGCCCGGCACTTCTCGTCGCGGGCTATCGAGTCCAGCACCGGCAGGTTGAAAGCGAGCGACTTGCCCGAAGCGGTCGCGGTGGTCACGACGACGCCGCCGTCCCGGGCGGCGGCGAAAGCCTCGGCCTGATGGCTGTAGAGGGACTCGATCCCCGCGGTCCTCAGCGCCTTGGCCAGAGCCGGTTCGATCTGCTCTGGCAGTCGCACGGATTCGCCGGCCCGGCCGGTTTCGTTGACGGTCTGGAGGATCCTGCCGTCGCGACGAGCCGGGTCGAGGGCGACCGACCACGGGGTTGCGAGCAGTGAGTCAGCCAAGCGCTTCACCGGCGACTTCACCGGCCGGGGCCTCGCGCCGGATCTCTTCGCCGATTCGCAGGCCGGCAGGCACCTCGGCTTCCCCCCTCAGTGCCGCGCGGACCTTGAGGAAGTCAACCGTTCCGGCGACGTCGTGGACCCTCAGGATCGTTGCGCCGAGGTCCAGCCCGACCGCCAGTGCCGCCAGGGTTCCGGCCGCGCGCTCGCTCGGCCGTCGACCGGTGATCGCACCGACGAAGTCCTTGCGTGAGACCGCGAGCATCACCGGGCAGCCGAGTTCCAGCAGGCTCGGGATGCCGATCAGCGAATCAACCGTCTGCTTCGGCGTCTTTCCGAAGTCGGGGCCGGGGTCGAGTACGACCCGTTCGGCCGGGATGCCGGCCGAGGCGAGCTGCTCGAGCCTCGCCTCGAAGAATTCCAGCTGCCGCGCCGTGACTCCTTCGGGGTACAGGTCCTCGTCCCAGCGCTGGGTCTTCGGCGGTACTTCCGTGTGCATGACGACCATCCAGGCGCCCCGGGCGGCGCAGACCTCGAGCATGGCTTCGCTGTCGCTGCCGCTGATGTCGTTGACGATCGCCGCCCCGGCAGCCAGGGCGCCGTCGGCCACCGCAGGCTTGTAGGTGTCGATCGAGACGGTGGCACCGAGCCCGACCGCCGCTTCGACAACCGGGATCACACGCTCGAGCTCCACTTCAGCGCTTACCGCCGGGCGGTTGGTGACGTTCGACTCGCCACCGACCTCGATGATGTCTGCCCCGTTCTCGATGTGTTCTTCGACCTGCCGGATCGAACCGGCCGTCGAGCGGTCGCCGCGGTCGGAGAAAGAGTCCGGAGTCGCGTTCACGACCCCGACCACCGACGGCCCTTCGGGAATCGGCCCGTCGCCCGCGGTGCGTAGTCTTTGGGTCCCTTCTTCCACCTCCCCGATGCTAGACACCTTCGAGCACACAGACTTCCACGCCGGCGACCTCGCCTCCCTGAAGCAGGGGAAGGTGTCGGTGGTCATCCCGACCCGAAACTGCGCCGGCACGATCGCCCAGACGGTGGCTGAACTACTGCTGTTGAGCGAAGCCGGGCTGATCGACCAGATCCTCGTGGTCGACGCCGATTCCGCCGACGGCACCGCAGCCACCGCGAGCAATGCCGGGGCGGAGGTGGTTTCGGAGAATGAACTGGTGCCCTCGGCGGGCCCCGTGCGTGGCAAGGGTGACGCGATGTGGCGTTCGCTGGTCGCGGCCGAAGGAGAGGTGATCCTCTTCATCGACGGTGACATCGCCGACTTCGGTCGCCACTACGTGACCGGCATGCTGGGCCCGATAATCCGCCACCCGCAGAAGCAGTTCATCAAGGGCTGCTACACCCGCCCCTTCCGCCAGCACGAAAGCGAGCAGCCGGCCGGTGGAGGGAGAGTCACCGAACTGACCGCCCGCCCCCTGCTGGCTGCGACCGTTCCCGAGCTCGGGGGGTTCGCCCAGCCGCTGGCCGGCGAGGTTGCCGCCCGGCGCGAGCTGCTCGCGTCGATTCCGTTCCACACCGGTTACGGGGTGGAGATCGCGATGCTGGTCGAGGTCTGGGACCGGGTGGGGATCGAGGGCATGGCCCAGGTGGATCTCGGTACGAAGCGCAACGCCCATCAGAGCCTTGCTGCTCTCAACGGAATGGCCGGCGAGGTGATAGCCGGACTTGCCGAGACGCTCGCGCGGCTCGGTCGGACAGACCTCGGTTCGATCAGGCCGGCACCCGGTGCCGCGAGAGAGACTGTGGTCCGCCCGCCCGCTGGAGGCATTGCGGCTGCGACGTTCGGCCCTTCGAGTCGATGAGCCTGAAGTGCGTCTACACCGATCTGGACGGCACCCTGCTCGGAGCGGGAGCCTCGCTCTTCTCGGATCACGAGGGAGGCTTCTCGATGATGCAGGCCCGGGCGCTGGAGGCCTGCCATCGGGCCGGGGTCGAGGTCGTCATCATGTCGGGCCGCCGCAGGGTCCAGGTCCACGAAGACGCCCGGCTGATCGGGCAGAACTCGTTCATATTCGAGGCCGGCTCTGCGTTCAGCATCGAGGGCGAAACCTTCATGGCAACCGGTGACTTCGCACATGCGGACGGCGTCACCCTTGTCGAACAGGTCTCCGCGAGAGGGGTTCCGGACCTGCTGCTCGGGCATTTCGGCGACAAACTCGAGTACCACGAGCCGTGGCACCTCGACCGCGAGATGTCGCACCTCTTCCGGGGCGAAGTCGACACGGCAGAGGCCAACCGCCTGCTGGAGGAAAGCGGCCATGGCGATCTGCGCCTTCTCGACAACGGGGCGATCCGCCGCGCGATGCCAGGGAATCGAGGTCACCCACGTCTACCACCTGGTCGCCAAAGGGGCCTCCAAGGCCTCGGCTGTGGCCGCCCACTCGAAGGCCCGGGGCTACGAGCGCGAGCAGACAATCGCGGTCGGCGACTCGCTCGAGGACCTGGAGGTGGCGAGCTCGGTCGGCCGCTTCTACATGGTCGCCAATGGCCCGGAGCGGGATGCCGGCGTCAAGGCGGCGCTGCCATCCTTTGCCAACGCGACCGTAACCGAAGGCCGCGCCGGTGACGGCTTCTACGAAGCGGTCATCACCTCGCTGATGGCCTGAGCGGGCGGCCCCTCGACACCCGACCATGCGATCGTCTGCACCGCTTAGTATCAGGCTCACCATTTCAACCGGAACCAGTCTCAGGAGAAAACCTTGACCCAGGATCAAGCCACCGTCGCCGAAGAGGAATACCTGCAGACGATCTTCTGGCTGATGGAGGCCGGACTGCCGATCACCGGCGCCAACATCGCTCGTGCCATGCAGCTTTCCCCGCCCACCGTCCACGAGATGATCAAGCGACTCGAGACCGACGGCTACGTCACCCGCAGCGAGGACAAGATCCTCCACCTGACCGAAGACGGCCGGGCCGAAGCCGAGCAGATCACCCGCCGCCACCGCATGATCGAGCGCTTCCTGACCGATGTGCTCGGAATCCCCTGGGACGAAGTCCACGAAGAGGCCGAGCGCCTCGAGCATGCGATGTCACCGGTACTCGAAGAACGCATGAAGGCAGCGATCGGCGAAGCGAAGACCTGCCCCCACGGCCACCCGATCGAAGGTGTGCGCGAGCAGGGAGCCCCTCTGTCCGACGTCGACGTCGGTGCTTCTCTCGTGGTGCTGCGCTTCGAGAACGAAGCCGAGAGCCTGCTGCACTACCTGAAGGACATCGGCCTCGAGCCCGGCCTTGAAGGCACCGTCTCCTCCAGCGACGACAAGACCGTGGTGGTCAGTGCGGCCGACGGCGAACACGAAGTCACACGGACCGTCGCCGAGACGGTCACCGTGCGCGCCGACCCGGCTCCGCCGCCGCGCGCCGCCCTGCCCGACCAGCTGGTCCTCTCCGAAGACCGCTACGGACGCTGACCCGCCTCAGGCAACCGAGGCGATACGGGTGATGCCTTCGTCGATGAACTGCGGTGGCACCGAGGCGAAGGAAAAGCGCAGGCTGGTTTCTCCGCCCTTGAGCATGAAGTCGGTTCCGGGGATGAAGGGGGCACCGGCTTCCTTCGACCGCTTGGCGAGAGCGACGGTGTCGAAGCCCTCGCCGAGGTCGGCCCAGAGGAAGTAGCCGCCGGCCGGGACCACGAAGCGGGCGCTGGGCAGGTGTTCGCCGAGGGCCGAGATCAGTGCGTCCCGACGCTCGTTCAGGTGCACCTTGACCTCTTCGATGTTGCGGTCGAGCGCTCCGGACTCACAGAGTTCGAGCACGATCGAGCCGGCCAGCATGTTCGGCGAGATGTAGTTCTCGTTCGCCATCTCTGCCATGTCGGCGATCACCGCTTTCGGACCGGCCAGGTAGCCGACCCGCACCCCGGGGCTGACGGTCTTGGAGAAGGACGAGGCGTGGATCACCCGGTCGCTGTCGTCGATCGAGAGCATGGTCGGCGGCGGAGCCTCGCCGAAAGGCAGCTCGCGGTACGGGTCGTCCTCGAAGATCATGAATTCGTGCTCGGCTGCCAGTTCGACCAGTCGCGCGCGCTTGCCGGCCGAAAGAGTGCAGCCTGCCGGGTTGTGGAAGTTGGGGATGATGTGCGCCAGCTTGACCGGCCCGTCCTTGAGGGCCGCCTCGATCGCGTCGACGTCGATGCCGTCCGACTCCAGCGGGATCGGCACGAACTCGACCCCGAGCTGCTCGAGCAGCAGCAGGGTCCGGTCGTAGGAGGGCTGCTCGACGATCACCCGGTCCCCGGGTGAGAGCAGGTGCCGGAACAGCATCGCCCCGGCCTCGAGCGAGCCGTTGGTGACCATCACCTGATCGGCATTCTCGAGTCCATGGCGGCCGGCGATCCAGGCGCACAGACCGGGATGGCCGATGCCGACTCCGTAGGACAGCGCGGTCTTCCAGTCGTCTTCGAGCGCCTTGGCTGCCGCGCTCCGGACTGCATCGACCGGGATCAGGTCGGGACTGGGGGCACCACGGGCGAAGCTGATCGTGTCTGGCATCTGATTCATCTGTCTCCGGATGGTCTCGGGCTCGGACCGGCGATGATAGCGATGGTGACCTGACGATCACGGCAGCGCCGCGATTTCAGGCGTCCCCCTGTTCGGGCTCGAGCCGAGGCGTTACTGTCGATACATGAAGGCTCTATCGATGCGAATCGCCAATGTGGTCGAGAACTCGGCCGAGATTTCCGGATTTTTCGACAGCCTCGGACTTTCGAGGATGGAGATGCCCGAAGAGGCCGCGGGCTTCGAAGGTTCGATCCACTTCGCCGGCGAGAGCTGGATCGAGACCTGGCAGACCGGCGAGCAGATGCCGGCCGGCCTGATGCTCCAGATCGTCGTCGATGACGCTGAAGAGTTCGCCGCCCACGCCCGCGAGAACGGCCTCGACCCGCAGGGCCCGATGGACGCCCACGGCGAGAGGATCTTCATGCTCACCGCTCCGGGCGGCCTGCAGGTCTCGTTCCAGAGCCGCCTGGAACAGGAGTCCTAGGCCGGCGGCGCTCAGGCGGCGCGCAGGGTCTCGACCGCGATCTTCGCGGCCTCGGTCGGGCTCTCGCCGACCCGTACGCCCTTCGCCTCGAGCGCTTCCTTCTTCGCCTGGGCGGTTCCGGAGGAGCCCGAGATGATCGCGCCGGCGTGGCCCATCTGCTTGCCCGGGGGCGCCGTGAAGCCGGCGATGTAGGCGACGACCGGCTTGCTGATCGAATCGGCGATGAACTCGGCCGCGCGCTCCTCGGCGTCACCGCCGATCTCGCCGACCATGACGATCAGGTCGGTCTCGGGGTCGGCTTCGTAGAGCGTGAGAATGTCGATGAAGTCAGAGCCGACGATGGGGTCGCCGCCGATGCCGACGATCGAGGAGTTGCCTTCGCCGGCGTGCTTGAGCTCGTTGCCGATCTGGTAAGTCAGCGTTCCCGACTTCGAGACCACGCCGATCCGGCCGGGATCGAAGAACTGGGCGGGGATGATGCCGACGTTGGCCTTGCCGGGCGACAGCACGCCGGGGCAGTTCGGTCCGATCAGGGTCACTCCCTTTTCGCGGGCCCGCCAGTAGGTCGGCATCATGTCCATCACGGGGATGCCTTCGGTGATCGCGATCACCGTGTCGACGCCGGAGTCGATCGCTTCGTTGATCGAAGCGGCGGCGAATCGCGCCGGGACGAAGATCATCGAGGTGTTGGCGCCCTGCTCGGCGACACTCTCGGCGATCGAGTCGTAGACAGGGATGCCATCAACCTCCTGGCCGCCCTTGCCGGGCGTGACGCCGGCCACGACCTGGGTTCCGTAGTCGCGGTTGCGCAGACCGTGAAAGGTCCCTTCGCGTCCGGTCAGGCCGGAGATCGAAAGCCTGGTGTCTTTGTCGATGATGATGCTCATCAGTTCTTCTCCGTCTCTGCTGCGGCAAGCTCGACGACCCTGCGGGCCGCCCCGAGCATCGTTGATTCGTGGTGAAGGTTGGTCATGCCCGCTTCGTCGAGAAGGGCGAGGCCCTCCTCCGAATTGGTGCCGTCGAGCCGGACAACGATCGGCATCGTCAGGCCGATTCTCCGGGTCGCTTCGATGATTCCCTTGGCGACCTCGTCGCAGCGGGTGATGCCCCCGAAGATGTTGAAGAGGATGGCGTTGACCTTCTCGTCCGAGGTGATCACCTCGAGCGCGTCGACGATCGCGTCGGCCTGCGAGCCTCCGCCGGCGTCGAGGAAGTTGGCCGGGCTGCCTCCGGCCTGGGCGACCACGTCAAGTGTGGACATGCAGAGCCCGGCACCGTTGCCGAGCACACCGATGTCACCTTCGAGTTTCACGTAGGTCAGACCGCGTTCCTTGGCCATCGCCTCCTGAGGGTCTTCGGCGACGCCGTCGCTCAGCTCTTCGAGTTCGGGGTGGCGGTAGAGCGCGTTGCCGTCGATCGTCACCTTGGCGTCGAGCAGGACGACCTCTCCGGCCGAGTTGAGGATCAGCGGATTGACCTCGATCAGCGTCGCATCTTCCTTGCGGGCGACCTCGACCAGCTTGACCAGGATGTCGGCAACCTGTCCGGCTACTTCGGCGGCAATGCCGGACCGGGACACGATGTCGCGGGCGGTCTTGTCGTCGAGTCCTTCGATCGGGTCGACATGCTGCTTGACCAGGGCGTCGGGATCGGATTCGGCGATCGCCTCGACGTCCATGCCGCCCATGCGGGAGAGCATCACCAGCAGCTTCTTCTCGGATCGGTCGAGGATGACCGAGGCGTAGTACTCGGCTTCGATTTCGGAACCGGCCTCCACCCAGAGCTCGTGGACCCTGAACGGACCTTCGCCGTGAGGACCGACGATGTCCATCCCGATGATGTTGCCGGCATGCTCGTGGGCCTCGGAGGCATCGGCGGCGATCTTGATGCCGCCGGCCTTGCCGCGTCCGCCGATCAGGACCTGGGCCTTGACGGCCACCGGGAAACCGTGCTTCTCGGAGGCCGCATGAGCCTCTTCAGCGGTGGCCGCGTGGCTGCCCGGAGGGACCGGCAGGCCGTGACGCGCGAACAGTTCTTTTCCCTGATATTCGAGTAGGTCCATGTCTTTTCTGAGGGTCTATTGAGGGACGAGTAAGCCGACCAAGCACCCTATCCGACATAATGGCCGCCGCGTATGCCGCTTCCCAGCCTCAAAAACATCAATTGGATCACCACCGACTGTTACGGAACCCTGATCGACTGGGAAAAAGGCATCTCCGAGGCCTGCGCCAAGGAAGCGGAGAAGGACGGCTTCAGTTTCGAGTCGGAAGCCTTCCTGGCCCGGTTCTTCGAGGTTCAGGCCGAGATCATGGCCGGCTCCTACGAGCTGTACGCCGAGGTGCTCCGCCGCACGATCATCAAGGTCGCCGGGGAGATCGGCTGGGAGGTCGAACCGTCCCGGGCCCAGTTCCTGCCCGACAGCGTCGCCTACTGGCTGCCCTTCCGGGAGTCCAACGCCGCCATGGACCGGCTCGGAAAGAAGTTCGACATCGGGATCATCTCCAACATCGACGACAAGATGCTCGGAATCTCCCGCCGCCACCTTCGTACCGACCTCGACCTGGTCGTCACCGCCCAGCAGGTCCGCAGCTACAAGCCCGACGATACGCACTTCAAGGAATGCGCCCGCCGGATCGGCGGCAAGAAGGGCTGGCTCCACATCGGCTGCAACTACGACACCGACATCGCTCCCTGCCTCAAGATGAAGGTGCCGGTGATCTGGGTCAACCGTCACGGTGAGAAGCTCGCCGGTCGCAAGCGCCCTTCGCTCGAAGTCAAGAGCTTCCGCGAAGCCGTCAAGAAGCTCGGCGCCGGCGGCTGAGCCGTCCGGCTTGGCGCAGTCCGGAGCCGAGCCCGCTCTCTCCCCGTCCAGCCTCGAGTGGCTGTCCGGCACCGATCCTGGACACCGCAAGCGGCACGGTCAGTACCTGACCCCGCGGCCGGTGGCCGAGGCCCTGCTCGATCGCGTCAGACTACGCCCCGGAATTCGCGTTCTGGATCCAGGCGTCGGCACTGGCGAGTTGCTCGCGGCCGTCGCACGCCGCGAGCCCGGCGCCCTTCTGACCGGCTGGGACCCTGACCGGGCCGCCCTGGCCGCTGCCGGCAGGCTCTTACCGGACGCAACCCTCGAGCAGCGCTCGGCCCTCGAGCTCGACGACCGCATCCCGGACGGCAACGACCGCACTACCGCCGAATACGACCTCATCCTGGCTAATCCGCCCTACTTCCAGATCCCGGTCACTCCGGAGTTGAGGAGGAGATTCGGTGACGTCATCTCGGGCCGGGCAAACATCTTCGCCCTGTTCTTCAAGGTCGGTCTGGACCTGCTGGCCCCAGGCGGCAGGCTTGCTTACATCGTCCCTCCTTCGATGAATTCCGGTGCCTACTTCGAGGCGCTGCGCGAGCACATCGTCGCCCGGGCGAAGATCACCGATCTCACGGTCCTCGAGGGGAGCTCGCTTTTCGACGGGGCCAATACGGCCGCTCAGTTGCTGGTTCTCGAAAAGCTCGCTGCCCGGAGCGCAGAACGCACGGGGCGGGATGGCCGCTTCGTCTTCGAGCACGATCAGCCCGGGACCGATTTTCGACGGGTTGTATTCAGCGAGTCACCGGATCTGCTGCGCCAGGGCTTCGTCGGTCGGCGAACCCTGTGGCAGCTCGGATACGAGGCGATCACCGGCACGGTGGTCTGGAATCAGCGACGTGCCGATTTGCGCAAACGACCCGGACCCGGCACGGTTCCACTGGTCTGGTCCCGTGACCTGCGCGGCGGGGCCTTCGACCTCGGGGCTCGTCGGGAGTCCGCCTATGGCCGGGACGCCCAGGCGGCCGGATCGAAGCCGGGCTACATCCGCAGCGAGCGCCGACTGACCGGCCCGGCACTGCTGGTCAACCGCGTGATCGGTGCGGTCGGCCGTGGCGAGGTCCGGACTGCCCTCGTGCCCGCAGGTATGGAATTTCTCGCCGAGAACCATGTGAACGTAATCCGCCCACGCAGCGATCCCGCAGCACAAGAGTCGCCACAGCTCGATTGGCGGCAACTCCAGGCTGCCCTCGAAGACCCGGGCGCCGGCAACCGGGCCAGACTGCTCACCGGCAACACCCAGCTCTCCGCCGGTGAGCTGACTCACCTCCTGCCACTCTGATCGGGCTCGGCGAACGGTCGCTTGCCGGCCGTACCTCTGCCGGGAGCACCGTTCAGAGCGGCTTGGTGAAGCAGATGTCAGGGGCATCGCCCCAGTAGTCGGGGAGGTGGCTCGCTTCGAAGCCGACCGACTCGTAGAGCTTGACGGCGGCGGCGTTGTTGCCGTTCGTCTCGAGCTGAATCCTCCCGCAGCCGCGCGATTTCGCCCGCTCGATCGCGGCGGTGACGATAGTGCGTCCGAAGCCCTTGCCCCGGGCCTGCTCACGAACGAAAACGTCTTCGAGCCAGGCGTCCTCCCCCGACTCCCAGACCGAGAGCCGGTAGCGGATCTGGGCGAAGCCGCTTTCCGGTTCTCCGATCAGCAGATACTCGGTCGCCGGGTCAGCGATCAGCTCCGAGACCACCGACTCGATCTGAGCGTTGCTCGGCGAGTCGCCCTCGAGGAAGTCACGAAAGTCGCCGATCAGAGTCGTCACCGTTGCGACGTCGGCCCTTCCTGCGATCCGCAGCGGAACCTCAGGGCCCATTCTGGCTGCCTCCGTTCGCAGAGGTTCCGGGTCGGGCGTCGGGACCGCGGTAGAGCAGCTGGAGCGAGCGTCCTTCGCCCTGGACCAGGAAGAGCTCGACCCGGTTGTAGCCCCTCTTGAGGGAATCGGGCGGCAGCAGCAGCGAGTATCCCGTCCCCCGGCCGAGTCCGTCGTCGAAGGTGTAGCCCACCGCCTCGATCCTTCCGTTGACCGATGCGGCTATGACCCGGTTCTCCTTGAGGAACTTCACGGTGCCGCGCTGGAGCAGTCCGGGCAGAGATGGGGCGGTCGGGTCGTAGTCGAGCAGTGTGTTGCGTCGGTCCGGAAGCGCCCGGACTCCGACCAGCTCGCGATTGACTTCGAGCTCTCCGGGCTTCTTGCCGATCAGCTGCCGGTTGGGGCCGAATCGGTAGACGGGTCCCCAGCCTTTGCCGGTGCCGAACACCCGCTCGATCCGTTCGGCCTGAAAATCACGCTGCTTGATCATGGTGTCGAAGGGCACGGTCGCCTCGCCCGCAGGCGAGTTGAGAACCGTGACGGAGTCGGCGGGACAGTCCTCGACGTCCCAGGGGTAGTTGACTTCGAGCAGGCTGGCAACCTCGGGCAGGATGTCCGTGGTGCAGACGTGACGGTCGACGGTTCGGGCAGTCTGCTGACCGGGCGCCTTGATGAACAGGGGCACCGACGCTATTTGGCCGAGGTTCTTCGGAACCGCCACACGACGATCCAGTCCTGCACCGAAGGCCACGCCGTGGTCGGCAGTCACGATCACTGTCGATTCGTCCCAGAGCCCCTGCCTCTTGATCCGGTTCATGACCACGTCTAGAAGCGTGTCGGTGTATCCGACCTCGAGAAGGTGGCGCTGCAGGGCGATGTCGACGATCGGTTCGGTTGCATCCCAGGGTCCATCGTTCGGCAGCAGGCCAGACCACTCGTTGCTGATGTTGCTGTAGCGTTGACCGTCGGGGATGTGGCGCCAAGGGTAATGGGGCTTCTCCACGTGGAGAACGTCGAGGCTCGGCTGCGACCGGGGTTTCAGGCTTTCGGCGAAACGCCTCACCCGCTCCGCTTCGTCTTCGTCCGACTCCCCGGCAAGGGCCCTGCCCAGCCGCCGGGCCGCACCCTGGCCGGTCCTCACCGGTTGGATCCCAGCCTCACCCGTTTGTCCGGTTGTCCCGGTGGTTTCGGTCTCGCCGATCGGCTGTGGCGTCACACCGGCGTCGAGGGTTCCGACCTCGTCGCTGAACTCTCCAAATGACTTTGAGATGTCGGGCAGGCTGCTCCTCATCGACTCGGGCAGCAGCAGGTGGGCGGAGACAACCCTGAGGTCGTCGAACAGGGCACCCAGGCTGCCGTCGATCCCGGCCAGGTCGGTGGGTCTCGGGCAAAGCTCCTCGGGGCAGACCCTCGTTGCGTTCTCGAATACGTTCATTCGGTAGGTGTTTCCGAGAAGGGTGAAGATACTCTTCGGGTTGTCGGAGGCGATCGGAAGGTCTTCGTTGGTCGGCGTTCGGCCGGTCAGGATCGCCGGGACTGCCAGCGGCGTATACGCGCCGCGGCCGGTGGAGTTGCGGTACCAGGTCGAATCCGCCGAGAGTTCATCGAATGCGGGGAAGCGTGTTCCGTCGATTTCGCCGTTAGAGTCGAGCAGTGATGCGGTGGGGAATTCGTCGAAGATCACCATCACGACGGGGGCCGGGCTGCCGACCGCGGCATCTACCGGCACCGGCTGTTCGCGAGGCAGGATCAGCTTGGAACTGCTGCTGAGCACCAGGAAGAAGAGCAGGATCACGATCGGCGCCGGAGTCAGGAGGTCCATGAAGGACTTGGGGAAACGGAACCGGGCGTAGGCGTAAACGCCGGCCACCGCGAGACCGATCGCGATCGCGACCATGATCCCGGCGGGCCAGTCGACCAGGCGCTTGAGCAACTGCAGGGCCAGGGCCGAACCGATCAGGCCCATCAGGGCCAGGTGGACTCGCCAGCGGACCAGGTCACCGAACCTCGAGGCGACGAACTCGATCAGGAGGCCGATCAACGGTGGTACGAAGGTGAGGGCCAGCGCGTAAATGACGATTTGCGCGGTCGTATTGCCCCTTGCCACGAAGAACTCGGGGTTGTCGCCGAGCAGGGCGAGCATCGGCTGCAGGAAGGCCAGGGCCCACAGGGCAGCCAGATGAGCCGCTCCGAGGAGCAGCGAGGGGCGGGACGACCTGTCGGCCGCCTTCGAAGCGTCACTCACAGACAGCGGATTCTAGAGGTCCGCCGACCCCTGGTCGATTTCGCGACGTTCCTGCCAGACCGCACCTCAGGCCCCACTCGGCTGTTTCGAGGTACAGCTATCTGTAATCGGAGTACACAACGATGATCCCCTCGTCCGACCGATACCGGGAGGCCGGCCCCTGCCATGGTGCGGGAGGCCACAGGGTTGCTAGCTTTCGACGGATGCCGATTTCCGATTCCATCCCCCGTGTGGGACATGCTGTGGTCCCGCTGCGGGCGGCAGGCCGACGATTTTCGCGCCTGCTCGCCACGGTAGGGCTGACCGCGGCTGCGCTCCTGGCTGCGCCGGGCCTGGCCCAGGCGGCTCGTCCGAACATCGTGGTCATCCAGACGGATGATCAGAACGCAGGGACGGTCAGGTCCACCTTTCGAAAAGCCTCCGGTAGCAACGCACGGATCATGCCGAACACCGTCAAGGAGATTTTCAAGGGCGGGACCGAATTCCGGAACTATTACGCGACCACGCCGCTCTGCTCACCCTCGCGCGCTTCGCTGCTGACCGGCCAGTACCCCCAGAATCACGGACTGACCGAGAACGACCCACCGATCGGCGGTTGGGCCGGCTGGCAGAACATCGACGCCTACAACGACAACCTCTCAGTGGCGCTCCAGGGCGCGGGCTATCGCACCTCCCACTTCGGCAAGTTCACCAACCAGTACTACGACATCGATGCCAACCAGGTCGAGACGACCGTACCGCCGGGATGGGACAACTGGTTCACGACCTCATTCACCCGTGGCGCGCAGTTCTACGGCTTCGAGGTCAGTGACAACGGTGTTGCCCGAAGAGGCTTCGGCAACCCCCTCTACGAGTTCCAGACGGGCCTCGACCCGAAGCGCTGTGATGTCGAAACCCTGACCAGGCAGCGAACGGCGAATGGCTGCCATCACCTGACGGACACCATGACCCGGGCCGCCGTGAAGGAGATCCGTCGCAACGCCGGACAGCCGCTTTACCTCCAGGTCGACTATCAGGCACCCCACGGCGACGTTCGCAAGCCGGTCGGCCCGCAGCCCGCAACACGCCACCTCGGTGGCATCAGCCGGACCCCCATGCCGCGGCCGCCGAATTACAACGAGGCCGATATATCGGACAAGTCCCAGTTGATCAAGAACGCGGCTCCGGACCGGCTCGACTACGGCGAGAACCAGCGCCTGAAGCGCTCGTACCGCCGCTACATCGCGTCGCTACGCGCGGTCGACGACGGTGTTGGCGCGATCATCAAGACGCTGCGCCAGACCGGCGAGCTGGACAACACCTACATCTTCTTCCTCTCCGACCACGGCTTCTTCCTCGGCGAGCATCGCTTCAGCTTTTCCAAGTTCCTGCCCTACGACGCCTCTGCCCAGGTTGCAATGGCGGTCAGGGGTCCCGGCATACCGGCGGGCGGACGTTCGAAGGAGATCGTCGGCAACATCGACATCGCACCCACGGCCCTCGGTGTCGCCGATGCCGAGGCCGGCTTCAGGGTCGACGGGCGGTCGCTGCGCCGGTTCTGGCGGGATTCCGGGCTCGAGAGCCGGCGGCCGGTTGGACTCTCCAATCCGGAACCGACGGAAGAAGCGCCCGAGGGAGGGGCCTCCGTCTCGAACGTCGCCCCGTTACTCCGCTTCGACGGGTTCATGGTCGGCCCTTACAAGTACTTTCGCTATTCCGAGACCGGTGAGGCTGAGCTCTACGACCTTCGCCGTGATCCCTGGGAGCTCGAAAACGTGATCGACTCGCCCGGGTACGAACAGGTTCGGCAGTACATGGAGACTCATCTGCCACAGGTCGTCAACTGCAGCGGTTCCGACTGCCGCGATTGGCTGCCGGAGTGGCCGCTTCCTTCAGAAGCGGGTTAGCAGTACCCGCTTCTCGAGGCCGGACTGATCGCGCTGTTACTGCTATGCCGGCCGGACAGGACGCCCGACCGCAATCCGTCACGGGGTCAGCCGCCGCCGACCTTGCGGGGTGCTGAGGAGCCGATCTTGCGGCCCTTGGAGTCGAGCCCGGCAACCTTGAACCAGGTCGCACCGGAAGGTACGTTGACGGCGGTTTCGAAGCCGTCACGCTCCCGGATTGCGACGTTCGACAGCGACTTTTCGAGTTTCCGGCCGCGATCCGCCAGTCCCTGACCCTGGAGTCACCGTTCCAGCTGATCCAGAGCCGCGTGGTTCCGGGCTCCACCCGCTCGGCGACCATCGAGATCTTCTCCTTCGGGATCCCCGACCAGCTCTGGCGGTAGGCCCTGTAGAAGGACTTGATCCCCTGGAACTCGGCGTCATAGAGCAGCTTTCCGCCGGCAGAGTGCTCGCTGACCAGCGGCACACCACCCCAGCCGACCAGGAAGTTGCCGTTTCCGAGGCGCTCCATGTTCGCCTGCTGGGTAGCCAGCGGCTTGGCCGGGTTGAAGAATTCCCGGTGTACCTTGGCGGTCATCTTCTTGTAGTTCAGCTGCAGTATCAGGCCGCGAGACTGCTTCCGGATCGGAGTCGCGACCGGTGAGGCGCCGTTGTCGAACAGCGAGAAACGGTTCTTGGAGATCTGTTCGGTGTCGTGCTGCGACGAGAAGAAAGCGCCCTTCTTCATCTTGAAGTCGCTGCTGCGGCCACCGAGGGTCCAGATCACCCGGCCGGTCCGACGGTCGATCTTGTACTTCGCGTTGGTGCTGCGGCCGGAAATCAGGATGTTGCCGTCACGGGTCTCGCTGACCGTGTTGATGTGGAAGTAGTCGAAGGCCGAACCGGGGCGACGAGCTCCTTCCGCGTAGGTATCGCTGACCGGAACATGGTCGAGGCTGTTCCACTGCCAGAGGACCCTGCCGCTGCTGATGTCGACTTCCTGGGCCACCGATTCCAGTACCGGTGCGTTGGTGCCGAGCCCGTAGCGGGAAAGGTTGAATCCCCCGCGGCTCCGGTAGGCGCTGACCAGCGCGGTACCACGGTTGGTCAGCCGGAATTCATGCGAGTCGGGGTCAAGCCCGTTGCCGGGCCGGACCTTCTTGATGATCCGGAAGTTGCGGTTGGCGATGATGTAGGTCGAGCGCTTCAGGCCCGAGCCCTTGGTCGCCCTCTGGTACCAGGTCAGCACCGGCTTTCCCCTGTAGCGCTGAACCCGGAAGTCCATGATGACCCCGGGGCGGAACCAGACCGGTTCGCCGTCGCTGGTGTAGATGCCCGCGCCCGCATCCTTGGATCCGATCAGGATCTTGCCGTTCGAAGCACCCGGAGCGTTCTTCTTGACCACCATTCGCGGCGGGTCGAAGCCGGGCCGGGTGCGGTACGGGCCCGCGTGCCGGAGACTTCCGCTGCCGTGGCGATCGGGCTCTTGCCGACCTTGGGACCGGATTCGCCGTCGCCAAGCACCAGCAGCGCCGAGGAGGCGAGCACGGCGATTGCGAGGAGTATTCCTGCGGTCAGGAGTTTCATCAGGTAAACGACATGGTTCGAGGTTCTGTCAGGCATTCTATTATCCAGTCCTTGGGTCGGGTCTCAACGCTTAACTCGGCCCGGGACCGGAAGTATCGGTTCGGCCGGAACTCGGGTGGCCCTGCGGTGTTCGGAGGGTGAGGATGATAAACGCAATCAAGCCGATCCGGCCGAGGGACGTGGCCGACGGGCGCCGCCTCTTCAAAACGGCGGTACTGGTCATCGCCCTTGCTCTGGGACTCATTCTGCTCGCCCTGCGCCCGGATCCCGCCGGCGCCGCACCACGGCCGAACTTCGTGGTGATTCAGACCGATGACCAGCCGATCGAGCAGTTCCAGGGGCGCTGGCGGGACTACCTCGACCGGAAGCGCCAGATCATGCCCAATACGATGCGGCTGGTCAAGGGCGAAGGGATCGAGTTCAGCCGGTACATCACGCCGTATCCGATCTGCGCTCCCTCGCGGGCGTCCCTGCTGAGCGGAAACTACGCCCACAATCACCGTGTGCTCCGGGTCGGCGGCGAATCCGGGGGCTGGGACGCTTATCGCAGCAATCCGATCTTCGAGGAGAACCTGCCCGTCTGGCTGCAGCGGGCCGGCTACAGGACGCTCCACTTCGGCAAGTTCATCAATTTCTACGGAGGCCTTGACGAACCGGCCGAGGCCGGTGTCCCGCCCGGCTGGGACCGGTGGGTCAGCGATGCCACCGACAACTCGACCCGTCAGTTCTACGGATATACGCAGAACATCGACGGGAGGATCGCCGGCCCTTTCGGCTCGATCGACTATTCGCCATGGTCCGGCAAGGACCAGGTGGGCTGCCCGTGGCTCGGCCTCGGTCGCTGCGACTACCACTCGGACTCGATGAGTCGACAGGCAGTGGCGGCGATCGAGAAGTCGGGTCGCCGCCCCTTCTACCTCCAGATCGACTACCACGCGCCTCACGGTGACAAGACCCCGCCGATCGGTCCCGAACCGGCCGTCCGCCACTACCGCAGTGCGCTGGGGACGCCCTCCCGTAAGCCGGTCGGCTTCAACGAGCTGGATGTCTCCGACAAACCGGAGGCGATCAGGGGGCTGGAACCGCTGAGTCAGATCGAGCTGAGGCAGATCAGGGACGAAAACCAGCGCTCGATCGAAGTCACTGCGGTCGGTGGATGATGCTGTCAAGTGGATTTACGAGGCGCTGGAAACGACCGGCAAGCTCGAAAATACGTACATCGTCTTCACCTCCGACAACGGCTTCTTCCTCGGCCAGCACCGGGTATCGAGAGGCAAGCTGTTGCCGTACGAGCCGGCATTGCGTGTGCCGATGGTGATCCGCGGTCCCGGAATCGAACCGGGCAGTGAAAGTCAGGAGATCGTCGCCAACCAGGACCTGGCGCCGACCTTGCTGAAGCTCGCGGGAGCGAAGGCGGCCAGGCGTTTCGACGGCAGGTCGATGGAGCGCTTCTGGAAGCGACCCGAACGCGTATCGAGACGACCGATCCTGATCTCCAGCTACCAGATGGCAACTCCCCAGGCAAAGAGCGACTACCCCGGGGAGCCGCTGGTACTCCCCGCTCAGGGCTCTGACGCCCGCTCCTCCGGGCTGGTCAGCGCCGGCGATTACGTCGGTGTCCGGGTCGGCCCCTACAAGTACGTCGAACTCGAGACCGGCGAAGGCGAGCTCTACGTGCTCAGCCAGGATCCCGGTGAGCTCGAGAACCGCTTCTACGACCCCGGCTACCGGCGCATCGTCAGATTCCTCGGCGAGCAGCTCGATCGCCTCAGGGGATGCCGCGCATCCGAGTGCCGCGCTGCCACGCCGAAATGGCCGAAACCGCCGGGTTGACCCGGGGTGGAAGCAGTGCTTCAGCGCGGCCGGGCGAAGAACAGCACCCGGTCTCCGGACGGCAGCTGCTCGCGTCGTTCGACCGTGAATCGCCGCTCCAGTTCGGACTCGAAGACTTCGAGCTCGTAGTCGGGGTTGGCCCCGTCCTGCTTGTTGGCGAGTAGCGCCCGGACCATCGGGTCGTCGCGCTTCGGGAATTCGATCACCAGTGCTGAACCGAGCTCGGCAGCCCAGTCCAGGAAGTCGGCCACGGGAATGTTGGCGCTGATCGACACATGGTGGATCAGCGCAAGTGCCAGGGTCAGGTCGGGGGCGCCGCGATCGACCAGCGTCCTGCGTTCCAGTCCTCGCCAGCCGAGCGCGGGCGAAGGGTCGGCCAGGTCGGCGACAAGCGGCAGGATCGTCGTATTGCCCTCCTCGCGCAGGGAGCGGTAGAGCGCCTCGACCGTCGCGTGGTCGAAGTCGAAGGCGACCACGAGATCGGAATTGCGATCCGCGATCCGGGAGTAGGCGCCGTCGTTGCAGCCCATGTCCCAGGTCAGCCCGGGTCGCTCCGAGCTGACGACTTCGTCGACGAACTCCTGCTTGCGCCGGTCGTCCTCGTCGCTGTAGGTGTTGTCCTGCCGGTAGCCGCTCCAGGCGCTCTCCCCGGCCTTCCACCTCAGCTTCTCCACCAGTCGCTTCATGCTGCCCATGTGCGCCTGGACCGCCTCCGGCTTGACGGTGCGCTTCTTCGTCGGGGCGTCGGCGTCACCCGGCCCGGACCGGTTCGCCCTGCGGTCGAGCCTCGCGTGGAGCGAAGCGTGGACGAAGACACCGCGCCGGAAGCGGTCCCGCATCGAGAAGACCTTGATCGCGTCGATCGGCTGGATCCCTTCGATCGATCCGCGCAGCCAGGGCTGGAAGGGCAGGTCCTTGTGGGCCTGGAACATCAGCGGGTACAGGTAGAGCATGCAGAACTGCCGGTAGCCCACCCACGGGTCACCCTCCGGCAGCTTCTCGAAGGAACCGACGTCGATGAAGACGGGGGCAGATCCACGGAACTGGACGTTGTAGGGCGTCGCGTCCTTGAGCGAAAGTCCCTCGTCGATCGCGGCGATGCCGATCTCCAGCTGCAGCAGGGCGGCGTCGCGCAGCATGCTGAAAGTCCACTCGTAGGGGTAGGAGACGAAAGGGATGCGCTCGTGCTCGAGCGCGGCTTCGACCCCGTTGGGCAGCAGGCCTGCATCGCCGATCCGTGAGACATCGACCTGCTCGGTGGCGACCAGACTGCCTTCAGCTACCAGCGAGTCAAGCAGCGGGCTTCCGGCCAGCAGTCTCCAGTCTTCGGCGCCCTCCGGGCTGAGCGCACGCAGAACCGCGCCGTCGCTGATCACCACCCGGCTGTCCCGGTCCCTGAACGAGCCGGGTTCGCTCGCAGAGCCGGCGCGCTCGGCGTCCAAGTCAATCCCGGTCTGGGGAGTCGTCTTCCGCGGCCTCTTGCGAGGTGTCGGGAGCAGCGGCGTCGGGAGCATCTGGTTCCGCGTCACCCTCTGCGGGCTCGTCCTTCTTCCAGAACATCAGCTTCTTGAGGAAGTTCGTCCCGTAGGTCCGAATAGCCGCACCAAGTCCGGCGACTCCCGCCAGGATCGCGGCGAGAAGGGCGCTTGCGCTTCCGGGGTCGAGGTATGCGAACAGGTCCATGGTCTTGATTCTCCTGGTTGGCCGAATCGACGGCTTCCGCGGCGGGGCGTTGAAACCGCCTTACCGGCCGGGCCGCGGGATGCTACTCGATAGTTACCAGCGGATCTCCGCTGGCTACGGCGTCACCGACCGAGATCGGCAGGGCGGTGACCTTGCCGCTGCGATGTGCCGTGATCTCGTTTTCCATCTTCATCGCTTCGATCACGCAGATCAGGTCGCCTTCGCTCACTTCGGCGCCCTTTTCGACGTTGACCTTGAAGATCGATCCCTGAAGCGGCGATTCGAGTTCGGCCTTGTTCGAGCCACCGCCACCGCCCGCGGCGCGCTCGCGCTTCGGCGGGCCACCCGGGCCGCCGGCGGGTCCTGCTGCGCCGGCCACGACGCCGACGGCTTCGCCGATCACCTTGACGTCGAAGCGCTTGCCGGAGACTTCGACCAGGTAGTCGCGCGCCACCTTCTCGGGCTCGCCTTCCTCCGACTCGGTCGATGCGGGTGGCTCGGGTGCGGTCGTCTTCAGCCACTTCTTGTCTTCTGTCAGGTCCTTGCAGGTTTCGCCGCGGTCCCACTGCTCGGTTGCGAGGATGGCCTTGTGGAACGGGATCAGGGTCGAGAGGCCGCCGATCCTGTACTCGTCGAGCGCCCTCAGCATCCGCTTCGTGGCGGCCTCGCGGTCGTTGTCCCAGACGATCAGCTTGGCGACCATCGGGTCGTACATCGGGGTCACCTCGGAGCCGGCGATCACGCCCGAGTCCACACGCACGCCGGGCCCCGCGGGTTCAAGGTAGGTCGTGATCTTTCCCGGGGCGGGCGCGAAGTTCTTGTCGGCCTTCTCGGCGTTGATCCGGCACTCGATCGCCCAGCCGTTGATCTTGACGTCCTCCTGCCTGAGGCTGAGTTCTTCGCCGGCCGCGATCTTGATCTGCTCACGCACGATGTCGACCCCGGTGATCATCTCGGTCACGCAGTGCTCGACCTGGACCCGTGTGTTCATCTCGAGGAAGAAGTACTCCGAGCCGACCTGCATGCCTTCGACCGTTCCGGCCGAGTAGTAGCCCACGGCGCGGGCGGCGTCAGTCGCGATCTTGCCGATCCTCTCGCGCATCTCTTCGTCGACGTGGGGCCCGGGGGCCTCCTCGATCAGCTTCTGGTGACGGCGCTGGATCGAGCAGTCGCGCTCGGCCAGGTGGATCACGTTGCCGTGCTTGTCGGCGAGTACCTGAACCTCGACGTGGCGCGGGTTCTCGAGGTAGCGCTCGACGTAGACCCGGTCGTCGGAGAAGAACTTCTCGCCCTCGCGGGCCGAACCCTCGAAAGCCTCCTGAAGGTCGTCCGGGGTCATCGCGACCCGGAAGCCCTTGCCTCCGCCTCCACCGACCGCCTTGCAGGCAACCGGATAACCGGCCTCGTCGGCCTGTTTGCGGGCCTCGTTGAGGTCGGCCGCGGGCTCGGTGGCACCGGGCACGATCGGCACGCCGGCCTTCTCCATGACCTCGCGGGCCATCGTCTTCGAACCCATGGCGTCGATCGCCGATGCGGGCGGTCCGATGAATGTGATGTCGGCCTCTTCGAGGGCGCGGGCGAAATCTGCGTTTTCGGCCAGGAAGCCGTAGCCGGGATGGATCGCGTCGGCGCCGGCCTCCTTGGCCGCCCCGATGATCTTCTCGATCGAGAGGTAGCTCTCGTTGGCCGGCGCGGGGCCGATCAGGTAAGCCTCGTCGCATTCCTCGACGTGGGGGGCCTCGCGGTCGGCCTCTGAGTAGACGGCCACCGAGGTGATGTCCATTTCTTTCAGGGCGCGAGCCACACGGATAGCGATCTCGCCTCGGTTGGCGATCAGAACCTTCTCGAACATAGGCGGCAGTTTATTTGGACGCGCCACCGCCCGCGCCTCCGCTCGCTCCGGCAGCTGCCCGCCCCGGCCGTTCGAGGTCACCCGGGACCAGCGCCACCGGTCCTTCCATCGTCGCCCTCGAGCCGTCGCCCTGCCCTTATGCTGCGCGATCAATGATCGAACTCCAGAGTCACTCAACAGTCTCCGACGGCCAGCTTCCCCCCGAAGAGGTGGTCGAGAAGGCCGCCGAAGCCGGGGTCAAGGTTCTTGCGCTGACCGACCACGACGGCGTCGCCGGTGTGCCGGCCGCGATCGAGGCGGGCGAGCGGCTCGGGGTCGAGATCGTGCCGGCGATCGAGATGTCCTCCGTCCACGAGTTTGCCGAGGACCTCCACATCTGCGGCTACTGGATCGACCTCGAGAAGATGCAGCCCGCCTGCGATCGTGCCCAGCAGGAGCGTCGCGACCGGGCCGAACAGATCGTCGAGAACCTGCGTGGCTTCGGCTTCGACATCACGATCGAGGATGCGATCAGGGAGGCCGGTGCCGCCGATGCGATCGGCCGCCCGCACATAGCCCACGCGGCCGGGGCTGCGGACAACATGGGCCCGTTCTTCGAGGAGTACCTGGTGCCGGGCGCCAAGGCCTTCGTTGCCCGCAAGTGGCCGACGGCCGACCAGGCATGCGAACTGATCCGTGAGGCCGGCGGAGTGCCCGTGCTCGCCCACCCCTACTGGGATCTGGACAAAGCCGAAGAAGTCGAGCAGCTGGTCCGTGCCCTGGACATCGGCGGCATCGAGGTCTACTACCCGCCTCACTCGAAAGAACAGACCGAGCACCTGCTTTCGCTCACCCGCGAGCTGGGCATCGCCGCCACCGCCTCCTCCGACTACCACGGCCCCACCCACAAGACCTTCAGCCGTTTCCTCGACTACGACACCTACGGTCTCGGCGAGCCCGAGGTACCCGCTCGCCCCCCGGCTGCCGGCTCCTGAGCCCTGGCGCCCAGCTCCCTGGAAACGAGGGCGACCACCTCCCGTCACTCGTGGTGGACTCGTTCTGCGGAGGCGTGGTTAAGAAGAGGGCGGGCCTCCTGGCCCGCCCTCTCTTGAAACGGTGGCGCCTCAGGCGCCTTCGGCTGCGGCCTGCGCCGCGAGCCTGACCCGCTGTGCGGGCTTCGCTCTGCCTACGAGCTGACGGCGGCCGGGATCAGGCCGCGCTCTTCGAGGTAGGCAAGCAGGATCGCCGCCGACTCGGCCGGCTCTTCCTCTTCGGTCTTGATTACGACTTCGGTCCTTGATTACGACTTCGGGGTTCAGCGGCTCCTCGTACGGATCCGAGACACCGGTGAACTCCTTGATCTCGCCCGAGAATGCCTTGGCGTAGAGACCCTTGACGTCGCGCTCGGCGCAGGCGTCGACTGAAGCGTGGATGTAGACCTCGATGAAGCGGTCGCCCATCATCTCGCGGGCTTCGTCACGGATCTCGCGGTACGGCGAGATCGCGGCAGTGATCACCGGGGTGCCGTTGCGCGAGAGCAGGTCGGCGACGAAGGCGATCCGGCGGATGTTGGTATCGCGGTCTTCCTTCGAGAAGCCGAGGCCCTTCGAGAGATTTTCGCGAACGATGTCACCGTCGAGGATCTCGAACTTCTGGCCACGGGCCTTCAGCTCGTCGGCGAGGATGTGGGAAATGGTGGTCTTGCCGGCTCCGGAGAGTCCGGTGAACCAGAGTGTGAATCCGTTGTCTGACATTGGTTAGTTGTCCTCCTTGTAAGCGTCGATCAGGATCTTGGCGACCTCGGGGCGGGAGAACTCATGCGGCGGCTCTTCGCCGTTGCCGAGCATCTCGCGCACCTTGGTGCCGGATAGGAACAGGTGTGATTCGGCGTCGTGAGGGCAGGTCTTGCCGGAAGCAAGGCCTTCGCACTCATGGCACCAGAAAGTGTGCTCGAACATCAGCGGCTCGATGCCGAGCTCGTCGATGTCGATCGTCTCGAAAATCTGCTGCGCGTCGTAGGTGCCGTAGTAGTCACCGGCGCCGGCGTGGTCGCGACCGACGATGAAGTGGGTCGCACCGTAGTTGCGCCGCACGATCGCGTGGAGCACGGCCTCGCGCGGTCCGGCGTAGTGCATCTTCGCCGGCTTCACGCCCAGGACCACACGGTCGTTCGGGTAGTAGTCCTCCATCAGCACCTCGTAGCAGCGCATGCGAACGTCGGCCGGGATGTCGCCGGCCTTGGTCTTGCCGATCAGCGGGTGGATGAACAGCCCGTCGCAGGTCTCCAGGGCGGCCTTGGTCAGGTACTCGTGGGCGCGGTGGATCGGGTTGCGGGTCTGAAAGGCGACGATCTTCTTCCAGCCACGGTCGGCGAACTCCTGCCTGGTCTCGGCCGGGGTCTTGTAGCGGCGCATGAAGGCCTCTTCGTGATCCGGCAGCGCGTCGACCTCGATCGGTCCGGCGATGCAGCGGTTGCCTTCTTCGTAGATCGCGGCAACGCCCGGGTGGTTCTCGTCGGTGGTGCCGTAGACGGTCTCGGCTTCGTACTTGACGTCGCGGTCGAAGATCTCGTGGACTTCGATCCGGCCGAGAGGCTTGCCCTCGTCGGAGGACAGCTCGACCTTGTCGCCTACCTCACACTCGAGGTCGGTCGGCAGGGTGATCGGGATCGGCCAGTACTCGCCTTCGGCGGTCCGCATCTGGCCGCAGACGTTGCGCCAGTCCTCGGAACCCTGGAAGCCGGTCAGGGGGGCGAAGCCTCCGTTGCCGATCATTTCGAAGTCGGCCGTCTGGCGTTCGGAAAGGGTTAATGCCAATTCGCTCATGGTTAGTTCATCCGTATCGGTATTCGTTGACAGGGGAAAAGCTGGGGATCAGGGTGAGCCGGCAAGACTCGGTGACACGGCATCAGTTGATGCCGCACTCCGTCTTGCCGGACCCGGACCAGCGACCATCGCGGGCAGACTGCCCGGGTACCACCGGACGGGTGCAGTGCGTGCAGCCGATCGAGGGGTAGCCCTGGTCGTGGAGTGGGTTGTAGGGGACGTTGTGTTCATTCAGGTGATTCCAGACATCCCGCTCGGACCAGTCGGCCAGGGGGTTGATCTTCCAGAGGCTGAAACGCTTGTCCCAGGCGAACTTCGGAGCACTTGCCCGGGCGGCTGAATCCTCGCGGCGGATGCCGGAAACCCAGCAGTCTACGGTAGAGAGGGCCTCTCGCATCGGCTCGACTTTGCGAACGCCGCAGCAGGCGTCCGGGTCGGTCTTCCAGAGCCGGTCGCCGTAGAGTCGCGCCTGCTCCTCCAGCGAGATGTTGTGCCACCTTTCGAATTCGATCCCGAAGTGCTCCGCCAGACGGTCCCGCGTCTCGTAGGTCTCGGGAAAAAGCACGTCTGTATCGAGGTAGAAGAAGCGTGCCGAGGGGTTGATCTCCGTCGCCAGCTGAACTACCACCGAACTCGTCTTCTGGAAGGAACAGGCGATGTACATCTGCTGTCCGAATTCCGAGAACGCCCACTCCAGGACCTCGCTGGCCGATTTCGGCTCGAGCTCCGCGGCTACCGCCTCTTCGTCGAAGCGGGCACGTGCCTGGTCAAGGGGGGTTGTCGAGGCTGAGGGTTCCATCGGGCTAGATCGCGCACTCGCCTTCGCCGCGCTCGACCTGGTACGGGTCGGAGCGGCTCCAGTCGATGAACTCCTGCATTGTCTCAAGGCTGAAGTCCACCGGCATGGTCAGCGGCTTGACGACTTCTTCCATGCGTCCGGTGCCGACCCTTTCGACGAAGTCGTTGAAGACCTCGCCGTCCTCACGCTCGTCTTCATACAGACGGATCCATCGCTCGATCGCATCGGGCACGCGCCGGGCGGGAAGCCTCGACTTCAACCTCGTCCCGAAGATCACCTCTCCGTCGACGTATTTGCCGCCGAGGTGCGGCACGTAAGCGGGCATCGTGCGGCCGCCGACCTTCAGTGAGGCACCGTAGAAGCCGATGTTGGCGATGTGGTGCTGGCTGCAGCCGTTCGGGCAACCGCTCATCTTGATGTGGATCTGCCGGGTCAGCGGGTCGGTGATGTTCATCTGTTCGACCCGGTCCTGGACCGCCTTGTTGAGACCCATCGAGCTGGTGATGCCCATCTTGCAGCTGTCGGTGCCGGGGCAGCTGACCACGTCTGTGATCCGCCTCGGCCCGACGTCGTCGAGGTCGAGCTCGCCGAGCCGCTTCCAGATTTCGTAGAGCGCGTCGTCACGGACCCAGCGCAGGACCAGGTTCTGCTGGACGGTGGTGCGGGCGAAGCCACCGGTGTAATCGCGCATGACCTGGCCCAGGCCCCGGAACTGCTCGGGAGTCAGGTCGCCTCGCACGATCTTGACTTCGACCGTGTTGAAGCCCGTCTGCCTCTGAGGTTGGACGTTGGCCTCGACGAAGCGCTCGAACTGCGAACGGTCGCCGTTCGGCGAGGCGGTGGACGGCAGGGTCTCCGGCAGCAGCGCCTCTTCGTCGAGGTCGAATCTCAGGTGGTCGATCGTGAAGTCTCGCTCGTCGACCCAGTCGCCTTCGAGCTCTGCGTCGACCATGCGGCGGACCTCTTCGATCCCGACCTTGTCGACCAGGACCTTGATCCGGGCCCGGGCACGGTTGACCCTCAGCCAGGACTGGCGGTCGAAGATCCGGAAGACGGCTTCGCTCACCTTGAGAAAGTCGCCGTTGTCGGCCTCGACGAAGTCGTAGAGGGTGGGTGCTACGCGGGCCATGATCGAGGTGCCGCCACCGACCCGGATCTCGAAACCCCTGACCCCGTCGCGAATCCGGCTGATGAACGCGATGTCGTGGATTCCGGTGATCGCCCGGTCGGCGTCGGATCCGGTGAAGGCGGTCTTGATCTTGCGCGGCATCAGCTGGGTGGTGGGGTGGCGTACGAAGTAGCGCACGTAGGCGCCGACGTAGGTGGTCGGGTCGAAGATCTCGTCCTCGGCGACGCCGGCCCAGGGGTCGCCGGTGACGTTGCGCACCGTATTGCCGCATCCTTCCCGCGAGGAGAGCCCGCTGGGGGCCAGGTCGCGGATCATGTGGCACATCTGATCCAGAGGCACATGGTGGATCTGGATGTTCTGCCGGGTCGTGATGTGGCCCTTTTTCAGCGGCGCGTAGGTCTCGACAGCGTCGGCGAAGGCGTCCATCTGGTCGGGCGTGATGCCGCCGTACGGAAGCTTGACCCGAACCATCTGCACGCCTGGCTGGCGCTGGCCGTAGACGCCCTGCTTCAGGCGGAAGCCGATGAACTCCGGCTCGGGTGTATTGCCGTCCAGGAACTGGCCCGCCTCGCTGTCGAAGTCTTCGAATTCATTCTCGAGGATCGGGATCACCCGTCCGGGCACGTTCTCGTAAGTCTCCGGGTTGTTCAGCGAGCCGAGCTTGCCTTTGCCCTTCTGGACCTTGCCCTCTTCCTGCTCCACGCCCTTGTCTCCCGGCTTGGGCTTGGGCTTCGGTGTCGGTTTGCTCGGGGCCGTGCTCGGCTCCATCGGGGGTCCTCCTGCTGCGCTGTCGGTAGTTCCGCGAAGACGACAGAGACTGCGCCGTCAGAACGGGGATGCTAGCAAAAACACTAAAACCTGACTGGATTTCAGGTATTAGGAAGAAGCGGCTCTGGAGCGGGCTTCGAGGATAGCCGCGGCCTCACCGGGCTCTGCCACGAATCCGTCTTCCGGGTCAACGCTTCGGCCGGCCCCCAGCCAGGCGTCGATGCCTCCGGCCAGCGAGGTTGCGTCGAAACCGGCTTCGGCGAAAGCCTGGGCGGCCATCAGGGACCGGTTGCCGATCCGGCAGTAGAAGAGCACCGGTGTCCCCGGCGAGAGCTCTTCCCGCCGGCCGGCCAGCTCCTCCAGTCCGATCCGCTCGGCGCCGGGGATACGCCCGGCTTCGAACTCATGGGCGGTGCGGACGTCGATCAGCCTGGCCCCGGCATCGATCAGCCCGGCGGCACCGGCCGCGTCACATTCCAGCGGCTCGAGTCCGTCGGCGGTCACGGTCTGTTCAGGGGACTTACTCATCGGCGCAGCACCCTAACAACCCCGCTAGGACACGGTGCCAGTTCCCCAACCGTCCCTTGCGAAGTCCGGGCGGTGCGGGCAAGGGCGGCGGTGGCTATACGGGTTGGCGGGGTAGGCGTAGCCATCGCCGCCCTTGCCCGCACCGCCCCGGCTACTGCGTCAGGTGACGTCCTTGCCTTCGATCAGGAAAGCGACCCGAACATGGGCCCGGTACTCGTCGAGGTGCTCGCCGCGGATCCCGGTCGAGACGATGTCGACGGCCCGGATGTTTCGCAGCGAATCCTGGGCCTGCTTGAGCGCCTGCTGGGCTGCGTCATCGGTTGAAACCCGTGAGCTGCCGACCAGCTCGATGATCTTTACCACTGCCATGCTCTCCTCCTCAGGTTGCCGCCGCCGGGCGGCAGGGTGTCAGTGCGTTGGCACCATTCTTACCGGCCGGGGGCGATCGGTGTGGCGAAGTTCGATCGCCGGCCGCCGGCAGCGGTGGCAGACCGGTTCAGAAAAGCTCGCGCGGATCGCCCGGGCCGAAGGAATCCTTGGCGCCGATGCCTTCGACCAGCGCCGTCCTCAGCCACGGGTCCATGCTTTCGTCGGCCGGCGGCGGGGCTACCGACGTATCGCCGATGAAACGCTCGATCGCGGCGCTGATCGCGGCTGCTTCGGCCGGTGTCGCGGGGCCTTCGATCGAGATCCGGGCCATCGGCTAGAGCGGGATGTTGCCGTGCTTGCGCTTCGGCTGGGCCACACGCTTGGTCTCGAGGGTGCGCAGCGCCTTGATCAGCTTCGGCCGGGTCTGGCGTGGCTCGATCACGTCGTCGATGTAGCCGCGCTCGGCCGCCGAGTAAGGGTTGGCGAAGTGGGCCTTGTAGTCGGCGATCAGCTTCTCGCGCCGCTCCTCCGGGGTCGGTGAGTCGGCGATGTCCTTGCGGTAGATGATGTTGACCGCGCCCTCCGGACCCATCACCGCCACCTCGGCCGTGGGCCAGGCGATGTTGTAGTCGGCCAGCATGTGCTTGGAGGCCATGACGTCATAGGCGCCGCCGTATGCCTTGCGGGTGACCACGGTGAGCTTGGGCACGGTCGCTTCGGTATAGGCGTAGAGAAGCTTGGCGCCGCGCCGGATGATCCCGTTCCACTCCTGGTCGGTGCCGGGCATGAAGCCGGGAACATCGGTGAAGGTCAGCAGCGGGATGTTGAAGGCGTCGCAGGTGCGCACGAACCTGGCGGCCTTCTCGGAGGAGTCGATGTCGAGCACGCCGGCCTTGAAGGCGGGCTGATTGCCGACCACGCCGATCGGACGACCGTCGAGCCGGGAAAAACCGCAGACGATGTTCTTTGCCCAGTGCTCGTGAACTTCGAAGAACTCGCCGTCGTCGACGATCCTGGCCACGACCTTGCGCATGTCGTATGGCTTGTTCGGGTCGTCGGGAACGAAGTCGTCGAGCTCGGGGTCCTCACGCTCCGGGTCGTCGGCCGGCGGGTACTTCGGCGGCTGCTCGAGGTTGTTGAGCGGCAGGAAGCTCATCAGGTAGCGCACGTCCTCCAGGCAGCTCTCTTCGTCCTCGGAGGCGAAGTGGGCCACGCCGGACTTCGAGTTGTGGGACATGGCACCGCCCAGTTCCTCGAACTCGACCTCTTCTCCGGTGACCGTCTTGATCACCTCGGGGCCGGTGATGAACATGTGCGAGGTCTCCTTGACCATGAAGATGAAGTCGGTCATCGCCGGCGAGTAGACGGCGCCACCGGCGCAGGGACCCATGATCACGCTGATCTGCGGGATAACGCCGGAGCTCTGCACGTTCCTGCACGAAGACGTCCCCGTAGGCGCCGAGCGAGACGACTCCCTCCTGGATCCGGGCACCGCCCGAGTCGTTCAGGCCGATCACGGGGGCACCGACCTTGGCGGCCAGGTCCATGACCTTGCACATCTTCTCGGCCATCACTTCGCCGAGCGAGCCGCCGAAGACGGTGAAGTCCTGCGAGAAGACGAACACCTTGCGCCCGTCGATCGTGCCGTGGCCGGTGACCACCGCGTCGCCCCATGGCCGGCGCTTCTGCATCTCGAAGTCGTGGGTCCGGTGGCGGACGAAGGTGTCGATCTCCTCGAACGAACCGGGGTCGAGCAGCTTGTCGATCCGCTCGCGGGCGGTCATTTTGCCCTTGGCGTGCTGCTTTTCAATGGCCTCCGGGGAGGCCGAGTTGATCGCCTGGTCGCGCAGTTCGCGCAGGAACGCAAGCTTCTCTTCGTGGGTTTCTGGACTCTTCTCGCGCATTGACCGGGCAGTCTATTTGGACTCGTGCGATCGGGACGGCCCGACCGGCCCGGGTGGTGCCGTCGGGGAGGCTCGTACCGCGGTACCACGGCGGGTCCCGGGATATTCGACCGCAGTCCAAATGGTCGCGCGGTGGTTGCGGCGAAGATTCGACCATGGGAAAGGAACGCCAGATTGTCGCCTTCGGCGGGGGCGGCTTCTCGATGGAGTCGGGAAACCCCCTGCTCGATGACTTCGTCTGCTCGCTGACCGGGAACATCCGACCGCGGGTCTGCTTCCTGCCGACTGCCAGTGGCGACGCCGACCACTACATCGTGCGTTTCTACAACGCTTTCCGCGACACCTCCCATCCCTCCCACATATCCCTCTTCCGTCGCGAACGCGGGGTCGGCAACATCCGCGAACACCTGCTCGACCAGGACATGATCTACGTCGGCGGCGGCAGCGTGGTCAACATGCTGGCTGTCTGGCGGGCTCACGGTATCGACGAAATCCTGCGCGAAGCCTGGCAGCGCGGAATCGTGCTCTGTGGTCTGAGCGCGGGCAGCCTGTGCTGGTTCGACCACGCTCTGACCGGCTACCAGAACGAGGTCAAGCTGGTTCCCGGGCTGGGCATCCTCCCCTACGGCAATTCGGTGCACTTCAAGCCCGGATCCGCGCAGCACCACGAGTTCGAGAGCAGGCTGGATGATGTCTCCTACGCCGGCTACGCCGCCACCGACGGTGCCGCACTGCATTTCGTCGGCACCGAGCTGGCTCAGGTCGTGGCTTCACGGCCGGAGGCCCGCGCCTACCGGATCGACCGCCGGGGAGATCGCGCCCGCACCACTCAGATCGCAACCAGGCACCTGGGCTCGCCGACCCACGTCCCGCTGGTCGATCCGACTTCGTATGCGTGGTCGATGCCTTCAGAGCTTTCGGTTTAGGTAGCTTCAGCGCATGGCTTCGAGACTCCTCCTGATGGGAGGCCACGAGTTCGACCGCCTCGACGGCAACGAAGTCCTCTGCGACTTCATGCTCGAGCTGACCGGCACGCAGAAACCGAAGGTCTGCCTGCTGCCGACCGCCAGCGGTGATCCGGACGACCAGATCTCCCGCTTTCGCCGTGGCTTCGGAAGCCGAGGCGCCGAGGTCACCGACATCTCCCTGTTCCGGCTCGGCCAGAACCCGGTCGACCTCGAGGACCACTTCTTCAACCAGGACCTGATCTACGTCGGCGGGGGCAGCCTGGTCAACCTGGTCGCCGTATGGGCCGCTCACGGCGTATACGAACTGCTGCTCGAGGCGTTGTCAGGGGGCGTGCTGATCTGCGGTCAGAGCGCCGGCGCGATGTGCTGGTTCGAGCGCGGCATCACCACCTCTTCGGGGACCGCCGCGATGGCTGACGGCTTCGGCCTGATCCCGGGCAGCTTCTGCGTCCACTACCACCGTGATCCGGAGCGTCGCACCGCATACCTGGAAGCCGTCGCGGACGGTGAGCCTCCGGGTTACGGGGCCGACGACCAGGCCGGCATCCTGTTCGAAGACGGCGTCGTGACCCGGACCATCAGCGCCCGCAGCGGTGCCGGCGTCTGGCAGGTTGATGCCGGCGGCGAGACCCCGGCCGCGGTGGAGGACATAGTCCCGGCCCCCGCCGCAGCCGTGCCGGCCGACAGCCTCGACGACTTCCGCGCCCTGAGCCGCTGGCGTACAGGCTCTGGAATCGGCCGGCGTCGCTGAACAGGGTCCGCTCACTGCCCGGTCGGGCGAGCCGAGGTCGATGTTCCGGGATCAGTTGCTACTGAGTGACCGACGCCGGACTTCCAGCATTTCGGCCAGCGTTTCGTCGAGGGCTGATCCGGGGTTGCCAGCCGGTGGCCTCCTCGAGCCGGGCCGGCGAGCCGGCGATCTCGGCAACATCGTTCCGGTTGACCCGCTCGGGCCGATGCTCGATCCGGACCCCGATACTGCTCGCCTGTGAAAGACCTTCGACCAGCCGGCCCAACCGGTCGGTCTGCCCGCGGCAGAGGTTGAAGGTGCCGGTGACCCGGCCTTCTGCGAGCAGCCGGAAGGCCCGGGCGCTGTCGCGGGTGTCGGTGTAGTCACGGCGCGCGTCCGGATTGCCTACCTCGACTCCGATCGAATCCTTGCCGGCGGCCTCGGCTGCGGCGATCGACGCGGCGAAGCCGGCCGGGAGCTGGGCCTCGGGCTGATCGGGCCCGAACTGGTTGAAGAGGCGCGCGATCGTCACCGGAAGGCCGGTGCGCGCTGCGCTCTCCGCCATGAGTACTTCCGCGGCTGCCTTCGAGGCCCCGTAGGGGGACCCTGGCGCCACCGGATCGGATTCTTCGAAAGGCTTCGCCTGACCGTCGGCCGGGTCGCCGTCCGGCGAAGGTATTTCCGTAGACCGCCCCGGTCGAAGCCAGCAGCAGGTGCGCCTCCGGGACCGTCTTCTCGACAGCCCGCAGCAGCGCCGCGGTGCCGCCGGTATTGACGCCAAAGGCCAGGGCGGGCTGCTGCCAGGACCGCGGAACCGACTGCAGGCCGGCCAGGTGCAGAATCGCGTCGGGCCGGATCTGCCGCAGTACCTGTTCAACCTGCTGCGGCTGTTTCAGGTCCATCGCGACGAACGGATCGCCGCCCGAGGTCGAGGTGCCGGTCACCCGGTGGCCGGCCCCCTCGAATTCGGTTGCCACCGCGCCGCCGACGAAACCGCTGGCGCCGGTGATCAGGACCGAAAGCTCGCTCAGGAGATGAGACCGATCAGGTTGTCACGACCGGAGGTTTCGATCGTCCGCCGGAGCCCGTCGTTCAGAGATACCTCCGGCTGCCAGTCGAGTACTTCGCGGGCCCTGGCGATGTCGGGCTGGCGGACCTGCGGGTCGTCTACCGGCAGCGGTTCGAAGACGATCTTCGAGTTGGAGCCCGAGGCTTCGATCACCGCGTTGGCAAGCTGCAGCAGGGTGTACTCGTCGGGGTTGCCGATGTTCACGGGCAGGTGCTCGCCGGATTCGGCCAGAGAGATCAGCCCGCGGACCAGGTCGTCGACGAAACAGAAGGAACGGGTCTGGCTGCCGTCGCCGAATACGGTCAGCGGCTGGTCCTGCATCGCCTGCCGCAGGAAGGTCGGAATCGCCCGGCCGTCGTGGGCCCGCATCCTCGAGCCGTAGGTATTGAAGATGCGCACGATCGAGGTATCCACACCCTGCTGGCGGTGGTAGGCCATGGTCAGCGCCTCGGCGTAACGCTTGGCTTCGTCATAGACGCCGCGGGGGCCGATCGGGTTGACATGGCCCCAGTAGCTCTCCTGCTGGGGATGGACCTGAGGATCGCCGTAGACCTCCGAGGTCGAGGCGAGCAGGAAGCGGGCCCGCTTGAACTTGGCCACTCCCAGCATGTGCCAGGTGCCCTGGGCGCCGACCTTGAGCGTATGCAGCGGCAGTCGCGCGTAGTCGATCGGGCTGGCCGGCGAGGCCAGGTGGTAGACGAAGTCCACATCCCCCTCGATATCCACTTCCTGTGTGATGTCGTGGTTGACGAAGCGGAATCTCTCCGAACGGATGTGCTCGATGTTCTGGAGCGAGCCGGTGTCGAGGTTGTCGACGCAGACCACCGAGTAGCCCTTCTCCAGCAGGTGGTCGCAGAGGTGCGATCCGACAAATCCGGCTCCGCCGGTAACAACGCAGGTAGTCATAGGCGGCGCATCTTATGTCAGAAACCCGCCCCCGGGTCCGACTCCTTTCCCGTGGGCCGCGGCATGCCGCGGTGAATTTCGTCGAAAGGGGATCCGTATGTGGCTGGTGACTGACCGTGGCTTCTATTCAGTGGTGGACAAGGGTGACCGACCGGGCTACCTCTGCGTGCGGGGCCGGGTCCGCGAGGACATCGAGGCGCTCTTCGAGCTCGACTCTCTGGCCGGCTATGCCGCGGACGTGATCGAGACCGAGAACTCCGACTACCGCTACCGCGTCTACGTGAGGCGCGAGCACTGGGTCGCCGCCACGGCCGACCTCGCCGGGCAGATCAGCTACGACAACTTCAAGAACGAGGTCGCAGGCAGGCAGGGCCGCGAGCGGGCCCACATCTACATGGCCGTATGGCAGGCGCTGTTCGAGCTCCAGGCCTGAGCAGGTGGTCCACCTCAACCTTCGCAGCGCGATCGTCCACGTCATAGCGGGGTAGATCGCGGTTCGAAGTCGGCCGTTCGCTCGCCAGGGCGACCCGTCGCTCAGCCGACAGGGCCGAGCGGATCCGCGCCCGGTCCTTCGGAGTGAATCCGGACCAGCAGGTTGTCGATCAGGTCGAGGTCGATCGGCTCGATCTCCGACTCCTCGAAATGGACCAGCCCGTCGAAGACCCCATAGAGGGTCCCGGGTACCTCTGCGCCGTCCTTCAGCTTGAGGTTGATCCGGGCTCCCCGGCCCAGCTTCGGCAGTACGGCTTCTATCTCTTCGCGGGTGGCCACCGGCACAACTTAGCGGTAGCGCGTGGCTGGCAATCCGACCAAAATGACGCAAATAGCGGCAATTCCCCAAATTCTCGCTATTTACGGACTATTTCTCGATTCCAGAGGGGGGAGATATCCCGCGGGATCGGGGCTTAGTCCTGCAAATGTCGACTTCTGAGACCAAGGGCTCACGAACCCGGAACGGATCTTCGCCGGGGTGGCAGGGGTGGCGGCGGAACGCCGGGCCGGATAGGTATTTGGTCAAGACGTCTTCGGGAACCAGGGGGGTTCGGCAGTGGGGATGACGCTTAAGCAACAGGTCGCGGATTCGTCCGGCGAAGGAGCCGGAGCATCGAGGGGCGCGGGCAGCCGGGTCACGGAAAGTTCACCGGCGGCAAGAAAGCGGGCGGCGGTCGAGTTGATCCGGAATCAGGATGCGGCCCTGCGAAGCACCGCCCGCAGGTTCTCCATGTGCCGGGACGACGCCGAGGACGCCTACCAGCGCGGGATCGAGATCCTGCTCACGAAGGCCCCGAACACTGACACGAGGCAACTGCTGCCCTGGTCCCGGACGGTGATAAAGCACGAGGCGCTGGCGATCCGGAAGAACCGGGAGCGCATGCTCGGGCGGCCTCCCGCGGCCGAGAGGGAGGCAGAGGGCGAAGACTGGATCCACCTCATCCCCTGGCAGGGATCCGGACCGGACGAGAGCGCCGAGAAGCGCGAGCTCGTCGATCGCAGCCGGGAGGCGCTGGCGAAGCTGAAGCCCCAGGAGCTCAAGGCACTGACCCAGCTTGCCGAGGGCTACAGCTACGCCGAGATCGCCGGCCTCAACGGCTGGACCCGGACCAAGGTGAACCGGTGTCTGGCCGAGGGCCGAGCACGCTTTCGCTCGATTTTCCGGGAGAGCGAAGCCGGCGAGCGGTGTGCTTCGCTCGAGCCGCTGATTTCGGCCTCGTGCGACGGTGAGCTCGAAGGACCGGATCTGATCGAGGTCCGCAACCACCTTGCGGCCTGCGGCCAGTGTCGGGCCACGCTGCGAGCGTTCCGGGCCGCACCCCGTGCGGCGGCAGCCCTGCTTCCGGCGGCTCCACTCTCCCAGACACTCTGGGAGAAGACCCAGGAGCTCGTCGTCTCCGCCCAGTTGAGATTCCAGGGCATAGGCCGTGGCAGCGACGAATCGCTGGGAATGGTCGCGGCCACCGGCGGCACAAGGGGCATGGGAGCGGCGGCACTTGCCAAGCTGGCGACGGTCTGCCTCGGTACCGCGGGCGGAGCCGCGGCCTGCGTGGCAGTCGGAGTTCTGCCGGCACCTGTCGTCAACGAAAAGCCTCAGGAGAAGGAGGTGATCGAGCGACCCGCTACGGCCCCGGGAGTCGTCGAAGCGGGCAAGCCGATCGCCGGCGAGCCCGCGCCCGTCCCTGCCGGCAACTCCGCGCCGGAGGCGGCCCGCGATCCGGAGTCCAACGGGACCGGGAAGACGGTGACTCAGCAGCAGGTACCGCCGCCACCCGCAACCCCTGTCGAACAGGAGTTCACACCCGAGGCTGCCGGCACCCCCGTTCCCGCCGCCGCGCCGTCACCGGCTGCTGCCGCTTCCACCGAATCACCGTCGGCTCGATCGCCGTCGGTGCCGGTTGGCGGGGGAGGGGGCGAGTTCGGTCCGTGAGCGCGCTGCGCACCTCAGTCGGTCTGGCCGCCCTGGCCCTGGTCCTCGCCGCGACCGCACTTCACGGCCCGCCGCCCGCCGCCGCCGGCGAGTACCCGGTCAGGCAGTGCGCGGGATCCGACAACGACGGTTTCTCGGGGGACTACTTCCAGATGAATACCCTCGACCGGGTCGATGTAGTCCGGGGCTGCATGCCGCGGCAGGCGCGAACAAGATCGGCATCTACCAGGACCGCTCCGGGCTGCGCCTCCAGACCTCCGGCGGCGGCCAGTTCATGTGGTCGCCATCGCCGGGACTGCAGATAGTCGGCACGACGGTGAGTGCCAAGCTCCGGGATGCGAACGGAATCAAGGCTTCGGTCTCCGGCCCGAGCGGCCAGTGGGGCGCTTTCGACCTCTATGGAGGCCAGCCTCACGACGGACAGATCCGAACCACCAGGTGGAGCGGTGAAAGCCGCCGCCCCAGCCTCGTCGTCGTCAGACTCGAATGCCAGTGGGCGAAAGGCTGTGCCAACGAAGCCGGTGGACCGAAGGCGTTCGTCGAGCTCTTCGACCTTGAGATACGCAGTCGTGACGTCGCCGCCCCGCAGCTGATCCCCTCCGGCTTGCTCTGGCAGCGAAGCAACGGAGGGGGCTGGCAGCGGGGCGAGGGCGGGGTTGGCGTCTCCGCCTACGACCCCGGGACGGGCGTCGCGAAAGCCTGGCTCGAGGTCAACGGCTTCGAACTCGGTCTCGGTACAGTCGACTGCCCCGGAGATCGCGGGTCCTACGCGACCAGCTTCGCCCCCTGCGGTGCGACTGCCTCCCTGAGTCGAAACTTCGACACCGCCGCCACCCCGTTCCGGGATGGGTTGAACAGCCTGCGGCTATGCGTAGCCGATTTCGCCATCCCGTCCGGGGGTGCCAACCGAAGCTGCACCGAGAACCGCCTGCTGGCCGTTGACAACGAACCTCCTCCGGCTCCGGTCGGTCTCGGGGTCGTCGGCGGCAGCGGTTGGAGGGCCGAGAACGGTTTCGAGTTCGAATGGCAGGTCCCGGGCGACCAGATCTCACCGGTGGTTGCCGCCGAGTACCGGATACTCCAGGCGGGAACTGGCGAGCAAGTCGAATCCGGCTCTGTTTCAGGATCACCGCCCCGGTCGAGCGGGGCGATAGATGTTCCTTCGGCCGGTCACTACCGGGTCGAGTTCCGTCTCAGGGACCAGGCCGGCAATCTCGGGCAACCGGCGGCGAGCGACGTTCGATTCGACGACTCACCACCTGGCGACGTCTCGCCCGAGGATCCGACCGGCTGGGTTTCCGAAGACGAGCTGCCGCTGCGGCAGCCGATCGAGAAGGCCCGGCCGGGTGGACCTTCCGGGATCGGTGGTTACGCGCTCGCTGTATCCGCCGATCGAATGCTGCCTCCCTGCTCCGGCCCGATCTGTCTCGAGGAGGAGATGGCGCTCTTGGCCGGTCCCGACAGCCGGGTCGCGGTGATCGACCGGCTCCCGGAAGGCAGCCATTGGGTCTCCGCCGTCGCCGCATCCGGAGCGATGCTCTCGTCCAGAGAGCCGGGCGGCACCGTTGTCCGGGTAGACCGCACCGATCCCGAGACTACGCTCAGCGGACTACCGCCGGGCTGGGTCAACCGGCCGGTCACGCTCAGCGCCAGGGCCTCCGACACGATGTCCGGCATGGAGCCAGAGCCGGGCCTCGATGACGGCCGGCCGCTCACCGTAATCGCCGCCGAAGGCCAGGCGCCGTACGAGTCTCCCGGCGCCGTCGCCACCTTCACGGTTGCAGCGGAAGGTGCCACGAAAGTCGAGTACTGGGCCCGTGATCTGGCCGGCAACCTCAACGACGGCCGGCCCGCTCCGGACGGAACGAGACACCGTCCGCCCGGCAGGGCGACGGTCCTGATCGACCGCACTCCTCCACTGCTCAGCTTCGACCCGAGACGGGACCAGTCCGATCCGGAAGCAGTTTCGGTCCTCGCCGAAGACGGGCTTTCAGGCCTGGACCGGGGCCGTATCGGGATCAGGCGCATCGGAAGCGACGGGGCGTTTCGCGATCTCGAGACGGTCAGGGATCAGGGTCTACTCAAGGCCAGGGTGCCATCGGACGACTTGCGCGCCGGAACCTACGAGCTGCGCGCCGAAGCGACGGACCGGGCAGGAAACACGGCTACGACGGTGACAACAACCGGCGGGACGGCGATGGTTCTCGAGCTGCCGCTGAAGAGGAGGGTCGGTCTCACCCTGCGCCATCGCGGCAAGAAGTCGGGAGTCAGGAAGGTTCTGTCCGGGCATGGCCGGCGCGTCACGCTGGTCGGCCGCATCCGCCATCTGGAGGGGTCCGGTATTCCCGCCGCCAGACTGACCGTCGAGCAGCGATTTGCCGATGGCAGCCGGCTGCCGATCCGAAGGAAAGCCGCGGTAGCCGACGGCACGGGAAGGTTCGCAGTCCGGCTGGAGGCAGGACCGAGCCGCCGGGTCAGGGTCCTTTTCGCAGGCACTGCGACCGATGCCCGTGCCACCAGCCGCTGGATCCGGTTCAGTTCCAGGGATCGGGTCAGGCTGGGGCTGCGGCCGAATGTCCTGAGGAACGGAGACCGAACGGTGATGCGGGGCAGGGTGGCCGGCCGGGGCGCGATTCAGCCGGCCGGGGGCAAGCTGGTGGCGATCCAGTACTACGACCCCGGTCGTGCCAGGTGGCGCCCGGTGGAAGTGATCCGGGCCGACCGCAAGGGCCGTTTCCGCTACTCCTACCGCTTCCGCACGATCGCCTCTGCGCAGCGCATCCTGTTCAGGGCGATCTCCCTGCCCGAGGCCGGCTGGCCCTATCGCCCCTCGACATCGGCGGCCAGATCGGTCATTGTCTATCCCAAGGCGTCTTCATCGGGAAGGTGAGTCGTGGCAGGGATGGGCAAAAAACTGAAGCCGTCTCCGGCGATGGTCGTGGCCGTCATCAGCCTTATCGTGGCCATCGGTGGCACTGCCGTGGCACTTCCGGGCAAGCGCAGCGTCGATTCGAACGACCTTCGAAAGGATTCGGTCGGCGCCCGCTCGATCGGCAAGGTGCTGTTGGGTACTGTCGCCCTCATTTCGTCGACAGACCCGGTGGCCGGGGACGGCAGGTTCACCGAAGCCGAAGGGACGATCCGCTGTCCTGCCAGGGCGCCGTTCGCATTTGATCCATCGATCAGCGATATGGGCCCGCTGGCATACGAAGTGAGCCGCACCGTGGTCATCAACCGCTTCGGCGGCCCCGGGGGATACATCTTCAGGGTCCTCTCCGACCGGGGATCCGGCCTGGCCTTCACGATGAAGGTCAACTGCCTCAGTCGGCGCTAGGCTTTCGCCGAAGCCATCGCGGGCGGAAACCGAAGCGGGACCGAGGAGGATCGCTTGCTCGACAGCAAAGAGACGCACATCCACATCCACATCCACGAGGGCGTCAGCCCGGAGGTGGCAGGCCGGGTGATCACGGCGCTCCAGCAACTGACCGGCATGGAGGACGAGCTGACGATCGAGCTGGGCAGGTCCGGGGAACCCGAAGACGGCGGCGCAGCCAGCCTGGTGCGCACCGCCTACAGCGAGTCCTCCGGTCGGGCGAGGGCGATGCTCGAGTACCTGGCCGAGAACCCCGGCAAGCCGATCGCCTACGGCGAGGTGGCCGACGCTCTCGACCTCGACTCGGCCCGGGCCCTGCCGGGCATGCTCGGCTCCTTCACCCGCCGGGCCCAGGATCAGTACGGCGGCTTCAAGCCCTTCGAGTCGGTCCGGATCGGCAACCAGTGGTACCTGAAGATGCCGGTCGAAGTGGCCAAGGTCGTCATCAAGCTGAGCTGAGCGACCGGGGCCTGGTCCTTGCCCGGAGCCCGCTGCCCGCGAACCCGACGAGCGCCCGCTCCCTTCAAGGCCAGCGGCCTGCAAGACCAACGGCCCCGGTAAAGGGGCCGTTGGCGAGGGAGGAGAGGTACTACTCCTGCTGACGAGGTTATGAGGTCAGCAGGCTTCTCCGGCCGCCCCTCTCCGTGGGGGCCGGGCTAAGTGGAACTCAGACCAGCTGGGTCAGCTGATCGGTGACGCGGTTGACCAGGTCCTGGGCCTTCTTGCCACGGACCTCGGCACGCTTGGTGACCTCGGCCTGGTCCGGCCTTCTCGGCACGCTTGGTGACGACGTCAACGCGGTTCTCGATCTGCTTGTTGAGATCCTTGTTGGTGGCCTTGACCTGCTTCTCGACGCTCTTGCGCTGCTTGCGAACTTCACGCTCGAGCTGGTTGCGGGTCTTCTTGACGGACCGGGTGGCCTTGCGACGGGCGGTGGTGCCACGGCGCTCGGCGCGCTTGAACGTCTTGGTCAGGTCGGCGCGGTAACCCTTGACCTTCTTCTCGGCGGAAGCCTGGTCGGTCCACGGCTCGATCATCTCGGCGACGCGGTCGCTGATGTTGAGGGCGGCGCCGACGGGAATGTCAACGGCGGTCCGGGCTGCCTCGACGGCGGCCTCTTCGACTTCCTCAACGCGGCTCTTGGCGGCCTTGGCGTCGAGCTCGGCGGCGTGGACGGCCTTGGCGCTGGCCTCGGAACGAAGCTGGGCGGCGGTGCGGGGCTTGCCGGCGGTCTTCTTCTTCGGCGCGCTCTTGGCGGCAGCCTTGGTCTTGGGCTTGGCAGCGGCCTTCTTGGTGGCCGGCTTCTTCTTGGTGTTGGTCTCGGGACTCATTACTTGCTCCTTTGTTGGAATCAAACTACTTATTTCTAAGGATGTTGGAAGTGTAGCAGGGAATACGAACATCTGTTCTGATTGTGCGCGGACAAGCATCACACAGCCAGAAACCCCTCCAGGAGCCGAAAATTCGACCCTTGCCGCCGGTTGGTGGTCCCTGAACGGGCGAACGCGACCCTTGTCGCGCATCGAAAGCGCCGGCAATCTGCCGAGATACGAGGGCGAATCAGGGCGGCTGAGACCGCCGGGACTGATTCGGACTCGGGACCCGCGGGGCGCCGCCCGCTTCGGTCAGCCGCGGCTGGCTATCAGCGTTGCCAGGCCCTCGGGCGAGCTGGCTCCGGTGACCGTGAAGCGGTGGTCGAGATCGAGGCCGACCTCGCCGAGGCCGTCTTCGCCGAGCTCGACCAGGGCTCCGGCTTCGCGGGCGATCAGCTGGGCGGCGGCGATGTCGACAGAACGAGAGGGATGCGGGGTGACCATCCCGTCGATCCGGCCGGCGGCCAGGTAGGAGAGCGTGATCGCCAGGGAACCGACACAGCGGAAGCGATAGACCGAGCCGGTCAGATTCTCGACGATCGGCAGGAAGGCCCGGGGTTCGGCTCCTTCGACCCCGACCACCTCGAGCTGCTCGGCCGGCTGAACCCTGAGTTCACGACCGTTCAGCAGCGCCCCTTCGCCGGAATGGGCGCTGTACTGCTCGCGGGCACCGAAGTCGTAGACAAAGCCGAACTCCACGGCCGACATGTTCGGGGCCGAAGCGACCGCAATCGAAAGGCTGTGGTTGGGCAGGGTGCGGCGAACGTTCAGAGATCCGTCGATCGGGTCGATAACGACCCAGGTCTCGCCACCGCCGTTGAACTGGACCGAACCGCGCTCCTCGGATATCGCCGTGAAGGCGGTGCCGTCTTCGGCCAGCAGGGTCAGCTCGTCGAAGACGACGTCCTCACACTTGCGGTCCAGCTCGAGCGTGTGATCCCCGCCTTCGCCGACGCCTTCGTAGCGGTCGCGGCCATCGATCGTCGGGGTCTCGTCGAACAGCACCTGTTGGCGTTCGACGATCCGGCGGCAGATCTGCAGCCAGTCGGCCGAGAGGGCGGGGTCGGTGCCGGGGTTGCCGTCGGGTCGGTTCTCCACCGGGCCATGCTACTTACGCCGCGCTGTCAGGTGCGGATCCGGTCCGGCCGGTGATCCGGCGTGGCCCTGGCTTCGGCTAGTTTTGGACCGTGAGCGATCGTCCGACAGAGCTGATGCCGAATCCGGAACCGGCCGGCATGCAGTCGGAGGTAGTGAGCCACCGGGACGGAGCGATGATCGTCGAAGGCGCTCCCGGTACCGGCAAGAGTGCGGCCCTCGACCAGCGCTTCGTGCATCTGGTCGAAAGCGAAGTCCGACCCTCCTCGATCGCCCTGATCACCGCTACCGGTCCCTCGGCCGACGCACACCGGCTCTCGGTCGAGCAGCGTCTCTCCGGGCCATACGAGCAGTTGGTCATCGACACCTGGCACGGCTTCGCAGAGCGTCTGCTCAGGGACTGGTCGATCGAGGCGGGGCTCGACCCGGACTTCGAGCTTGCCGGGCCGGCCGAACGGCTGGCCATGCTCCTGGTCAGGTTCGAACAGCTGCCTCTGCGCCACCACGAGATCCGTGGCAATCCGACTGGCTTGATGCGGCGCCTGCTGCTCGAGATCGACCTCGAGAAGGCCGCGCTGGGCGACCGCGGGGATTCCGGGGCCTTCGCCGACGACCCGGTACGTCGCTCGGAGTTCGAGCAGTTGATCGCCTTCCACGATCGCATGCTGAGCGACCTCGGCTGCCTCGATTCCAACGACCTTTGCCGGCTGGCCGGCAGCCTGCTGGAATCGAACGAGACCGTGCGTGAGGCCACGGCGAAGGGGTATCCGCACCTGCTGATCGACGAGGCCGAGCGGCTGACGCCCGTCATGGCGACCGTGCTCGAAGGCCTGCAGCAGGGTACGAGCAGCCTCGTGGCGGTGATCGATCCCGCTTCCGGCGATGACCCGACCGCCGCTGTCGAACGGCTCGACCAGGCTCTGCCGGGTGCCGACCGCCTCCGGCTCGAGCGTGCCTGGCGGCTCGGCAGTGACCAGATTGAAGTCGCCCAGGCTGTGGTCGGCGCCGGTCCCCGCGCGGCCCGCCCGGTCACCGCTGATACGCAGGACGGCGATTCACAGGCGGCTTCTGCCCGGATCGACGGCGGCGACTCCTGGCAGCCGGGCGCCGAGGCCGGTTGCGAGATCCGGTTCTGGCGTTCGGAGACCGCCCAGGCCGAGGCCCAGGGAGTCGCCCGGGAGATCGAGCACCTGGTCGCCGAAGGCACCGCCCCCGACTCGATCGCTGTAGCCGTGGCCGACCCGGATCGCGATGGCCAGCTGGTCAGCTCGGCTATCGAGGATCGCGGCGTGGCGGTCAGTCTGTCTGGCGGCTCGGCCCTTTTCAGGGAGCCGGAGGTGCGCGATACCGTCGCCTGGCTGAGGGCGCTCAGCGACCCGGCCGACGGCGGCGCGGTGACCAGAGCCCTGACCCGGCCGCCGATCCAGCTGCGCTCGGTCGACCTCGCCCAGCTGACCGTGATCGCCCGGCGGCGCAAGCTCGATCTGGTCTCGGCCTGCGAGGCCGCACTGGAGAGCCCGCGGATGTCACCCGAATCGCGGGAACGGCTCGACGCTTTTCTCAGCCTCCACCGGGCCGCATCCGGCGCGCTCGACGCCCACCGGCC
This sequence comes from uncultured Solirubrobacterales bacterium, assembly GCA_963709375.1. GTDB lineage: Bacteria > Actinomycetota > Thermoleophilia > Solirubrobacterales > 70-9 > 67-14. The sequence goes on from CAVPWA010000016.1 coordinate 250,195, forward strand.
CGATGCCTTCGTCCGCCGGCTGATCGAGAGGATCGGTTTCCGGCGCCAGGGGATGTTCGCCGCCAGACCGGAGACGGCCGAGCGACTGCTGGCCCTCTCCAGGCTGGCCGAGGTGGCAACCGGGTGGTGCCGACGTGAACCCGCCGGTTCGACCAGGGACTTCACCGCCTTCGTATCGGCGCTGGCCGAGACCGGCCTCGAACCTGCCAACGGCCCGCGGATCCCGACAAGCGGAAAGGTCCGGATCGTCGCCTGGGACGGCGTCCGCGGAGGCAGCTGGCGACGGGTCTTCATGCTCGGCCTGGAGCAGGCCGGCGACGGCGAGCGGCCGGCGGTGGCCGCGGCGATCACCTCGGCCGGCAAGGCGGTCGTGCTTTCCCGCCGGGGCTCCGATCAACCGGGGACCCGGCGTTCCGGACCCATGGAGGACGCCTTCGATGCCGCTCTTGCCATCGAGGAGGTCCACCAGGAGGAGTTGTTCGGTCCGGCGGAGGATCTCCATTCGACCTACCGGATGATGCGGGAGGAGGTGCTCGAAGCCTCCTGGCGGGTTGGTCGCGAGCTGGTCGAGCCGCGACTCGACACCCCGACCGACCTCAACCGGGCGATCACCCGCTACCTCGAGCTGCTCAAGCTGGCCGCCCTGGCCCAGCGCAGCGGGCAGGGTCTCGACTCGGATGCGATCGACGCGGTCAACGGACTGCTCGGACAGGTCGCCACACCGGAGCAACTGGCTGAACTTGAACGGTCGACCCTCGACCCCTATCTGCTCGCCAATGAAAGGGAGAGGGACCTGCGCCAGGAGCTGATCGATTCGCGTTCGGAGCCTTCCCTGGCCGCTTTCCTGCCGAAGCGCGGCGGCGACCTGAGGCTTTCCGCCTCCGATCTCGAGCTTTACCTCACCTGTCCGCTCAAGTACAAGTTCGCTCGCGTTTTCGGCATTCCCAGAGCGCCCACCATCAACCAGCGCTTCGGAATCCTGATCCACAACGTGCTGCACCGTTTTCACGACCCGAAGACCGCGCCTCCGGGGGCCGGCCTCGAGGACCTGATGTCGATGCTCGAAACCGGCTGGAGGCGTTCCGGCTTCGGTGATTCCAACGACGAGTTGCAGTTCCGGGACCGCGCGGTCAGCGCGATGGAGAACTACTGGCAAAACGAAAGCCGGTCCTCGCAGAAGCCACTCTGGCTGGAGCGTCAGTTCGAGTTCCGGATCGGCCCTCACTACCTTCGCGGCCGGGTCGACCGGGTCGACCGACGCGAAGACGGCAGCTACGAGGTGATCGACTACAAGACCGGCCAGCGGGTCGAAACGGGGCGTCACGGTGGCGACATCCAGCTCGCGCTCTACCGGCTCGGAGCCCGTGAGGCCTGGGACGTCGAGATCGCTTCGGGCAGCTACTACTACGTGCTCGAGGGTGAGAAAGCCCCGGTTGAAGCCGAAGCCGATGACCGCGAGCGGGTCGAGAGGACGGCACTGGAGGTCGGAGAAGGCATCCTCGGCCAGGACTTCGAACCGCGTCCCTCACCCGGAGTATGCGGGTGGTGCGACTTCCGGATGGTCTGCCCGGCCTCGGAGGCCTGAGCCCCCGGGCTACTCGCTGCCCTGGCGCTTGAGGAAGCGCTGGAACTCCATCGCCAGTGCTTCACCGCTCGGGACTTCCGGGTCGCTCTCGTTTCGCTTCTGCTGCTCGCTCTCGATCCGGCTGACCAGCTCCTCGACCTCTGGGTCGGCGGCGACGGCCCGGCCGATCTGCTCTTCGTAGGCGACGGTCTCCTCACGCAGGCCGGAGAGGTCGGCGGCCACGCCGGTGATCTTCTCGAGCCTTTCGCTGAGGGCGAGCGCGGCCTTCGGGTTGGGCACCGCGGCGACGTAGTGGGGCACGGCTGCCCAAAGCGAAACGGAGGGCAGCCCGGCCGCCCGGCAGCGGTCGTGGACCACCCCGACGATCCCGGTCGGCCCTTCATAGTCGGAGCGGTCCAGATCGAGTTGCTCGACCAGTCCGTCGCTCGAGGCGAGTCCTGTGATCGGCACCGGCATCGTGTGGGCGACCTCGGCGATCAGCGATCCGAGCGCGACCACGGTCTCAACCTTGAGGAACTCAGCGGCCTTGACAATGGTCTCGGAGTAGGTCCGCCACTTGAGGTTCGGCTCGGTGCCGTCGAGGAGGACGAGGTCGCGGTCGGCACCCTGCGCACGGGCGGCGATGAGGGTGTTTCGCGGCCATTCGATCCGGCGGTGAGCCCCGTCGGAGAAGGCGATCGTCGGCCGATTGGCCTGAAAGTCGAAGAATTCTTCGGGGTCGAGTTCGGCCAGCACATCCACTTCGAGCGAGTCGCAGAGTGTCTCCAGAGCTGAAGAGGCGGCCGAGGCAGCGTCGTTCCAACCGCGGAAGGCGCAGACGAGAATCGGGTTCCTGAGTGTCGGGGGGTTTGTCTCCCACCTCAAATGATCCATTTGTTCAATGTAGAGGATGAGCAAGTTCCGTTCGCCGGATTGGCAGCTGTCGGGCGCTTAGGTCAGGATGTATGCGTGGAAAGTGCGGCTTCCAGAGACAGCGTCAGGGTGGGGACTCCGGTGGCAGAGTTGACCCCGGGTCAGGCCTTCGCCGGCGACTACGTCTGCGCCCGCAAGGACCGTCTCACCGCCCGCAACGGTTCCTCCTACCTCAGCCTCGAGCTGCGTGATCGCACCGGCACCATCCCGGCCCGGCTGTTTCGGGATGTCGACCGGATCGGGCTCGGTTTCGAGCGCGGCGACGTGATTTCGGTCCGCGGGCGGGTCGAGCGCTTCCGTGGCCAGCTCAGCGCGGAAGTCGATACGGCCACGAAAGTCGACGCCGAGAGCGTCGATCCGACCGATTTCCTGCCGACCGCCTATCGCAACCGGGAAGAGCTCGAGGGCTTTCTCGAGCACCTGAGCAGGGAGGTCCACAACACCGGGTTGAGGGCGGTGGTCGAGGGGCTGCTCTTCACCGGACCCTCCGCCGACGAGTTCCGTCGCGCCCCGTGTACCCGGGCCGGCCACCACTCCTATGTCGGTGGCCTGATCGAGCACACGGTCGCCGTGGCGACGCTGGTCACCGAAACCTGCACCCTGCATCCCCGGCTCAACTCCGACCTGCTGATGGCCGCCGCGCTGATCCACGACATCGGCAAGACCGGGGAGTTCACCTACGGTGCCGAGATCGGCCTGACCGAGCGAGGGCGCACCCTCGGTCACCTCCAGATCGGGGCCGAGCTGATCACCGAGGCGTCGGCCGGGCTGGAGCGGGGGGAACGGGATGCCCTGCTCTCCTGCGTGATGTGCCACCACGGCACCGACGCCTTGCGGCTGCGGCACTTCCCTTCACCCGAGGCGATCGCCCTCTACCGCCTGAACGCGCTCGACGCGCAAGTCAAGACCGCGCTCGAACATGGCACCGGTTAGTTCCCGCTGAATAACCCTCCGGCTCCGGCGCTATTCCTCGGAACTGTCTTTGAACTTCTCGGCCATCGTCGGATTGCCGCGGGTGAGCCTCTTGACCGTTACGTCCCGAGCCTTGTCGTTGGCGAGACGAAGATTCCTCTCGGAACCAAGCAGGTTCTCCTTGGTTTTCTCCAACGCTTTGATCGATTTGTCGATCTCGTCGATCGCCGTCTGGAACTTGCGTGATGCCAGGTCATAGTTCTTCTCGAAACCGGTCTTGAAGGTCTCGAGCTTTTCCTCGAAGTTTGTGATGTCGATGTTCTGGGCCTTGACGAGGGCCAGCTCGGACTTGAGCTTCAGGGTCTTGTGAGCCTCGTTGCGAATCAGCGTGATGATCGGAATGAAGAACTGCGGTCGGACCACGTACATCCTCGGGTAACGGTGTGAAACGTCGACGATGCCGGCGTTGTAGAGCTCGTTCTCAGGCTCCAGCAGTGAGACCAGCACGGCGTACTCGCAGCCCTTCTTGGTCCGATCCTCATCCAGCTTCTTGAAGAAGTCCTCGTTCTTCTTCTTTTTGTCCCCCTCGTCGAGTTCGTTCTTCATCTCGAACATGATCGAGACGAACTCGGTGCCCGACTCGTCGGCCTCGCGAAAGATGAAGTCGCCCTTGGTGCCGGCGCTTGCGTCGTTGTCCTTTCCGAAGTCGGCGTTCGGGAAAGCCGCCGCGCGAATCTTGTTGAACTCGATCTCGCAATGCTGCTCGAGGGTCTCACCGACCATCTTGGTGGACAGCTTCGCTTTCATGTCCTTCAGGCGGTCGATGGTGTCGTCACGATCCTTGATCTGGATCTCGTACTTCTCCTGGAGCGATTTCTCGAGCAGCTTCTGCTCCGAATCCTTGGAATTGAGAGCCCGCTCCAGGTCATCGCGTTCCTTCTCGACCTCGCCGAGGGCCTCCTTGAGTGCGAGCTTCCCGGCGACATCCGCCTTGTCCAGCTGTGCCTTGAGGCGTTCGATTTCGGCGTCCTTCTTGGCAACACCGTCTTTCAGCTCTCCGGTGGCTTTGACCTGGGCCAGCTCGGCGCTCGTCTTCAGCTCTTCTCTGAGGCGTTCAATCTCCAGGTCCTTTTCAGCGGCCGCGTCCTTGAGTTCGCTGGCGACCTTGGTTTCGGCGAGCTGTACGGCGGTCTTCTTCTCCTGCTCGGCGAGCTCCAGCCGGTCGTGCAGGGCCTTGTCGAAGGCCTCGTCGCGTACCTGGTTCAGGATCTCCGCGTAACCGGCCTCGTCAATGTTGAAAGCTTTTCCGCAATGGGGGCATTCGATCTCGTGCATGTCTACGTCTCCTCTCCGGTTTCGCCGGTAGCCAACTGAGGTTAGGCGATGGTCAGGATGCCCGGATTAAGTCGTTGGTGGGAGCTGGTTCTGACGTCACTCGTCAAAGTCAGGGCGCCCCCGGGACCGCTTGGTCTCTGACCGTCGACGCTTTGAATCGAGGCGCTTCTGTTTCGAAGACCGGGTCGGCCGGGTGGCCCGGCGGCGGCGCGGAACGGCGAGTGCGTCGGCGAGTTTCGCTTCGAGCCTCTCGAGGGCGAGGTCGCGGTTGCGGGCCTGGGAGCGGGCGTCCTGGGCGACTGCGGTCACGGTCGGGCCGATCTTCTTGGTGATGCGTTGCCGCTGTGCCGTCGTCAGCAGGGACGAGCTTCCTGCGTCGAAGACCGCTTCGATCCGTGAGGCGGTGACGTTTGCGTGCTGGCCGCCGGGGCCGGAGGAGCGCGAGGCGCGCAGGGTGATCTCGGAGACCGGGATGAACGGCCCGCCTCTCGGCCGGATGCCTCGCTTCATGAAGGCGTCGGTCGCTCGGCGCCTTCGGCCGGCGGGTCGGGAGCGAAGACCCTCTTCAGCAGGCGCCAGGCCATGTAGAGGGCGAGCAGGGCGAAACCGATCCGCAGCGTTCTTTCCGAAACCGCATTCGAGACGAGCACACCCAGCAGCACGCCGACCGGTGAGAGCAGTCCGATCCAGGCCGCATCCCTGAGGCTGACGTTGCCGTAGCCGGTCTGCCTCCAGGTACCGGCGATCGAGACAAGGGCGATCATCAACAGGGAAGTTGCCTGCGCCTCGACCTGTCCTTTCGACAGCAGGACGGTCATCGCCGGCACGAAAACGATTCCTCCGCCGACCCCGATCAGACCGGCGACGACGCCACCTGCGAGGCATATGAGGGCCGCGGCCGCTATGTCCATCGGGGACCGTCCATCAGCCGAAGATCATCTCCATCGCGACCACGATCAGAAGCACGGCGAAGACCAGGGACACGGTCCTCTCCGGGATGCGTTGCTGGATCGCAGTGCCGGCGACCACCCCGAGAATGGCCGGAACGGCGAGGATCAGGCCGGTCTCGATGTCGACGTTTCCGTAGAAGCCACCCTGCATCGCAGCGGCGAGAATCGCGATCACGACGATCGCTGCGAGGCTGGTTCCGGTGGCCAGCCTCTCGCCGAAAGCGAAGAAGGCGATTAACATTGGAACGATGACCGTGCCTCCTCCGACCCCGAACAGACCGCTGAAGGCACCCGCCGCGGTGCCGATCAGAGCGAGCCTCCAAATTCGTCCAGACTCCATTCGGGCGATACTACGACCATGAACCAGGACTCACCGCTCTCGCTTCTGCTGAAAGAACCGGGCCGATCGGCCCTGATGAGCGACGTGGACGGCACTCTCTGCCGCATCGTCGACCGTCCCGACAACGCCAGGGTGCCGGCCAAAGCGACGGACAGCCTCGAGCTGCTCAGCCGCGATCTCGCCATGGTCGCCTGCGTCACCGGCCGGCCGGCCAGGGTTGCCCGCAAGATGGTCGGCGCCGGATCGGTCACCTACTTCGGCAACCACGGCCTCGAGCTGCTCGAGCCCGGTAGTGACGAACCGACCATGGTGCTCGAAGGCGACCAGGTGACCCGTGCGGCGCGATTCGTGGCCGAGCACGACAGCCCCCATTGGGTTGCAGCCAAGATCCGGGTCGAGGACAAGGGGCCGATCCAGGCGCTGCATTGGCGCGGGGCCGGCGAACGCACCGAAGCTCTGGTCCGCGAGATAGCCGAACAGGCCAAAGGTGCCGACCTGGTCACTCACTGGGGCCGCAAGGTGCTCGAGTTGAGGCCGCCCGACATGGAAGGCAAGGCGGGCGCGGTCGAGGCTCTGCTGACCGATTCCGGCCTGACCACGGTCGTCTTCGCCGGCGACGACCAGACCGACCTTGACGCGGTCAAGCGCCTGAGGAAGATGAAGGAGGGCGGTCAGATCGAGAACCTGCTCATCGTGGCCGTGGATTCCGACGAAGGGCCGCCCGAGTTGATGGAGATCGCTGACATCGTGGTCGCCGGTTCCGAGGAGTGGATCGACATGGTCGCGACACTCGCGTCCTGAACCATGCCTTTCGCCGAACTGCTGCGGGCCACGGTATTCCTGACCGCCGGTGGGGCGACCCTGCTTGCTGTGATCACGGTGATCGGGGCCCAGCGGGAGCAGGACGAGACCGTTCTCATCGTCGCCGCAGCCTGGTGGGTTACGGCGGCCTGGATCGGTATGACCCTGGGCGCCGGGCAGCGCTCGGCTGAACGGATGCGCGAGCCCCTCGCCTCCGCCCGGACCGTCACTCCGGGCGGGACCGGCTACTCCCTGCCGGCTCCGGGCCGGATCGCATTCAACCGGCTCTGGCCGATCATCGTCGCAGTGCTGGCCGCCGGCGGGGCGGGGCTGTTCTTCCCGGAGGTCGCGGTCATCGGCTGCGGATTCGCACTGCTGGTCGCCCTCGCCTGGAGAAACCGGGAGTCGGCGGTGCTGGCGATCGAGCTGCGGGACGGAGTGCGCTTCCTGGTCGAGTCCGGCTCGGCCTTCAGGCAGGTCAAGCTGATCCGGTCTCCCGGCTTCACGACCTACTGAAGATCACTTCCACCACGGGCCGGTATTGAGCACGTCGGCCGGCTCGAGCCAGGCCCGCCTCGCCGTCGCGACCGCATAGGACATGTACTCGAAGCCCGAAGCCGTATGGGCGTCGGTATTGAGCACGATCTTCACGCCGGCCTGCTTGGCCATACGGGCGTGGACGTCGGAGAGGTCGCGTCGTTTCGGACTGCCGTTGATCTCGAATGCGGTCTCGCTGCGGACCGCGGCCTCGAATACCGCATCGATGTCGAGTGGATAGGGCTCGCGTCTGGCGAGCAGCCTGCCGGTCGCGTGGCCGATGCAGTCGACTTCGGGATGCTCGATCGCGGCCAGCATCCTGGCGGTCATCGCCGCCTCGCTCCTGCTGAATCCCGTGTGTATCGAAGCGACGACCCAGTCCAGCTCGGCCAGCAGGGCGTCTTCGTAGTCCAGAGTCCCATCCGGGTGGATGTTGACCTCCGAGCCGGCCAGGAGGGTGATGCCTGTGCTGCTCCGGTTGTACTCGCGGATCTCTTCGATCCGTTGCCGCAGCCGGTCGGCTTCGACGTTGTCGCCGAAGCCGTGAGTGGCCGAGTGATCGGTGATCGCGAGATATTCGTATCCGAGCTGCCCGGCCGCCGCGGCCATCTCTTCAAGTGTGTTCTGCCCGTCGGAGAGCGTCGTATGGCAGTGGAGGTCGCCCCTGACCTGATCGCGCTCGACCAGCTGCGGAAGCTCTCCCTTTCTGGCCGCCTCCAGCTCGCCCCGATGCTCCCGCAGCTCGGGCTCGATGTACTCGTAGCCGAGCCTCTCGTAGACCTCGCCTTCGCTGCGGAAGCGCTCGGTCTCACCGGTGCTGTCGTCCATGATCCCGTGCTCGGAGACATGGAGGCCCTCGGCGACCGCCCTCTCGCGCAGCTCGGTGTTGTGAGCGGCGGAACCTGTGAAGTGCTGGAGCAGGTTTCCGAAGGCTTCGGGCTCGACGATCCTCACGTCGACTGCGATCTCCGCCTGGGTCTCCAGCCTGACGCCGTTCTCGCTCGCCTTGCCGGCCGAGCTGACCGTCCTGTGCCCGGCGATGCTCTTGGCCAGCTCGAGGGGGCTCTCTGAGGTCGCGATCAGGTCGATGTCCTTGCAGGTGTCGCTCATGCGACGGACCGAGCCGGCGATTTCTGCGCGGTCGCAACTCGGATGGCCGCGAAGCGCCTCGACCAGCTCTTCGGCCAGCGGCAGAACCTTGTCCAGCGGTTTGCGCTTCGGGCCCTCCGGCTCGGCCTCCAGCTTTTCGAGCCCCTCGAGGATGTTCTGTTCGGCCTTCGGCCCGAGGCCCTTGAGGGTTCGAATCCGACCCGCCTCGGCCGCTTCACGCAGATCGTCCGGTCCGGTCACTTCCAGCTCGTCGTGAAGACGCCTGACGGTTTTCGGCCCGAGTCCGGGGATCCGGTTGATTTCGATCAGGCCCGGCGGCAGCTTCTCCTTGAGGCTGGCTGCAGCGGGTATTTCACCGGTCTCGACCAGCGCGAGGATCTTTTCCTCGAGCGTCTTGCCGACCCCCGGGAGGTCGGTGACGTTGCCGGCCTTCGCCATCTCCTCAACCGAGCTTCCCTGGTCACGGATCGTGCGAGCCGAGTTCGTATACGCGAGAACCCTGTAACGGTCGGCGCCGTCGAGCTGGTAGAGAACCGACAGCTCCTCCAGCGCATCGGCGATCTCGGCGTTGGTCATGGACTTAAGTTACCCGGGCGGCCGCTGCGGGTCCGCCGGGTCTTATCTGGCGTAGCATCGAACTGTGTCCGCTCCGGAGCCAGCTCCCTCCGGCCCTGTCTGGGTCATCCTGCCGACCTTCAACGAGGCCGGCAACATCGAAGCGATGGTCGAGGCGCTGCGTCCGAAGCTCTCGGCTGAAGACCGGATCCTGATCGTCGACGACAACTCCCCGGACGGCACCGGCCGGATCGCCGACCGGCTGGCGGCCGGGCACGATTCAGTCGAGGTCCTGCACCGTCCCGGCAAGCAGGGTCTCGGGCCGGCCTACATCGCCGGTTTCAGACGCGCTCTGGCAGGAGGCGCGGGCCTGATCGTCCAGATGGACTCCGACTTTTCCCACGACCCGGCCTACCTTCCGCGGTTGATCGCCGCTTCGGCCCTGGCCGACCTCGTACTCGGTTCGCGCTACGTGCCCGGCGGCGCGATCACGGAGTGGGGGTCGACCCGGAGGCTGATCAGTCGCGGTGGCAGCCTCTACTCCCGCGCCGTGCTCGGCGTTCCCGTGAGGGACCTGACCGGAGGCTTCAAGTGCTTCCGACGCGAGGTCCTGGAGTCGATCGACTTCGACTCGGTCGCCGCCTCCGGCTACTCGTTCCAGGTCGAGATGACCTACCGCACGCTGAAGGCCGGCTTCGAGGTTCTCGAGGTTCCGATCACCTTCCACGAGCGCAGGACGGGGAGTTCGAAGATGAGCAGTTCGATCGTCATCGAAGCCGCGTGGAGGGTTCCGGCGATCAGGCTTTCGACGCTGACCGGAGGCAGGCACCGTCGCCGAGCCGGTCGCAGTTGAGGCTTTTCGCTAGCTTCCGGGCCAGGGACCGCTTGCCAGGACTCACTTCATTTTGTATAGTGACCTGAAGCAATACGAAATCAATCGATCAGGAGACAACAGAGATGGCCAACCTCCCCCCAGTCAGCGATTCGTCTTTCAAGCAGAAAGTGCTTGACCAGGAAGGTGCTGTCCTGGTCGACTTCTGGGCGACCTGGTGCGGTCCGTGCCGCGTCCTCCACCCGGTTCTCGAAGAGATCAGCGCCGAGCGCGATGACGTCAAGATCCTCAGCCTCGACATCGACGAGAACCAGAGCACGGCCGCGCAGTACGAGGTCCTCTCGGTCCCGACGATGATCCTTTTCAAGGACGGCCAGCTGGTCAAGCGCATGGTCGGCGCGATGCCGAAGCGCAAGCTGCTCAAGGAACTCGAGCCGGCCCTGACGGCCTGAGCCCCGGCCAAGAGCATGCCGTTCGTAGAAATCCACTGGTTCGAGGGCCGCTCCGACGAGCAGAAGGCCGAGATCGCAAAGCGCGTCGAAGAGGCGCTGGTCGATGTCGCCGGAGCGGCTCCCGAGCACTGCTGGGTGAAGTTCTCCGACTCGGCGAAGTCGGACCTGATCATCCCCGAGCCTGAGAAGTAGCGACTCTCCTTGGGCTACCGGCTGCTCAGGTCCGGGCAAGCCCACTGGCGGCGCTCGAACCAGATGTCGGTCCTGAACACCGACCTGGCGAAGCAGCTCGGAGCCGACACCATGGGCGCAAGGCTGTGGCGCATCGAGCCCGGTCAGGCTTCGACCCGGCACCGCCATCGGGAGTCGGGCGAGCTCTACGTATTGCTCGAAGGTCGCGGAAGGCTCAGGGTCGACGGCGAGCTGCTCGAGCTCGAAGTAATGGACACCGTCTTCGTCGAACCGGACTCGGTGCGCCAGCCCTTCAATGACACCGATGCCGACCAGCTATGGCTTGTTGTGGCCGCGCCCGCCGAGCCGGGAAACTCACTCGAGATGGACGAAGAGACACTGGCCTTCATCTATCCGGACGGACCGAAGGCGATGCCGCGCGGAACTCGACGCCTAGCGGGTGCCTTTCGGCCTGGCGCGGCTCAGTATCCAGAGCCAGCCGAGCACCACAGCAGCTCCCCAGAGAAGTATCTCGAGCGGTCTGAAGGCGGAGCCGATCGCGGCGAGCAGGAGCAGCATGAAGACGGTGAAGGCACCGCCGGCGAGGATGGCGGTCCTCAGGCTCACGACCGGGACTTGACGACCGCGATGGCCAAGGGCCTGCCGTCGATCGTCACCTCTTCCCCTTCCAGGTGGCGTCGGCCTGTCCGGACCCGAATTCGACCGCGGTGGCCAGCACTTCGTCGGCCAGGTAGGCCCGGTGCGCTCCGGCCGCTTCGAGCAGCCCGTCGTCGCCGGTCAGGGTCAGCTCGATCCGGTCGGTGATCTCGAGTCCGGCGTTCTTGCGCGCGTTCTGGACCGCGTGGACTATTTCCCGGGCCAGGCCTTCGCTGATCAGATCGTCGTCGAGTTCGAGTGCCAGGGCTACGGCGTGCCCGGATTCCGACTCCACCTGATAGCCCTCGACGGGCTCCATCGAGAGGATCAGGTCGTCCGGGCCGAGGGTGTGGTCGCGGCCCTCGATGCTTATGCCGATCTCGCCTCCGGCTTCTACCGTGGCTGCGACGTGCTCGGGATCGAGGCCCTCCATCGCCGCCGCAACCTGGGGCATGTCCTTGCCGAAGCGCGGGCCGAGTGAGCGGTAGTTGGCCTTGACCGAGTAGCTGACCAGGTCTGACTGGTCGGTGACGAATTCGAGTTCCTTCACGTTCAGCTCCGCCTTGACCAGCGCGGCCTGGCTGATGATCGCCTCCCGCTCGGCGTCGGTCGCAACCACCACCGCCTTGGACAGCGGCTGGCGGACCTTTGCTTTCGCCTGCGCGCGGCTGGCCCGTCCGAGCTCCACGGTGCGGCGCGTCGCTTCCATCGCCGCCTCGAGTTCGGGATCGCGAAGGGCCGGGTCGGCGGCGGGGTAGTCCCGAAGGTGAACCGAATCCGGCACCTCGCCGAAGTCTCCGGTCACCCCTCCGACCAGGTTCGAGTGGATCTCGTCGGCGATGAACGGGGTGAAAGGCGCCAGCATTCCCGCGATCTCGACCAGGCAGTGGCGGAGGGTCTCGAAAGCGGCGGTATCGCCTTCCCAGAAACGACGGCGCGAGAGCCGCACGTACCAGTTCGAAAGCTCCTCGACGAAGGCGGTGATCTCCTTGCCGGCCGAGGTGCAGTCGAAGCCGTCCATCTTGCCGGCGACCGAGTCCTTGGTGGCCTGCAGGCGGGAGACGGCCCAGCGGTCGAGGTCGCTCGGCTCGCTCGGCGGTGCCGGCGGAGTCGAGCTGTCGAAGTTCTCGGCATTGGCGTAGAGCACCCAGAACGAGTAGGTATTCCAGAGGGTCAGCAGGAAGCTTCGAAGGGCCTCGGAGATCGCGTCCAGCGAGAATCGGTACCCGGACCACGGCTGCTGGGCGGTGAACAGGTACCAGCGAAAGGCGTCGGCACCGAACTTGTCCAGTACCTCCCAGGGCGCGACCACGTTGCCCTTGGACTTCGACATCTTCTGGCCGTCGGCGTCGAGGATCAGCCCGAGGCAGACGCAGTTGCGGTAGCTCGGGGTGTCGAAAAGCATGGTTGACTCGGCCAGCAGGGTGTAGAACCAGCCGCGGGTCTGGTCTATTGCCTCGCAGATGAAGTCGGCCGGGAAGCGCTGCTCGAACTCCTCCTGATTCTCGAAGGGGTAGTGGAACTGCGCGAACGGCATCGCGCCCGAGTCGTACCAGGTGTCGATCACCGAGACGACCCGCTTCATCTGCCCTTCACCGCATTCGCATTGCCAGGTCACCTCGTCGATGTAGGGACGGTGAAGGTCTTCCGGCACGTCACCGGCGAGGTCCTCCAGTTCCTGGACCGAGCCCGCGCAGAAAGAGTTGTCGCAGCCCTCGTGGTCGCATTCCCAGACCGGAAGGGGCGTGCCCCAGTAGCGGTCGCGAGAGAGCGCCCAGTCGACGTTGTTCTCGAGCCATTTGCCGAAGCGGCCATCCTTGATGTGCTCAGGGTGCCAGCCGATCTCTTCGTTGCCGGACAGCATCTGCTCGCGGGCTTCGGAGGTGCGGATGTACCAGCTCGCCTTGGCGTAGTAGAGGAGGGGGGTCGAGCAGCGCCAGCAATGCGGGTAGGAGTGCTCGTACTCGGTCGAGCGGAAGAGCAGCCCGCGGTGCTCGAGATCGGCGATCAGCTCGGCGGTGAGCTCCGGATCTTTGACGAACCGGCCTTCGAAGCCGGTGACCTGGGCGGTGAAGTTGCCGTCGAGTCCGACCGGGTTGTAGAGCGGGGCCTCCGCCCGACCGGGCTCGTAGAGGCCGGTATCGCTCGCGACCCGGTAGTCGTCTTCACCGTAGGCAGGGGCGATGTGGACCAGGCCGGTGCCGTCGTCGGTTGTGACGAACTCGCCGGGGATCACCTCGAACTTGCCGGACCCTCCGTCCGACAACTCGAAAATCGGACCCTCGTAGCTGAGTCCGATCAGCTCGGAGGCATCGACCGTCTCCGTCGGCCTGACGCCCTCGCCCAGCACCTTCTCGACCAGCGCCTCGGCCAGGATCACCGTCTCGGGGCCGGTCGGACCGTCGATTTCGACGCGGGCGTAGGTGACCGAAGGATTGACCGCGACCGCGTAGTTGCCGGGCAGGGTCCAGGGCGTGGTGGTCCAGACCAGCAGCGACTCGCCGGTCCGCTCGCCGTCGTCGCCGAGGAGCGGGAATCGCACGTGGACCGAGGGGTCGGTGACGTCCTTGTAGCCGAGCGCGACCTCATGGGAGGACAGCGCCGTGCCGCAACGCGGGCAGTAGGGGGATACACGGTGGCCTTCGTACAGCCGGTCGCTCTTCCACAGCTCCTTGAGCGACCACCAGACCGACTCGATGTAGTCGTTGTCGAGTGTGACGTAGGGGTCGTCGAGGTCGATCCAGAACCCGATCCGCTCGGTCAGCCGGTTCCACTCCTCGACGTAGGTGAAGACCGACTCCCGGCACTTCGCGTTGAATTCCGCGATCCCGAAATCCTCGATCTCCTGCTTGGAGGAAATGCCGAGCTGCTTTTCGACCTCGAGTTCCACGGGAAGGCCGTGACAGTCCCAGCCGGCCTTGCGCGGCACCCGGTAGCCGCGCATCGAGCGGTACCTCGGGTATATGTCCTTGAAGACCCGGGAGAGCACGTGGTGGGAGCCGGGCCTGCCGTTCGCGGTCGGCGGGCCTTCGTAGAAGCTCCAGACCTCTGCGCCTTCGCGCTGCTCCATCGAGCGCTCGAAGACCCGCTCCTCTTTCCAGCGGGCCGCGACCCGTTCCTCCATCTCGGGGAAGGACTGCTTGGGGTCGACGGGTCGGAATCCGGGCATGAGCAGGGGATTGTATGAGTCAGAGAGAGGACAGGCGGTGGTAGCGAGTCCGCCCGCCGATCCGTCAGCCGGGCGATTCGTCGATCAGTCGACTATCGCGAGTCCGAAGTGGTCGGAGATACCGTGGAAGACGAGCTCGGCTGCGATCGCCAGCACGATCAGCCCCATGACCCCGTTGATCACGTCGATCCACCGCGGCCCGAGCCTGCTGACGATGTTCCCGGCCCGGGTCAGGATTACGAACGCGATTGCCAGGACGATGACGATCCCCAGCGCGAAGCCCGCGTAGTCAACCGCGGCGTCGTGGCGGTTCGAGAGGCCGAGGGCGACCGCCAGAGCCCCGGGGCCTGCCAGCAGCGGGAAGGCGAGCGGGCTGACCGCGATGTCGACCTCTCCTGGCGCGACATCCTCCGCCCCTGTCTTCGACAACTGTGCTGACCGGAGCATCTCCCACCCGACCCAGCCGATCACCAGTCCGCCCACGAACTCCACTGCGGCGAGCGAGACCCCGAAGAAGTCGAGAATGAGGTTGCCGGCGACCAGGAAGCCGATCAGCATCACGATCGCTATCAGCACTCCCCACAAAGCCTGCGAGCGGCGCTCCCGCGCACTCAGATCGCGGGTCGCGGCGACGAACCACGGGGTATTCCCGATCGGGTCGATAACCGGGAAGAGGGCGGCGACCGCGACGCCCGCATCCTTGAGCAGCTCATCCATAGGAGGCCGATCCTATCGGGGAAGGGCGAACCGCAAGATTCGCAACGGATCCCGTCGCCATCGTGTGGAACAGCTACATAGGATGCGTGGATGGAGATCTACGACTTGGCGGGCAAGGTTGTGCTGATTACCGGTGGCGCGCGCGGCATCGGCTTCGAGACGGCGAAACAGGCCTACGAGCGAGGTGCCTCGGTGGCCATCGTGGATCTGGATCCGGATCTGGCCGCGGAATCGGCCGAGTCGATCGGAGACCGCGCGACCGGCATCGGCGCCAACGTCGCCGACGCGGGTGAGGTCGAAGCGGCCGTGGCCACGGCGGTCAAGCGTCTGGGCAGGGTCGACGTGGTGATCGCCAACGCCGGCATCACGCCCCGCAAGACGACGACCCGGGATATCTCGACCGAGGAATGGGAGCGGGTGGTCGAAGTCAACCTGCTCGGGGTCTGGCGAACGATCCGCGCCGGTATCGAGCAGGTGATCGAAAACCGTGGGCACTTCGTCCTGATCAGCTCGGCCTATGCCACCGCCAACGGCCTACTCAACAGCTCCTACGCGACTTCGAAGGCGGCGGTCGAGTCTCTCGGCCGCTCGCTCAGGACCGAACTGGCCCCTCACGGCGCGAGCGCCTCGGTCGCCTACTTCGCTTTCGTCAATACCGGCCTGATCGGCGAGATCTTCGACAACCCGAAGATCGACGCACTGCGACAGGAGCTGGTGCCCGACTTCATGACCGAGCCGATCGAGGCGGACCAGGTGGCGGGCGCCGTGCTCGACGGAATCGAACAGCGATCCGCCCGGATCATCGAGCCTTCGGCCTGGCGACCGCCCTTCAGGTGGCGCGGCCTGGTCGGACCGCTGAGCGACCTTCGGATCGAGAGGAATCGAATGGTGGGCGAGACGGTCAGGGAGATTGAAACCCCCGACGAGCACGGCTACTGGGTCAATCTCGGCCCGGCTCCGCTCGACTACGACCTCGCCGGCAAGACCGTTTTCGTTACCGGCGGTGCCCAGGGAATCGGCTTCGAGACAGCCCGCCAGGCCTACGGTCGCGGGGCGTCGGTCGTTCTCGTTGATCTCGATCCCGATCAGGTCGGGCAGGCCGCCGCCGGACTCGGTGAGCGCGCACTCGGTCTGGCCGCCGACGTCACCGACCGGGCTTCGATCGAAGGGGCGATGGAGGCCGCCGTGGAGCGCTTCGGCAAGGTCGACGTTGTAGTCGCCAACGCCGGGATCGCAACCATCGGGACGATCCGCGCGATGTCCACCGAAGACTGGGAGCGGGTCGTCGAGGTAAACCTGTTCGGCGTCTGGCGAACGGTCCGCGCCGGTATGGAGCAGGTCGTCGAGAACCGCGGCCAGTTCGTGCTCGTCTCCTCTTCCTACGCCTTCAACAACGGTGTGCTCAACAGCCCCTACGCAGCGGCAAAGTCGGGTGTCGAGGCGCTCGGCCGGGCACTCAGGGCGGAGCTGCGGCCGCTGGGCGCCAGCGCGACCGTTGCCTACTTCGGCTTCATCGAGACAGAGATGGTGCGCAAGGGATTCGAGAACCCCTTCGGTGACCGGCTCCGCCAGGAAGTCGTCCCGAAGCCGTTGACCCGGCAGGTGCCGGTGTCCGAGGCCGGCGGCGTGATCATCGAGGCGCTGGAAGGACGATCCGCCCGCGCCATCGCCCCGGTCGAATGGAAAGCCCTGTTCTTCGCCCGCGGAGTCACGGCACCGCTCATGGACCAGCAGTTCGACGACGATCCGTCCCTGATGGAGATCATCCTGGATGCAGAGCGGGCCGATCGCGACCCCGGGGATGCCACGACCGACTGATCGCGGGTTGTCGTTCGTGCCGCGGGGTGGACCGCCGAATCAGGACGAAACCATATGCCGAGTCATGAGGAACCGGACCGGAGCCGCGATCAGCGCGTCGCCTCTTCGAGCAGGTAGATGATCGACTCGTAAGGCTCGCCGGTCGCCCTCTCCAGGCCGACCTCACAGGTGCGGTTGGAGGAGACGTGGCGGGCGGTGGGCCTGGCCCTGACTTCGGCCGCTTCGGCCTCGGTGGCACTGGCGGTCAACTCGGGGTGGAGCATTCCGCGGTCCCCGGCGAAGCCGCAGCAGCTCGCGTTGAGCGGCACCACTACGTCCTCGGCGAGCTCTCCGGCGACCCGGGCCAGTGCCTTGTTCAGACCGAGGTGGGCCCCGGAGCAGGTCGGATGCACGGTGACCGAGTCGACCTTGCGGGTCACCTCGAGGTTCTTCAGCAGGCGCTCGGCCCAGGTGACTGAGTCGATGATCTCGATCTCGGCATGGCGGGCCTGGTTGTCCTCGCTGAGCACGCCTTCGCCGAAGTCGCTGAGGCCGTAGCCGCAGGAGGTGGCGTCGATTACGACCGGCAGGGCCCCGCCTCCGGTCCAGCGCCAGAGTCGCTCGACCGTCTCGTTGGCTTTGAAGGCATGGGCGTCCGTATATCCCTTCGAGCTGAACGGAACCGAGCAGCAGGAGCCGGCCACGTCATGCGGAATCCAGACCGGGCTGCCGGCCCTTTCCGACACGGCGGCCAGGGCTTCCGGCAGGCTGAGGTCCGGGCCGGCACCGTTGCTGTTCCCGGCGGCCCGGGAGCGACCGAACATCCGGTTGATGCAGGCCGGCATGTAGACGGCCGCGGCTCCGACCGGTGCCGTGTCCGGAAGCTTCGGCGGGGCGGCAGCCGGCATGTTCTCGCCCCACTGCGGGATCAGATCGTCGTTCACCAGTTTTCGGGCGGCGCCGGTCAGTCCACGCATGCCGCCCTCGCCGATCACCTTCTGCATCGCACCGCCGAATTTGAGACCACCGCGGGCCAGGCCCTCTACGCGGTCCCACCTCTCGGCGACCTTGAGTGCGTTCTTCTGCTCGCGTGGGCTCTTCTGGGCCTTGCGGAACTCCTTCATGAAAGCACCGGTGTCGATCCCGACCGGACAGGCCA
Organism: uncultured Solirubrobacterales bacterium; assembly: GCA_963709375.1. Lineage (GTDB taxonomy): Bacteria > Actinomycetota > Thermoleophilia > Solirubrobacterales > 70-9 > 67-14. The sequence continues at coordinate 268,186 of CAVPWA010000016.1, forward strand.
GCTCGCAGGAGCCGTCGGCCGCACAGGTCTCGATCGCGTCGTATTCGAACTCCTCGAGCAGGGCACGGCGGACCGGGGTGTCACCGCCCTGGCGGACCATCTCGCGTCTCAGCACGATGCGCTGGCGCGGAGTAGTACTCAGGTTGCGGCTGGGGCAGACCGGCTCGCAGAACCCGCACTCGACGCAGGAGGTCGCGACCTCCTCGATCGGCGGTGTCGTCATCAGGTTCTGAAGGTGGCAGTCCGGGTCGCGGTTGAGTACGACGCCGGGGTTGAGGGCACCTTCGGGGTCGGCCAGCTCCTTGACCCGCCACATCATCCCGGTCGCCTTTTCGCCCCATTCGAGTTCGACGTAGGGGGCCATGTTGACCCCGGTTCCGTGCTCGGCCTTGAGCGAGCCTTCGTACTTGTTGCAGATCAGCTCGACCAGCTTGCTCATGAAGCTCTCGTAGCGCTCGAGGTCCTCCGGCTTGGCGAAGTCGGGAGTGAGCATGAAATGCAGGTTGCCGGCCGAAGCGTGACCGGCGACCCCGTTGAGGAACTCGTGCTCGGCCAGCAGCGCGCGAAGCTCCTCGGCGCCTTCGGCGATCCTCGCCGGCGGCACGCAGACATCTTCGACGATCAGCGCGGTGCCGGGCAGGCGCATCTTGCCGACCAGGCCATGCAGGCCTTCGCGGACCCGCCAGTTGATCTCGATCACCTCTTCGTCCCGGCTGAACTCGACCTCGCGGATCAGCTCGCGGCCGTCGAGCACCTTCATCGCCTTCTTCTCGTACTTGCCCAGTGCCTTGTTGTCGTCACCACCGAACTCGATCAGCAGCGCGGCCGATGCCGGGTCCAGTTCCTTCCAGTGCTCCGGTGCGCCGGGCATGTTGTAGGAGGCGACGATCAGTGCCGGGGCGACCATCACTTCGACCGCGGTGGCCCCGGCGGCGACCAGGTCGGGCACCGGGTCGATCGCGCTGGCGATGTCGGGGAAGTGGATCCACGCCAGCGTCGTCTTCTTCGGCACCGGCACGGTCTCGAAGACCACCCGGGAGATGAAGCCGAGAGTGCCTTCGGAGCCGATCATCAGGCGCCGGTAGATCTCGACCGGCGTCTCGGCATCGAGCAAGGCGCAGAGCCGGTAGCCGGTCGTATTCTTGATCTCGAACTTGCGGCGGATCTTCGCACTCAGCTCCTCGTCGCCGAGGATCTGCTCGCGCATCTCCAGCAGCCCCGCGGCGAGTTCGGGCTCGGCTTCGGCGAACTTCGCTTCGGCGTCGGGCGCGGTGGAGTCGACCACGGTGCCCGAAGGCAGGATGAAGCTCATGCCGGTCACGGTCGAGTAGGAGTCGAACTTCGTGCCGCACTTCATTCCGCCCGAGTTGTTGGCGACCACGCCGCCCACGGTGGCGATCTCCATCGACGCGGGGTCGGGTCCGAGCTTGTAGCCGTACGGGGCGAGTACCCGGTTGACGTCGGCCATCATCGCCCCCGGCGCCACCGATACGCCGCGGCCTTCGTCGAGCACCTCGATCCCACCGAAATGGCGGCGGACATCGACCATGATGCCGTCGCTCTGGCTCTGGCCATTGAGGCTCGATCCGCCGGCCCGGAAGGTGACGCCGATGCCGTTCTCGCGGCCGAAAGCGATCACCTTGCCGATGTCCTGGTCGGACTTCGCCATGATCACGACCCTGGGCAGCTTGCGGTACGGACTGGCGTCGGAGGCGTAGCGCACGAGGTCGCTCGCCCGGCTCAGTACCCGGTCTTCGCCGAGCAGTTCGACCAGCTGCGAGCGCAGTGGCTCCGGGGTGCCCCCGGCGACCCAGTCGGGCGCGCGATCGGGCGCCGCTTCACCCGGCTCCGGTGCGATCTTGACGGGGTCGGGCTGAAGCAGTGGCATTTTCGGTCCTCCTGGGTCGCTTAGAAGAGGGACATTCCCGGCTGGACCGGTACCTCGACCAGTCGCGGTTTCGAATCGGCCAGCGCTTCGGCCAGCTCGCCACCGACTTCGTCGGCAGTCCGTGCCGTCCTGCTCTCGATTCCGTAGCCTGAGGCGATCTTCGCAGTCTCGAGGGCGGGCAGGTCGAGTCCCGGCGAGCCGGTTACCTGTTCGACTTCGGCGAACCATTTGAGGATCGCGTATTCCTCGTTTCGCAAGACGAGGAAGGTGACCGGGGCGTCGTAGGCAACCGCAGTCCAGAAGGCTGTCACCGCGTACTGGACGGACCCTTCGCCGAGCACACAGACCACCGGTCGGTCCGGCTCGGCTATCTGGATGCCGACCGCGGCTCCGAGTCCGAAGCCGAGCCCGCCTCCACAGCCGAAGAAGTAGCTGTTGGGTTTCGAGATTCGAAGCTGGTTGCGAAGGGCGAGTGTGCTCGACGGTGACTCGAGCACGACTATCGCGTCTTCGGGCAGCTTCTCCTTGAGTATCGAGTGGACCACCGAACCGCTGAGCGGATCGCTGTCTTCCATGCGGCTCGGGCCGGGCCATACCGGCGGAGCCTCGCGGTCGGTGCCGTCGAGCTGCTCGAGCAGGGCGGCCAGTGTCAGCTTCACGTCGGCGACGATCGCATCCCCCATCGGGGCCCGCGCGGCTTCGTCCGGATCGGAGGTGATCTGGATCAGCTCGGCGCCGTCGGGCAGCAGCGGCCCGGGCAGGTTCGGGTAGTAGGGGAAAACGGACATGCCGACCACGAGGATCAGGTCGTGGCCTTCCAGCGTCTGGCTGACCGGTCCGATTGCCGGCGGCAGCACGCCACGCCAGTGGGGGTGGCTCTCGGGGAAGCCGAGCCTTCCGCCGCCCGGGGCGGGGCAGGCCCATACCCCGAGGTTCTGGTCCTCGGAGAGCTCGATCATCTGCTGCCAGGCGCCGGCCGCGTCGATGTCGGGCCCGGCGACGGCGATCGGGTTCTTCGCCTTTCGGATGCGCTCGGCCAGATCTGCGACCGAAGCCGGGTCGGCCGTGGCCCGCCCGCCGACGTCACGGTCGATCACGAAGGCTGCCTGTGCGGCGTCCATCTCGACGTCCCAGTCATCCATCGGTATCGAGACCATCACCGGACCGCTGGGCGGCAGCATCGCCAGGTGGATCGCATGGGCGATCGCGAGCGGCACGTCTTCTGCGGTCGGCGGTTCGAAGGAGTACTTGACGTACGGGTCGGGGACCCGGGTCGCATCGCGGTTGGTCAGGTTTGCCTGGAGGGTCACCAGTGAGCGCACCTGCTGCCCGACAGTGATCACGACCGGCGAGTGGTTCGCCTGGGCGTTGAAAATCGCCCCGACGGCATTGCCGAGGCCGGGGGCTGTGTGGAGGTTGACCAAGGTCGGCTTACCGGTGACCTGGGCGTGGCCGTCGGCCATCGCCACCACCGCGGCTTCCTGAAGGCCGAGTACGTATTCGAAGTCGTCGGGGTAGTCCTGGAGCATCGGCAGCTCGGTCGAGCCGGGGTTGCCGAACATCCGGGTCATCCCATGCTTGCGGAAAAGGTCAAAGGTCGCTTCGCGCACGGTAGGCATGGTCGGCAGCCTATAGCCGTACTGCCGCCTGCGTGAACCCGGCGATGCGGGGCTGTCAAGATGTTCGAGTGCGACGCTCTCTGCTGCTTCCCCTCCTTCTGCTCCTGCCACTCTTCGCCGCAGCCTGCGGTGATGAGGACGTGAGTACGCCGGTCGCCTGCCTCGAGGGCCCGGCCAAGATCGAGACCGCTCTGGTCACCGCACCCGAGCCGGTGCTGATCGACGGCACGGTGCCGATCAGCGACTGTCTGGTCAGGGACCAGGCCACCGGGGATCTGGTCAACTTCGGCGGCGACGTGGTGACCGTGGCTACACGCCTCGGCACCGAAGCCGGCGGCTCCGGGCCGGCGGCGATCGCCGCGGCGATCCGGGCCGGCTATCTGGTCGGGGCGGTCGAGAAAGGCGCCGAGCAGACCGACGGCATCCACGCCGCCCTGGTCGAAAGGGTCAGGAATGCAGCCACCTTCCGCCTGAAGCGGGCCGGTGACGGAGCGCAGGTCCATTACGATGCGGGGCTCGAAGCCGGTAGCAACTCCGGATAAACGGAAAGTGGGGGAACAGTGAGCGAGCAGCTCTGGGGCGGAGAGACCACCAAGGCGATTGACAACTTCCCGGTTTCGGGCGAGGCTATCCCGACACCGGTCATTCACTGGCTCGGCCTGATCAAGGCCAATGCCGCGCGGACCAACGCCAGGCTCGGACTGCTCGACGAGTCGCTGGCCGAGGCCATCGCCGCCGCCGGTGACGCGATCGGAGCCGGCGAGCACGACGACCAGTTCCCGGTCGACGTCTTCCAGACCGGCTCCGGAACCTCGTCGAACATGAATGCAAACGAGGTCATCGCGACGCTCGCCGGCGACGATGTCCACCGCAACGACCACGTCAACATGGGCCAGTCCTCCAATGACGTCTTCCCTTCGGCGGTCCACCTCGCCGCGCTCGATCAGGTGACGAACGATCTGCTGCCGGCCATGGACGCGCTGGCCTCGGCACTCGAGGCCAAGGCAGCCGAGTTCGCCGGTGTTGTCAAAGCCGGTCGTACACACCTGATGGACGCGGTGCCGGTAACCCTCGGCCAGGAATTCGGTGGTTATGCATCGCAGGTCCGCCTCGGCATCGACCGGGTCACGGGCACGCTCGGCCGGGTCGGCCAGATCCCGCTCGGCGGCACCGCCACCGGCACCGGGCTGAACACCCACCCCGATTTTGCGGCCGGAGTTCGGGAGCTGCTGGCCGAGCAGAGCGGTCTTGCGATCTCGGCCCCCGATGACCGCTTCGAGGCACAGGCCAACCGCGACTCGCTGGTCGAACTCTCGGGTGCTCTCAAGGTCTATGCGATTTCCCTCAACAAGATCGCCAACGACCTGGCGCTGATGGGTTCCGGCCCGCGCGCGGGCATCGCGGAGCTGCGACTTCCCGAACTCCAGAAGGGCTCCTCGATAATGCCCGGCAAGGTCAACCCGGTGATCCCCGAGGTGGTCATTCAGGTCGCCGCCCAGGTGGTCGGAAACGACGCCGCCGTCACCATGGCCGGCTCGCAGGGCCAGTTCGAACTGAACGTGCGTGTACCGCTGATCGCCCGCAATCTGCTCGGCTCGATCCGATTGCTCGCCTCGGCTTCTCGGTTGCTCGACGGCAAGTGCGTCGCCGGCATCGAAGCCGACCTCGAGAACAACGAGGGTCACGCCGAAGCGACGCTTGCCACGGCGACCGCGCTCAACCCTTTCATCGGCTACGACCGTGCTGCCGAGATCGTCAAGCTGGCCGCAGAATCAGGCCGTGGCCTGCGCGAGGTAGCGATCGAACTCGAGGTGGAAGAGGAGATCCTCAAGGAGGCCCTCAACCACCACAAGATGGCCCACCCCCACGACTGAACCAGCCGCTCAGCACCACCGGGGCGAGGTGACCGGTGGGCCCCAAGGCCGAGGTGACCGGTGGGGGCCGCTACGCCTACCCCGCCAACCCGAATAGCGGCCCCACCGGCCCCCTCGGATGCGGAGGGTCCGGCCACCAACTCCCGAAGGGCGCGTCAGTCGCGACGGGGCTCGTCGTCCTGCTGCGACTGGCCTTCGGGATCTCGGTCCAGGATCGTGGTGTCATCGTCTTCCGGATCGGGCTCGATCACGATCGTCTGAGTCTCGACCGCCTCCGGCTCGGCCTCGACCTCGGGCTCCCCGGCTTCATCCGGGTCCTTCTTGTCTCCTTCGCCGGAGATCTGCGAGGCGGCATCGGCGTCCACGGCCGCAGCGACGGCCTGTGAACTTTCGGCCTCTTCGCTCGCCGCGACCGGGGGTGGCTCGGCGGTCTCCGGACCGTCGCCCTCCTGCCAGCCGATCCGCCTGGCGAGGATCGCTACTGCCAACGGGTAGTACATAAGTGCAGTGCCTAGAACGAAGGCGAGCAGGATCGTGCCGAAGTCGAGTACTCCGTCCTCGGCGGCGGCCCAGAACATCCAGGCCGCGACCGGCAGGTAGATGAAGACGGCGCTGAGGGTGCCCGGTGTCAGGCGGTCGCCGCGGGCGCTGGGGATCATGTGGAGGAAGACCGCATTGACGATGAACAGGGCCGGAACCGCCAGGCTGACCGCCGGTGCCCACCAGCCGATCGCCGCACCGGCGAGTGCGTAGAAGACCAGCAGGAAGGCCGCGAAGAAAAAATCCGCCTGGGTGAAAGTGATGCCGAATCGGGGCCCGACCTGCTGGTTGGCCCAGTTGATCCAGCCCTCGGCGTATTCCTCCATTACGTGGAGGCCGACGGCGATGATCCCCAGCCAGAGAACCCATGAATGCGTATCCATGCCCTGAGCCTAGCCGGGCCGGGTCGTGAGCTGATCCAGAGCGCGCCTCAGGCCCGGGGGAATCTGCGCGTCGGGCTGCTTGCCGAGCGCGTCCCCCAGGCCGACGACGGCCTGGACCAGCGGCGGGCATCGTCTGCATTGGCGCAGATGGGTATCGACTTCCTCCCGAGTACGGTTCTCGAGCCGGTCATCCAGATAGGCCGAGACGCGGGTTCTCGCCAGCCGGCAGGTCTCCGGCGGGCGCTCGTCGAGCGGCATGCCCCGGGCCAGGTCCAGCTCTGCGGCCAGGCGAAGGCGCCCCCGCTGGAGGCGTTTGTGGGAAGCCTCGCTGGTGATGCCCATGAGCTCCGCGACCTCCCCCGCGGTCATCCCTTCGCCGTCCCGCAGCACCAGAACGGTGCGGTCACCCGGAGCCAGCCGGGAAAGTGCCTCGCGTAGAGCAGCGGCGTCGCCTGCCCTAGCGACCACCGATGCCGGATCCCGGATGTCGATAGCCAGGGCGTCGAAGTCCGGACCCGCGGCCACGATCGGCGCCGCAGCAGAGCGCCGGGCGAGGTCGGTCGCCCGGTTGACCATGATGCTGTGGAGCCAGGTGGACAGGCGGGAGTCTTCGTGGTACCGGCTGCGCGATCTCCACGCACGCTCGAGAACGTCCTGGACCAGGTCTTCCTCGTCCGTGTCCGGGGTAGTGAGCCGCGCGGCCAGCCGCAGAAGCCGCGGGGTCTCGTCCACGAGGGCATTCCGGAAGGCATCGTCGTGCACACGCGCATCCTCTCAGGAGACAGTTTCCGACGGAAGTGTCCAGTTCCCGGGCTTCGTCCGTCCAAGTGCATGAAAGGAAAATCCCGCGGCCCAATGGCCGCGGCAGAGCAACGAAGGAGAACTGGATGGGATTCGTCAACTTCATGCGCAGCAATGCGGGCCGGCTGCTGCGAATTGTGGCCGGCATCGCACTTATCCTGATCGGGCTGCTCGCGGTCGGTGGAACCGGTGGCGTGATCCTCGCGATCGTCGGTCTGGTGCCGCTTGCGGCAGGCATATTCAACTTCTGCCTGTTCGGACCGCTGTTCGGCGTCGATCTCTGGGGCCGCTCAGCCGAAGACCGGTAGTCGCGACCTCAGCGCCCTGGCCGTGCCGACCGTCAGGTTGGCCAGCGTCATGACGCGTGCGATGGCGTCGATCTCTTCGAGCTGCCCGGTGGTGAACTGTCCGGCGGCTGCCTCCATGACCTCGGGAGGCGGCTCGCCGGCGAAGCCGCTCCGGGAGCGATCGACTGCGAAGACGATCGCGGCCCGGCTGCTCTCGTCCAGCCCGGTGAGGTCGCCCAGGCCGAGCGCTTCGAGGTCCTCGTCGCTGACCCCGGCCCTCACCGCCAGCCGCTGGTGGACCCGGCTGCAGCCGACACATGCGTTGGCCTCGCTGACGGCGACCATCACCCTCTCGCGCAGCGCGGGGTCGAGGTTGCCGCGGTAGGCCCGGACCAGCGGGATCGAGGCGCCTGCGACCCCGGACATGTTCGTCGCGGCTTCGGCGAAGGACGTGAAGCGGCGCGGCGCGGAAATCGCCATGTCAGGGTCTGCGGCTGCTTTCACGTGGCGAGCGTATTCAATGCTGCCGGAGACCGCCTGTGAGTACGATCAGCGGGTGCCCGTCCCCTCTCCTGCTGCCTGATGTTCCTCGCGCTGCGCGAAATGCGGCGGGCGAAGGTCCGCTTCGGGCTGCTGATCTCGGCGATCGGCCTGCTGGTGCTGCTGATCCTCGCCCAGCAGGCGATCCAGACCGGCCTGATCACCTCCTTCATCGGAGCGATCGAGAAGCAGTCCGCGCCGGTTCTGGTCTACTCGGTGGACGGACAGCGCACGCTCCAGGGCAGCATCATCACGCCGCCGCTGGAGCAGAAGATCCGAGCCACCGAAGGTATCGCCGAGTCGGGCAGGATCGGCCAGGGCACCTTCACGGTCAAGGTCAACAGCGACTCGGAGGATTCCGATGCCGCGATCATCGGCTACACCGATCCGGATCTCGGCGCCCCGACCGAGCTCTCGGACGGCCGCCGGCCTGAACGGCCGGACGAGGCGGTCGGTAGCAGCGCCGGCTTCGAACTCGGAGACTCGGTCAGGGTTCTCGGCCCGGGCGGCCCTTCCGCCGGAAACGAGACGATCGAGGTCGTCGGGCTGGCCGACGACGCCCAGCTCCAGGTCACGCCGACCCTGTTCACCGACTGGCGTACCTATGTCGCAGCGGTCAACTCTTCGAACCCCGATGCCGGGGCCATCCTGCCGAGTGCGATCGGGGCGGCCCCGGTGGAGGGTCTCGATCCGGCGGCCCTGGCCGAGCGCATCAACGCCCAGAGCGAAGAGGCTGACGCGCTGACCCGGCAGGACGCAGCCGACGACACCCCGGGGGTCGCCGAGGTCCAGCAGTCCTTCCAGGTGATCTTCCTTCTGTTCGGTCTGGTGGTTCCTCTGGTCACCGGGCTGTTCTTCCTGATCATCACGCTTCAGAAGTCGGCCTCGCTGACCCTGCTGCGGGCGATCGGGGCGCAGTCCGGACTGCTGGTGCGCTCGCTGATGTTCCAGGTGGTGCTGGTGATCGCAGGAGGACTCGCGGTCGGCATAGCCCTCTACACGCCGCTTTCCCAGGCGCAGCTCGGCGACATCACCCTCAGCTTCGACCTCACCGCGGTGCTGGCATGGTCCGTGATCCTGCTCGTGCTCGGCCTGCTGAGTGCGATCGTCTCGGCCCGGCGCGTGCTGAGCATCGACCCGATCGAAGCGACCACCGGGGAAGGTGGCCGATGAGCCTCGCCCTGAAGGAACTGCGTCGCCGACCGGGTCGCTTTGGCGTGGCCACCGTGATCCTGACCCTGATCGCCATCCTGCTGATGTTCCTCGGTGGCCTGCTCGACGCTCTCACCGACGGCAATACCGGCGCGATAAGGGCTCAACAGGCCGACCTGATCGTCTACTCATCGACATCGCAGGACTCACTGGTGAGGAGCCGGATCGAGCCCGAGCAGGAAAAGCAGGTAGCTGCCGTTCAGGGAGTTGCCGAGGTCGGAGAGCTGGGCAGCGTGCAGCTCGGCGCCCGGATCGAAGGCAAGGGTCCCCGGGACCTGGTGCCGGTCGTCCTCTTCGGATACGAGTCGGCTTCGGACCAGTTGCCCGAGGCACCGGCCGCTTTGGGCAAGGCCTGGGCCGACGATACGTTGAAGGCGGAGGGGGTCGAGCAGGGAGACACGGTCAGGATCGGGCCTTCACGAAGCCCGGTCGAGGTGATCGGCTTCGTCGACGACACGCGCTACGCCGGCCAGAGCACCCTTTGGGCCTCGCTGGAGACCTGGCGCAGCATCCAGAACGAGAACCGGCCTGACGCCCGGGTCGCGGCCGGCGTGAGCCAGGCCCTCGTCGTCCAGGCGGGTGACCCTTCCGATTCAACCGCCCTGGCCGAGCGCATCGACTCCGACACCGGCGGCATGACCTCGAGCCTGACCGAAGACGAAGCGATCAACGCCCTGCCCGGCGTCGCCGCCCAGAACTCGGTCTTCAACCAGATCATCGGCCTGACGGTGCTGATCGCGATCATCGTGGTCGCGCTCTTCTTCGCCCTGATCACGGTCGAGCGGGTCGGCCTCTACGGCGTACTCAAGGCGCTCGGTGCAGGCTCGGGCCGGCTCTTCGCCGGGGTGCTGGTCCAGGCGGTGATCGTCACGGTGATCGCCTGTGCGGTTGGTGCGGCGGCGGCATTGGCACTCGATGCGGTGATCCCGGTCGGCTCGATCCCGTTCACCGCCGGCAGTGGCAGGCTGATCGGCAGCACCCTGGTACTGCTCTTCGCGGCGGTTGTCGGCTGTGCTTTCTCTCTGCGCCGCGTGCTTCGAGTAGATCCCGCCCAGGCGATCGGCGGCGGGCAGTGAACGAACTTTTCACCGACAATCCGGAGGAGCGATGAGCGAAACCACGACAGAAGAAGAAACCACCGGCGGGTCCGGCGGCGCCGCAGCGGATTCGACGCCGGCGCTCGAGATGCAGGCGGTGCGCAAGGTTTATGAGGTCGCCGACGAGGAGGTCGTCGCGCTCGACCATGCCGACCTCACCCTCGCCTCGGACGAGATCGTCGCCCTGGTCGGCCCTTCCGGCTCCGGCAAGACGACGCTCTGTTCGATCGCCGGTGGCATCCTCTCGCCGACCGAAGGCAAGGTCGTGGTCGGCGGCAAGGACATCTCGGACTACTCCTCCAAGCAGCTCACCGAGTTCCGGCGCGACTCGGTCGGCTTCGTCTTCCAGACCGTCAACCTGATCCCTTTCCTGACCGCGCGGGAGAACCTGCTGGTGGTCGACGAGATCGGCTCACGCGACCGCAAGCGGGCCAACCGGCGGGCCGACCAGCTGCTTGAGGAACTCGGCCTCGAGGATCGGGCCGGCAACCTCCCTTCGCAGCTCTCGGGCGGCCAGAAGCAGCGGGTCGCGATCGGCCGTTCGCTGATGAACGAGCCGGCCCTGGTCATGTTCGACGAGCCGACTTCGGCCCTGGATACGAAGCTCGGCGAGCAGATGGTCGAGCTGATCCGGGACGAGATGAAGAGTCGCGGCACGGCGGCGATCATCGTCACCCACGACGAGCGCATCACCGGCTACGCCGACCGCACCGTCCACATCACCGACGGCCGCCTCGAAGCCTGAGCCGCCCTACTCCAGCGGGCCCGAGTAGACCTCGAAGAAGCGTCCGACCATCTCCGGCGGGATCGCCCGGTTGGCATCGGCGTTGGTATGGATCGCGACCACGGCGGGCTTCTCCGATTCCTGCGCCCGCTTCAGGGCCGGCTCGAGTTCGTCGAGAGACTCGACGTACTCGCCGTGGCAGCCGAGGCCTTCGGCGACGGTGTCCCAACGGATCACGCCGAGTTCGGTGCCGAAGGTCCGACCGTAGAGGGCGATCTCGTTCGGTTCCTCCATCGTCCAGTTGCCTTCGGCCAGTACGACCGTCGTGACCTTGACTCCCTCGCGGCGGGCGGTCTGCATCTCCATGATGTTGAAGCCGGCGGCGCCGTCACCGGTGACGCATACGACCTCGCGGTCCGGCTCGCCGAACTTGGCCCCGATCGCCGACGGGTATGCCGGTGCCGAGCATCCCCAGCTCGAGGATCGAATGGTAGGAGCGCGGAGGGGTCGAAGGCAGCAGCGAGTAGGCCCAGAGCGCGGTATTGCCGCCGTCGACCGTGTAGACGGCCTGGTCTCCGAATACCTCCGCTACCTTGCCGATCGCCTGTCCCGGATGGATCCCCGGACCGTCCCATTCCTCGACCACGCTGAACTGCGTCTCGTGCCATTCGCGGTCGATCTGCTGGTAGCGGTCGAGGTCGTCGCGGCCTTTCGGCTCGACCCCGCGTTCCTTCAGCCCGGCGGCGATGCCGGCCAGCGCGTCTTTCGCGTCGGCGACGATGCCGAGCGAGATCGGCCGCGAGACCCCGATGCTGGTCGGGTCGGTGTCGATCTGGATCAGCGAGCAGTCGGCGCCGTCGCCCCAGTACTTGTCGTAGGGAAGGTCGAGGTTGCCGAGCCGGGAGCCGGCGACCAGGATCACGTCGGCCTCCCTGCGCGCGGCGATGCCCGCCTCGCCGAAACCGAAGACGTAGTTGGGATGCTCCATGGAGATCGTGGCGCGGCCGGCCATGGTCGGCACAACAGGGCAGCCGAGGGTCTCGGCGATCTCCAGGATTTCCGCGTGGGCGCCGCAGTGGTCCGCCCCCGCTCCGGGAATCAGCACGGGCCGTTTCGCATCGGCCAGCAGGTCGACGGTCTGCTCGATCTGTGCAGCCGAGGCCTGGGGTTCGGAGGCGCGGTATGCCTCGGGAGCGCGGACCGGCGCGTCCGATGCTTCTCCTTCTTCGTAGAGGATCGGAGCCGGGATATCGATCTGGACCGGCCCGGGCCGACCGTTCCACATCTCGCGGAAAGCGAGCCGCATCACCTCGGCGGTCCGCTCCCACTGGAAGATCGGGCCGCCCCATTTGACCGCGGCCTTGAAGGCGTCGATCTGGTCCTGGCCCTGGAAGGTGGTCGGTGGCGACGGGTAGACCACACCGAGGCGGTGCTGGGAGGTGATCACCAGGACCGGCACGCCTTCGTGTCTGGCGGTGATCACGCCGGGGATCAGGTTGGCCGATCCCGGTCCGGGGTTGGCGATCACGGCCGAGGCCTGACCGGTCGTCTTGTAGAGACCCTCGGCCATGTGAAGGGCGGCCGATTCATGGTGGACCGGGATGAAGCGGATCCCGTTTTCCTCGAGGTTGGCGAGGATCGGATCCACCGTCGGGGAAGGGAGGCCGAAGAGGAACTTCAGGTTCTCCGCCGCCATCGCCCTGACGAACAGTTCGCCGCCGTTGATAGTGCCCACGCTCTCCACCTTCCGTCGTCGATCACCGCCGGAAGTCGTCGCGCCACCGGCGCCGGTCTCCTCCTCAGACGGCCTTGGCCGCACCTTATCGGCCCGGCCGCAGTCGGTTCTCGTGGTAAAACCCGTAAACCGGGCCCGCGGCTGCGATGAACCAGGGCGGCGCTCAGCCCTGGAAGGTGACCATTCGTTCTTCGGTCAGCTCGATCACCGAGTAGGCCGGACCCTCGCGGGTATTGCCGGAGTCCTTGACACCTCCGTATGGCTGCTGGTCGGCGCGGAAGGTGGGAACCTCGTTGACCAGTACTCCTCCGAATTCGAGTGTCTCGGCGGCCTTCAGCCCGTTGCCGATGTCGCGGGTGAAGACTCCGGCCTGCAGGCCGAACTTCGAATCGTTGGCCATCTCGAGACCCTGCTCGAAGCTGGAGAAACGGTGGATCGTCGCCACCGGCCCGAAGATCTCCTCGCACCAGACCTTGTTCGCCCGGGCGGGCTCCTCGATCACGGTCGGCGCCAGGCAGCGGCCGTCGTCGACCAGGTCGCCACCGGTCAGGACCTTTGCCCCGGAGGCCGCGGCTTCGTCGATCCAATCCTTGACCCGGTCGCGGTCACCCGGGGTTATCAGCGGTCCGACGTCGGTCTCGGGATCCATCGGGTCACCGACCACGAGGCCGTCGACGTTGGCGACGAATCGCTCGATGAACTGATCGGCGATCGCTTCGTGCAGCAGGATGCGCTGGGTCGAGATACAGCTCTGCCCGGCGTGGGAGAAGGCGTGGATGCGTGCCTTGTCGGCGGCCGTCTGCCAGTCGCCGTCTTCGTTGACGATCAGCGGGGCGTTTGAGCCGAGCTCGAGGTTGACCTTCTTGTCGGGGACTCTTCCGGCGATGCCCCAGCCGACCGGGACGGAGCCGGTGAAGGTAATCGCGCGGGTCAGCTCGTGCTCGACGATCGCATTGCCGACCGAGCGGCCGCTGCCGGGGATGACGCTGAGCCAGCCGTTCGGCAGGCCGGCTTCGATCAGGATCTCGGCCAGCTTGATCGAGGAGACGGGGGTCTGCCCGGCCGGCTTCAGCACGATCGCGTTGCCGGCGGCGATCGCCGGGCCGAGCTTGTGGGCGACCAGGTTGAGCGGGAAGTTGAAGGGGCTGATCGCGCCGACCACCCCGTACGGCACGCGCAGCATCACGCCGAGCTTGCCGACCCCACCGGAGGAGGCCTCCATCGGCACCGTGCCACCGGTCAGCTTGCGGGCCTCGGTAGCCGAGAACTTCAGCGTGTCAACCGTGCGCTCGGCCTCTACGGTCGCAGTCTTGATCGGCTTGCCGGCCTCGCGGCAGATCACCTCGGCCAGCTCGTCTCGCTTCTCTCGAACGATGTCGGCTGCCCGATCGAGGATCTCGGCCCGCCGGTACTGGGGAAGGCCGCCTTCGGAAAAGACCTGGTGCGCAGTCTCTATCGCACGGTTCACGGTCCCTTCGTCGCCCTGGGCGACCCGGGCCACGGGTGAGCCGTCGTACGGACTGAGTACCTCGTCCCACTCGCCGGTCTCGATCCATTCGCCGCCCATCAGAAGCTTGTAGTCCACTGTCGAAATCTCCTCGTTCGTCTGGTCCGCAGTTGCGGGACCCTCTTTTTGAGGCCGACCTGAGCCTCAGGCGCAGCCTACTCCCACTCCGAGTAACCCGGCGCGCCTGCGCTCAGACCTTGATCGTGACGACGTCGCCGTCGCGGACCACGTAGTCGCGCCCTTCGATGCGCAGCAGGCCACGTTCCCGGGCGGCGGCATAGGTCCCGAGTTCGACCAGCTCCGAAAAGTCGATTACCTCGGCCTTGATGAAGTTGTCCTGGATGTCGGTGTGGATCGTTCCGGCCGCATCGAGCGCGCTGCCCCCGCGCGGCAGGCTGCGGGCTACCGCCTCGGTCTGCTCACCGGCGGTGAAGAAGGTGATCAGGCCGAGCAGGTCGTAGGCCGCTCGGACCAGCCGGGCGAGGCCGGATTCGCCTTCGACCCCGTAGGACTCGCGCATCTCGGCCGCCTCTTCAGCATCGAGCTCGGCCAGCTCTCCTTCGATCCGGGCGCTCAGAGCGATTGCCACGGCATCGTGTCTGGCGGCGAGATCGGCGATCTCGGACGGGACCTCACTGGTGCCTTCGTCGACGTTCGCCACGTAGAGCATCGGCTTCGAGGTCAGGGCCTGAAGATGGCGTTCGGCATCGGGGGCGCCTTCGGGGGCGGGGACCGAGCGCACCGGCCGGCCTTCTGCCAGAGCGTCGCGAACCTTCTCCAGCCAGTCGCGCTCGGCGATCGCCTCGGCATCACCGGAGCGGGCCTGCTTGGTAACCCTCTCCAGCCGGCGTTCGGTCTGTTCGTAGTCGGAGAGCACGAGTTCCGTTTCGATCGTCTCGATGTCGCGCAGCGGGTTGACCGAGCCGTCCGGATGCGGCACGCCGCTGTCGGCATGGGCGCGCACCACATGGCAGATCGCGTCGGTCTCGCGGATCGAGGCGAGGAACTTGTTGCCGAGACCTTCGCCCTCCGAGGCGCCCTTGACCAGTCCGGCGATGTCGTGGAAGTAGATCGTCGCCGGCGTCACCTTCGAGCTGTCGAGGGTCTGCACCAGGGCGTCGAGGCGCTGATCGGGAACCTCGGCCACGGCGACGTTCGGCTCGATCGTCGTGAAGGGGTAGTCGCCGGTCTGGGCGCCGCCTTCGGTCAGGGCGTTGAAGAGGGTCGACTTGCCGGCGTTCGGCATGCCGACGATGCCGACCTTCATTCGACCGCTCCGGACGGGCTCGGTGCCGCCGTCTCGTCGGCCGGCTCGACCGCCGGCAGCGGCAACAGGGCGCCGACCGTCGTTCCGAGGGCGATCCCGGCGAGTACGTCGCTCGGGTAGTGCATGCCGAGATAGGGTCGGGTCACGGCCATCACTGAGGCGATTCCGAACAGGACATAGCGGTATTCGGGCGCGATCCTCGCCATCGCGGTGGCCGAGGCGAACGACGCGGTGGCGTGGGCGGAGGGGAACGAAAGGGAGGACGGCGCACCGCCGAGCGGCGGCAGGCCCTCGAGGCTCGGCCGCGGTCGCTTGAAGATCAGCTTGACGCCGAAGTTGACGCCGATGCCGATCGGCCCGATCAGGCCTGTCGTCAGCCACTGCTTGCGCCGTCTCGAGTCGAACAGGAAGCCGAGCGTGCCGAGCGTGATCCACAGGTAGCCGTTGTCGCCGGACCTGGCGATCACCTGGGCGGCCTTTTCGGTGACCGGGTGATGACCCCGGGTGCGCATCAGGCGCAACAGGCCGAGGTCGGCATTTTTCAGGGCGTTCTTCATCGGCCGCGCAGGATATGGCGGTTGCCCGCCCGGTCGCCGCGCGGTGCGGCATGATCGTTGCGGTGGAGGGCGGTCCGGATGACCGACGACCTCTACAGGCGCGAGTTCCTCGACCGGATCAGCGGCGAGATGAAGCAGACGTTCGAGCGCCGGACCGGGTACCCCGCACTGCTCGCCGACGAAGACGCCGCCGATGGTCCTCCGGGCTAGAAGCCGACCTTGCTCTCGTTGGTGTCGATCCTGACGAAGATCACCTTGTTCAGATCGAGGATCACGGTTTCGTCACCGCTCTGGAACTCATGGGGGCTCTCGCCGCTTTTCAGCGCCTTGCGAAGCTCGTCCAGTTGTTTGTCGTCGAGCTTCGCCGGTACGACCGGCCCACCCTCGAACCCGATCTCAACCCGGTTGGTGGCCATCAGTGATCCTCGGCCGGCTGGACGATCTCGGTCAGAACCGAGCCGGTGGCCGCGGGATGAACGAAAGCGACGCGGCTGCCGCGGATACCGGTCCGCGGGGACTCGTCGATCAGCTTGAGGCCGATCGCCTTGGCCTGCTCCAGCGCCTTGTCGATGTCTTCTACCGAGTAGGCGACGTGGTGGATGCCCTGTCCTTTCCTGGCCAGGAACTTGCCGACCGGAGTGTCCGGGCCGAGCGGGGCAAGTAGTTCGATGTGTCCCTCGCCGACGTCGAGCAGGACGGCCTCGACCCCCTGGGACTCGACGGTTTCGCGATGCACGAGTTCCATCTCGAAGCTTCGCTCGTAAAGTTTGATGGCGGAGTCGAGATCCTCGACCGCGACGCCGATGTGGTCTATGCGTTTGAACATGGACGGCCATCCTAGCCGCCATTGAAAGTCGGCTACCCGGCGGTGCCCAGCAACCTCGGGGGCAGCCAGGTGAACAGGTTCTCCATCAGCTCGACGTCGGCAACGGCGACGCGCTCGTCAGCCCCGTGAACCAGCGGTTTGGTTTCGGCCAGGCTCATCGTGCTCTGCGGGCAGAAGCCGTAGACGGTCGCGCCGAAGGCCTTGCGGAACCAGTGGCTGTCGGAGAAGCCGGGCATGACCAGGGGCAGCACGCCGCTTCCCGGTTCGGTCAGGTCGGACCACTCTTCCAGCGCCTCGGCCAGCGGCCCTCCGTAGTCGGAGCGGTTGCCGACCACCGGGTCGTTGAAGGTGATCTGCCAGTCGCCTTCGCCGATCACCGAGCCGATGCGCTCCAGCGCCTCTTCCCCGGTCATGCCCGGAGGGGTCCGGCAGTCGACCACCAGCTCGGCCCTGGAAGGGATCACGTTCTCCCGGTTCGAAGCGGCCGCCATGGTCGGGGCGAGCGTGACCCCCAGCATCGGGTCGGCCAGCAGGTCGGCCAGCAGCGGGTCGGCCGCACGGACCTCGCCCAGCGCCGCGTCGAGGTCGTCCGGCACGTGGCCGAGCAGGGTTTCCAGAAAGCGGTCGGTGTCGGGTGTCGATTCACGCGGCGGCTGCCGGTCGAGCCGGGCCAGGGCTGGTGCGAGCTTGAGCAGGGCGTTGTCCCCTACCCCGGGGATCGAACCGTGGCCCGCCGTACCGGAGGCCCGGATCGTGAATCGGAAGGTGCCTTTCTCGCCGACCGAGAGCGTGAAGAAGCGGCGACCGTCGAACTCGACCATCTCACCCGCGCCTTCGTTGACGACCCAGTCGCAGCGCACCTTTTCGGGGACTTCTTCGCAGAGCCACTGGGCGCCGAAGTGGGCGCCGGTCTCCTCGTCGGCGGCGACCACCAGCAGCAGGTCGCCCTCGGCCGGGCGCCAGCCCGACTCCGCCAGAGCGACGCAGGCGGCGGTCTCGGAGGCGACCTGGTCTTTCATGTCGAGTGCGCCGCGCCCCCAGACGTACCCGTCTCTCAGCTCGCCACCCCAGGGATCGACGGTCCATTCGGTGGGGTCTGCCGGCACGGTGTCGACGTGGCTGATCAGGGCAAGGGTCGGACCGGGCGCGGCACCCTTCAGGCGGGCGACCAGGTTGGGCCGCTCCGGCACCTTCGCCAGGATCTCGCTCTGCCAGCCCGCTTCGTCCAGCAGTTCCTTCAGGAAGTCCAGGGCCTCTCCCTCGTTGCCGGGAGGGTTCACGGTGTTGAACCGGATCAGTCGCTGGAGCAGCTCGGGTGCGCGCATCGACGGCCATTATCCCACCAGACCTGCCGTCGCGGATCGCCTCGCCCGTCTAGCATGAGCGCCGAGTAGAGCAACTGAAAGGCATCTTGAGTTCGGTACTGATCACGGGAGGAGCGGGGTTCGTCGGGTCCAACCTGGCGGTTGGCATGGCCGCGCGGGAGCCATGGCGAAGGATCATTGCGCTGGACAACCTCCACCGCAGCGGCTCGGAACTGAACTTGGACCGCCTGGCCGAGGCCGGGGTTGAGTTCGTGAAGGGTGACGTGCGTGAGCCGGCGGACCTCGCCAGCCTGCCTCCGATTGACGCGCTGATTGAGTGCTCGGCCGAACCCTCTGTCATGAGCGGAGTCGACGGCGACACCTCTTACCTGTACGAGACCAACCTGACCGGGGCCTACAACTGCCTCGAACTGGCTCGACAGCAGCGCTGTCAGCTGATCTTTCTTTCCTCCAGCCGGATCTATCCGCTGGCCGCCCTGAGAGCGGCGGCCCTTGACGAGACAGCGACGCGGTTCGAGCTGTCAGAGGAGCAAACTGAGCCGGGGATTTCGGCCGCCGGGGTGAGCGAGTCGATGCCGCTACCCGGGGCTCGCACGCTTTACGGTACGACGAAGCTTGCGGCGGAGTTGCTGATCGCCGAGTATGCCGAGCAGTTCCCGGTGCGGACCGTGATCAACCGCTGTGGCGTGATCGCAGGCCCATGGCAGATGGGCAAAGTCGACCAAGGTGTGTTCACCCACTGGATGCTGGCCCATCTCCTGGAGCGACCGCTCGCCTACATCGGTTACGGCGGTTCGGGCAAACAGGTGCGCGACCTTCTGCACGTGCTCGACCTTGCCGATCTGGTCGAGCTGCAGCTGCTCGATCCAGACGGCTGGCACGGCCGGACGTTCAACGTCGGCGGAGGCCGCGAGATCAGCCTCTCGCTACTCGAGGCCACGGAGATCTGCGAGCGCTTGGCTGGCAAGACGGCCACGGTCGCCGCGGAGACGAATGACCGCGCCGGGGACGTCCCGATCTATCTTTCCGATTGCTCCGCCATTTTCGCCCACTCGGCGTGGCGCCCAAGGCGCAACGCACAGACGATCATGGGCGACATTCACGAGTGGGCAAGCGAACACCTCGAAAGTCTTGCGGCAGTAGCCCGATGAAGCTGTCCGTTCTCGTGCCCGCCCGCGACGAGGAGGGCTCGATCGTCCGGATGATTGGAGGTGTCGTGGCAGTTCTCGAGCGTGAGTCGATCAACTACGAGGTACTGGTTATTGACGACCACAGCCGCGACCGCACCCGGGATCTGGTCGAGGGCATCAGCGAGTCGAACTCCAGGGTCGTATGCCGGCCTTCGTCCAACTCCGGAGGTTTCGGCTTGGCGATCAGGGCCGGCCTCGAAGAGTTCACCGGTGACGCGGTCGTGATTATGATGGCCGACTGCTCCGACGACCCCGAGGACCTCGTCACCTATCACCAAATCCTCAGCCAGGGCTGGGACTGCGCGTTCGGATCCAGGTTCGTGCCCGGGGCGGCCGTCACGGGGTACCCGCGTTTGAAGCTGATCGTCAACCGTATGGCAAACTCCTTCATTAGCTCAATCTTTCGCCTTCACTACAACGACACCACCAACGCCTTCAAGGGTTACCGCAGGGAGGTCGTCGAGACGATGTCACCGCTGCTTTCAAAGCACTTCAACCTCACGGTCGAGATGCCGCTGAAAGCGGTGACGCGTGGTCACAGTTTCAAGGTTGTCCCTACTTCGTGGTCGGATCGGACCGCGGGCCAGGCGAAGCTCGCCATGCGTGAGATGGGAAGCAGGTACCTGTTCATAGTTCTCTACATATGGCTTGAGTACCACCTGAGCCGCGGTGACTACCTCAAGGCATAGGGTTCGGATGCTGAAATGACCTTCATGCGCACAGCGATAGTCACTGGCTCGGGAGGCCTGATCGGCTCCCAGTCGGTCAGTCGGCTCTGCCGCGACGGCTGGCGCGTCGTCGGCATCGAAAACGATATGCGAGCAACCTTCTTCGGACCGGAGGCTTCGACCCGGGAAGTCAGCCAGGCTCTGGTCCGCGACTTCGAGGAATTCCGCGAAGTGGAGCTGGACATCAGGGATTCCGAAGGTGTCGCTCGGGTGTTCAGGGAGGTCCCGGGCGGGCCGGACCTGGTCATCCATACGGCCGCGCAGCCGACCCACGACTGGGCGGCCGGCGAGCCCCACACCGACTTCGGGGTCAACGCGACCGGCACGCTGAACTTGCTCGAGGCAGCCAGCCACCACCGCCCGGACTCACCGTTCATCTTCTGTCGACCAACAAGGTCTACGGAGACCTGCCGAACCGCTGCCGCTACACGGCCGGGACCCGACTGGAGCTTCCCGAGGACCACGGGTGGTTTGGGCGGAATCGATACGTCTATGTCGATCGACCGCTCCACCCACTCGCTTTTCGGCGTATCGAAGGCCGCCGCCGACCTGCTGGTGCAGGAGTACGGGCGCTACTTCGACATGCCGACCGTCTGCTTCCGCGGCGGCTGCCTGACGGGTCCGGGCAGCACGCAGGCGCCGGCTTCACGGGTTTCTGTCCTACTTGATGCAATGCGCGATGACCGGCACGCCGTACACGGTCTTCGGCTACGGGGGCAAACAGGTCAGCGACAACATCCACTGCGCCGATCTGGCCGACGCGTTCGTGGAGTTCACCGCCGATCCGAGTCCGCCGCCGTCTACAACATCGGCGGCGGCCGCAGGAGTAACTGCTCGATGCTGGAAGCGATCGAGATGTGCGAAAGGATCACCGGCCGTGAGCTGGACTGGACCCTGAGCGATGAAAACAGGATCG
>CAVPWA010000017.1:0-103654 GCA_963709375.1 uncultured Solirubrobacterales bacterium
CACCGGCTCGGGAGGCCTGATCGGCTCCCAGTCGGTCAGTCGGCTCTGCCGCGACGGCTGGCGCGTCGTCGGCATCGAAAACGATATGCGAGCAACCTTCTTCGGACCGGAGGCTTCGACCCGGGAAGTCAGCCAGGCTCTGGTCCGCGACTTCGAGGAATTCCGCGAAGTGGAGCTGGACATCAGGGATTCCGAAGGTGTCGCTCGGGTGTTCAGGGAGGTCCCGGGCGGGCCGGACCTGGTCATCCATACGGCCGCGCAGCCTTCCCACGACTGGGCGGCCCGCGAGCCCTTCACCGACTTCGGGGTCAACGCGACCGGCACCCTGAACTTGCTCGAAACAGCCAGGGATCACTGCCCGGACTCACCGTTCATCTTCTGCTCGACCAACAAGGTCTACGGAGACCTGCCCAACCGCCTGCCGCTACAGGAGACCGAGACCCGACTGGAGCTTCCCGAGGACCACAGGTATTTCGGCGGAATCGATACGTCTATGTCGATCGACCAGTCGACCCACTCGCTTTTCGGTGTATCCAAGGCCGCCGCCGACCTCCTGGTGCAGGAGTACGGGCGCTACTTCGACATGCCGACGGTCTGCTTCCGTGGCGGCTGCCTGACCGGCCCCAGCACGCAGGGGCCGGCTTCACGGCTTTCTGTCCTACTTGATGAAATGCGTGATCGACGGGCAGGTCCTACACCGTCTTCGGCTACGGCGGAAAACAGGTCAGGGACAACATCGACTGGCGCCGATCTGGTCGACGCCTTCGTCGAGTTCACCGCCGATCCGAAGTCGGCCGCTGTCTACAACATCGGCGGCGGCCGCAGGAGTAACTGCTCGATGCTGGAAGCGATCGAGATGTGCGAAAGGATCACCGGCCGTGAGCTGGACTGGACCCTGAGCGATGAAAACAGGATCGGGGACCATCGCTGGTGGATCTCGGACCTCAGCGCCTTCGAACGGGATTACCCCGGATGGAAACAGAACTACGGCGTTGAAGAGATTCTCGGCGAGATCCACGCCAGCCACCAGGACTGACTTGGCCGGGCAGTTTCACCGGCGTCCGGTCACTCCCGTCTGTCTTGTGAGCAGATCCGCACGTGCCTGCCCTTCGCCACCGAAGCTGACTGCCCAGGGGTTTTCGAGGCTGCCGGCCGGCAGCTCCATGCCTGCGGTGGACTTCGGCAGTACCGCGCCGATCAGGATTCCGGGTGGCGCACCGAGCCGGGCGAGGCTGACGGCGAGCTCCGTTTCGCCGAGGTTCTCGACCGTCCAGGTGCCCGGTGGCCGGCTGAGGCTGCCGGCGGCCGGCGTCGTCTTCCTGCAGCTCGGGTCGGTGAAGACCGCCGGCGTGCCGCTGAGCGCGATGCCACTCGAACTGATCAGCGAGGAGTCGGCGGTCGTCCTGAAGGGGGGTTCCTGATCCTGGAGTTCAGTCGGCGTGAATGCGGGCGAGCCGTGAGCCTCGACGGCACTCAGGTATTCGGCTGCCGTCAGGTCGAACGAAGCACCCAGTTTGAATGCGTATCCGGGCTGAACGTCGGGAGCCGCAGCGTCGATCCCCGAGAGGGTGGCCCTTGCACAGGCCGAGGCCGGTTCCCAACGCTCTTCGGCTTTCTCGGACATCAACTGGATGCCACCGGAAATTGCGATCAGGCTCAAGACGCCTGCGACAGCGAGATCCCTGGTCTGCAGTCGTATTCCGCGAAGGAGATTGGAAGCCATCAATACGATCAGGACCGCAGATGGCAGTTGGTAGCGACTCACCGTCGGGGGTCTCACCTCGCCGGCACCGGACACGACATAGGCATCATGAGCCAGGGCTACCAGGAGGTAGAAGCAGAGGGCGCCGGCCGCGGTAACCGGGAACGCGCGCGGGACGTTGCCGAGCTTCCGCAGTCGCCAGATCGCCAGTCCGAGCACAACCAGTACCCGACCCGGCCCCAGATCAGATTTGGCTGCTCCTGCTCTGAACCGTCACCGGTTGCGAGCCCGGCAATTGAAACAAGACCGGCAGCGGAAGCATCGAATATGTACCCGGGGACTTTCGGAAGTACTGAGAGCTGGAACTCCGGTTCAGGGCTGCCCACGCTGGTCGCGTGACCCCAAACCACCCACCAGACCACGTAGAAGAGCATGGCTGCGCCCGGCACGAAGAGCCGGCGCCTGCGATCCCTGGGGTTGAGTGCCCACTCTGCGACCGCGGCAGCCACGAAGGCGATTCCGACGCTGGAGAAGCTCAGGCCTACAACCAGCAGGATCGAGGCGGGGAGATCGCCACGTGCGTCATCTCTGTCGAGAGCGATCAGGGCCCCCAGGCCGGCCGCCACTGATCCGAAGTATCCGATCTGGAAGGCCCAGAGCAGATCCTCGAAAGCAGCTCCGAGGAACAGAATCAGGACAGTCCCGATAAGTGCTCCCCAGGACCCGAGGCGGCGGCGCAGGTAGACGAAAAGCAGCGCATTCATCACCAGAAAAGTGGCGGTCGCGGCGAGTTGCATGGGCCTTGCCGATTCAATGCCGAACAGATCCTGGAGGGCCTTGAAGATGAATGCGGGCGCCATGATCGGGTGTCCGGCGAACGGTTCCATGAGTTGTCCGACACCCCATCCCTGGCGGAGCAGCAGCAGGTTCCATTCGTCGGCGATGAAGGTCAGATTCGAGGTCAGGCTGAGGATCCAGACGCCGGATACGACCATCGCGAGGCCGAGCAGGATGACCGGCAAATGCCGGAGAAGATCATGCCGCCCAGAAGTGCCGGTGGCTTCCTCTCCACCCTTGGTCTCATCCATCAGAAGCAGAAATCTAGCGGATGTTCCGGGAGTCGCCCTCGGCCTCTGCGCCCCTCGTCATCCTCTCAACAACACTAGCAACGCGTTCAAGGTATATAGGCGTGAGGTCATAGAAACTGTCTCATCACTACTCTCCAAGCACCTGAACCTGACCGTTGAGCTGCCGCTGAAGGTTATGACCTGCCGCCACGCCCAAAGTCAAGCCGACTTCTTGGAGCAACTGTACTTCGGTGAAGCCAAGCTCGCAATGAACAAAATGGAAAGTAGGTACCCGACAGTGCCGACATATAGCTCGAGTATAGCCTTAGCCGCGGCAACTACCTCAAGAGCTAATTGCGGCCTTGTCTAGATTCTACTTCTGAGCAGACGCGGACCTCACCGTTTCCCAAGAAGCCTATTCGCCACGGGACATCCGAGGAGTCTCTGGGTACTTGAACCATCATTCTATCCAACGGCTCAGCAAGGGCTGCTCCAGTGGTTACACCATCACCGTATCGGCCGACAGCGAGGTAGACCTCGCTCTGTGGCTGAAAGGTGAACCTACGGGACGGAAGAGGGATCTCTCTGGTCGAACCAAGCGTTCCCGACTCAACTGTCCGACAGGACCTTGATGTGAGCCCAGCGGGTAGCGGTATGGCTCTGATCGGTAGAGCAGCAACCAAGATCTCGTCGACTCTGGTTCGAGCAAAGTTTGAGGATTCGAGAAGTTCCACCTTCGACCATGCCGGTGAGCCGTATTTATCCTCAGCGTTGAAGTAGGCTCTGGCGCCAACTATCGCCGAGTCATCCTGGTTCATACCTACGAGCACCTTGGGATCTGCCGAATCGCGAGCGATGCTGAGTGCGGTTAGCCCAGCCATACCCTTGTCAGAGAGCGGCTTAAAGTAGTCTATATAGCCTCTGTGCAGTAATTCAAGATTGACGGCGATGGCGGCTACCGCTACGAGTCCTAGTGTGGCGATCAGTCGGGCGCGCAGCTTGGCGCCTTCGAAGGCACCCGCTACGATCATTAAGAGGAATACGGCGTTCGGGAACTGGTAGCGGCTTGTGTCGAAATCGCGGCCCGGCGCCAAGTTGAGTGCTGCGAGTCCCCAGAAGGCGACTGCAATCGCCGCTGCCACCAGCAGAGGTTCGGGGACGCGATCCCGTCCACTGACCCCCCACGCTACCGCGGCGAGTGCGAGTAGCCCGACCAGCAGGCTTGGCAGGACCTCTGAGCTTTGGATCACCTTTGAGAGGCCAGTTACCTCTGTCACAGTCAACGAGAAGGATTGCGCGATGTATTCGGGAGCGTTGACAGCGTTCTTGAGGCTGAGGGCGCTCTCGGCTGTATGACCCCAGCCTAGATACCAGACACCGTAGACGACCGCGGGAATCGCGATTGTGTAGAGACGCGAGAAGAGGTTGTTGCGCTGTAGTAGTAGACAGACTACCGACCCGATGGCGAACGGGATTCCGAGCGACGTAGAGATGACTGATATCACAAGGAGTAGGCAGGCAACGCGGTCTCCGAACGCATCCTGGCGACGGAGCATGATGAGTGCTCCAAGGCCGGCAGCCATTGAAATCGAGAAGCCAATCTGGAAGGCCCAGAGCAGGTCCTCCCAAGCGGCGCCGAAGAACAGAATTACCGCGCACCCGATGAGTGCCGCGGGTTTGCCCACCAGAAGTTTCAGGTACAGGAAGAGCATCAGAACGCTCAATAGGAACACGATTACCGAGAAGATATGGAGCGGCATAGCTGAGCCCATTCCGAATGCCGAGAGGAACAGCTTGTAGATCGCTACCGGCAAAAGCGAGATGTGCTCGTTGTGGGGATCGAGAAAGTCCCCGACATCACCCTCTTCACGGTATATGATGAAACCCCAGCCGTCGAGCATGAAGTTCAGGCTCGACCTATAGATGATCAGCAGCGCAGCTGACATGAGCATCAGCGACGCGAGCAGCGCCTCGCTAGTCTTGCCGCGCAGGAAGTGGTGGTTTGTGGGACCGTCTGCCACGGCGCCATTCTAGGCCGTCTCCGGGAAAAATTGGCCCGCTCGCTTACGCGGAAGACGGATGTGATCCATATTGCTCTAAACATGAACCCCGGGTATCGTGCCTCTGCTGCCTTTCTGGGATTGACCCTTACCAGGCATCGAAAACGATTCGCGTTCTCGATTCTTAGGGCGCCACTTTTCATCCCGCCCGGGCTAGAACGCTCTGGTCTTGAGTCACAAATACTCTGGGAGAGAACCCCTCGAGGATGGAGGTTGGGCTTTTTCCTCTCGCAAGCTGTTGGGTTCCGAATTCGGCAGTACCAAGTATTCCAACAAAACGGTCCGTCAGCTCGCGAACGGGCCTGGGTGCCCAGTGGCCAGAACTTGGTCGCAGGCCTACGTCGATGAATGTCGTGCCCCACCAAGTCATCACGGGGCTGCTCGAAGGAACCGATGAGATCCTTGTGGAGATCTACATGAGCCAGTGAACCGTGCGAACCTCGGCGTCCTCGCGTTTCGTCATCCTCTGAACCGATGGACGATCAGCTATTCGACGCCGGCGAACCCGAGCCGCCCCCCGGACCGGTCGTCGGCCCCGACGCCCCGCTGGCGGCGCGGATGCGCCCGCGGACGCTGGCCGAAATCGTCGGCCAGCAGCACATCCTCGAACCGGGCACGGCCCTGCGCGGGGCGATCGAATCGGGCCGCCCCCACAGCGCCATCCTCTACGGCCCCCCCGGCACCGGAAAGACGACCCTGGCCAGGGTCGTCGCCACGACCCTTGACGGAGCCTTCGAAGAGGAGTCGGCAGTCAACGCCGGCCGGGCCGAAATCCGGGAGGTGATCGGCCGTGCCGAGCAGCGTCAGGCATCGGCGGGCAGGCGCACCGTGCTCTTCCTCGACGAGATCCACCGCTTCAACAAGGCACAGCAGGATGCCCTGCTGCCTGCGGTCGAAGCCGGCACGCTGACCCTGATCGGCGCGACCACCGAGAACCCGTACTTCGAGGTCAACTCGGCCCTGATCTCGCGCTGCCAGGTCTACGAACTCAAGCCGCTCGGAACCGGTGAGATCCGCCAGCTTCTCGACCGGGCGCTGGCCGACGAGCAGAACGGCGTGGCGGGAAGGGTGACGGTGACGGCCGAAGCCCTCGACCTGCTGGCCGACCGGGTCGGCGGTGATGCCCGCTCGGCGCTTTCCGCCCTCGAAAGGGTCGCGGCGGCCGGCGGAGATGCGGGCATCCCCGAAGTCGAAGACGCACTCCAGGCCCAGGCGATCGCCTACGACAAGGGCGGCGACCACCACTACGACTACATCTCGGCCTGGATCAAGGCGACCCGCGGCTCCGACCCGGACGCCTCGCTCTACTACCTGGCGGTGATGGTCGAGGCCGGCGAGGATCCCCGCTACATCGCCCGTCGTATGGTCGTGCTGGCCTCCGAGGACATCGGCAACGCCGATCCCCGGGCACTCTCGGTCGCCACGGCGGCCGCTTCCGCGGTCGACCGGGTCGGCATGCCGGAGGCGGCGATCAACCTCGCACAGGCGGCCACGTATCTCGCTCTGGCGCCGAAGTCGAACGCCTCTTACATGGGCCTGAACCGGGCCCGGGAGGAGGTCAGACAGAACGGGCCGGAACTGCCGCCCGAACACCTGCGTGACAGCCACTACTCCGGCGCATCCAAGCTCGGACGGGGTGCCGGGTACCGCTACCCGCATGACCAGCCGGGCGGCGTCACCGACCAGCCGATGATGCCCGCCGGGCTCGAAGAGAGCCGCTTCTACGAGCCGACCGAGTACGGCTTCGAATCGGAGATGAAGCGGCGCCGGGACGCCGCCGACCGTATCCGCCGCGGTCAGCTCTCGGCAAAGCCAGACTGGGAGCCGGATACTTAGAGAGCCTTAACTCCGGGCGCCACAACTTCGGCTGGTTTCGAGGGTTCTAGAAGCAGACCCACTGGATTACATGCCAGGGAGGGTTGCTGTGTCGGCCGGAGACTCGGACTGGGGGTCTCCGGTCGAGATCTTTCCCGGGTCTACACTTCGCATATGCCTACCAAGACCGCTGCTCCCGACTCCGCGAGTTCAACCGCCACTCTCCAGTCCTTCAACCCGGCCACCGGGGAGGCCGTCGGCGAGGTTCCGACGATCACCCCCGACCAGGTGCAGGGTATCGTCGACGAGGTGGGTGCCGTCCAGCCCGCCTGGGCCCAGCTGAGTGCTTCCGACCGGGCCGGCTACATCGACCGCACCGCGGCGATCCTGCTCGAGCGCCTCGACGACATCGCGAAGCTGCTCACTGCCGAGCAGGGCAAACCGATTTCCGAGTCCTACACGATGGAGCTGCTGCCTTCGATCGACGCGCTCAAGTGGTGTGCGAAGGAGGGCCCGAAGATCCTCAAGGACGAGAAGATCAGCTTCCCCCAGGCTCTGTTCAAGACCAAGCAGTCGAAATTCCGCTACCAGCCGATCGGCGTGGTCGGCGTCATCGCTCCGTGGAATTACCCCTGGACGATCCCGGTCCAGGAGATCGCGATCGCCCTGCTCTGCGGCAACGGCGTCGTGCTCAAGCCGGCCAGTCTCACACCGCTGCTCGGCGAGGAGATCCAGCGTGCCTTCGAAGACGCCGGAGTTCCCCAGGGCCTGATTCGCACGGTCCACGGCGGCGGCCGGATCGGCGATGCCCTGACCAAGTCGAGCGCCGGCAAGATCTTCTTCACCGGTTCCGTCCCGGTCGGCTACAAGGTCGGCGAGGAATGCGCCAAGCTGATGAAGGGCTGCGTGCTCGAGCTCGGCGGCAAGGACCCGATGATCGTGCTCGAGGATGCCAAGCTCGACTTCGCCGCGGCCGGCGCGGTCTGGGGCAGCTTCGCCAACTCCGGCCAGACCTGTGCCGGGATCGAGCGCATCTACGCGATGGACTCGGTCAGCGACCGCTTCACGACCGATCTGGTCAAGGGCGCCGAGGCGCTCAAGGTCGGCGACCCGACCGAGGTCGACACCGAGATCGGGCCGATGGTCAGCGAGGACCAGTACGACCTGGTCTGCGAACTGGTTGACGACGCGATTGCCAACGGGGCCGAACGCCTCTGCGGCGGTCCGGTCGAGATCGAGGGCTTCTCCGGCAAGTTCATCGCGCCCACCGTCCTGACCGGTGTCAACCACGACATGCGGATCATGAAGGAGGAGATCTTCGGGCCGGTCGTGACCGTGATGTCCGTCGGCTCCGACGAGGAGGCTCTGCGACTGGCAAACGATTCCGAGTTCGGACTCGGCGCCTCGGTCTGGACCGGCGACCGCCAGCGCGGCGAGCGCATCGGCGACCAGATCGAGTCAGGCATGGTCTGGGTCAACGACCACATGTTCACCCACGGTGCCTGTCAGTGCACCTGGGGAGGGGTGAAGGACTCGGGTCTGGGCCACTCCCATTCGAAGTTCGGTTTCTACGAGTGCGTGGACATCAAGCTGGTCACTTACGAACGCGGACTGGCCCGCAACTTCTGGTGGCACCCCTACGACCAGACGCTGGCCGACGCCGTCAGGTCCTCGGCCAAGCTGCTCTACGGCAAGGGCGGCGAACGCATCGAGGGGCTGAAGAGCGGCGCCGTCCCGTTGATGACCGTAACCCGCCGCGTCCTCAAGCGCGACGACTGAGCCTTCTGCCTGGATAACGATGAAGCGCTCCGCCCTGCTCGCGGCCGTTCTTCTGCTTGCCGGCGGGGCGGCTTTCTTCGGCCTTCAGGTCGCCGACGAAGGCTCCGGCGAGGGATCCGGCGGCGATTCGACGGCGAAGCGGGGGCAGGCCGAACGCAGTGGTTCCGGGGACGGCCGGCAGGACGGTGACTCCCCGGGCGCCGGCAACAGGGAGCCGGTGCTGCCGGAGTCGAGCTGTCCTCCCGACCTCTCCAACTGCGTGGTGGCGAGCGGCAGGGTGATCTACGTCGAGGCGGTCGACCCCGACGGCGACGGCGACGCCCACTTCGTGACCACGAGCAATGAGGGCGTCACTTTCCCCGGGGTCACAGTCTTCGACGTGCGCACCGACCTGCGACCTGAACCGCTGCCCGGCGTAGGTGACCTGGTCGGAGGGGCCGGCCCGGTCTTCACCGGCTCGCGAGGACAGAAGCAGATCGAGGTCGATCGAGTTCCACGTCGCCCGCTGAAGCGCTACCGCGCGAGCTACCCGGTTCAGCGCTTCACCGGAGTCGATCGTGCCCCATATGCGAGCAGGATCGACTCCAGCCAGGATGCGATCGGCCCCGGGCTGAGACAATCCCCGCATGGACGACCGGCCGGATTCGGCTCAAGCGGGCGCGGCAACCTCCGGTGCGGCGATCCGGCTGCGAGGCCTGAGCCGTGAATACGGTGAGCGGCTCGCCCTGCGCGATGTCGACCTCGACCTTGCCGAAGGTCAGACTCTCGCCCTGCTCGGACCCAACGGCTCCGGCAAGAGCACCATGCTCAGGATCCTCGCGACCCTGCTCAGGCCGACCGCGGGCGAGGTCGAAGTACTCGGCTGCCGCCTTCCCGACGAGAGCTGGAAGCTGCGCGGAAAGATCGGCTACCTCGGCCATGAACCTCTGCTCTACCGGGACCTGACCGGCAGGGAGAACCTCGCGCTTCAGGCCCGCCTGCACGGCATCCCCCGGGAGGAGGCCTCGGCCCGGATCGAGCACGATCTCGAGCTGCTGGAGATGAGCCGCCGGGCTGATGACCGGGTGGCCGGCTTCTCGGCCGGGATGCGCCAGCGGATCGCGATCTGTCGCGCGGTGGTCCACCGTCCGACGCTGCTGCTGCTCGACGAGCCCGACTCCAACCTCGACCCGGAGGGCCGGGAGCTTTCCCGGAGCCTGATCGGCCCGGCCGCGGGTCGGACCAGGGTGCTGGTCTCCCACGAGCCCGAGCGGGCGATCGCAGAGGCCGATTCAGTGGTCAGGCTGGACCGCGGCGGCCGGGTGGAGCTGGTCGGCGAAGGCGAGGCCGCGCGATGACCCCGTCACGTTCGGCTTACGCCGCGCTGCTTGCCAAGGACCTGCGGACCGAGCTTCGGACCATGCGGTCGCTGCCGGCGATGGTGCTTTTCGCGGTGACCACCTTCATCATTTTCCGCTACGGCCTCGACCGGACCACGCTGTCCGGCAGCCTCGCCGGCGGGGTGCTCTGGACGACCCTGCTGTTCGCCGGCATCCTCGGCATCAACCGGATCTTCGTCTCCGAACTGGAGGAGGGCGGCTTCGACGCGATCCGCCTCGCCCCGATCGACCGCACGGTGCTCTTCACCTCCAAGGCATCGGCGCTCTTCATCTACCTGCTGGTGCTCGAAGCGATCGTCGTGCCCGTCTTCGCCCTGTTCTTCCTGCCCGACTGGACTGCCCTGGTGCCGCTGCTCCCGGTCCTGGTCGGCGCCAACCTCGGATTCGCCGTTCTGGGGACCCTGATCTCCTCGATGGCAGTCAATTCCCGGGCCCGTGATCTGCTGGTCCCGCTGCTGCTGCTGCCGCTCGTCGTGCCGCTGATGATTGCGGTCACGGCGGCTTCCGCAGGCCTGTTCGATGCGGCCGGTCCCGACTATGAGGGTTTTGGCACTTGGCTGCTTGTCGTGGGTCTATACGATGGGATATTCCTGTTGGTCGGTTATGCGGTTTTCGACTTCCTCCTGGAAGACTGAAACCGGCTCTGGCAACAGGTTCCCACGATGACAGGCCGCGGTCTAAAGACACTCTCGATTGCCACCGTCCTTTTCCTGATGGCCGGTTTCGCGCTGGTCTTCCTCTGGGTTCCGATGGACGCCGACCAGGGCTTCAAGCAGAAGATCTTCTACCTCCATGTGCCGCTGGCGATCGTAGCCCTGCTCGGCTTCATCGCGGGTGGAATCGAGGGCTACCGGCATCTGAAGAGCGGCGACCGCCGGCACGATGCGAACTCCTACGTCTTCATTCACATCTCCGTGGTCTTCGGTGTCGCCGTCCTGGTCACCGGTGCGATCTGGGCCAAGGCCTCCTGGGGCTACTGGTGGGTCTGGGACGAACCGACGCTGGTCAGCTTCCTGATCGTCTTCCTCCTTTACTGCACCTACTACCCGTTCCGGTACGCGATCGAGGACCGTGACCGCCAGGCCCGGTACGCCTCGGTTTTCGCGATAACCGCCGGCGCCTTCGTACCGCTGAACTTCATGGCTGTGCGAATGGCCGAGAGCGTCATCCACCCGCGGGTCTTCGCGACTTCGGAAGGCGGACTGCCCGACTCGATGCTCTTCACGTTCCTGGTCTGTTTCATCGGCATGGGCCTGCTCTGGCTCACCCTGGTCAAGACCGAGATGGTCGGCAAGAAGGTCTCCGGGCAGGTCTCCCGCCTGCGCCGAACCCTTCACGACGACGGCACCGGAGGCGGCTCGGTCGGCGGGCGCATCGCACCCACGGTGGAGTCGCGCTAGATGTTCGATCAGGTTCCCAGCGACTCGGCCGGCTATGTGTTCTCGGCCTACCTCTTCTTCCTGCTGATGGTGCTGGTCTACATCGCCATCCTCGGTGCAAAATTCCAGCGGATCAGCCGTGAACTCGGAGACCTGATCGACGAGATCGAGGCGGACAGCGACGAGGCGACGGCGACGCCCGCCGACTCCGCGACTCCCGCCGACTCCCCGCTCGCGGAAGAAAGCAGTGTCTGAGCTTCTCCTGCTCGGGCTGTCCCACCGGACCGCCCCGCTGGACCTGCGCGAAGCCGTCGCCCTGACCGAAGGCCGCGCCGCCGGCCTGATGAGCGAGCTGACCGACTCGCCTTCGATCCACGAAGCGGTCGCGCTTTCCACCTGCAACCGGACCGAACTCTGCCTGCTGGCGGGCGATCCGGTCGAGGCAGAGTCTCTGGCGCTCTCGGCGCTCTCACGCCAGGCTGACATCCGGCCGACCGAGCTGGCCCCCCACCTCTACTCGTTTCGCGGAAGCGATGCCGGGGCACACCTGTTCCGGGTCGCGGCCGGTCTCGAGTCGATGATCGTCGGTGAGGCCGAGATCCAGGGTCAGGTGCGGCGGGCCCATGAGCTGGCCCTGGTCGAGGGTGCTTCCGGGCCCGTCCTGAACCGGCTCTTTCACGGGGCGACCACGGCCGGCAGCCGGGCGCGCGAAGAGACCGGCATCAGCCGCCGCGGTGTGTCGGTGCCGTCGGTATCGATCGAACTGGCCGAACACGCCCTGGGCGAGCTGGCCGGCAAGTCCGCGGTTGTTGTCGGCACCGGCGAGACCGCCGCCCTGGTCGGTCGGGCGCTTTCGGCGAGGGGCGCGCAGACCGTCTTCGTGGCCAACCGGCACTTCGACAAGGCAGATGAGCTGGCCGGCAGGTTCGGCGGTGAAGCGGCACGGATGGAGGACCTGGCCGGGCGGCTGGCCGACGCCGACGTGCTCGTATCCGCCACCAACTCTCCCCACCACGTGATCGAGGCCGAGGATCTCGACCGTTTCGAAAGCGGAGCCGGAGGCCGGCAGCTGCTGATCATCGACCTGGCGGTACCCCGGGATGTAGCCCCGGAATGCCGCAATCGCAGCGGGGTCAGCGTTCGCGACGTCGATGACGTCCAGCTGCTCGTCGAACAGAACGCCGGCGGCCGCGAGGCAGATTCGAGGGCGGCCGAGCAGATTCTGGAGGCCGAACTCACCCGCTTCGAGGCCTGGCTGGCTTCGCTCGAGGTGCTGCCGACCGTCGCCGCCCTGCGCGGTTTCGGCGAACAGCTTGTCGAGAGGGTGCTGGCCGAGAACCGCAACCGCTGGCAGGACCTGAACGAGTCCGATCTGGCCCGGGTCGAGGCGATGGCCCATGCGATCGCCGGCCGCATGCTCCACGCTCCGACCATGCGGCTACGCGAGGTGGCCGGCTCCGAGCTGGCCTACGAATCGGTGAACACCCTCCGGGAGCTCTTCGCCCTTGACGTCGAGACCGCGGCCCAGGCCGCTGCCGAAGCCACCGTGACGCCGATCCGCCGCCGGAGTGACGGCTGAGTTGAGGATCGCGACGCGGTCCAGCCCGCTTGCGCTGGCCCAGGCCCGTTCTGTCGCCGAGGCGATCGGCGGGGCGCAGCTGCTCGAGGTCGAGACCGACCCCGACGCCGCTACAGGCGACAAGGAGCGTTTCGTGCGCGGCGTTGAAGAGGCGTTGCTCGACGGTCGTGCCGAAGCCGGCGTCCATTCGGCGAAGGACCTGCCCGGGGCGATGACGGCCGGGCTCACGATCGTTTCGGTGCCGCGGCGCGAGGACGCTCGCGACGTCTGGCTCGGCCCGGGCCGCTCGCTGGCCGATGTGCCGGAAGGGGCCACGGTCGGCACGGTCAGCAGGCGTCGTCGGTCCCAGCTGCTGGCCCTCAGGCCGGACCTGAGGCCGGTCGAGATGCACGGCAACGTGGACACCAGGATCCGCAAGCTTCGCGAAGGCGAGGTGGACGGGCTGGTGCTGGCGATGGCCGGTCTGTGCCGACTCGGACGACAGGAAGAAGCGGCTTTCGCCTTCGGGGAGGAGCAGATGGTTCCAGCCTCCGGACAGGGGGCGCTCGTGGTCCAGGCGCGGGCGGGCGAGCGGGATGCCGGCGGGCTTCGCGACCTCAACGATTTCGAATCGGAGCGACGGCTTCTGGCCGAGCGGGCGACGGTGGTCGCGCTCGGCGCCGACTGCTTCAGCCCGGTCGGGGTCCACGCCCGGATCGACGACGACCGGATCACCGTCGACGGCTTCGTCGGCCTCGAGGACGGATCCGAGTGGATCCGGGATGCGGTCGAAGGCAGCTCAGCCCAGCCCGAGGCAGTCGGAAGGGAGCTGGCGCGGAGAATGATCGCGGCCGGCGCGGGCGACCTGCTCAAGGCGGCCGCCGGAGAGGACGGCAGTTGAAGAGCGGATCGGCCAACTGCGTTCACATCGTCGGCGCCGGTCCGGGCGATCCCGGGCTGATGACGGTCAGATCCCTGGAACTGGTCGCCTCGGCTGACGTCATCTACTACGACCGGCTGATCCCGCCGACCGCGCTGGACCACGCCCGCCCGGATGCCGAACTCGTCTACGTCGGCAAGCGTCCCGGCGTCGTGAACGTGCCCCAGGAAGAGATCATCGACCGCCTGATCGAGAGCGCCCGCCAGGGTCTCAGGGTCGTCCGGCTCAAAGGCGGCGATCCTTTCCTGTTCGGTCGCGGCGCCGAGGAGGCGGAGGCGATCCGCGAGGCCGGACTCGACTTCGAGATCGTGCCCGGCGTGACCGCCGCGATCGCCGCGACCGCCTACTCGGGCATCCCGGTCACCCACCGCGAAGACTCCTCGGCGGTCGCCTTCGTCACCGGACACGAGGACCCGTCACGCCCCGACCGGGCCGTGGACTGGCAGGCACTGGCCGCTTTTCCGGGGACCCTCGTCTTCTACATGGGTGTCGGCCGCCTGGCCGAGAACAACGGCAGGCTGATCGCCGGGGGACGCTCTCCGGACGAGCCTGCCGCCGTGATCCAGCAGGGCACCATGCCCGGCCAGCGGGTCGTCGTCGCCACCCTCGCGACGATCGCCGATGAAGCCGCCAGGCAGGAGATCCAGGCACCGGCGCTGGTCGTGATCGGTGAGGTCGCCCGCCGCCGGGAGTCGCTGAAGTGGTTCGAGGATCGCCCGCTCCACGGACGCAAGGTGGTCGTGACCCGGGCCCGAGCGCAGGCCAGTGGCTTCGCAAGGACTCTACGTTCGCTCGGAGCCGGAGTCGTCGAACTGCCGGCGATCGCGATCGAGCCGCTGATCGAATCTCCCGAGGTTGTCGACGTGGTTTCGAGGCTCGCCGGATTCGACCTGCTCTGCCTGACCAGCCCGAACGCGGTGGAGCTGCTGTTCAGGGCGCTCGCGGGCCAGGGCCTCGACGCGCGTTCTCTGGCCGGGGTCAGGGTCGCGGCGATCGGCCCCGGGTCTGCGGAAGCGCTGAGGGCCCATCGGATCGAGCCGGATCTGCTGCCCGAGCGGTCGGTCTCCGAGGGTCTGGTCGAAATGCTCGAGGGGGAGGAGGTCGATGGCCTGCGTGTACTGGTCGCCAGAGCCGAGGACGCAAGAAACGTGCTGCCGGACGCCCTGCGCGAGCGCGGCGCCCGGGTCGAGATCCTGACGCTCTACAGGACGGTCCGCGACACGCCCGGCAGCCACTCGATCGAGGCCGCCGCCGATGCCGACTGGATCACCTTCACGTCGGCCTCGACGGTCAACAACCTGCTGCTCTCGATGCCGGAGGGCCTGCCCGGCAAGCCCCGGATCGTCTCGATCGGCCCCGTCACCTCGAGCGCAATCCGGGACGCCGGACTCGAGGTCGCCGCCGAAGCAACGAAGCACGACCTCGACGGCCTGCTCGAGGCTCTTCTCTCCGACCTGCCGGCCCTCTCTTCCGAAGATGAGTGATCCGGTGACAGATCGGGCCAGGCCGGTCGTTTTCCTGACCGACTTCGGATACGAGGACGAATTCACCGGGGTCTGCCGCATCGTGGTCAACCGCATCGCGCCGGAAGCCTGCGTGATCGACCTGACCCACGGAATCGAGCCGGGTGACGTCCGGCGCGGTGCTCTGGCGCTTGCCGCCGCCGTGCCTTACTCGACCCCGTCCGTCTGGCTTGCCGTGGTCGACCCCGGCGTGGGAACCGATCGCCGGGCGCTCGTATTGAGGGCCGGCCCGCACTACTTCGTCGGTCCCGACAACGGCCTGCTGTGGCCGGCGGCGCAGTCGGCCGGCGGCGTCGGACGGGCCTGGGACATATCCCGGAGCCCGGCCCGGCTCGAGGGCGGGCACCGGACCTTTGATGGCCGCGACCTCTTCAGCCCGGTCGCGGCCCGTCTCGCCGCGGGTGAGGATCCTGAGGGCCTCGGGGTCGAAATCGGGATCGACGAGCCGGTCAGACTCGAGCTCCCGGTGGCCCGTGTCGGCGATGGGCTGATCGAAGCGACGGTCCTGGCCTCGGACCGCTACGGCAACCTCGCCCTGAACGTCGGACCCGACCTGATCGGCAGGTCATTTCTGGTTGCCGGCGGCAAAGTCCGGGTCGAGGCTGGAAACCCGGCGAGTCCGATCCCGGGCAGCCCGCTCAGCTTCGTCGCCGCTTTCGGTGACGTGGGGCAGGACGAGGCGCTGCTCTTCGCAGACTCTTCAGGCTCGCTCTCGCTCGCCGTCAACCGCGGCGATGCGGCCGCGGCTTTCGGTCTCGGTCCCGACGACCAGCTTCGATTGACACCCGCCTGATGCCGGTCGGCAGACCACATCGCCACTTCCGGACCGTGGGCTCGACCAACGAGGTCGCGCGGGGGCTGGCCGAAGCGGGAGCCGCCGACGGCGCCGTGGTCACCAGCGAGGCCCAGACCGCCGGCAGGGGGCGCCAGGGTCGCTCCTGGTCCACCCCGCCCGGGTCGGCGCTGGCCTGGTCGTTGCTGCTCAGGCGCAGGGTGGAGGTTCCGGGAACGCT
Source organism: uncultured Solirubrobacterales bacterium (assembly GCA_963709375.1). GTDB lineage: Bacteria > Actinomycetota > Thermoleophilia > Solirubrobacterales > 70-9 > 67-14. Next base: position 16,216 of record CAVPWA010000017.1, read on the forward strand.
GCCGTTGCAGATCGGCGTGGCGGTCTGTGAGGCGGTCGAGTCCTTCGGCGTCCCCCGGGCCGAAGTCAAGTGGCCCAACGACGTGCTGATCGAAGGCCGCAAGTGCGCCGGAATCCTGGTCGAGGCCCGTCCCCAGGACGGCTGGGCAGTGGTCGGAATCGGCCTCAACCTCTCGATCCCCGAAGACGGATTCCCGGAAGACCTGCGCCGCCGTGCCACCTCGATCGGACGCGACACCGACTTCTGGTCCGCGACGGCTGCCCTGAACCGCTTCGTCGAGCAGAGGCTCGCCGCTCCGGCTGAAGCGACTCTGGCCGCCCTGGCCGACCGGGACGCCCTGCTCGGCCGGGCGATCAGGTGGGGTGCCGAAGGAGCTCTGGAATCGCGGGGGACGGCCGCCGGTATCGACGCGGCGGGAAACCTGCTGGTCGAGACGGACGCAGGAATCGAAGCGCTCAACGCTGGGGAGGTACACCTCGGTGCCGGTGCTGACTGAAAGCTGGATCGATCTCGACCGGGCCGGTGTCGTCTGGCTCGACGGGGATGCGGTCCCGGTCCGATCCGACCGGTGCCGAGCGGCCCGTGGCGAGACTGGTTGACGGTTCAGCACCCGGCAGCGGTCCGGTAATGCCACTTTCGTTTGCTGCCTCGCAGCCGCTCAGGACTCTTCAGGTCGGAGGCCTCCGTCGCAGCGACCGGCTCTCCGCGATCGACCGCTGGTACCGCCGAGAGGCCCGTGAGCGGATCGAGGCGGTGACCAGGGCCGAGGCCGGGCGACTCGACCTCGAGCCCGGCCGGGTCACGATCCGGGATCAGAAGACCCGCTGGGGTTCCTGTTCGACCTCGGGCACGCTCTCCTTCAACTGGCGACTGGTGATCGGACCCGGCCACGCTCTCCGTTACGTGGTGATCCACGAGCTGATTCACATCCGGCACCACAACCACTCCCGGGTTTTCTGGGCCGCCCTGGCAGAGGCGATGCCCGACTGGAAGCGGTCCGCGACGTGGCTGCGCGCCAACGAACGCCTGTTGACCTCCTACCGCCCCCGGATCTGAGAGGCTGCGCCGATGGAAGCTGCTGGCAATGGGGTCCAGATGTTCCTCGAAACACGCGGTTTCCGCGTTCCTGTCGACGACTTTCCCTTCCGGCTCGGTCACGCTTCCACGTGCGACTTCCAGATCGAAGACGACCCGGCCGTCTCGCCGCACCACGCCGAGATCGCCCGCGACGGCGAGGGCGGGTTTGTTCTGCGCGATACCGCCTCCGATACCGGGGTGCGGCTCAACGACCGGCTCCTGGCCGGCCACCACCGGCTCTGCCACGGCGACGTCTTCACGATCGGCGGTGCGGAGTTCCGGGTGGAGTTCGAGCGTCTGGCCCGCGAGTCTCAGCCGGCGGCAGCGCCGGCCGCCGCGGAGGGGGTGCCCGTCGCCGCCGGCCCGCCGACGGGAGGTCCGTCGCCGGGCAAGCCACCCCCACCCGGCGGTCGCTCGCTGACTCCCTGGATGTTCGTCGCCGGTGTGGCGGTGCTGATCCTGGGCGCGATCGTCCTGGCTTCGATCGGCAACGACGGTCCGAAGACGGTCAGCGAGCTGGTCAGGGAGGCCAAGCCGTCAACGATGCTGGTCAAGGGTTTCGACGGCGACGACCCGGTCGGTTCGGGTTCGGCCTGGGTCTACGACAGTGAAGAAGGACAGGTCGTGACCAACTCACACGTTCTGACCGGCGCCGACCGCTTCGAGGTCTCGCTCGAGGGCGAGTCTTCCACGCGGGAGGCCGAAGTCTTCGCGGTCGCCGAATGCGACGACGTCGCGATGCTCGCTACCCGCGAGACCGAAGGCCTCAGGACTTTTCCTCTGGCTGCGGAAAGCGACCCGCCCGAGCAGGGCGAAGACGTGATCGTCCTCGGTTATCCGAGCAACGCCAGCACGGCCGACGAGCTCCAGGTGACCACCGGCAGTCTTTCGGCGCTCAACATCAACTGGGACGAGCCGGCTCGCGACAGCATCGACTTCGCCGTTTACCCGGATGTTCACCAGGTCGATGCGGCGATCAACCCCGGCAATTCGGGCGGGCCGCTCTTTGATGGCCAGGGCGACCTGATCGGGATGAATTCGACCCGGGCCGAAGGGGACAACCAGGGCTTCGCGATCTCGATCGACCGCCTCCGGGCACTGCTTCCATTGCTCGCTGAGGGGGAGTCGCGCGGATGGGCGGGCTTCACCTTCACCGCTCTCAGCGCCGCGGTGCTGAACCGCCTCGCCAGCCGCTTCGATCTGGTCGGCGGCTGGAACGACTCGGCGCTTCTGATCGATTCGATCATCCCCGGGACGGCCGCGGCCCGGGCCGGGCTCCAGGTGGGTGATGCGATCTACGCGATCGACGGACGTTCCGTGAACAGTCGCTCCGCCTACTGCCGTGCGGTCGGCGGCAAGTCGGAGGAACCGGTCGATATCTCCTACTGGACCGCCCGTAGTGACTGGGCCGAAGACCGGACCGTATCCGTGCGCTTCGAGTGATGCGACCGCCTGCGCCGTCCGGTTCGCGGCGATCCTGAGCCTGACCCTGCTCTTTCTGGTCGGCTCTGACGCCGACGCAGGGTCCGGCAGGGGTCAGTGGTGGATGTCCGAGCTGTAGGGCTGGTGATCGTCGTCGGCAGGGTCGGACTTGCCGTTCATACCGTCCTCGCCGCTGCGGGTGTCGGAGTCAGAGGTGGTGGATCCGGCCCCGCGACTCCGGCCGCGCCTGCGTCGCTTCGAACCGGTTGAGTCTTTGCCCTCTCCGGCGCCGGCACCGTTTTCCAGACTCGATTCGGCCGCTTCGTCAACGGTCGTTTCGGCGGATCCGTTCGACTTCGTATCGCCGCCCTCACCGGAGCCCTTGCCCTTCTTGCGGCGGCGGCGCTTCTTGCCGCCCTTGGGGAAGTTCCTGAGCAGCTCCCGGGCCACTGCCGAAGGCTTGCGCGCCATCCGCATCCGGGCTCCGCGCAGGACCTCCTCGCCTTCCGGTGTGTGAGCGACGGCTGCGGCCAGCAGCGATACGGCCAGTCGCCGGTCCTGCTTGCGCACCGACTGGACCAGTTTGCGGGCGTTCTTGCCGTGGGCCCGGCCCGACGAGTTGACCAGAAGTCCGAGCAGGCGCTTGGTCTCCGGCCAGCGCTGGACGGCGTACTCCTCGTGAAGCTCTCGGGTGTAGGAGGCGAGTCGCCAGACCCAGGCCTGCGCCTGGTCACGGCGGCCGATGCGCTTGTCGACCAGGGCCTGCAGCAGCACCTTGGTCGCGGCGCGTTTGTCCTCGCGGCTCCAGGTTCCGACGATGTCGATGGCATCGTCGAAGGCCTCGGCATCCTTCAGGTTGGCGATTTCGCTGATCGCCTTGATGCGCAGGGCGGCATTGCGGTTGCGCTGGACGCAGGTCAGCAGGAAGCGGCGCCGCAGCTCGCGTGTCTGGTCATGCTGGAGCATCGCCTTGGCCCTGCGCCAACCCTGGTTGGTGACCCGGGCGCCGGCCAGGGCCGCCCATACGTGCTGTTCGGAGTGGTCGAGGTTCTCCACCGCGATCCGCCAGATGTCGCGCTCGAGAACCTCGATCCGGTTCTGCGCGTCGTCGCTCACCGGCACGATCCGCCGCTCGACCCTGACCTTGCGGCCGCGCCCCCGTCGAACCGGCCCGACCACGATCGCGCCGCCGCGGTAGACGTCGCGGTCGAGCAGGCTGTGGAGCGTGACGATGGTCTCGTCGTGGGTCGTCGCCGGGTGGACGAAGTCGATGACCAGGCCCGCTTCCTTGCCCGGGGCACGGCGGGTCACGCGTCCGACCCGCTGCTGGTAGATGCGCTTCGAGGCGGTCGGGGCCAGGTGCATGCAGATCGTGGCCCGAGGAGAGTTCCAGCCTTCAGCCAGGAGCTGGGCGTTGCAGAGCACGTCCACTTCACCGCGCTCGAAGGCGGCGAGGATCTCGGTCAGCTCGCGCTTCGGGGTCTCGCCAGAGACCGCCTTCGCGTTGATGCCGAATTCCTGGAAGGCCGCGGCGACGTTCTTCGCGTGCTGGACGCCGGCCGTATAAAGAACCCCGGGCGCCTTGCGGAAGCGCGACTTGTAGAGGTCTGCGATTGCCATGTTGAACGGGGCCTGGTCAAGCAGTTTGGCCAGTTCTTCCTGGTCGAAGTCCTGGTCTACCTCACCCTTTCTCAGCGGCACCTTGGCGATCGTCCTGACCCCCGGTCCGGGCGGGATCCTCATGCAGCGCAGCGGCGAGATGACCCCGCGGCGGGCGGCCTGGGCGAGGTCGAAGCGTGAAGTCTGGGTGGGGAAGAGGTCGGCCACGTGCCGGGCGATCAGGGCCCCGGTCGCCGTCATGCCGACGAAGATCGGTCCGGGCCAGGACCTGATGCAGGCGCTGGTCTTTTCGCCGAGGGCGGTGTGGGCCTCGTCGCAGATCACGACCGTGTAGGCGTCCGAGACCCGGTCGGCGTTTCGGACGAACCACTGGTAGGTCTCGACCGTGACCGGACCGTCGGCTTCGTCGCGGCCGTCGAGCAAAGGTGGTCTCAGTCGCTCGCGGTAACCGCGCTCGGAGATCTCGCCGATGAACTGGTCGACCAGGTTGCGCCGGTGGGTGAGGATCAGCACTCCGCCGGTCCGGGTGGCTTCGATGAATCCGACCGCGGCGACCGTCTTGCCGGCGCCGGTCGCGTGCTCGAACCAGAATCGCCGCGCCGCGCCGGGGTCGTCGCCGGCCGGAGCCGGGTCTGCGGCCTCGTCTTCGGCGCGGGCGTCTTCGATCCAGTCCTGGGGTTCTTCGTCTTCTTCGACTTCGGTGTCGAGCTCCTCGGGCTCGTCCTCGCCCTCTTCGGTTTCGGCCGCGACGTCTTCGTCTGACTCTTCCGCCTCGGGTTCTGCCCCGGCCGTCTCGTCCGGGTCGGCGTCTTCGTCTTCCCGGACTTCTTCCTCCATGGCAGTCGCGGCCGGCGCCTCCCGGCCGATCGAGAGCGGATCACCGCTGTCGGCTGCGACCTGCTGTTCTGCGATCAGCTCGGTCAGGGTGCCGGAGAGGGCGTCGATCTGGTGGGGGTTGAGTTCGGCACCGTCGCGCAGGGTCGGCGGCTCGTCACCGATCAGACGCTCGAGGCCGAGCAGCAGAGAGAAGTTCCGTCGCCAGTCCAGTGAAGGTTCCTCGGCGCCGGCGTCGATCTCGGCCAGGGCGGCGTCGAGCGCCCGGCGGCGGGCCGTTCCCGGGGTCAGCGACTCGGCTCCCGAGCCGTTGAGCAGGAACGGTTCCCGCGCGAATGCCGACGCGCGTTCGATGTCTGAAGCTGAAGGGGCCGCCGTATCGGCGGGCGCTGCTGTGCTCGGGGCCATTAAGCCTTCGTACGTGGTCCGGACGCCGTTCTATGTTGCGGGCCGGACAGTGGATAGATGAGAGTCGCCGACCGCGGCATTCGTCTGCCCGATGGTGACTGCCTCCGTGGTCCGCAGGTAAGCGGACCGGCTGACCTGTATTTAATCACTACTGACATGTATCGGTCGTCCGACAGCAAGATTTCGTGCTCCCGGAGGCTTCTGGCCCTGCTCGCAGCCGTTGTTGCCCTGGGTCTCGCCGCGGCCGGATGTGGCGGCTCCGACTCGGTCTACGACGGCTCGCCGCCGCCCGATTACAGCACCCTGGCCGACTCGCCGCCACCGCTTGACGACCTCTACAGCGAAGGCAACGACCTGCTTGGCGGAGGGACTGACGCCTTCGACAGCCGGATGGCCGGGCTGGAAGGAATCCCTGCTGTGGTCAACGTATGGGCCTCATGGTGTGGGCCCTGCCGCGAGGAGTTCCCGCACTTCCAGCAGGCTGCTGCCGATATGGGCAGCGAAGTCGCTTTCCTGGGAGTCAACTCGCAGGACTCCGAGTCGGCGGCGGCGACCTTCCTCGAATCGAGCCCGCTCCCTTACCCGAGCTACTCGGACCCTGACAAGGAGATCACCGTGCAGCTCGAAGCCGGCCAGGGCCTTCCGGCAACCGCCTTCTTCAACGCCGCCGGGGAGAAGACATTCACCAAACTCGGTCCCTACCGGGACGAAGCCGAACTGGTGGCCGACATCAACCGCTACGCGCTCGAGACCGAAGCAGCGTCGTAGCCGCCGCGACCGTACAGCTAGGCTAGGAGTGTGGAAATCACCGATCCCACTCTGGTTTTTCTGCTGATCACCCTCGGGCTGGCCGGCATCGGTGTGGAGATCAACGCCCCCGGAAGTTTCGGGCCGGGCATCATCGGAGTCGCCTCGCTCGTGCTCGGCATCATCGGTGCGATCGAGATCGGCAACTTCGGCGCCGGCCTCGGCTTGCTGATCGTCGCGGTCGCTTTCTTCGTCGCCGCGGCCGCCCTCCAGCACACCCGGCTGCTCTCGGCCCTGGGAGTGATCGCCCTGATCGGGGCCGGAATCTTCATGTTCGACCGCCAGACCGACCCGACCTCGATCGCCGCCGTGGTAATCGGCGCCGGAGTGGTCGGCGCATTCATGGTCTTCGTGATCGAGCGGGCCGAGGGAGTCCGCGGCCAGCCCGCCCTGACCGGCTGGGAAGAGCTGATCGGCGCGACCGGCGAGGTCAGGTCCGGCCGCCTCAGCGATGATCGTGATGTTGCGCAGGTCTTCCTCAACGGGGCCCTGTGGGAAGCCCGGCTCGCTTCCGACAGCGACCCGGTTGATCTGAGCGATACGGTCAAGGTCGAAGAAGTCGAAGGCCTGACCCTCGTCGTGCGCAGGTTCGACCGTGATGAGCCGGCAGCAATCCAAACCGATACCGAAGGAGTTTCAACCTGATGGAAGTGCTCGGCGCCGTAGTTGTAGTCCTGGCGATATTCGCCCTGATCGTGCTGTTCTCGGCGATCAAGATCCTGCGCGAGTACGAGCGAGGGGTGATCTTCCGCCTCGGCCGCCTGATCGACCAGAAGGGTCCGGGCCTGATCCTGCTGATCCCCTTCATCGACCGCATGGTCAAGATCGACCTGCGAACGATCACCCTGAACATCCCGCCGCAGGAAGTGATCACCCGCGACAACGTCCCGACCTCGGTCAACGCTGTCTGTTACTTCCGGGTGATCGACCCGAACCGGGCGATCACCGATGTCGAGAACTTCCTGATCGCCACCTCGCAGATCTCACAGACCTCGCTTCGCGCGGTGCTCGGCAAGGCTGAGCTGGACGAGATCCTCGCCGAGCGCGAGCGGCTCAACGAATCGCTGCAGAAGATCATCGACGAGCAGACCGAGCCCTGGGGCGTCAAGGTCACCACGGTCGAGATCAAGGACGTCGAAATCCCCGAGCAGATGCAGCGGGCGATGGCGCGGCAGGCCGAAGCCGAGCGTGAGCGGCGGGCCAAGATCATCAACTCCGAGGGCGAGTACCAGGCGGCGGAGAAGCTCACCCAGGCGGCGGACATCATCAGCCGCAACCCGGCCTCGCTGCAGCTGCGTTACCTGCAGACCCTGCTCGAGATCAGCGGCAACCAGAACTCGACCGTGATCTTCCCGTTGCCGATGGACCTGATCTCCGCCTTCCAGAACAACATGAAGGACCTGCCCAGCGTTATCGGCCGCAGCGACAACCCTGCGAATCCCGCGTACATAAACCCGGAAGCGGCCATCGGCGAAGAAGAAGCCGTAACCGCCCCGGATCCGAAGGTTGATGATCCCGCCACGGACCCCGGCTACAAGAAGCCGAGGCTGGAGGACATCGAAAAGGATCTCGGCAGCGAGTAGCCGCAGTTGGCTTCGCCTGAAATCCGCATCGACCAGCTGACCGGTGCCCGTGTCCTGCTTACCCCGGGCCGGGCCGAGCGGCCGGATCAGTTCGGGATAGATCCCTGGCAGGCGGAGTCGGCCGAAGGCTGCCCGTTCTGCGAGGGTGCGGAGGGGCTGACTCCACCCGAGATCGAAGCCGATCGTCCCGGGGGTTCGGAACCGGACGGTCCGGGCTGGCGGACCCGCACGGTGCCGAATCTGTTCCCGGCCCTGATCCCGGAATCCGGTTCGCAGGCCGACGACGAACCTGCCGCCGCCTTCGCCAGTTCGGCCGACCCTCTGCTGGCGTCATCACGGCGGGCCGAGCCGGACATGTTCGTCTCGAGGCCGGCAGTCGGGCATCACGAAGTGATCGTCAACTCGCCCCGGCACGTCAGCTCACTGGCCGAGCTCGACGAAGCGGAAACAGCGACCGCGCTTGCCGCCTGGCGCCGTCGGATGCTGGCCCATTCGGACGCCGCCTACGTCCAGCTGATCCTCAACCAGGGCCCGGATTCCGGCGCATCGATCGAGCACAGCCACGCCCAGATCGGAGCCGCCCCGTTCGTACCGGCCGCGGTCGCCCGCGAGCGCGAGCGCTTCAACTCCTACCGCGAGCGCACGGCCGGCGCCAGCCTGCTGGGCGAGGTCCTTCGAGAAGAGATCCGCCGCGGTGACCGACTCGTCGCGATCGACGAAGAGGTCGCCTTGATCTGCCCCTGGGCGTCACGCTTCCCCTTCGAGATGCGCCTGATCCCGCGTCGGGCCGAAGCGAGCTTCGAGCGCGACGAGGTCGGAGCCTCGATGCTGCACCGTGCGGTCGCGGCGCTCGATTCACTGGTCGACGGAGCGCTTCAGCTGAACCTCTGGATCAAGACCGCTCCACGGGGAGTCGAGCACTTCCACTGGCACCTCGACCTCGCGCCGCGGCTCGAACCGACCTCGTCGTTCGAGATGGCCACGGGGGTTGACATCAACGTGCTCCCGCCCGAGACCGCCGCAGCGAAGCTTCGCGAAGCGATCGCGTAGGGTCCGGGCCATGACGATCGAAAACCGCCCCATCCCGCGCTTCATCGCCGATGCGTCGCAGCACGGCATCCCCCACGGACGCTTCGCCGAGAGGCTCTCCGGCGTCTTCCGGGACGCCTGCGCGGAGATCGACGACCTGCCCGAGGGCACGGACCCCCCGGAGGAGATCACCTGGTTCCCGGAGCGCGCCTGGAGTGGACGCGTCTGGGTCCCGGCCAGCGGCAAGGGACGGGCCGTGATGCCGGCCGAGGACGGACAGGAAGGCGACGAGCCGGTCGAGATCGAGTTCTTCGGCTTCGTCAGCTTCGTCCAGCCGGTCGGAGGCGACCCGAGGGACTTCACGGCGTCGGTCGACTTCACGGACGTGATCGCCGCCGACAACCCGGACTGGACCATCGACCTCGGAGACGAGGTGATCGGAAAGTGGGAGGGCGAGCAGGGCCGCACCGCCGACATCACTCTGGTCTGGGGCCGGTCTCTGGTTCGCGACGCCTACGCGGTCACTGCCGAGATCGACGGCACCGCGGTCGATCAGGACCCGCTATTCGAGGACCGCTTCACGCTGATCGCCCCCGACGCCCTCAAGAACTACGGCGACGACCACTATCTCGACATCCACCTCTGGAGCCAGCGCGGTCGCGAGGTCGCCCGCGAGAGCCTCTACGACATCGAGGAGGTCGAGCCCGAAGGCGCCGCGACCGACGAGAGACGGAGCCGCCGACGGCGAGAAGGGGTCGGACGCCCGCGTCTGATTGGATCCTGTCAATGAGCTCCCAGATGATGGACGTATTCCGTGACCTGATCGACCGCGAAACTGACGGGCCGGTCCTTTCGGTCTTCTGCCGGACGGACCCGCGGGATCCGGCCAACGTCAGCGACACTCCCGGCTGGCTGGTCGCCCTGCGCAACGGGCTGCGTGACGCCGCCGCCACGGTCGAGGGTGACCACGAGGCGACCGAGGCGATCCGCCGGCTGAGCAAAGAAGCCGAAGGCCGCCTGACCAGGGCATCGGCCCACGAGCGTGGCCGCAGCGTGGCGCTGTTCCTCAGCGCCGACGGCACGATCGACATCTTCCACACGTTCCAGATCCCGGTCCGAGACGATTTCGTAGTTCTGGAGAGCGGGGCCGTCATCTGGCCGGCGATGGACCTGCTCGATCGCGGTCAGCGAACCGGTCTGATCCTGCTCAGCCAGGACCAGATCCGCCTGCTCGACTGGGAAGACGGCGTGGTCAATGACCTCGAATCATCGGTCTACAACCTCGAACTCGGTGACTGGCGCCAGTACCGCGGCGGCGGCGGTGCCGGCCGCACCCAGCACAGCGCCAGCCACATCGATTCCTATGAAGACCGGGTCCACGCCTGGCGCAGCCGCTTCATCAAGGACGCTGCCAAAGCGATCGCCGAGAGCACCAAGGACCTCAAGCTCGAGCGTCTGGTGGTCGCCGCGGACCGGGACCTCGGCACCGAATTCATGGAGGATCTGCCCCAGGAACTGCGCGAACGGGTCGTCTGTGTGGTCCCGATCAACCTGATCGACGCGACCGCACCCGACGTCGCCCATCACCTCGACGAGCACATGCGCCAGGCCTGGCGCGAGCAGGTCAACGGGTTCGCGGATCACGCCCTCGAGCGCATCAAGGCGGGCGACCGGGGTGCCGGAGGCCCGGACCAGGTCGTGGCCGCCCTGATCGAGGGCCGGGTCGACCACCTGATCATGGATCCTTTCTACGATCACGACGACGGTGACCTTTCCGACGGTGTGCGTGAAGCGATCACCAACGCCGGTGAGGAGACCGCCCGCGAAGCAGCGGTCGAGATCGCCCTGCGGACCGGAGCCCACGTCAGTTCCGCCTCGGTCGAGGAGGTCCCGGCCCTGGCCGAGGCCGAAGGCGTGCTCGCCCTGCTGCGCTACTAGGACGGCCCGCCAGTACCCCGAGCTGGATTCGAACCAGCGGCCTACTCCTTAGGAGGGAGTCGCTCTATCCAGCTGAGCTATCGGGGCAGGGCCCCCCACTTTAGCCAGCCTCGGCGGCAGTCACCGGCATGCGGTCGCCCGGACTACAATCGGCCGATGAGCGAATGGGCTGAGGAGTTCTTCAACAAGTGGCAGAAGGCGTGGAGCACCGGCACGGAGGCGATACTCGAGCACATCACCGATGACATCGAGTACTGGGACGTGACGATGAACGAGCCGATCAGGGGCCGCGACGAGTACGCGCGCTACTGCGACGGCTTCTTCGAGGCCTTCACCGAATGCGAGTTCTCGAAACGCGAGCCGCTGATTCACGAAGGCGACCGCATCACCGAGCCCTGGGCCTTCAAGGGCGTCAACTCCGGGCCGCTCTGGATCGGCCTGCCGGCCACCGGCCGTGCGGTCGAGACCCACGGCACCGACATCTTCGAGTTCCGTGACGGCAAGGTCTGCCGCGAGCACTCTTACTACGACGTTCTGAGTTCGCTGCGCCAGCTCGGCCTCTGGGCCCCGATCGGCAGCCGGGCCGAAGGAGCGGCGATGGGCCTCGGCGGGGTCGTGGTCCGCGGCAAGCGGGCGATCGAGTCCCTTCCGGTGGTCGGCGGCCGATGAGCGCAGGGACACAGATCGACCGCGGAGTTCTGGCCGAGCGCACCGAAGCCGAGCTCGGGCGCTTCATCGAGGCCAACCCGAAGTCGAAGCAGCTCTTCGAACGGACCCGCCACTCTCTGGTGGGAGGCGTGCCGATGCCGTGGATGATGCGCTGGGCCGGCGGCTTTCCGGTCTTCGCCGAGAAGGCGTCCGGGGCCCGGATCAGCGATGTGGACGGCCACACCTACGTCGATCTCTGCCTCGGCGATACCGGCTCGATGCCCGGCCACGGTCCGGCGCCGGTCGTCGCCGCGGTCGCCGAGCAGGCGGCGAAAGGGATCACGACCATGCTGCCGACCGAGAACGCGGCCTGGGTCGGAGAGGAGATGGCCCGCCGCTTCACTCTCGACCGCTGGATGTTCACGCTGACCGCGACCGATGCCAACCGCGCGGCGCTCAGGATCTGCCGCAACCTGACCGGGCGCAGCAAGGTCCTCGTCTACAGCTACAGCTACCACGGCTCGGTGGACGAAGCCTTCGCCGTCGCCGGCCCGGACGGGACGACTGTTTCCAGGCAAGGCAACGTCGGCCCTGCGGTCGACCCGTCCGAGACCACGGTGGCGATCGAGTTCAACGATCTTGATGCTCTGGAGCGAGCGCTGGCCACCGAAGAGATCGCCTGCGTGCTGGCCGAGCCGGCCATGACCAACATGGGCATCGTGCTGCCCGACGATGGCTATCACGATGCTCTCCGGGCGCTGACCAGGGCACACGGAACTCTGCTGATCATTGACGAGACTCATACCTTCTCGGCCGGCCCCGGCGGCTGCACCGACGAATGGGGGCTCGACCCCGACCTCTTCACGATCGGCAAGGCGATCGGCTCCGGCATACCGGCCGGTGCCCTGGGGATGACCCTCGAGGTCACCGAGCGCATGCTCGCCGACCCGGCTGCCGACTACGAAGACACCGGTGGTGTCGGCGGAACCCTGGCCGGTAACGCACTCTCGATGGCGGCGATCCGGGCGACTCTTTCAGAGGTCCTGACGCCCGAGGCATTCGAACATACGATTCCGCTCGCGACCCGGTTCTGCGACGGGATCCGCGAGGTGGTGGGGGAGTTCGACCTGCCCTGGAACGTGACCCAGCTGGGAGCCCGGGCCGAGTACCGGTTCGAAGACGAGCCCGCCCGAAACGGGACCCGGGCCCACGACAACAGCGACCCTGAACTCGAGCGCTACCTTCACCTCCACGCCCTCAACCGCGGCGTGATGATCACGCCGTTTCACAACATGGCGCTGATGTCCCCGGTTACGACCGCAGCCGACGTCGACCGCCACACCGACGTGTTCCGTGAAGCCGTTGCCGATCTTGTCGAGCCGGGAGATGTCGCGTGAGCGACGGCAGGGTGGTCCTGATTACCGGGGCGTCGAGCGGCATCGGCGAAGCGACAGCGTGGCGATTCGCCCGCGAGGCCGGTACCGAACTGGTACTGGTTGCCCGCCGGGAGGAGCTACTGCGGGATCTGGCCGACCGACTGCCGGCACCGACCACCTGGGTAACCGCCGATCTCACCGACCAGGACGCTCCCGGCCGGGTCCTCGAACATCTCGAGCAGCATCACGGGCGGCTGGACTGCCTGGTCAACAACGCGGGTGCCGCCTGGCGCGGAAGCTTCGCGGATGTCGGCTACGAGAACGTCCACAGGACGATGGAGCTGAACTTCGACGCGGTTGTCCGGCTCACCGGGGAACTGCTTCCGCTGATCCGCAAGTCAGCCCCGAGTTCGATCGTCAACATCTCCAGTACCGCAGGCCGGATCTCACGGGGCGGGGCGGGGGCCTACTCGGCATCCAAGTTCGCCCTCGCCGGATGGACGGACGCGCTCCATCTGGAAGAGGCACCGAACGGCGTCCACGTCGGTCTGGTCCTGCCCGGTTACATCAAGACCGAGGGTTTCCCGGCTGAAGAACTGACCGCCAAGGCCGCCACCCGCTGGATGGTCGCCAAACCCGCGAAGGCGGCCGAGGCGATTTTCGAGGCAGGCCCCGGCGGCAAGGCCGAGCGCTACGTACCCAGGCCCTACGGTCTGGCTGCCGCACTCAGGGTCCTGGCGCCCGGCCTGACCCGTCGCATCCTCGGTGGCGATGTCGGCGAGATGACGGTCACCAAGACCGGCGCTGACGCCGCCGACCGCTCCTGATCGCCTCCGATCCGAACCGCGGGCTGCGATCAAGACACGCGATGTAATACACGAATCATAGTTCTTTAGTAGACCTTTACAGCGGCCGTTGATACTGGCCACGATGAAGAACCTTCTGCTCGGAATCGCACTGGGAATCGGAGCTGCCGGCGTGCTCGTAGCGGTGGTCCTCGCGCTCTCGGACGATGACGGCACGGTTTCTGTTCCGGCCGCTGTGCCTCCCGCCGCAACGTCCCCCGCCGCACCGGTTGACCCGAGCGCACCCGCTGATCCCGAAGCGGTGCCGGACGGGTCCATCGCCGGTACGGCCACCGGCACCAGGCAACTCGCCCGCGCTTACTGCGGGCGCGAACAGCGCGATCCCGACGACTTCGCGCGCGATTACGGCGCGGGCGAGGCGGGCATGAGCAACTGCATCGAAAAGGAAATCCAGGAAGCGACCCGGGAATGTCAGGCCGAGCTCCGCAAGGACCCGGGCGACTATGTCCGCCAGTTCGGCGGAACCGGTGACGTCGCTTTCGAGCGCTGTCTGAAATACGAACTTCGCTCCTGAGGCTACGGCCTGGTGAGCGACCACCCGAGCAAACGACGAGCAGGAGTACAACGTGAAGAAAGCACTAACGGCAATCGGACTCGCCGGGCTGATCGCGGCAGGCGCAATGGCGCTGCCGTCCGCGGCATCAGCACAGTCGGTCAACGGCGCGGCCAGGGCCTACTGCAACGCCGAGCGACAGGACCGCCAAGACTTCATCCGCGACTACGGCAGCGCCGGAAAGAAAGGCATGCAGCGCTGCATCCGGCGTGAAATCCGTCAGGCCAAGCGCGAATGCACGGCCGAGTTGCGCAACGACCGCCTCGACTACATCAGGCAGTTCGGTGGCACCGGCAAGCGGGCCTTCAAGCGCTGCCAGAAGTACGAGCTGCGCAACTGATCAGCGGTCGGGCCGGTCCGGGTAGATGTCGTTGATCGTGGTCAGGGCCTCGTAAGGGGCTCCGGCCGCGTCGGCGATCGCCTCGCCGCCTCCGACCAGACGATCGACGAGGCTGAGCACCCCGGCGATCTCGAAGCCTTCGTCCCTGATCCGTTCGATCGCGGAGACGGTCGAGCCCCCGGTGGTCACCGTGTCCTCGACAACAAGGACCCGGTCTCCCGGTTCGGCGCCGCCTTCGACCCAGCGCTGGAGACCGTGTTCCTTGCGTTCCTTGCGAACGAAGAACCCGACCAGGCCTTCGCCTGCCGGTACCGATATCGCGGCACAGGCCAGCGGGATCGCTGCCATGACCGGGCCGCCGACCGCGGTCGCAGCCAGTCCGGTTGCGTGGCGGGCGATCAGCTCCCCGGCTGCCCGCTGTCCGTCGGGGCGCATCACCGTCCGCCTGGCATCGATGTAGTACGAACTCGTCTTGCCGCTCGAGAGGGTTATCTGCCCGAGTACCAGCGAATGCTGCCGGAGGAGTCTGATCAGATGATCGCGTGGGGAATCGGTCTCGCTCATGGCGGGATCCTACGACGGGTCGCCGGACCGGGACCGCCCGGGGGCGAGTTGCCTAGGAAGCGTTGATTACGGTCAGGGCGAAGGCGTTGTTGATCACATGCATGATGATCGCCGGCCAGATCGATCTGGTCTTCTCGTAGACCAGCGCGAAGATCACGCCGAGAGCGACCAGGCTCGGCACGGCCGAGGGTCCGGTCGTGTAGTGGAGCAGCCCGAAGAACAGCCCGGCGCCGAGCGCGGCCGCCCAGAATGGGAGCCTGGTCCTCAGCCCGCCGAACAGCATTCCGCGGAAACAGATCTCCTCGGCGAAAGGAGCGAGGATGACGATCAGCAGGATCTGGATGCCGATCGGACCGAAGTCACCGGCGATGTCATCCTGCTCGGGGGCGCCGAAGATGATCGCGTAGACGATCGCGAAAGCGAAGTAGGACAGGATCCCGATCCCGATCCACTTGGCGGCCTGCCCTGCCCTGAAGGAGACAAAGCCGAGCCTGGTGAAGGCTTGCCGGAGGCTGCCGCCGTAGTGGCTGGCCAGCGCCACGGAGACGATGATGAAGCCGATTCCGGTGCAGATCTGGATCGCGACGTTGCCGAAGAGGCTCAGTTCCTCGCCGTCGCCGGGGGTCTCGACCAGGAAGAAGGGCAGGCTGAGGACCAGGCCGGCGAAAAGGGCCGCGACCGCGGCTCCGAGCGCCAGCAGCGGCGGCCAGGTGGCATAGGGGTAAGTCGTCTCTTCGGCTTCTCCGGCCGGCTCGATCGGCTCCTGGTCTTCCATCAGCCCGGCCCATTCTCACACCTGACCGCCGCCGGCGGCACCAGGCAGTGGCTGCGGACAGGCGGACGGGCGTGGCTGCGAAGGGCCGAAAGGGCATGGCGGCCCGGCTGCAGCAAGCCACGTTTAAGGGATGCAGAGGCTGCCGTCGCTACCCTGTAGGGGATGACCAGGCGCCAGAAACGTGTGCGCCGACGCGATGGCGGGCCGCGCAAGAAGATAGTCGCGGTCACCGCTGTGCTCGGTGGATTGATCCTCACTGCGGTGATGGCCGGCGGCGGCTGGGTTTTCAGCATCGCCAGCGACGCCCCGAACGTCAACAAGCTGAAGGCAATTGACAAGGGCCAGAACTCGGTCATCTTCGCCAGCGATGGCAGCCGGCTCGGCCTGATCGACTCTGACGAGGTCCGAACTCCCATTTCGCTCGACCGGGTTCCCAGGAACCTGCGGCAGGCGACGATCGCGATCGAGGACGAGCGCTTCTACTCGCACGACGGCATTGACTACGAAGGCGGTCTGCGAGCCCTGGTGCGCAACATCGAGGCCGGTGAGATCAGCGAGGGCGCTTCGACGCTGACCATGCAGCTGATGCGAAACCTCTACATCACGAATCCGAAGCGGGACTTCGAACGCAAGATCGTCGAGGCCAAGATGGCGCTCGACTACGAAAAGAGCAACGGCAAGAACAAGATCCTCCAGCAGTACCTGAACACCGCTCCTTACGGCACCAACGAAGGCCGCACGGCGATCGGCTCCGAAGCGGCCAGCCGGGTCTACTTCTCCAATCCGGTCGAGGACCTGACCCTTCCCCAGGCCGCCCTGCTGGCCGGGTTGCCGCAGGCGCCGTCGGACTACAACCCGATCCAGAACCCGGAGGGAGCGAAGGCCCGCCGGAACGAAGTGATCGATTCGATGGCCGAGCTCGGGATGATCAGCGGGGATCGGGCCGCCGCCGCCAGGGAATCGGGGCTCCAGCTCGATCCGGCCGGCGGACTCTTCGATCGCCAGCAGCCCTTCTTCTTCGATTACGTGGAGTCCGAGCTGATCAAGAAGTACGGGGTCAACACGGTCCGCCGCGGTGGCCTCAAGGTCTATACGACGGTCGATCCGGCGCTTCAGCAGGCGGGCCTCGACGCGATTTCCGCCAACCTCTACGGTGGTCCGTCCGGGGCATTGGTCGCCGTCGACCCCGAGAACGGAGACATCAAGGCGATGGTCTCCTCGGCCTCCTACGAGGACAGCCAGTTCAACCTCGCCGCCCAGGGCAAGCGCCAGCCCGGCTCGACCTTCAAGACCTTCACGCTGGCGGCTGCGATCGCCGAGGGAATGAACCCCTCACAGACCTACTACGACTCGAAGCCGCTTGACATCGTCGATCCCGTCTACGGACCGTGGGAAGTGGCGACCTTCGGCGACTCCTATTCCGGCAATACGAGCGTGGCGGCGGCGACCCTGGCCTCGGACAACTCGGTCTATGCGCAGCTGGCCCTCGACGTGGGTCCGGACAAGGTCGCAGAGATGGCCGAGCGTATGGGCGTCACCACCCCGCTGGACGGATTCCCCGCCGAGACGCTGGGCGGCCTGACGATCGGTGTCTCCCCGCTGGAGATGGCAGGTGCGTACTCGACCCTCGCCAACGGCGGTACCCACCACGACGTGACGGCGATCGAGAGGGTCGACTTCCCGAACGGGGACGTCGACCGTCCGGGGCGCTCGAAGCCCGAGCGCGTGCTGACCGAAGCCCAGGCATACGAAGTGACGAAGATCCTCCACAGCAACATCACCGGCGGCACCGGGACGGGGGCTTACACCGGCTGCAGCGGCCAGGCAGGCAAGACCGGGACCACCGAGAACCTGGTGGATGCCTGGTTCGTCGGCTACCAGCCGAACCTCGCTACTGCCGCCTGGGTCGGCTACCCCGAGTCCAACGCGATCAGCACGGGCCTTACGGGCGGTTCGGTCCCGGCCAGCATCTGGGGCAGTTTCTATTCCGGCGCGGCGATCCCCTGCGAGTCCACACCCATCCCTGAAGAGGCGATCGTCTGGGGCAACTTCGCCGGCGACTACACGGTCTCGAAGGACGATCCGAGCGATTCCGACCCCGACTCTGAAGACTCCGAAGAGCACCGAAGACGGCGAAAACAGACAACGGGTCGAACCAGGATGAAGAGTCCGATCCGTCGGCCAACCCGGACGCTTACGCACCCGGCGTGGGTCAGGAACCTGCCGGCGGCGGCGGAGGAGGAGGAGGTGGCGGCGGATCGAACCCCGCTCCGACCCCCGCTCCGACCCCCGCCCCACCATCGGAGAATCCTAGCGGCGGTTTCTCACCGGGCTGAGCGGCCTCAGGCTCGCGTCGCAGCCTCGTCGGCCGCTTCTTCGGCCTCGGCAACCAGCTCCCCGAGACTCTCATCATCCACTCTGCGCCTTCGGGCCATCCAGGTGACCAGACCGACGTAAATCAGTTCAACCACGGTCTGGGTCGCCCTCACGGCGATCGCGATTGCCGCACCGACTCCGAAGCTGCCGGTCGGCAGGGCGGCCTTGACCGCCCAGGCGAAGGCGGCATCGCGTACACCCAGGCCGGCCGGGGTCACGGCCGAGACGACCGCTGCGAGGTAGCCGATCATCTGCGCCGCCGCCGCGATCGGGAAGTCGGCGAGACCGAGGTCGTAGACGGATCGCGCGGCGAAGAAGACTCCGACCCCCATGATCGTCCAGAGGCCGAGGTAACAGATGTAGATCGTCAGCACTCCGCCGAAGCCGATTGTCCGGGGAAGCGGTTCCCGGCCCAGCGAGGTCAGGATTTTCGCGGTCAGCGGCCCGAAGATCCTCGGATGCAGGAAGGCGACCATGATCGGGATGATCAGGATCGGCAGCCACCGGAACCAGAGATCCTGGGTATCGGGATGGGCGATCAGGAACCAGGTGGCGATGCTGAGGGCGGCCGAGATCGCTGTCGCCTGTTCGTAGACGATGCCGGCGGTGGAGACACGCCGGGAGACCCCGACCTTTTCGGCCAGCAGTACCCGGGCCAGGACGAACAGGACGCTTCCAGGGATGTAACGCACGAGCAGCGGCTGTGCCCAGATGCGCTGGGCGTCGGCAGCGTCGACCGGATGGCCGAGCAGCTTCAGGATCAAACCCCAGACGGCGGCGCTGAGCGAGTAGAAGAGCAGCATCGCGGCGACGCCGGGAATCAGCCAGATCAGGTCGAAGGCGACTCCCTGTTCGCGCAGCTCCGACCACTGGGATACCACCGTCAGGACGAGGAAACCGAAGATCAGGAACGCGATGCCACCCTGGATGAACAGTTTGGTCGACTTCTTCTTCGGTGCCTGTCGCCCGATCGTCGACCCGAGGTGTCCGACCCGGTGGAGCAGTCCGGGTCGTTCGTCCTGCCCGTTGGTGGTCGGTTCTTCACCCATCCGAGAGGGCATAGTGTCAGAGAGCCATGGACCGGGGCCTGAGCGAATTCGAATTGATCAACCGCCTGCGCCGCCGCCTGCCCGCGGCGACCGGCGACGGCCCGTTGAGGCACGGCATCGGCGATGACTCCTCGGTGACCCTGCACCCGGGTCCCACCGCGACCTCCGTCGACGCGGTGGTGGAGGGGGTGCATTTCCGGCGTGAGTGGGGCACGGCCGCTCAGGTGGCGGGCAAGGCGGTGGCGACGGCTCTCTCGGACCTGGCGGCGATGGCAGCTGATCCGGGCGAGGTCTACGTGACGCTCGGCCTGCCGCCCGAGACCGCCACCGGCTGGATCGAGGAGCTGGCCGATGGTTTCGTCGAAGCGGCCGACCGCTACGGCGTCGTCCTGGCCGGTGGCGACACGGTCGCATCCCCGACCCTTTTCGTTTCGGTGACCGTGGTCGGCCGGGCCCCGGAAGACGAGAGGCTGATCCTCAGGAGCGGCGCCGGCCCCGGCGACCTTGTCGCGGTTACCGGTTGCTTTGGCGGCGCCGCCGCGGGTTTGCTGCTTCTGGAGCAGCGGGGACAGGCCCGGGACGGGGCGGTCGCAGCCGGAGCGCCGGCATTGCCCGATGACCTGCGAGCCGATCTGATCGCCAGGTATCTGTCGCCACAGCCACTGTTGGCCGCAGGTTCCCGACTCAGAGGCTCCGGGGTCACGGCACTGGTCGATGTAAGCGACGGACTCGCGGCGGACCTCGCACACGTGGCCGAGGCTTCGGGGGTGTCGATCTCGATCGATCCGAACCTGGTGCCGGTTCAGCAGGGCGTATCAGAGGTCGCCGGGTCCGCGGGCCGGGACCCGCTGGAACTTGCTCTCGCCGGTGGGGAGGATTACGAGCTTGCGATGACGGTTCCGCCGGAGCGGCTGGATCCGGTCCGGGAAAGGGTGGAAGCGGCCGGCTGCCACCTCACGGTCGTCGGAGAGGCCGGCCCCGGTGAAGGGATCAGCCTGGTCGGAGCCGGTGACCAGGCAGCGCCGCCACCCGGCTTCGACCACTTCCGCTGACCCGTGAGGCCGCCCGCCGGCGCCGGCCCGAATGGGCGGTTCCGTATTCTGGATGGCCATGCCTTCCCCCTCCTCAAAGCCCCGCACCGGCCTGGCCCGGCCCGGGCTGCTGATCGCCACGCTTCTGTTTTCCGCCGCCCTGCTGCCGGTCGCGGCCGGCTGCGGTTCCGACTCCGAGCCTGCGGGGATCTCGGAGCAGGCGCCGGCGAAGACCGATACCGAATCTGATCCGGCCCCGGAAACCGTGACCACCGTCGACAGCGACGGCCAGGTCTTCAATCCGGCGAAGATCTACAGCGACACGGTCGACGGCGTGATCTCGGTCAGCTCCATTTTCGGCAGTGAAGCATCGGGTCCGTTCGACCCCAGGGCGGCCGGCGGCTCCGGTTTCGTCCTCAATGACAAGGGCGAGATCGTCACCAACGCCCACGTGATCAC
The DNA here is from genome assembly GCA_963709375.1 of uncultured Solirubrobacterales bacterium. Classification (GTDB taxonomy): domain Bacteria; phylum Actinomycetota; class Thermoleophilia; order Solirubrobacterales; family 70-9; genus 67-14. The sequence goes on from CAVPWA010000017.1 coordinate 36,971, forward strand.
CAACGGCGAAGGCGAGAATCGCACCGAGGCCGATCGCGTCTTCGTCGAGTTCAGGGACGGCAATATCGTGCCGGCGGAAATCGTCGGATTCGACCCGTTCTCCGACGTCGGACTGCTGAAGGTCGATCCCGGAGAAGTTGATCTCCAGCCGGTCGAGCTCTACGACAGCGACAAGGTGGTGGTCGGGCAGCCGGTTGCCGTGATCGGAAGTCCGTTCGGCGAGGACCAGTCTCTTTCGACCGGTGTCGTTTCCCAGACCGGCCGCTCGGTCAGGTCGTTGACGGACTTCCAGATCGAAGGCGCGATCCAGACCGACGCTTCGATCAACCCCGGTAATTCCGGCGGGCCGATGCTCGACGCCGACGGTCGTGTCATCGGCATCAGCCAGCAGATCCAGAGCGGGTCCGGAGCCAGCGACGGGGTCGGCTTCGGCGTTCCCGTCAATACGATCAAGTCCTCGGTCGAGCAGCTGCGCGAGAGCGGCGAGGCCCGTTATGCCTACATCGGGGTCAGCACGCAGCCGCTCTATCCCCAGCTGGCCGAAAGACTCGGCCTCGACGCTGCGCGCGGGGCGATCATCGCCGAAGTCGTCGAAGGCGGACCGGCCGAAGAGGCCGGTATCCGCGGTGGCGACGAAGAGATCACCTTCCAGGGCGGTCGTTATACGACCGGAGGTGACATCGTGGTCTCGGTGGAAGGTGAGCCGGTCGAGAGGTCCGAGGACCTGGGCCGGATCATCGGCTCCCTGAGCCCGGGCGACACGGTGACTCTGGAGGTCCTCAGGGAGGGCGGCCGACGTGAGGTCGAAATCGAACTCCAGGATCGTCCCACCGCCCTCTCGACCGGCTGATCCTCCGGTCGCCGCTGCCTCGGGCTCACTCGGCGTAGACTGGAAACCGTGAACACGGAGGAGTCCACACCGCCGCTGATAATCGTCTCCAATCGCGGTCCCGCCCAGTTCGAAAGAGACGAGCACGGCAATCGCAAGCTGACCCGCGGCGGAGGCGGGCTGGTCACGGCTCTCTCGGGGCTGGTCGCCGATCGTGACGCCCTCTGGATCGCTTCGACCATGACCGAGGAGGACGCGGTCGTCACCAGGGAGAACGATTCCAAGCCCCTCGACATCGAGATCAACGACGTCTCGTACAGGGTGCTGATGGTCGAGAGCGAGCAGGAGGCCTTCGACGGCTTCTACAACGTGATCGCCAACCCGATCCTGTGGTTCATCCAGCACTACCTCTGGGACCTGTCGAACGCCCCCGACATCCGCCAGAGCGAACTCGATGCCTGGGACTACGGCTATCAGGCGGTCAACCGTGACATCGCCGACGCGGTCGTCAGGCAGGTCGATGACCGCGAGCGTCCGCTGGTCATGCTCCACGACTATCACCTGTACACCGCCCCGGCGATGATCCGCGCCGCGCGGCCCGACGCCCTGCTCTACCACTTCGTCCACATCCCCTGGTCGCAGCCCGACAGCTGGCGCGTACTGCCCGGCCGGATCCGTGAGGCGATCTTCGACGGCCTGTTGGCCAACGACATCATCGGCTTTCACACCTCTTCCTACTGCACGAACTTCCTCTCCTGCTGCCGCAGGCTGATGGGTTACGAAGTGGACTACGACACCCTGACCGTGAAGCATCCTGGCGGCCATACGATCGTGCGCGCCTACCCGCTGCCGATCGACGCCGACCGGCTGACCCGGGCCGCCGAATCGCCCGAGGTTGCCGAAGCCGAGAAGGAGGTCCTGGCCCGCCGGCGGGAGCATCTGATCCTCAGGGTGGACCGGGCCGACCTGTCGAAGAACGTGCTCCGCGGCTTCACCGCCTTCGACACCTTCCTCGCCATGTACCCCGAGTTTCGCGAGCGGGTCACCTTCATCGCCCACCTCCAGCCTTCGCGGCAGGACGTGCCTGAGTACGCCGAGTACCTCGAGCGGATCGAGGCTCTGGTCGCGGTGGTCAACCACCGCCACGGAACGACCGACTGGATGCCGATCGACCTCCGGGTCTACGAGAACTTCCCCGAGGCGGTTGCCCGCTACAAGCATTTCGACCTGCTGATGGTCAACTCGATCTTCGACGGGATGAACCTCGTCGCCAAGGAAGCCCCGGCGATCAACCTGCGCGACGGGGTACTGATGCTGTCGGAGAACACCGGGTCCCACGAAGAGCTCGAGGACTACGTGCTCACGGTCAACCCCTTCGACATCCAGGAGCAGGCCGAGACCATCCATCGCGCTCTGACCATGTCCCCGCGTGAGCGTCGCCAACGCGCCGAGGGTCTTCGCGAGGTGATCTTCTCCCGCAACCCGGCCGTCTGGATCGACGAGCAGGTTGCGGACATCAACCTGGTCAGGCGCCAGATCGCCGACAGCGCCGACGCCTGATCACCGGGGCGCGAACTCTTCGGAGCCGTCTCCGGGCGGGGTCCTGACGGGCGGAGCAGAAGGTGCGGGTGACGGAGCCGGTCGGGGCCTGGAGGCAGCAGCGGGCTCCGGTGTCGCCGGTGGCGGAGCCGTGGCCGGCTCGACGGCCCGCGGGGCCGCGGTCGCATCGGCTGCAGGCGCCGAGGCTCCGGCCGGCGCCGGAGTGGCCGGATCCGGCTTTCCCCCCGAGCGGCGCCCGGCCCGGTTACCGGCTCTGTGGTTCCGGCCGCCCGGGCCCCGCGGCCGGGATGACTCCGGTCGGGGCCTGCCACCCCCGTCGCCGTTTTCGGTCTGCTCTCCGGTCCCCGTCCGGCCGGCCCCGGGCCTGACCTCCAGCGTCCCGGCCGGTGCCGGCAGCGAGGTCTCGGACCGCCTGAATCCGACGTCGTCCGGCAGGGGCGGAGGCTCGGGCGGCCGCAGCATTCCCGGCAGGATCGTGACCGCGAGCAGGGCCAGGGCGCATATCGCGGCAACTCTCAGCGCCCGCTCACGGTCGATGCTCAGCCCCTTCATGGCTGCCTCAGGCGTTAGGGGAGGGGGTCTCTCCCCCCGAAGCCCGTTATAGTCCCGCGTCGATTTTGTCTGAAGCAGCCCGCCAATACGAACTGGTCCTGATGCTCGACCCCGCCGTCGAGGAAGAAGGCCGTGAAAAGCTCGCCTCCGACGCCAAGGCGTCGATCGAAGCGGCCGGCAACCTGCTGAACGAAGACAACTGGGGCGTCCGTGAGATGGCCTACGAGATCAACAAGAAGACCGAGTCCGACTACCGCTGGTTCCGCTTCGAGGCTCCGACCTCGCTGCTGGAGGACCTCGACCACAACCTCAAGATCGCCGACGGCGTCGTGCGCTTTCGCGTCTTCAGGGTCGATCCGGACGATCCGGTGCTGCCGGCCCCTCCGGCCACCGCCGAGATCATGGCGCCGACCGGGGACGACGACGATCGTCCCCGCCGTCGCTCGCGCGACTACTAGAACCTGCCGCCGCTCCCCTCCGGCTCCTGCTTTTTCTCGCAGCTTGCGGCTTCGGGGGGCGACTTTCGCCGTCTGGCGACTTCTGCCGTCAAGGCCTCCCGCTAGATTCCGTCCGGCGGTGTCAGAAGCAGCCTTCGGGCGCCGACACCCAACCTGACGCTGGGATGCACGAAATGAACGATAAGGAGCGAATACGCAATGGCTGAGAACATCAACAGGGTCACGATCACGGGCAACCTGACCGCCGATCCGGAACTGAGGAATACGCCGAGCGGGACCGCGGTCTGCACGCTGCGCGTCGCAGTCAACGGACGCCGCAAGGATCAGAGTGGCCAGTGGGTCGACAAGCCGAACTACTTCAACGTCACCGTCTGGGGCGCGCAGGGTGAGAACTGCAGCAACTACCTCTCCAAGGGGCGCCCGGTGGCAGTCGACGGTCGCCTCGACTGGCGCGAGTGGGAGGCCAAGGACGGAAGCGGCAAGCGCCAGACCGTCGAGATCGTGGCCGACACGGTGCAGTTCCTCGGCTCCCGGGACGGCTCGGCGCCCGGCGGTCAGAACGGTGCCCAGGGCGGAGGCTTCACTCCCTCCAGCGACGTGCCGGCCGATACCGGGGACTTCGCGCCGGCCGGCGGCGGCCCGGATGACGACATTCCGTTCTAGCCGAACGGCCCGCGGACGGGAGGGGCTCCAGCGGCGATCGGCCGCCGGGGTCCCACCGTGCGCAACGCGGCGGACAAGTCGCTACCATTGCTGACCCTGAATTGCCCGGCCTCCCGGGCCGGAACTACGTAAGGCGACTAAAAGAAATTGGCTAACACACGAGAAGCAGGATCAGCACGCCGCGGCAAGCGCTTCAACGAGCGCATCCGCCCGCGCAAGTACACGAAGATCACTGCCGAGAACATCGATTACAAGGACCTGACCCTGCTGCGCAGGTTCATCTCCGACAAGGGCAAGACCCGCTCACGCCGCGTGACCGGGCTCTCCCGCAAGCACCAGGCTCAGCTCGGCGTCGCGGTCAAGCGTGCCCGCGAGGTTGCTCTTCTGCCATACGTGGGTGAGCGGTAATGGCCCAGGCGATCCTGCTGGCCGACGTAGAAGGCCTCGGTGAGAACGGAACCGCGATCGACGTCTCCTCCGGTTACCTGCGCAACTACCTCCAGCCGCGCGGGCTGGCCCAGCCGGCGACGCCGGGTGCGCTCGAGGAGGCGATCCGCCGCAAGGAGGCCGCCGAGAAGGCCGAGCGCGAGGCGCTCGCCCGGGCCGCCGAGTCGGCGTCCCTGCTCTCCAAGACCGTGCTCACGATCCACCACCGGGCCGGAGAAGACGGCAAGCTCTACGGGTCGGTGACGACCAAGGAGATAGCCGAGGCGATCCGTGACGCCCGTGGCCTCAAGGTCGACAAGCGCAAGATCCGCCTCGATGTACCGATTCACCAGGTCGGCACCTACATGATCGACGTCGAAGTAGCAGGCGGCGCCACGGCTTCGGTCAAGACGATCGTCGCCGAAGAGAAATAGCCGCCCAGGTACCACCCCAGAACATTGAGGCCGAGGAGTCAGTTCTCGGCGCGATGCTGGTCAGCGAACCCGCGCTCAACCGGGTGGTCGACGATGTGAAGCTGAAGGCGGCCGATTTCTACCTCGACCGCCACCGGGCGATCTACGGGGTGATGATCGACCTCTACGGCTCGAACAGCCCCTGCGACGAGCTGACCGTCGCCGAGGCGCTGACCAAGTCCGGCCAGATCGAGCAGGCCGGCGGCAGGAATTACGTCTCCGAGCTGGCGGCCAAGGTTCCGGCGCCGGGAAACGCCCGGCACTACGCCGAGATAGTCAAGGAGAACGCCCTGCTCAGGCGTCTGCTCGACACCAGCCACCAGATCGGCAGCTGGGTGCAGGAGCGCGATGGATCCGGCCAGGAACTGTCGGAGCGGGCCGAGCAGCTGCTCTTCGACGTCGCCCACAAGGAGCAGGCCGGGGACTTCCGCCGGCTCAACGAAGTCCTGAGCGACGAGATCGAAAGGCTCGAGAAGCTGTCCAGCGGCGAGCTGAAGATGACCGGTACGCCGACCGGTTTCGGCCACCTCGACGAAATGACCGGAGGCTTCCAGCCTTCGAACCTGATCATCGTCGCGGCCCGGCCTTCGGTCGGAAAGAGCGCTTTCGTCGCCAACATCGCCGAGAACGTGGCGGTCAGGGAGAACCGTGCCGTCGCCTTCTTCTCACTCGAGATGTCCGAGATCGAGCTGGCCCAGCGCTTCATCGCCTCCCAGGCGAGGGTTTACGGCGACCGTTTGCGAAAGGGCAAGGTCAGCCAGCGGGACTGGGGCAAGGTTGTCGACGCCTGCAACAAGCTCGAGGCGGCCCCGCTCTGGATCGATACGACCTCCGACCTCGGTCTGCTGGACCTGCGGGCAAAGGCGCGTCGCCTCCATGCCCAGGAAGAGGAAGGACTCGGACTGATAATCGTCGACTACCTTCAGCTGATGAGGATGGACGAGTCGCGGGCCAGCATGGTCGAGAAGGTCGGCCAGATCAGCCGGGGACTCAAGCTGCTGGCGAATGAACTCGAAGTCCCGGTGGTCGCGCTCTCACAGCTGTCGCGAGCCAACGAGAGCCGCACCGACAAGCGGCCGATCCTCTCCGACCTTCGTGACTCGGGCAACATCGAGCAGGACGCCGACCTGGTCGCCTTCCTCTACCGCGAGGACGTCTACCGCAAGGCCGACGAGCGGGACGGAACGGCTGAAGTGATCGTCTCCAAGCACAGGAACGGTCCGATCGGCACGGTCAACCTGACCTTCCTGCCCGACTACCCGAAGTTCGCCGAGCGCGCCCCTGAGCACCCGGCCGGTGAAGGAAGTCCGTCCGCGGTCAGGGCCGAGCACGCCGAGGCCCACTGATGGCGATCGCCGCTTCCGGTAACGGCAAGGTCGGTCCATGTCCTTTCGCCCGCTGTGACGGCTCGGGCTGGATCCTCGGCGACGACAACCTCGCCTACGAATGCGAATGCCGCAAGCCGCGTCTGATGAAGGCCCGGGCGGCCGGAATCAACTCGGTTGTCCCGGCGCGCTACCGGGGTGTCTCCTTCGACCGGCCACCGGTTACAAACATCGACTCGGTCGTGGTCAACGCGATCCGCGACTGGATCGACGACCTCGACCGCAACCTCGAGCAGGGCCGCGGGATCTGGCTGATGGGTGACACCGGCACCGGCAAGACGAGCCTGGCGATGCTCGTCTCGAAGGAGATCCTGAGCCGCGGGCGCACCGCGGCGATCTACTCCCTGCCCAAGCTGCTGGGCCGGATCCGCTCCACTTACGACGGCGATCCCGGCGACGAGTCCTACGCGGACTTCTTCGAACGACTCTGTGAGGTGGACATGCTCCACCTCGAGGACCTCGGCACCGAGAAGCGCACCGAATGGGTCCTGGAGCAGCTCTACGCGCTGATCAACGAGCGCTATGAGCGTCAGAAGTCGGTGATGGTCACCACCAACTACGACCAGTCAGAACTCGAGCAGCAGCTCGGCGACCGCATCGTCTCCAGGCTGGTCGAGATCTGTGGCGACCCGCTGCCGCTCTACGGGACGGACCACCGCATGCATTTTCAGCCGCCGGGACAGTGACCGCTCCTCCGCTCACTCCGTAGACTGGAACGTCGATGCCAGGACTCGTAATAGTCGGGACGCAGTGGGGAGACGAAGGCAAGGGCAAGATCACCGATCTGCTCGCCGAGGAGGCCTCTGCGATCGTGCGTTTCCAGGGCGGCAACAACGCCGGCCATACGATCGTGCGCGACGGTGTCGAATACAAGTTCCACCTGATTCCTTCGGGAATCCTGCACGAGGACAAGTTCTGCGTGATCGGAAACGGGGTGGTGGTCGACCCGAAGGTGCTTCTGGAGGAGATCGAGGGACTGCGCCGGGCCGGGATCAGCACCTCCAAGCTGCGGATTTCGGCCAACGCCCACCTGATCATGCCGTACCACATCCTGCTCGACACGGCCGACGAGCTGAAGCTGGGCAAGCTCTCGATCGGCACCACCCGCCGGGGCATCGGACCGGCCTACGCCGACAAGGCGCTGAGGGTCGGTATCCGGGTCCAGGACCTGCTCGACCAGAAGATCCTGAGAAAGAAGATCATGGCGGCGCTGGAGAGCAAGAAGCAGGCGATCAGGTCGCTGTCTGTGCGGCGTCGCAAGCTCCAGAAGGATGCCGAGATCTCGGACGAGAACCTTCCCGACGACCGACTCGACCTCCATTCGATAACCGAGGACTACCTCTCCTACGGCCACCGCCTCGAGCCCTACATCGCCGACACCGCCAAGCTCTGCTGGAACGAACTCGACGCCGGGCACAAGGTGATCTTCGAAGGTGCTCAGGCGGCACTGCTGGACGTCGACCACGGCACCTACCCCTTCGTCACCTCCTCCAACCCGATTGCCGGTGCGGCCTGCGTCGGGGCCGGGGTCGGCCCGACCGACATCGACGAGGTCTGGGGCATCGTCAAGGCGTATACGACCCGGGTCGGTTCCGGCCCGTTCCCGACCGAACTCGACGACGGCGTCGGTGAGTACATGACCGAGCGCGGCCACGAATTCGGTACGACCACCGGCCGCCGCCGCCGCTGCGGCTGGCTCGACCTGGTCGCACTGAAGTACGCGGTGCGCCTGAACCGGACTTCCGCCCTGGCGATGACCAAGCTCGACGTCCTGGCCGGACTCGAAACCCTCAAGGTGGCGGTGCGCTACCGCTCCCGGGAGGGGGCGGTGCTCGAGGACTTCCCCTACCACCAGTCGATACTGCACAACGCGACTCCCGAGTACATCGACCTGCCCGGATTCGGGGACGAGATCACCGAATGCCGCAAGCAGGAGGACCTGCCCCCCGAGGCGCTCGACTACATCCGCTTCATCAGTGATTTCGTCGGAGTGCCGATCGCCCTGGTCGGAGTCGGGCCGGGCCACGACCAGAACGTCTGGATTTCGTCCGACTGAAGCGGGGCAGCGAAGCAGGTCCGCTCAGCTGGAAACACCGCTGGACGGATTTTCCATAAACCCTGATGTTCTGTGTACAATCATGTCTAAGCAGGTCCGTCACTGGAAGTGACGCACTGCAGAGTACGTTGGCTGGGGCCTTCCCTGACCTCAGCAGCGATTTGCCGGTATCGGCGAGTCGGTTCACTCTCCCTTGAGCCGGCTCGTCGGCCGGCGTCTTCTTCCGCTCGCCGATGTACATCGGTGTTCGCCGGTGTCGACCGGCAAACGCTCAGGCCGGTATCTCGCCGGCCTCTTCCTGCCGCTGCTCGCCGCGGCCGAGGATCCGCATGGTGAGGATCGTCGCGCCCAGCGCCGCCCCGGTGGCCAGGCTGATCTGGACGCTGAGCAGGCCTTCGCGACTCCAGTAGACATCACGCATGTCCAGCAGCAAGGCCGCCTCGTCGAAGGTCAGGCCCATGCCGATCCCCATCGTCACCGCGGCCCTGGCGTCGGCCCGGCCCTTCTGGACCAGCAGCCCGGCGATTCCGGAGGCGAAAGCGATCAGGATGCCGGGCACGAAGTGGTGGATGTGACGCCCGCCGACGCTCACGTTTCGGAAGGGACCCCTGCCTTTGCGTATCGCCCAGGTGGCGAGCCGGACCATCGCGAACGATCCGAGAAATCCGGAGAGCAGGTTGAACAGCACCACTTCGTGGCGGGGGGCCACGCTGAATCCTTCGATTGCCACCCCGACCGTGTCCACCGCGGCGGCCGGTGCAGAGGCGATCAGGGTCTCGTCGGGATCGGTGCTGTGGGTCCGCCGGTTCAGCAGCCGGCTGTACTGGGCCACGACGACCGCTGCGGCGATCACGATCGTGCCGGCGGCAAGAGCCGCGGTCGCTTTATCCGACTTGATCTGCTGCCAGTGGCTGAAGGGCTGCGGACGACTCGGCAGCAGCGTTCGCAGGTACCGGGCCATCGCTCAGAGCCGGGTTACGTGGTCAGCTTCGATCTCCCGGGTGACGCCACGCAGGTCGAGCACCAGGCTGCTCTGCTCGACGATCGCGTCGACGTCGAACTCGGGATGCGATGTGACGATCACGGTCAGATCGGCCTGCTCCAGCGCCGGGGCCAGCTCCGAGTTCTCCAGCCCGCTTTCGGCAAGGGCCGGAACGTGGGGATCGTGGTAGCTGAGATCGGCCCCCAGCTCGTCCAGCAGGCGGATGATCTTGATCGCCGGCGACTCCCGGACGTCACCGACCCCGGCCTTGTAGCTGACCCCGAGGATCAGGATCCGGGTTCCGTTGACCGGCTTGCCGTTGTCATTGAGCAGTCTCTCGACGCGGTTCACGCAGAAGAGCGGCTGTGACTGGTTGATCTTGCCGGCGAGTTCGATGAACTCGGGATAGAAGTCGTGCTGGCGGGCCTTGAAGGCCAGGTAGAACGGGTCTACCGGCAGGCAGTGGCCGCCCATCCCCGGTCCGGGCTCGAAGCGCATGAAGCCGAAGGGCTTGCTCGCGGCTGCGTCGATCACCTCCCAGACGTCTACGCCGAGCCGGTCGCAGAGCTGGGCCAGTTCGTTGACCAGGGCGATGTTGACCGAACGGAAAATGTTCTCGAGCAGCTTCGAAAGCTCCGCCGCCTCGGGTCCCGAGAGCGGGATGACCCGGTCGCAGATCCTTTCGTAGAGCCGGCAGGCGGCCTCGGTGCATTCGGGGGTCATGCCTCCGACCAGCTTCGGTGTGGTCCTCACCGTGTAGTCGGTGCGGCCCGGGTCGATCCTCTCCGGTGAAAAGGCGAGGTGGATGTCCCGGCCCACCTCCAGCCCGGAGCTCTCGAGGCCGCCGGCGAGCAGGTCCCTGGTCGTGCCCGGATAGGTGGTCGATTCGAGCACCACCAGCTGCCCCTTCCGCAGGATGCCGGCCAGCATCTGGGCGGCCGCCTCGAGGTAGGAGAGGTCCGGCTCGCGGGAACCGGTGAGCGGGGTCGGGACGCAGATGATGATCGCCTCGCATTCAGCCAGGCTGGCCGCATCGCCGGTGGCTACGATCGACCCCTCGAGTTGGCCGAGCTTCGATGACGGCACGTCTTCGATGTAGCTCTCACCGCGGTTCAGCGCCTCGACCTTTTGCTTATCCAGGTCGAAGCCGATCACCTCTTCTCCGGTCTCGGCGAAGGCCACCGCCAGGGGCAGGCCGACGTAGCCGAGACCGACCACGGCGATGCTCATCGGACTACCGGATTCCTGGCAGGGTTGACCACGTCCTGCAGTCTAGGCGGGGACCCCGGCGTCGGGCCTCGTCCGGTTACCATGTACAGAACCGTACAACCAGTCCCCCACCCTGCGAGTCACGTTCTTGACGAAGCGTTCCCAGAAGCACCCGACCCTGGACGGCAACGGCAAACTGCCGAGCGGCCGCCACGGTCTGCCGCGGGATGTGGTGGTCCAGTCGCAGCGGGAGCGCATGGTCGACGCGATGGTGGCGGTGGTCGCCGATCAGGGCTATGCCGATACGACGGTGGCCGACATCATCTCCGCCGCAGGCGTGTCCCGCGCGACCTTCTACGAGCAGTTCGCCGACAAGGAAGACTGCTTCGTCGCCGCCTACTCGACCGTGATGGAAAGGATGCTCACATTCGTCGCCGAGGGATTCGCGGCTGACGATTCGAGCGACTGGATCGAGCGTCTGAGGGGAGGTATCCGGAGTCTGCTGACTTACCTTTCGCAGAACCCGGTGGCGGTCCGGGTCGGCATCGTCGAAGGTTTCGGAGCCGGTTCGCGCGCCCGCGACCGATACCAGCAGGCGGTCAGCGCCTTCTTTCCGTTTCTCGAAGCGGGTCGTGATCTGATCGACGACGCCGAACGGGTCCCGGACGAGACGGCCAGGGTCGTCGTCGGAGGGATATCTGCGCTGATCTTCAACGAGGCTTCCGCCGGCAACGCCCGCAAGCTTCCGGGGCTGTTGCCCGAGATGATCTACCTCGCCGTGGTTCCGTACATGGGCCACGACGAGGCGATGACCGCGATGAGGGAAACGGCGGTCGCGGCTTGAGCGACTCGACCAGTCCGGCGCTGCCCGCCGGGCGCCACAACCTGCCGCGCGAGTTCGTGGTCACATCCCAGCGTGACCGGCTGCTCGATGCAATGGCCGAGTCCTGCGCCCGCAAGCGCTACGCCGAAGTCAGCGTCGCCGACATCGTCGCCACGGCGAGAGTTTCCCGCTCGACCTTCTACGAGATCTTCCCGGACAAGGAGTCCTGCTTTCTGGCTGCCTATGACGCCATCCTGGGGCGCTTCATCACCGAGGTGATCAAGGCCTGCCAGGACCCGGCGCTCACCTGGCCCGAGCAGATCGAACTGGGCATCGAGGCCAGCCTCGACTTCCTTGCGGCCGAGCCGGCATTCGCCCGCATGTGCATCGTCGACATGTTCTCGGCCGGACCCGAGGCACTCGGGCGTTACCTCTCCGCGGTACGCATGATCGCCGCCTTCGTCGACGGCGGCCGTTTCCAGATGCCCGATCGCGAAGACGTTCCGGAGTCGATCGGCACGATGTCCGTCAACGGGGCCGCGGTCGTGATCCGGGCCGAGATCGTCGCCGATCGCACCCAGGAACTGGCCCGGGTCGGCCCGGACATTCTCTACGCGCTGCTGGTCCCTTACATGGATCGTGAAGAGGCCCTGGAGCGCTCCGAGGGCTACGGCCGGCGCCTCGCTGCCCGCACCTCCGACTGAACGGCTCGCAGCCGTTCGGGCCCGCAGTTCCCCCACGGGACCCGAACAAAGCTCGATTCGCGGCCCAAATTGCGTACAAATGGCGGAAAATGCGCCGTGTTCGGGGAATCCGGCCCCACGGGCGCAGGTATTGTCAACCGTTGATGGCAAAGGACACTGAGAAGCTCATCCGGCAGCTCTCGCTGATCTCCTTCCTGATGGCTCAGGGTCGTCCCGTCTCGGCGCTCGAGATCAAGCGGGAGGTCGAGGGATACAGCGTGATGAACGAGGACGCCTTCGCCCGCCGCTTCTATGCCGACCGGGCCGAACTCGACAGCCTCGGCATCGAACTCCAGGTCGACCGGCCCGGCGACGGCTTCTTCGAAGCCGAGCTCTACTCGCTGCCGCCGGAGAACTTCTATCTGCCGGCGATCGAGTTCAGCGACGACGAGCTTGCCGCCCTGAGGACCTCGCTCAGCCTTCTGACCGAAAGTGAGTTCGCCTACGCCGAGCCGCTGAGGCTCGCCCTGCAGCAGGTGGCCTGGGGCCATCCGAACCCGTTGTCGGACCCTGACAACACACCGGTAGCGATGGCCAAGTTCGCTTCGACTTCATCCCGTGACCTGACCCAGCGTCTGGCCCGGATCGAGACGGCCATCTCCCGTCACAAGACGGTCACCTTCGAATACCACACGATGGCGCGGGACGAGATCAACTCCCGAAGGGTGGACCCCTATCACCTGGTCTTCCGCAGCGGCCAGTTCTACCTGATCGGGCACTCGCACGAACGGGATGCGGTCCGGGTTTTCAAGCTGTCGAGAATTCAGGGCAAGGTCGGCTACGCGACCAAGTCCGAGCACGATTTCACCCCGCCCGAGGAGTTCGAACGCCGCGACTACGCCGACCTCGCCGACTGGCAGCTCGGCCAGCAGGCGGGTACAGCCCGGATCTTCTTCCGGGAGCGCATCGCCTGGCTGATCGAGCGCGATTTCGGCCGTCACGGTGATGTCCGCCCGGCCACTCCTGAGGACGGCGTCGAGGGCGACGGCATCGTTCTCGAAACCACCTACGCGAGCGATCGTGCATTGCTGGCCTGGGTGCTCAGGTGGCGGCAGAACGCCGAGGTACTCTCACCGCCGGAGCTCAGGGAGGTGGCCGAAGACCGGATCGCCCTGCTGCGCGACCGGCACGTCAACGGCTTCGAGATTGCCGAAACGGCAGCCCCCGCTCCTCCCCGGGCCAGGGAGCGCCGCCAGCGCGGCAAGGATCGCTCGTCGGCGGCTATCCGTCCTGAGCGCTTCGGCAGGCTGGTCACCCTCGCGGGCATGCTGATCGGTGCCGCAAAGGAAGAACAGCGGCTCTCGGTCAAGGAGCTGTGCTCGGTGCTCGAACTTTCCGAAGAGGAACTGCGCGACGACATCGACGTACTCAACGTGGTCAACTTCGGCGGCGGTACCTACGTGCTGTACGCCGAGGTCAAGGGCGACGAGATCGAGGTCGACTCGGAACCTTACGGCGACTCGTTCGCCCGCCCGGCACGCCTGCTGCCGCTCGAGGCCAAGGCCCTGGTCGCCGCGATCGACCTGGTCGGCGACCACATGCCGCAGGCCAGGCTCGATACGGCCCGCGACAAGATCGTCGAAGCGCTCGGTCACGACCCGGCCCGCGAGGGCCTGGCGATTGCGGTCGAGCCCGGCGGAGTCGAGGCCGCCCGGGTCGTCAACGAAGCGATCGCCGGCCGGAAGGTACTCGAGCTCACCTATTACAAGGAGAACGAAGACACCTTCTCGGAGCGCACTGTCGAGCCCTATCGCCTCGAGAACGGCCGCGAGGGCTGGTACGCGGAGTGCTACGACCCCGAGCGTGGCGCCATGCGGCATTTCAAGCTCGACCGGATCAAGGAGGCGACGATTACCGACCGGGTCTTCGAACCCCGCCCGGAGGCCGTCGAACTGGCCGGAGTCGAAGGCTGGATGAGCGACGGCAAGGTGCCGGAAGCGTCCGTCGCCCGGGTCTGGGTTTCTCCGGAGCGCTCACGCTGGATGCGCGAGGAGCGCAACGTCATCGAGGAACTGAGCGACGGTTCGGTAGTGGTCGAGTTTCCTTATGCCGGCACTTCCTGGCTGATCCGCGAGATTTTCAAGGGGGCCGGCGACCTGGTCGTGCTGGATCCGCCCGAGGCCCGCGAGGCCATCAGCCGCGAACTCGCAGCCTGAGCCGCCGTCGATCCCGGGGGCGGCCCGGTCTCTCACTAGGCTTGCCCCATGCATCCGGAAATGGTTGACGGAACGGCACCGGGGCATCAGGCGATCCTGAGGCTGATGGCCGACAACCCCGGGCCGATGACGCTGACCGGCACCAACACCTACCTGGTCGGCAGCGAACCCTGCTGGGTCGTCGATCCCGGTCCCGACGACGGCCGGCACGTGGCCGCCGTGCGCGATGCGGTCGGTCAGCGCGGTGGTGCCGCGGGCGTTCTTCTCACCCACTCCCACAACGACCACACCGGGGCGATCGCCGAGCTCGGCATCGAGGTGACCGCGGCGGCGGACGGCGATCGCTTCGAGGCGGGGGAAGGGACGGTCCTGACGGCGGTCGCGACCCCAGGTCACGCGCTTGACCATTTCTGTTTTTTCTCTGACGACGACGTCTGCTTCAGTGGCGACCTGATCCTCGGCTGGGGCTCGACCTACGTGCCACCGGACGGCGGGTCGCTCGCCGCCTACATGGACTCGCTGAGGCTCGTGGCGTCGCGCCGGCCGAGCCTGATCTGCCCCGGCCACGGCCCCTGGATCGAAGATCCCGCCGCCAAGGTCGCCGAGTACATCGAGCATCGTGAATTTCGGGAGAGGGGTCTGATCGAAGCCCTTGATCGGGGGGTTCGCTCCCGCATGGAGCTGCTGACCGAGGTCTGGTCGGACGTGCCGGAGCAGCTTCGTCCGGCTGCTGCTGTTGTCATGGAGGCGCACCTGCAGAAGCTCGACGCCGAGGGGCGCCTGCCGGCCGACCTCGGCGAGTAGGCGGGCGGCGAATACAATCGCCGACATGAACCGTCGAAAGCTGATCGAGATGGACGAAGGCGAAAGGAACCAGTTCTTCGACGAAGAGCGGGTAGCGACGGTCGGCAGCTTCGGCCCTCGCGGCTGGCCGCACCTGATGCCGCTCTGGTACGTGGTGCGGGACGGCCAGATCTGGTCGTGGACCTTCACCAAGTCCCAGAAGATCAAGAACCTCGAGCGCGACAGCCGGGCGACGGTACTGGTCGAGGCCGGTGAGGAGTATGCGCAGCTGCGCGGGGTCCAGATGGAATGCGAGGCGATTTTCCACCGGGACCTCGATTTCGTGGTCGATTTCGCGGTAGACCTGGTGACCAGATACGCCCCGGAGGGCCAGGAAGTGACGCCGGAGGCGACCGAGGCTTTCCGCTCACAGGCCCCGAAACGCACGGTGCTGCAGTTCGAGCCGGTTCGAATCATCAGCTGGGATCACCGCAAGCTCGGCGGCGTCTACTGAGACGGCGACGACGGCCTTGAAATCAAGGTAGATTCAGCCCGGATGAGTGAGCTCAAAGGACTGATCCTCTCCGGCGGGGCCGGAACCCGGCTGCGCCCGATTACCCACACTTCCGCCAAGCAACTCGTTCCGGTCGCCAACAAGCCGGTGCTGTTCTACGGCATCGAGGCGCTGGTCGAAGCCGGCGTGACGGACATCGGAATCGTGATCGCGCCCGAGACCGGCGACGAGATCCGCGAAGCGGTGGAAGACGGCTCGGCCCTCGGGGCGAACGTGACCTACATCGAGCAGTCGGAACCGGCCGGCCTGGCCCATGCCGTGCTCACCGCCGAGCCGTTCCTGGGCGACTCCTCCTTCGTCATGTACCTCGGCGACAACCTGCTCCGCAACGGCATCGTCGACCTGGTCGAAGCCTTCGAGCGGGAGCGCCCGGACGCTTCGATCATGCTCACCCCGGTGGATGACCCCAGCTCCTACGGCGTGGCCGAACTCGACGGCGAGAAGGTCGTTTCCCTGGTCGAAAAGCCGGAGCATCCTCCTTCGAACCTCGCCCTGGTCGGGGTCTATCTCTTCTCTCCGAAGATCATCGAAGCCTCCAGGCAGCTCGAGCCCTCATGGCGCGGGGAGCTGGAGATCACCGAGGCGATCCAGTCCCTGATCGAGTCCGGCGGCGACGTGCGTTCCCGGATCGTCGGCGGCTGGTGGAAGGACACCGGCCGGCTCGACGACATGCTCGAGGCCAACCGGCTGGTTCTGGACGAGATCGTCTCCTCCGACGAGGGCAGCAGCGAGGACTCCAGGCTCGAGGGCAGGGTCGTGATCGAAGAGGGCGCGGTGGTCAGGCGCTCGCTGGTCCGCGGTCCGGTGACGATCGGTCGTGACGCGGTGATCGAGGACTCCTACATCGGCCCCTACACCTCGCTCGGCGACCGGGTCGAGGTTCGCCGGTCCGAGATCGAGCATTCGATCGTGCTCGCCGATTCGGTCGTCGAGGATCTGCCCAACCGGCTCGAGGCGAGCCTGCTCGGGCGTCGGGTACGTGTGGTCAAGAGCGACGGCCCCGCGCGCACCCTGAAGATGCTGGTCGGCGACCGCTCCGAGATCGAACTCCTCTGATGAAGATCCTCGTCGCAGGGGCTTCGGGAATGCTCGGGCGGGACGTGATGCTGGCGGCCGAGAACGCCGGCCACGAGGTCGGCGGCTACGACCACTCCGGTCTCGACGTGACCGACCCGGAGCAGCTGCGCCGCCGGATGAACATCGACCGCCCGGACGTAGTCATCAACTGTGCAGCCTGGACCGACGTGGACGGCGCCGAAAGCCAGGAAGAGGGAGCCTTCGAAGTCAACGCGACCGGAGCCGGCAACGTGGCTGCCGCCGCAGAGCAGGTCGGCGCCAAGGTGCTCTTCGTATCCACCGATTACGTATTCAACGGCGGCAAGTCCGACCCCTATGTGGAGACCGACCTGCCGGCACCGATCTCGGCCTATGGGCGCAGCAAGCTGGCCGGCGAACAGGCCACGATCGAGGCCAACCGCCGCTCCTTCGTGGTCAGGACCGCGGGCCTGTTCGGAATCGGAGGGCCCAACTTCGTCGACACAATGCTGAGGCTGGGCAAGGGCGGCGAGGTTCTCGTGGTCCACGACCAGGTCACCTCGCCGACCTATACGTGGCACCTCGCCTACGGCCTGGTCCGGTTGCTCGACTCCGACTCCTTCGGCCTCCACCACATGGCGGCCGGCGGCAGCTGCTCCTGGTACGACTTCGCCCGGGAGATCTTCGAGCGCTCCGATATGGAGGTCACGACTCTCGGCGCGACCAGCGACATGCTGGACCGCCCGGCCGCCCGGCCTGCCAACTCGGCGCTGGCGAGCCAGATCCAACACGCAATCGAACTGCCAGACTGGCAGGACGGCCTGACCAGCTATCTGGCCCAGCGCGAAGCGACCACGCAGGCCGCAGAAGGGGAGAGTGATTCCGAATGAAGCTCCTGGTGACCGGGGGGGCCGGATTCATCGGCTCGACCTTCGTCCGCATACATCTCGAAAACTGCCCGGACGACGAGGTCGTCGTCCTCGACAAGCTGACCTATGCCGGAAACCGGGCCAATCTCGAGGGGGTTGCCGAGGGCAGCCTGAGCTTCGTTCACGGTGACATCTGCGACCGCGAATCGGTCCACGACCTGGTCGCCGAATGCGACGCCGTCGTCAACTTCGCAGCCGAGTCACACGTGGATCGCTCGATCGAGGAGCCCGACGCCTTCATCCAGACCGACGTATTCGGGACCTTCGTCCTGCTCGAAGCGGCGCGGGACGCCGGCATCCGCCACCTTCAGATCTCGACCGACGAGGTTTACGGCTCGATCGCCGAAGGCTCCTTCACCGAGACCTCCCCGCTCGACCCGTCATCGCCCTATTCGGCCTCCAAGGCCGGGGGCGACCTTCTCGTATCTGCTTTTCGCCACACCTGGGACGTCGATTCGCTGATCGTCCGGGCCTCGAACAACTACGGGCCGCGCCAGCACCCGGAGAAGCTGATCCCGCTGGTCATCCTCAACGCGATCAACGGCGACGCGATCCCGGTCTACGGCGACGGGGCCCAGGTGCGCAACTGGCTCTTCGTCGAAGACTTCTGCCGGGCCATCGACATCGTGCTCGAGCGGGGTGAAACCGGCAGCGTCTACAACGTCGGCGGCCCCGACGAGCTGCCGAACATCGACGTGGTCCACCGTGTACTCGAGCTGACCGGACGCGACGAATCGCTGATCACCTACGTCGAAGACAGGCTGGGCCACGACCGCCGCTACTCGCTCGCTTCGGCCAGGGTCGAGCAACTCGGCTGGAAGGCACAGGTCGGCTTCGCCGAAGGGATCGAAAGGACCGTCTCCTGGTACCGGGACAACCCGCAGTGGTGGCAGCCGCTGCGCTCGGGCGAGTACCGCGAGTACTACGAGCACCACTACGGCAGGAAGCTTTCCTGATGGCCCGCCGGCTGGAGACCCGTATCGAGGGACTCGCCCTGATCGAGCCCGAGGTACACGGTGACGAACGCGGCTTCCTGGTCGAATCCTTCCGGTCCGACAAGTGGCGCGAGCTGGGGGTCGACCTGGACTTCGTCCAGCAGAACAGTTCACGCTCGAGCCGGGGAACACTGCGCGGACTCCACTTCCAGACCAAACCGGGGCAGGCGAAGCTGGTTCGCTGCGCCCGGGGGGAGATCTTCGACGTAGCCGTGGACATGCGCCGGGATTCGCCGACCTTCGGCCAGTGGGAGGGGCATGTGCTCGACGACCGCAGTCATCATCAGCTCTTCCTCCCGGTCGGATTCGGCCACGGCTTCTGTGTGCTGAGCGAGATGGCCGACGTCTCCTACCAGCTGTCGAGCTACTACGACCCGCCCTTCGAGGCCGGCATCGCCTGGGACGACCCCGGCATCGGCATCGAATGGCCGGTGGACGACCCGCTGCTTTCAGACAGGGACCGCTCCGCGCCGCGCCTGGCCGATATCGCCGACTCGCTTCCTTTCTGACTTTCTCTCGTCGCCCGGGTCCCGCCGGGGTCTAACCTTCGGGGGTTAAGCATGCCCTCGAAATCGACCCAGGATCCACTCTCACCGTTCAGCCCCGAGGTCCGGCGCTGGTTCGAGGCCTCCTTCGAGGCGGCGACGCCCGCCCAGGGTGAAGGCTGGCGGGCAATCTCGTCCGGAGAGCACACGCTGATCTGCGCCCCGACCGGATCCGGCAAGACCCTCGCGGCCTTCCTCTGGGGTATCGACAGCCTCGCCCGGCGCCCTGACCGTGAGCCCGGCGTCAAGCTGATCTACGTCTCGCCACTGAAGGCACTCTCCTACGACATCGAGCGCAACCTGAAGGCGCCGCTGCGCGGTGTCGGGGCCGAGATCCCGGTCGCCCTGAGAACCGGAGATACGCCTCAGTCCGAGCGGGCGCGGATGCGGCGGAGCCCGCCCGACATCCTGATCACGACCCCGGAGTCGCTCTACCTGATGATGTCCTCCGGGGCGAGGGAGATCTTCCATTCGGTCGAGACCGTCATCGTCGACGAGATCCACGCCGTGGCCGCGACCAAGCGCGGTGCCCACCTCGCGATGACCCTGGAACGCCTGGAGCACCTGGTCAAGCTCGGACCGGAGGCGATCGCGCAGGGCGCCGATGTGAAACCGGACCCCGAGCGGGCCGGACGCACCGTCCAGCGGATCGGCCTTTCGGCCACCCAGCGGCCGCTCGAGCGGGTCGGCCGCTACCTGGTCGGTCCGGGCCGCAAGTGCACGATCGTCGACAGCGGCCGTCGCAAGCAACTCGATCTCGAGATCGTCGTGCCCCTGGAGGACATGAGCAACCCCGGCCAGGTCGAAGAGGACGGCCCCGGCTCGGGGGTCGAGCAGATCCGGTCGATCTGGCCGGCGATCTACCCCGAGCTGCTCGAACTGGTCAGGCAGCACACCTCGACCATCATCTTCGTCAACAACCGCCGCGCCGCCGAACGCCTCGCGCAGCGTCTCAACGAACTCGACGAACAGGGCGAGACCGGCGAGGATCCTCACCCCACCGCCACCGAGACAGCCACAGGCAGCGCCCCCGAAGGACTGGTTCGAGATGGCACCGCCGGGCGACGATCATTCGAACCGGAAGGCGGAGATTTGGCGCAGGGTGGGGCCGCAAGCGCGGGTGACGGGTCCCTGCCCCTGGCCCGGGCCCATCACGGCTCGCTCTCTCACGAGGAGCGCACCCAGGTCGAGGAGCAGCTCAAGTCCGGCCAGATCCCCTGCCTGGTCGCCACCTCCTCGCTCGAGCTGGGCATCGACATGGGCGCGGTCGACCTGGTGATCCAGGTCGAGTCGCCGAAGTCGGTCAGCCGGGGCCTTCAGCGGATCGGCCGGGCCGGCCACGGGCTCGGTGAGGTATCCAAGGGTCGGATCTTCCCCAAGTTCCGCGGCGACCTGCTGGAGAGCGCCGTGGTCACCCAGCGGATGCGCGACGGCGAGATCGAAGAGACCGTGATCCCGGCCAACCCGCTCGACGTGCTCGCCCAGCACCTGGTTTCGATGGCGGCACTCGACAAGTGGCAGACCGACGACGCGCTCGAGCTGGTCAAGCGAACGGCGCCTTTCGCCGACATCTCCAGGGAGCTTTTCGAGAACGTGCTCGACATGCTGGACGGCCGTTACCCGTCCGACCGCTTCGCCGAGCTGCGGCCGAGGCTGGTCTGGGACCGGACCGAAGGCACGATCGAAGGTCGCAAAGGCGCCCGCTCGCTGGTCGTGACCAACGCCGGCACGATCCCCGACCGCGGCCTCTACGGCGTCCACCTTCCCGACGGCCGCCGGGTCGGCGAGCTCGACGAGGAGATGGTCTACGAGGCCCGGGCCGGCCAGGTCTTCCTGCTCGGGGCATCGAGCTGGCGGATCCAGGAGATCACCCGTGACCGGGTGATCGTGATCCCGGCGCCCGGTGTACCGGGGGCGATCCCCTTCTGGCGCGGCGACGGCATCGGCCGGCCGGCCGAGCTCGGGGAGGCGATCGGCGCCTTCAGCCGCGAGGCGGTCGAGGCCGATCCGGCCGAGCTCGAAAAGACCCATCACCTCGATCCCCTGGCCGCACGCAACCTGGTTGCCTACCTGCAGGAACAGCAGCAGGCGACCCGGGTGGTGCCTTCGGATACGACGATCGTGATCGAGCGCTTCCGCGACGAGATCGGCGACTGGCGACTATGTGTGCTCTCGCCTTTCGGCGGACGTGTCCACTCGGCCTGGGGCATGGCGATCGCGCGCAAGCTGCGCGACGAAGAAGGGCTCGAGGTCGATGCGATCTACTCTGACGACGGCATCGCCATCCACCTGCCCGACGCCGATGAGCCGCCGTCTTCGGACCTGGTGATGATCGAGCCGGACGAGCTCGAGGACCTGGTGGTGCGCGAGCTGGGCACCTCGGCCCTGTTCGGAGCCCGCTTCCGCGAGAACGCCGCCCGCTCGCTGCTTATCCCCAGGGCCTACCCCGGCAGACGGACCCCGCTCTGGCAGCAGCGGCTCAAGTCACAGAGCCTGCTCGAGGTCGCCCAGGACTTCCCCCGCTTTCCGGTCATCCTCGAGACCTACCGCGAATGCCTGCAGGACGTCTTCGACCTGCCGGCGCTCGATCGCCTGCTTCGCGGCATCCAGTCGCGCGAGCTCTCCGTTGTCGAGGTCGAGACTGCGACCGCCTCTCCTTTCGCCTCTTCGCTGCTCTTCGACTACGTCGCCACCTACATGTACGAAGGCGACACCCCGAACGCGGAGCGGCGGGCGACGGCGCTGTCACTGGACCGGGAACTGCTGCGGGAGCTGCTCGGCCAGGACGAGCTGCGAGAGCTGATCGAGCCGGACGCCCTGCTCGAGGTCGAGGAGTCGCTTCAGCACCTGACCGAGCACGGCCGGGCCGAGGACCGCGACGCGCTCCAGCAGATCCTCCGCCGGCTCGGCGACCTGACCGGCGACGAGATCGAAGCCAGGGTGGCCGAGGGCTACTCCGGCGCTTCGATGATCGAGAACCTGGTCCGGGAACGCCGCGCGGCAGAGGTCAGGGTCAACGGCGAGGCCCGCTACATCGCCGCCGAGGATGCGGGCATGTACCGCGACGCACTCGGGGTCTCGCCACCGGGAGGACTGCCGGCCTCCTGCCTGGAAGAGCGCCCGGAGCCGCTCGCCGACCTCTTCGCCCGTTACGCGAGAACCCACGGACCATTCCCCACCGCCCGGCTTCACGCCCGCTACGGCATCGACCCGACCCCGGTGCTCAAGCAGCTCGAGGCCGAAGGGGTCCTGGTTCGCGGAGAGATCCTGCCCGGCGGCACCGAGCGCGAGTGGTGCGAGGCCGATGTGCTGCGACGGGTCCGGCGGGCCAGCCTCGCCCACCTTCGCCAGGAGGTCGAGCCGGCCGACGCCCGGACCTACGCCCGTTTCCTCGCTTCGTGGCAGGGAGTCGACCGCTACCGCCGTGCCGGGGCCGGACCCGACCGGCTGCGCGAGATCCTGGTTCCGCTCCAGGGGGTGGCGCTCACGCCCGCGGTATGGGAACGGGACGTGCTGCCGCGCAGGGTCGGCAGCTACAGCCGTAACTGGCTCGACGAGCTCTGCACCAGTGGCGAGGTGGTCTGGATCGGTGCCGGGGCGATCGGTCGCAGCGACGGCCGGGTGGCTCTCTACTTTCGTGAGGACGTGCGGCTCGCCGGACCCCCTCCCTCGAACGCGAAGCTGGCGACCCCGGAGGGCCCGGTTCAGGACGCGATCCGACAGCGGCTCGAAGAGGGTCCGACCTTCTGGCTCGACATCGTGGCCGAGCTCGACCACCCGCCGGAAGAACTCCACTCGGCGATCTGGGACCTCGCCTTCGCGGGGGAGATCACCAACGACTCGTTTGCGCCGCTCAGGGCGCCGCGGCTGCGAGCGGTTCCCAAGAGCGGCTCGCGCGGGCGTCGTTTCTCCCGCCGCCGGGCCTCTGCCGGACCGACCGTCCAGGGCCGCTGGTCGCTGACCGCGCCACTTTTCAGGAACGCTCCGGCAGTCGGGCCCCGGCTGCGGGCGCAGGCCGAGCTGATGCTGGAGCGGCACGGAATCCTGACCCGCGAGATGGCCCTGGCCGAAGGAGTACCCGGCGGCTTCTCGACTCTCTATCCGGAACTCTCCAACCTCGAAGTCCTCGGTTCGGCCCGGCGCGGCTACTTCATCGAAGGCCTCGGTGGCGCGCAGTTCGCGCTTGCCGGCGCGGTCGAGCGGCTGCGTTCGCAGTCGACCGACGAGGAGGAGCTGACGATCCTCGCCGGCACCGACCCGGCCAACCCGTACGGTGCGACCCTGAAGTGGCCGAAGCAGGAAAGCCGCCGCCGCCCCTCACGCACCCCCGGCTCCTTCGTTCTGCTGCGAGCCGGCGATCCGCTTCTCTTCCTCGAAAAAGGCGGCAAGGGTTTGCTCAGGTTGGTCCCGGGCCTCGAGGGTGCCGAACTCTCCGGGTTGCTCGCGGCCTTTGTCGACGCGGCGCGCGAGGGCACTATCCCGCCGCTGAAGATCGAGCGCTTCGACGGCGAGCCGTTGATCGGCTCCGACTTCGAGCCCCTGCTTCTGGCTGCCGGCTTCAGCCGGCAGCCGCGCAAGATGGTCGTGCCGGCCTGATGGCCGAAGGCGACTCGATCGTGCGCATGGCCAGGCTGATCGAATCGGCCTTCGACGGGGCCTCGATCGAATCCGCCGAAGCCCCCAACCCCCGTAGTCCGCTCAGGTCGGCGACCGGCCGCCTCGCCGGCCGGCGGCTGCTCGCCACCGAAACCCGGGGCAAGCACCTGCTGCTCCACTTCGACGGCGAGCTGACCCTTCACGCGCACATGGGCATGGTCGGCGGCTGGTACGCCTACCGCCCCGGACAACGCTGGCGCAAACCCCGCCGCTCAGCCTGGCTGATCCTCGACCTCGGTGGGGTCGAGGTGGTCGAGTTCGGCGGACCGACCCTGCGGCTGGTCCGGCCGGTCGAACTCAGGCGCGACAGCCGGCTGGCACTGCTCGGCCCCGACATCCTCGGTGGCCCGGAGTCGGTCGCCGCGGCGGCATCGACGGTCGGTGCTGCCGGCCCGGTCGAACTGGGGGAGGCCCTGCTGAACCAGCGGCTTGTCTGCGGGATCGGAAACATCTTCAAGAGCGAGGCCTGTTTCGAGGCCGGCCTGGACCCCTGGCGGCCTGTGGAGAGCTTCGATCAGGTCGAGATCGAGTCGGTGCTCGCCGTCGCCGCGGCCCAGATGGAGCGTGGCGTCGAAACCGGCCGCCGGCCCGGGCGGATCTACAGGATGGGCGGACGACCCTGCCCGACCTGCCGGAATCCGGTCCGCTCGCGCGGCCAGGGGGACGACAACCGGACCACCTACTGGTGCCCGGTCTGTCAGGTCTGACCCGCGAGAACCGCCATCTGCCGAGAAGGTCCCGCGAGCCAGCCGTCTCCGGAACCGCGGCGAGCCGGCCATTTGCCTCGGCGACAGCGCATGCGAAGCGCCGACCTTCTGCCCCGGTATCAGCGCATCCCGGGCGGAGTTGCGCGATACTCGCCGTGTGGAAGAGGAGAAGGACAGCGTAGTCGGGCTGCTCCGGAGCGTTCCGCTGTTCGCGGAACTCGAGGAGTCCGAGCTCCAGCGGGTGTCGCGGGTCGCGGTGCCGCGCTCGTATCCGCCCGCGACCAGGGTGTTTCACGAAGGTGACCAGTCCGATGCCTGTTACATCGTGCGTTCCGGGACCTTCCGGGTCACCCGCGAACACCCCGACGGCCGCGCGATCACTCTGGCGACGCTGGGCGAAGGCGACATCGTCGGCGAGCTTGCGATGCTCGACGGCGAGGTGCGTTCGGCCAGCCTCGAGACCCTCGGCTCCGAGGGCGAGCTGCTCGCCCTGCCGGCCGGCGACGTCCGGGCCCTGCTCGAACGAAACCCCGAGATCACCGTGAAGATGGTCGCCGCCCTGACCCGCCGGCTGCGCGCAACCAACGAGCGAATCTCGCGGCAGTCCTTCCAGACGGTGCCCTCCCGGGTGGCCGGGGTGCTGACCCAGCTCGTGGCGGACGAGTCGCCCGACGGTTCGAATCACGAGGTGACGATCCGCATGAACCAGGCCGACCTCGCCCAGCTGGCCGGAACCTCCCGCGAGAGCGTCAGTCGCTTCCTCGCCGACCTCGAGCGCTCGGGCGTGGTCCGGGCGGGCCGCGGCCAGGTGACCATCCTGGAACCCGCCAAGCTCGGCAACTACATATTCTGAGCACATGGCTTCCGGGCTCCTCGCACTCAACTTCTACTCGCCGCTGTTCGCAGACCAGCTCAGGCGCGGACGCAAGACGGCCGCTATCCGGCTCGGAGACAAGTCGGCCAAGTACGAGCGCAGCCAGATCGTCTGGGTGACGATCGGCTCGCGGCATTCGAGGCGCGAGAAGATCTTCTCCGCGGTGATCGACGAAGTCGTTGTCAAGCGGCTCTCTGACCTCTCGCCCCGCGAGATCGAACGCGACAACCCCGAATTCCGCCGGGTCGAAGAGACCCGCAGCTTTCTGGAGCAGATCTACGATCGGTCGATCGAGGCCGACGCCCACGTGACCGTGATCCACTTCTCCCAGGTCGTAGAGCCCGGGATCGGTGGTTTCGGCACGGTTCCTTCGCCCAACTGATGGGCGACGGGGGCTCAGCCGCGTCATTCAACTTCTGCTCGAGCTGGAAGCTCGCGGCGTCGCGGCAGACGGTCTTCGACGCCATCGACGACTTCAGGACCTGGGCCGACTGGTGGCCCGGCCTGGAGGAGATAACCGAGACCGATCCGGGCGGCCCCGACGGGATCGGCCAGCAGGCGCAGTCGAGGTGGAGGGGTCCGATCGGTTACGTATTCAGGTTCTCGATCGTCGCCGTGGAGCGGAGGGAGCCGGAATTCCTCAAGGGCCTGGCGTCGGGAGACCTCTCGGGAAGCGGCTCCTGGTCGCTCAGCGAATACCACGGATGGACCGAAGTGACTCTGGACTGGAACGTCAACGCCCAGCGGAAGTGGATGGAGTTCCTCGCTCCGGTAGCGAGACCGGTCTTCGTCCACGGACACGATCACGTGATGAAGGCGGGCGCTGAAGGACTGGCCGGCCATCTCGGGGTCGAGATGCGCGATTTTCACTCGACTTCCTGAAGATCCACCCGATCTCACACCGGTTCACTGAGATTTCACTTGACCGGCGTCGCAGAACCTGTATGGTTCACTGCTGTTGGCACTCTCCTGTGTAGAGTGCCAAACTGAACTGAGAAACCGCATCAACTACAGGAATTAATGACTAACGGAGGTAATCAGATATGAAGCTCAAGCCCCTCGGGGACAGGCTGATCGTCAAGCCGGTCGAGGAAGAGGAGACCACCGCAAGTGGACTCGTACTTCCCGAAACGGCCAAGGAGAAGCCCCAGAAGGGCTCGGTCGTGGCAGTCGGTGACGGCGCCGTGGCCGAAGACGGAAGCCGCCGCCCGCTCGATGTGAGCGAAGGCGACGAGGTCCTCTACTCCAAGTACGGCGGAACCGAGATCACGGTCGAGGGCGACGAACTGCTCGTCCTGCGTGAGTCGGACATCCTCGCCAAGGTCCAGTAACCCCTCAAACCCAAGATTTCCAGGAGGTAAGGAAGAAATATGGCTCACAAGGAGCTGAAGTTCGCAGAAGAAGCACGAGGAGCCCTGCAGGCCGGCGTAGACGCCGTTGCCGACGCAGTCAAGGTCACCCTCGGTCCCAAGGGTCGCTACGTCGTTCTCGACAAGAAGTTCGGCGCCCCGACCATCACCAACGACGGTGTCACGATCGCCCGCGAGATCGAGATCGAAGACGTCTTCGAGAACCAGGGTGCCCAGCTCGTCCGTGAGGTCGCGACCGCAACGAACGATGTCGCCGGTGACGGAACCACCACCGCGACCCTGCTCGCCCAGATCATCGTCCGCCAGGGCCTGAAGAACGTCGCCGCCGGGGCCAACCCGCTGGCGCTTCGCCGTGGCATCGAGAAGGCTGTCGACGAGGTCGTCGCCAACCTGCGCGAGACCCAGTCGGCCGAGATCAACGGCAAGGAGCAGATCGCCCGTGTGGCAGCCATTTCGGCAGCCGACGACGAGATCGGAAACACGATCTCCGACGCGATCGAGAAGGTCGGCAAGGACGGCGTAGTCAACGTCGAAGAAGGCCAGACCTTCGGCATGGAACTCGAGTTCACCGAGGGCATGCAGTTCGACAAGGGCTACATCTCGCCGTACATGGTCACCGACCAGGACCGGATGGAAGCAGTCCTCGAGGAGCCGTACGTGCTGATCGCCAACCAGAAGATCGGCTCCGTGCGGGACATCCTGCCGATTCTCGAGCAGGTCATGCAGGGCGGCAAGCCGCTGCTGATCGTCGCCGAGGACGTCGAAGGTGAATGCCTCGCGACGCTGGTGGTCAACAAGCTGCGTGGCACCTTCACCGGTGTTGCGGTCAAGGCGCCGGGATTCGGCGACCGCCGCAAGCGCATGCTCGAAGACATCGGCATCCTGACCGGTGGTGAAGTGATCACCGAAGAGATGGGCCTCAAGCTGGAGAACACCCAGCTGACCCAGCTCGGCCAGGCCCGCCGTGTGGTCGTCTCCAAGGACACCACCACGATCATCGATGGTGCCGGCGATGCCGACGACATCAAGGGACGGATCAAGCAGATCAAGTCGGAGATCGAGAACACCGATTCCGAGTTCGACCGCGAGAAGCTCCAGGAGCGTCTCGCCAAGCTGGCCGGCGGCGTTGCCGTGGTCAAGGTCGGAGCTGCAACCGAGACCGAGATGAAAGAGAAGAAGCACCGCGTCGAGGACGCTCTCCAGGCGGCCCGTGCGGCGCTCGAAGAGGGCATCGTCCCCGGTGGCGGAGTCGCTCTGCTCAACGCTCAGGACGGCCTCGACGTCGACTCGTTCGACGACGCCGACGAGCGCACCGGTGCCCAGATCATCCACCGCGCGCTCGAGGAGCCGGTCCGGCAGATTGCCGAGAACTCCGGTCTCGAAGGCTCGGTCGTGGTCAACGCGGTCCGTGACCTCAAGCCCGGCGAAGGCCTCAACGCGGCCAACGGCGAGTACGGCGACATGGTTGCCGCCGGAGTTCTGGACCCGACCGTCGTGACCCGTTCTGCCCTGCAGAACGCCGCGTCGATCGCCAAGAACATCCTGGTGACCGAGGCGATCATCGCCGAGCCCGTCGAAGAAGGCGGAGGCGGCATGCCCGCGATGCCCGACATGGGCGGAATGGGCGGCATGATGTAAGGACCTCCGACTCCGTCGGAAGTCCGGGGGCGAGGCCGAAAGGCCCGCCTTCAGGGAAGGGCCCGGGAGAGATCCCGGGCCTTTTTCATTGCAGGGGCCGGCGCGCGCTTTCGCCGAAAAGCTCCGGCTATGCGCTCCGGCGGATTCCCTTGGTCAGCAGGTAAGTGCGGGACTGCCTGATCATGTCGCCGTCGCGGTCGCCTTCGGCGTACTCGATGAAAGCGTCCCGGAACTCGGCGCGGCGTTCGTCGTCCATCGATTCGGCCAGCACGCGCGTCGGCCCGAATGCCCTGGAGAAGAGCTCCCAGAATTCCTCGCCCGAGGCGATCTCGAACGGCGAGTCGAACTCCTCGAAGCTCAGATCGAAGGCTCCGCCCAGCAGCTCCCCGACGTGCTGTTCCTGTCCCCAGTCGAGCGGATTGCCCACGCCAGGTGGCGGCGGGGGCTGGAACTGGCGCATGAAGAGGAAGAACTCTCCGACTCCGCCATCCGGCCGCCACGCGGAAAGCGCGAGGCGGCCTTCCGGTGCGCAGATCCGGGCCAGCTCGGCCGCCGTGGCCGCATGGTCCGGCGCGAAGATCGCTCCCACCGACGAGGTCACGATCTCGAAGGCCCCTTCGGGGAAGTCCAGGGCCTCGACGTCCCCGACTTCATAGGTGGCGTTGATGCCGGTCTCCTTTGCGCGCCGGGTCGCTGTCTCGATCAGGTTCGGGGCCAGGTCCACTCCGGTCACCTCGGCGCCGTCTGCCGCGGCGAGCACCGACACTCCGCCGGTTCCGCAGCCGACATCAAGCCAGGTCCGGCCGTCATGAGGGCCGGCCGCCTCGAAGACACGTTCATGCATGTCGGCGATGCTGGCCTCCACCTCCTCGAACGGTCCTGACCCCCACATCTGACCCTGGGACTTCTTCAGATCCTCGAACGCCATAACCGGTCTCCTGTCCTCATCGTTGCCCGTCTGCCCACACTAGCCGCAACGGCAGGGCCGCCGGGGAGGGCACGACTCCTCAGTTGGCCGGGATTTCCTGCGTGGCCAGGATCTCGCCCATCCGGTGTGGCGTGATGCCGAGCGATTCGACGTCGCTGCTGCCGGTCTCGGAGGTCATCGAGACGGTCATCAGCTCGGCCTCCTGCCAGGTGGCGAATGTGGTTTCTCCGAACAGGCGGTAAAGGATGCTCAGGCCGAGGTGCACGAGCGGCAGCGGCGCATGCCAGAGCGGTCGCGGGCGGCCGGCGAGCCGGGCGACGAGCGATGACATCTCGGAGTAGCTCAAACGTTGGGGCCCGGCCAGGTCCCAGCGTCCGCCCCCACCTGATTCGAGAGCCGCCATCACCGCCGCCGCGGCGTCATCGGCCCAGATCGGCTGGTACTCGGAGCGCCCGTCGCCCGAAACCGGCATCACCGGCAGGAAGGAGAAGCCACGCATCAGCGTGACCCAGGGGTCCGAGGGGTCGAATACGACCGAAGGCCGGAAGACAAGGGTCTTCATCGAGGAAGACTCGACGGCATTCTCACCGGCCCATTTCGAGCGGAAAAAGCGGGTTCGCTGGACGGGTGATGCGTTGAGGGCACTGAAGTAGACGAAGCGCTCGACCCCCGCGCCTTCGGCCGCCTGCACCAGCCTCGCGGTGGCCAGGCCGTTCAGTTCCTCCACCCGGTAGGGCGGCTGGTCGCGCAGAGAGGCAGCGAGGTGGATCACGGTGTGAACCCCCCGCATGGCCTGCCGCAGCAGGTAAGGATCCGAGAGCTCCCGCAGGTCGCCCATCGTGATCTGGACGTCTACCCGGCGCGCTCCGAGGCGGCGCGGGTCCCGGACCAGGCAGCGCACGTCCTCGCCGGCTGCGAGCAGGCGATCGAGCAGGCGCGAGCCGGTCGATCCGGTTGCGCCGGTGAGCAGAATCAAGGCTGAAAGTGATTTCGCGGGGACATCGGGATGAGTGTATTGACCGGGACGCACCCCGAATCCCTAGAATGGGAGCCCTCGTCAAAGAAGCCCAGGAGACCCCTCAATGAGCTACGTAATCGCAGAACCCTGTATCGGCACCAAGGACAACTCCTGCGTTGAGGTCTGCCCGGTGGACTGCATCCACCCGACCCCGGATGAGCCGGACTACGAAAAGGTCGAGATGCTTTTCATCGACCCGGACGAGTGCATCGACTGCGATGCCTGCGTCGAGGCCTGCCCGGTTGATGCCTGCTTCGCTGAAGACCAGCTGCCGGCCGAATGGGCGAGCTTCACCGAGAAGAACGCGCAGTACTTCCAGAACAAGGGCTGAACCGGAGGTGCCGCCGGGCGCCGTCCGGGCCCTTCTACTGCAGGACGGGCAGTTCGCGGGCGTTGGAGCCCATCTTCGGCGGTTCCGGTGCGGCCGGGACCTCCGCCTGAAGCATCGGCAGCTCGCGCGGGGTCGAGGCGATTATGCGCTTGGCCGTCTCGATGATCGCCGCCGCGGCCGGTGACTGCGGCTGCTCGATGACCAGGGGACGCCCGGTGTCGGCATGCTCGCGCAGCTCTTCCGAAAGCGGAACCTGACCGAGTAGCGGCACCCCCAGCTCGTCGGCCAGCAGCTTGCCGCCGCCTTCGCCGAAGATCGAGAAGTTCTCACCCGAAGGGGTGGTGAAGCCGGACATGTTCTCGATCACACCCATCACCTCGAGGTCGACCTTGTCGGCCATCTCGGCCGAGCGCCGGGCCACCGACTGGGCGGCCGGCTGGGGAGTGGTGACGATCGCGATCTTCGCCTGCGGCAGCAGCTGGGCCAGGGTCATGGCGATGTCGCCGGTACCGGGCGGCAGGTCGAGCAGCAGGTAGTCGAGCTCCTCCCAGGCGACGTCTTCGAGGAACTGCTGGATCGCCTTGTGGAGCATCGGTCCGCGCCAGACGACGGCCGAGTTGTCTTCGACGAAGTAGCCGATCGACATCGTCTTCACCCCTGAAGCCGCCTCGGGCGGGATGATCTTGCGCTCGCCGTTCACGTCCGGCTTGACGTTGACCCCGAGCATTCTCGGGATCGAGTAGCCGTAGACGTCGCAGTCGAGGGCGCCCGCCGAGTGGCCCTGCGCCTGGAGGGCAGCGGCGAGGTTCGCGGTCATCGTCGACTTTCCGACGCCGCCCTTGCCGGAGGAGACGCAGATCACGTTTCGGACCTGGGCCAGGGCACCCTGCGGAAGCTTGTTGCGGCCGAGCGTCTGCTGGAGGTTGCTCTTCTCTTCGTCGGAGAGCACGTCGAAGCCGACGCCGACCCCGGTCACGCCGTCGAGCGAGGAGACCTGGGAGACCACGGCCTCCTGGAAGTGGGAGCGGATCGGACAGCCGGGGGTGGTGAGCGAGACGGTCACGTCGATCTGGCCGTCGGGCTTGATCTCTATCGACCGGACCATGCCGAGCTCGACGATGTTTCGCCTCAGCTCCGGGTCGATCACGGCGGTCAGCTTCTCGGTTACCTGCTCTTCAGTGGGTAGGGCCATGCCTCAATTCTGGCAGAGAGGGGGAGAGAGTCCGGGCGAAGGCCCTTAGGCGGAGCGATGCCACTGAAAGAGGAGCCGAAGATGCAACCTGGAATCCGGCCGACTCCGGCCGCTCTGATCCTGATTCTCGCCCTGGGCTGGCTGCTGGCCGCACCGGTGCCCGATGCCGGTGCCGCCCGCTATGCGGTCGCCCAGTGCGGCTGGAAGGTCGGCAACGACGGCAACTGGATCGAGACGGCTAACAACAAGTTCAACCGCAGTTCCTGGTGCGGGGTTCCGCCCGGGTCCGACCCGTGGGACGGCATCCACGTCACCAGCGGCACCAGGGGCTCCACCTCCGCGGTCGGCGGCACCAGGTTCGCCCGCTGGCGGTGGAACGCACCACCGGGGACCGGCATCGTCACCGTCAACGGGGCCCGTTGGCATGTGCTCAAGGACAACTTCCAGCACCGGCTCGGCTCGGCACCGGTCGGCGGTTCCTTCAGGCCCTTCGCCGAGTTCTCATCGACCGACAGGAACTACCGCGAGTTCTCGCGAGCCTTCTCGCCGCCCGCCGCCGCCTTCGAGTCGAGACTGCTCTGCGCCCGGCCGTCGGACCGCAGCTGCTCGGTCACCGGCACCTCGCTGGCCGGGGTCCGGGGCATGACCCTCACTCTCGAGGATCCGGTCAGACCGGTCGCTTCGCTGAGCGGGGCATTCGGTTCCGGCGCCTGGCTGCGAGGTGTTCAGAGCTTCGCCTGGAGCGGTACAGACGTCGGGTCCGGCCTGCGTTACGCCGAGACCGTGGTCGACGGATCGGTGCGGGCGAGCACCGAGCACGCCTGCGAGATCGACCGCATCGCGGGTCAGTGGCGCGGGCGCAGGATGCAGCCCTGCCGCACCGCGGTCGCCGGTAGCCACTTGATCGATACCGGCCGGTTGAGCGACGGCCCGCATGCGGTCGCCGGCTGCGCGATCGACTTCGCCGGAAGCCGGGGCTGCTCGGCCCCGGCGACGCTGCGCGTGGACAACAACGCTCCGGCCGCGCCGCGTGGCCTCGCGGTGGTGGGCGGTGACGCCTGGAGCAAGCAGAACTCCTTCGACCTCAAGTGGACCAACCCGGACCAGGGAGTCGCCGCGCCCATAGCCGGAGTCAAGTACCGGATCACCGGCCCCGGCTCGTATGACTCGGGCCTGCGCACGGCCGGCGGGGTCGAAGTTCTGGCCGGGCTGACGCTTCCGGGTGCAGGCAGCTATCGAATCTCGGTCTGGCTGGTCGATGCCGCCGGCAACGAGAATCCGGCTGCGGTCGCTGTTGCGACGCTGCGTCTCGACGATGTCGATCCGGTCGCCTTCCTTCTGCATCCCCCTGAGCAGTCACCCGAGCTGCTGCGCGCCACTATCGACGATGAGCACTCCGGTCCGGCCGGAGGCGTGATCTCCTACCGCCGCCAGGGTGGCGGCGAATGGAAGGATCTGCCGACCAGGTTTGAAGGCGGTGATGCCCGAGGCGGGCTGACTACGGTCTTGCGTTCCGACGATCTGGCTCCCGGCAGGTATGAAATCCGCGTCAGGGCCCGTGATCTGGCCGGAAACGAGGTGCTCTCCGACCGGCGCAGCGACGGCAGCAAACTGGTGCTGAAGGCGCCGCTGAAGGAGGAGACCCGACTCGATGCCAGGCTGGTCGGTGCCGGCAGCAGCGGACGCTCGATCCGGGTTGCCTTCGCGAAGCCGGCGAGACTGCGCGGCCGGCTGACCGGTCAAGGGGGTCGCGGCGTTTCCGGGGCGACCGTCTCGGTGGTCGAGCGCCCGGGTTCCGGGGCGAGGTCCGGCAGGGCGGTCCGCCTGCTGCGAACCGGCGACGATGGTGAGTTCGGGATGGTTCTCGCGCCAGGAGCTTCCCGACGTGTCAGCGTCAGCTTCGCCGGTGACCGACGCCGTTCGCAGTCGTCGACCGACGGACTGCGTCTGAGCGTAAGGGGCCGGCTCGCTTTCAGGGCGAAGCCGGCGAAGCTCAGGACCGGCCAGCGGGTTCACTTCAGGGGAAGGGTCATGGCCGGCGCTGCCCGGCACCCGTCGCGGGGCAGCGTTGTCGCGATCAGGTACTTCGAGCGAAGCGCCAGGGCCTGGCGCCCGGTGCTGGTGACCCGGACCGACGGCTTCGGCCGTTACCGAGCTTCGTACCGATTCCGTTACATCTCGGGCCTGGCGAAGATCCGCCTGCGCGCCAGGCTGATGCCTTCACAGAATTTCCCATACCTGCCGGCCAACTCCCGGCCGGTTTCCGTGCGGGTGCATGGCTGACCGCCCGCCGGAATACGGCGCGCCGGCCCGGTCTTCACGACCGGGCCGGCAGCCGTATCGATCAGACGCCGAAGACGCCGATCAGCACCGGCAGCGCGATTGCCGCGCCGACGATGCCACCGATCGAATAGGCGAACACGGCGCGTGCGCCGGTCACCTCTACGACCGGATCGATCAACTGGTTATTCAGATCCATCTGGCACCTCCTTCTTCGTCATGCCTGCGGGGTTAGCTGACGGGCTCGCGCTGAAGAAGCTGCGCTACGGACCGAGGTCCGATTCGCCCCGGGACTCCGGCTCTCGCCGCAATCCATTGGGTCCCCCGCCCCGGCTTCTCGGGGAAGCCGGGTTAGGCGTATCTGTCTGAACGCCGTGCACCTTAGGGAAGTCCCTTGCCGTTGACAAGCCGCTCCTGTCGCCTTGCGCCTGCACCCGCTGCCCTTCTGCCTGGCCTCGATTCGGTTCAAGGTCTTGCTCTGTCCACCGCTCGCGAACTGCCGGCAGGCATAATGGCTACAGGATGAAGCCAAAAGACTTTCTGGAAATCGACCGGCTGCTCAGCGACGAAGAGCGGCTTATCAAGGAATCGGTCGCCCGCTACGTCAATGAGAAGTACCTGCCGGGCGTGAACGAGCACTTCGAGAACGGCACCTTCGACCGCTCGGTCCCGAAGGCCCTCGGTGACCTCAACGTGCTGGGAATGCACCTGACCGGCTACGGCTGCGCCGGATCCAGCGCCGTCGCCTACGGCATCGCCTGCATGGAGCTCGAGGCCGGCGACAGCGCGCTTCGTTCTTTCTGCTCGGTCCAGGGCTCGCTGGCGATGTTCGCGATCTGGAAGTGGGGAAGCGAAGAGCAGAAGCAGGCCTGGCTGCCGGGCCTGGCCGCCGGCGAGAAGATCGGCTGCTTCGGCCTGACCGAACCTGACTCGGGCTCAGATCCGGGCAGCATGAAGACCAAGGCCGTCCGGGACGGCGACGAGTGGCTCATCAACGGCTCGAAGATGTGGATCACCTCCGGCTCGATCGCCGACGTGGCGATCGTCTGGGCCGTCACCGACGAGGGTGTCCAGGGCTTCCTGGTCGAAGCCGGCATGGAGGGCTTCACCGCCCCTGAGATGCACGGCAAGCTCTCGCTCAGGGCCTCGGTCACCTCTGAACTCGTATTCGACGACGTGCGTGTGCCGGACTCCAACCGGCTACCGGGGGTCCAGTCGCTCCGCGGGCCGCTGAGCTGTCTCAACGAAGCCCGCTACGGCATCGTCTGGGGGGTCGCCGGCGCCGCCCGGTCCTGCTTCGAGGCGGCGCTCGAGTACTCGCTCACCCGCGAGCAGTTCGGTGAGCCGATCGCCTCGTTTCAGTTGACCCAGGCCAAACTCGCCGACATGGCCGCAGCAGTCCAGCAGGCCTACCTGCTGGCCCTTCACCTCGGGCGGCTCAAGGACGAAGGACTGCTCACCGTCGAGCAGGTCAGCTTCGGCAAGCGCCAGAACGTTCGCGCCGCCCTCGAGGTGGCCCGCACCGCCCGCACGGTGCTCGGGGCCAACGGCGTCACGCTGGAGTATCCGGTGCTGCGCCACGCCAACAACCTGGAATCGGTCCTGACCTACGAAGGCACCGACGAGATCCACACGCTTTCGGTCGGCATGGCGCTGACCGGCATCGCCGCTTTTCGCTGAGATCTGCCCGGGCCTGGATCCGGAGGCCGGCCGGTGTCAGCCGAGGCCGACCCCGCCGCCCTTGCCCGTTTTGTTCCGCTGCCGTGGGAACTGGGGCGCGTAGCGGGGGAAGACATTGCGGTTCAACTGGCCCTTGAGGCTTCGCAGCGACCGCGGGAAGTTCTGGATCCGAAAGGCGTTCGAGGTCCCGAAATCCTGGTAATAGACCATCATCCGCATCAGCTTTCGTGTCCGCGTGAAGCGGAAGATCCGCTTGACGTAGCCGGGCTTGTCCTCGCCCCAGAGGCCGAATTCGGTCAGAGCCATCGGCAGCTTCTTCTGTTTCGACCACGTGCTGTAGAAGCGCTTCAGGTGCTTCCAGTTGTTGTAGCGGGAGTAGAAGTCGGTCGCCACCCAGTCGACCCAGGCCCGGCCCGGCCAGTACCTGGCGGGGTAGTTGGCCCTGACCGTGGGTGAGCCGGCGGGCAGCGGGCTCCAGATGAGCGAGACCGGCGCTGCCTTCAGCCTGCGTGGCAGCTTGGCGTCGCTACGGCGCTGGACCTTGGGCAGCCCGATGCGCTTGAGGCGGGCGTTGATCCAGCCGCGTTTGGCACCGCCGCGCACGATGATGGCGATCCGCCGGAAAGCCGAGCGATACCACTTGAAGGAGTAGGCGCCACCGCGAACGTTGCCGGAACAGTCGACCCCGGCGTAAGGATTCAGGCAGCGGTTGGGCTCGCCCATCGGCCGGATGTAGGCCCGGATGTCCTGCTTGCTGAGGACCGCATTCAGCCTGATCAGGTAGTCGTCGCCGTTGCCGAAGGCGATCCCCCTGGGGGTGATCAGTTCGGTTCCGTCGTCGGCCTTGGTGGTTATGTGGAGCATCGGCCGGGCGTTGATCGCGCGCCAGCGCGGCATCGCCCTCGAAAGCGTATTTCCCCAAGGATGGAACGTCTGGATCACAGCCGGGCGCTTGCCGACCGCCTGGGCGAAGGTTCTGTAGCCGTCAGCACTGCCGGTGTCGGTAACCCCGAAGAAAACCTTGTTTCCGGGAGGCAGCAGCGTGTCGGCCTCGGCCCGGGCGGTGAAGCCGAGGAAGGCGATCAGGGCAATCCACGCCAGGGCGCAGGGGGTCAGGTATCGGGACTTGCTCAAGGGCATAGAAGAAACAACCGGCCGGAAGGGGTCCGGTTGCGCTCAGACAAGGATAGGCATGGCCCGCTCTCGCGTCTTTATGTACCGGCTTTCTGCAAGCCCGGTCGCAGAAAAAGGGAAATCCGGCCGGCTTTCATGCGCTTCGGGTGAAGTCGGGCGGGCCCGGGCCGGTACTCTGAAGTCCTGCGATTCAACTGACTTGAAGACCCTGACGAACCGAGTGGAGGAAGTAAATGAGCGAAGAATCAATCGACGAGATGGGCCCTGTCGACTACATCCTGGTCGAGTGGACCGGCAGGCAGCCGACCGGGCAGGCCCTTCCGCATCTGGTCGAACTGGTTGACAACGGCATCATCCGCATTCTCGACGTCGCTTTCATCGCGAAGGACGAGAACGGCGAGGTCGCCGGCATCGAGATCGCCGAACTCGGCGGTGACGTTGAAGAGGTCAAGATCTTCGAAGGTGCCTCGTCGGGCATCCTCTCCGACGACGACACGGTCGAAGCCGCTCAGGCCCTCGAGCCCGGGACCTCAGCCGCCCTGCTCGTCTACGAGAACGTCTGGGCCGCGCCTTTCGCCTCGGCGGTACGCCGCTCGGGTGGGCAGCTCGTCGCCAGCGGTCGCATCCCGGTCCAGGCGCTGGTCGCCGCACTCGACGAGCTCGAAGCGGCCTGACGGCCGGCGAGCGCGAACAGCTTCCAGCCTTTCCACACCAAGACTCAAGAAGGAGAATCAAATGCCAGGTCTCATCAGAGGAGTAGCCCGCACCGCCGTCAGTCGCCGGTACCGCGTCAACCGTCGCCGGGCGGGTAAACCGCCGGCAGCAGAACAAGTGGGCCGAGCAGGACGCCCAGGCTGCCGCCCAGCAGGCGCCCCCGCCGCAGGCTGCGCCTCAGCAGGCTGCCCCGGCAGAGCCCGCCGCGGACCCGATCCAGCAGCTCAAGGAACTGGGCGAGCTCCATCAGAGCGGCGTCCTGACCGACGAGGAGTTCGCTGTCCAGAAGTCGAAGATCCTCAACGGCTGAACCCGTGCCGGCCGCCCGGTCGGCGGCAGCAGCATTCCGGAGCCCGGTCGCGACCAGCGCGGCCGGGCTCTGATCGTTCTGCGGAAGCGGCGACTTGTCAGAATGTGTCCATGTCGCAGCCCGTTTCAGAAGCCGAGTTCGAACAGATGGTCGCCGACGCGATCGACAACCTGCCGAAGCAGTTCCGCGACGTGATCGAGAAGGTTGCGGTGATCATCTCCGACCTCGGCGAAGACCACCACGCCTATGGCATGTACTACGGCGACGGCATGTCCCGTGACTTCTGGGAAGACCGGATCGTGATCTACCGAGACACGCTGACCCGCGACTTCGGACACGACCGCCGGCTGCTGGCTTCCCAGGTCGAGCGCACCGTCCGCCACGAACTCGGCCATCACCTCGGCTTCCGGGAGGACGGCGTGCGCGGGCTCGGCCTCTGACGCCGCGACGAGGTCCTGCCGACCCGCCGGGGTTGCGGCGGCCCGGCTACAGGTAGTCTCGGCCCATGTCAAAAGCAACGCTCAACACCACCGCCGGACCGATCACGGTCGAGTTCTTTGACGAGGACGCGCCGAAGACGGTCGAAAACTTCCGCAAGCTCGCCGCCGACGGCTTCTACGACGGCCTCTCCTTCCACCGGGTGATCAAGGGCTTCATGATCCAGGGCGGCTGCCCTCAGGGCACCGGCACCGGCGGACCCGGCTACACCTTCGAGGACGAGTTCAACGATCACAAGGTCGTGCGCGGCGCGCTGGCGATGGCCAACGCCGGCCCGAATACGAACGGCTCCCAGTTCTTCATCGTCACGACCCCGGCCGCCGACTGGCTCGACGGCAAGCACACCGTCTTCGGCGAGATCACCGGTGGCATGGGCAACGTCGACGTGATCGAGAACACGGAGACCGGCCCCGGCGACATGCCGGTCGAGCCCCAGATCATCGAGTCGGTAGAGCTCTCCGACTAACGCCGGGGGCTCACACAGGCGGGCCTGCGGCAGACCTGCCGCTCAGGCGTGGCTGCCGTTGCGCCTGCCGTTGGCGACGGTATTCGAGTCGATGTAGATGACCCGGTCGCTGGCCCGCAGCGGCTCACAGTCGGGCTCGCCGGGCCTGAGGACGAGCTGCCTGGTGATCTCCCTGCCCGCTTCGTCCTTTTCGCCCGTGCCTTCGGTCCGTACCACCGCGATCGTGGTCTGGCCGGCCTCCCTCTCGAGGGGTTCGCCGTCGGTCTCGGCCTCGTGCTCGTTTATGTCGAGGCCGTCGCCGAAGGTCAGCAGGTCGTTGACGATCCGGGCCGCGTCCGGTGCCTGGGCGGCCATGCCGAGGATTCGCCCGGCCGAGCTCGAGGACACGATGACTTCGTCGGCGCCCGACGAGAAGAGCAGCTCCTCGTTCTTCTGCTCCCGGCAGGAGGCGACCACCGAAACCCCGGGGTTCAGTTCCTTCACCCGCAGCACCGTGACCACCGAATCGTCATCCGAGTTGAGCGCGACGATCACCTTCGCCGCCGTCTCGATCCCTGCCGCCCTCAGGATCTCGGTCTCCAGCGACGAGCCGAGCACGCCTCCGGCACCCGCCTCGTTGGCCGCCGCGAGGGCCTCTTCCGAACCATCTATGGCGACCACCGCGCCGTCGGGGTCGTGGTTCTTGAGGTACTTCAGTGCCGACTGTCCTTTGATGCCGAAGCCGCAGATGACCGTGTGCCCGGTCAGGCCCTTCTGCCAGTTCCGCCGGCGGATATTGAATCGCGATCGGTCAGCCAAGACCTGAAGAGTAGTCCCTACCAGCAGCACCAGGAAGATGATCCGGATCGGTGTGACCACGAGCGTCGTTACCAGCCGGGCATCCTGGGTGGCCGGCACTATGTCTCCGTAGCCGGTCGTGGTGATGCTGACCGTCGCGTAGTAGAGGGCGTCAATGAACGTGAGCGGCACGTCGCCCTGCGTATCGGTGTAGCCGTCGCGGCCGATGTAGGTGATCATCGTCACCACCAGCACCAGTGCGGTTGCCAGCAGGAATCGCTGGCCGATCGCCAGGAAGGGGTTGTCGCCGATCTTCAGCAGCCGGCTGTTCCGGAGCTGGTTGAGCCGGTACCGGTCCTGCGGGAGATCGAGCGGCTTCGCTTTGCCACGCTCGCCCGGCTGCTGTTGATTCTTCCGTGCCAACCCACGCCAGCATAGAGCCGCCGCCCGGCCACTCGGGATCGCGGCATCGCAGAGGGCATGCCAGATACCCTGAGAGGCCATGGACGAACCCCTCACAGCCGCCTTCGACGCCGTCTCTCTCGACGAGTGGAGGGAGAAAGCAGCGGCCGGCGATTCTGAAGCCGGGCTTTCCACGGTCGTGGAAGACGGGATCGAGACGAAATGGCTCTATACGGGCGACGACGCCCTCGCCCCGGACCCCGCGGGGCTGCCCGGCCAGGCGCCATTCGTAAGGGGAACCAGGGCCGGACGCCACTGGCAGATCCGCCAGGAGCAGACCCAGCCCGACCGCAGCGCCGCCAACCGCGAAATCCTCGAAGACCTGAACGGCGGCGTCACCGAGATCACCCTGCGTTTCGGCGGCGGCAGCGAGGCCCTGCTGGTCCAGAACCTCGACGACCTCTCCACCGTGCTCGACGGCGTCTATCTCGACATGGCCGGTGTTGCTCTCGACGCGGGCTCGGACGCCGTCGCGGCTGCGGCGCTGCTCGCCGCCCACTGGCGTGAGAACGGCGTCGGGCCAGACCAGGCTCTCGGCTCCCTCCGGATCGACCCGCTCGGCACGCTGGCCCGCGAAGGCTCGCTGCCGAACTCGCCCGAATCAGCCCTGAAGCAGGCCGCTTCGGTTGCGCTCGAGGTGGCTCGCGACTACGAGAAGGTGCGGGCGCTCGCCGTCGATACCCGCGCCTACGTCGACGCCGGCGCCACAGCCGCCTGGGAGCTCGCAATCGCGCTGTCTACCGCGCTCGAATACCTGCGCGCCTGCGACGAGGCCGGACTGGAACCTGCGCAGGCCGCGGCCCGGATCGAGTTCACGCTCGCGGTCGGTCCCGACCAGTTCCTCGAGACATCGAAGTTCCGCGCGATGCGCCGGCTTTGGGCCCGTGTGCTCGAAGAGTGCGCAGTCCCGGCCGGCCGGCGCCACTCGGCGACCTACGCCCGCACCTCCGGCCGGATGCTCACCTGGATCGACCCGTGGGTGAACATGCTGCGGGTGACCACGGCAGCCTTCGCCGCCGGAACCGGCGGTGCCGACGGCGTCTCGGTCACCCCCTTCGACTCTGAGATCGGCCAGCCCGGCGAGATCGGCCGGCGGATCGCCCGCAATACCCAGATCGTGCTCCAGGACGAAGCTTCACTGGGCCGTATAGCCGACCCGGCCGCCGGCTCCTGGTATGTCGAGAACCTGAGCGACGAAGTCGCCCGGGCCGCCTGGCAGCGCTTCCGCCAGATCGAATCGGAAGGCGGCGTGCTCGCCGGCCTGCGCTCCGGTTCGATCGCATCGGCGCTGAGCGAGGCCGCCGACCGCCGTGAGCAGGAGATGATCCATCGCGACCGGGTCATGACCGGAGTCAACGAATTCCCACTGCTCGGGGACGACAACACCGAGCCGGTCGAGGTCGACCGTGAGGCTCTGGCCAGGCTCGACCAGGCCCGCCACGCCGAGCGCCCCGAGATCACCGGAATCGAAGACATCGGGCCCGGGGCCCTCGCCGACGTCCCGGCCGGAGATCTGCTCACCAGGGCCGTCGCGCTGGCCTCGTCGGGAGCCCGGATCGACGAGATCTCTGCGGCACTGTCCGACGGGGGTGGAGATGCCGGTCCGCCGATCGCCGCACTCGAACCCCGGCCCGACGCCGCTCCCTTCGAGAGGCTTCGCGCCGCGACCGGGAGCCACGAGGACGGAGGCGGCGAGCGGCCGCGCATCTACCTCGCCTGCATGGGTGAGATCGCCGCCCACGTCAACTTCGCCAACTGGGCCAAGAGCTTCTTCGAGGTGGCCGGTATCGAGACGGTGCCGAGCGGCGCGCTCGGCGGAAACGAGCAGCAGGCGGAAACCTTCGGGGACGGCGGATTCACGGTGGCCGCGGTCTGCGCAGGCCGCAAGGAAGACCCGGCCGAGGTGGCCGACCTTGTCGAGCGGCTGCGCGGCGCGGGAGCCGAATACGTCTACATGGTCAACTCGAGCCCGGAGATCAACGACGCCTCGGCTGCCGACGAAGTCGTGAAGAACGGCGTCGACATGGAGGCGGTCCTGACCGCCGCGCTCGGGCGCCTCGGCGTGGAGGTGGAGCGATGAGCATCCCCGACTTCTCGAAGGTCGAACTCGGCGGAGTCGAAGGCGAAGCGGTCGACCCGCAGCAACTGAAGTCCAGGCTGGACGAGGCCGCTGCCGCGGATCCTTCCGGGGACCCGGCCACCTGGCAGACCCCCGAAGGCATCGAGCTCGACCCGGCCTACGGCTCGGCCGCGCTGGAGGGTCTCGACTTCCTCGATACCAAGCCCGGATTCGCGCCCTATCTGCGCGGTCCGTATCCGACGATGTACGTGAACAAGCCGTGGACGATCCGCCAGTACGCCGGCTACTCCACTGCCGAGGAGTCCAACGCCTTCTACCGGCGCAACCTGGCCGCCGGCCAGAAGGGCCTCTCGATCGCCTTCGACCTGGCCACCCACCGGGGCTACGACTCCGATCACCCGCGGGTGCCCGGCGACGTCGGCATGGCGGGCGTGGCGATCGACTCGATCTACGACATGCGCACGCTCTTCGAAGGCATCCCGCTGGAGGAGATGAGCGTCTCGATGACCATGAACGGCGCCGTGCTGCCGGTGCTCTCGCTGTTCATCGTCGCCGGTGAAGAACAGGGAGTACCGCATGACCAGATGACCGGCACGATCCAGAACGACATCCTCAAAGAGTTCATGGTTCGAAACACCTACATCTACCCGCCGAAGCCTTCGATGAGGATCGTCTCCGACATCATCGGCTACACCTCGAAAGAGATGCCGCGCTTCAACTCGATCTCGATCTCCGGCTACCACATGCAGGAGGCGGGGGCGACCGCCGACCTCGAGCTCGGATACACGCTTTCGGACGGGGTGGAGTACGTGAAGGCCAGCCTCGACGCCGGCCTCGACATCGACGCCTTCGCACCGCGGCTCTCCTTCTTCTGGGCGATCGGAATGAACTTCTTCATGGAGGTCGCGAAGATGCGGGCCGGCCGCCTGCTCTGGGCCGGGCTGATGAAGGAGTTCGGAGCGAAGAACCCGAAGTCGATGTCGCTGCGCACCCACTGCCAGACCTCCGGCTGGAGCCTCGCCGCCCAGGACCCGTACAACAACGTGATCCGGACCTGCGTCGAAGCGATGGCCGCGACCCAGGGCCACACCCAGTCGCTACACACCAACGCCCTCGACGAGGCGCTCGGCCTGCCCTCCGACTTCAGTGCCCGGATCGCCCGCCAGACCCAGCTCTTCCTCCAGCAGGAGAGCGGCACCACCCGGGTGATCGACCCCTGGGCCGGCAGCTTCTACGTCGAGCACCTGACCAACGAGGTCGCCCGCAAGGCACTGGCCCAGATGGCCGAGATCGACGAGCACGGCGGCATGACCGAGGCGATCGCCGCCGGCATCCCGAAGCTGAGGATCGAGGAGTCGGCCGC
This sequence comes from uncultured Solirubrobacterales bacterium, assembly GCA_963709375.1. Taxonomy (GTDB): domain Bacteria; phylum Actinomycetota; class Thermoleophilia; order Solirubrobacterales; family 70-9; genus 67-14. Next base: position 80,625 of record CAVPWA010000017.1, read on the forward strand.
CCGCACCCAGGCCCGGATCGACTCCGGCCAGCAGACGGTGGTCGGGGTCAACTCCTTCAAGCTCGAGCAGGACACCCTGGTCAACGTGCGCAAGATCGACAACAACGAGGTCCGCGCGGCGCAGATCAACAAGCTCGAAAGGCTCAAGGCCGAGCGCGACGAAGGCGCCGTCCAGCAGGCGCTCGAGCACCTGACCAACGCCGCCGCCAGCGGCGAGGGCAACCTGCTCGACCTCGGCGTGAAGGCTGCCAGAGCGCATGCGACGGTCGGTGAGATCAGCTACGCCCTCGAAAAGGAGTACGGTCGCCATTCGGCCGAGATCCGCTCGATCGCGGGCGTCTACCAGCAGGAGGTCGGAGTGAATTCGGACTCGTTCTCGCGGACCAAGGAACTCGTGCTCGAGTTCGAGAAGGCCGAAGGCCGCCGGCCGAGGATCCTGGTCGCCAAGATGGGCCAGGACGGACACGACCGTGGCCAGAAGGTGATCGCCACAGCTTTCGCCGACATCGGCTTCGACGTCGACATCGGCCCGCTCTTCCAGACCCCGGAGGAAGTCGCCCGCCAGGCGGTCGAAGCCGACGTCCATGCGGTCGGCGCCAGCTCGCTCGCGGCAGGCCACCTGACCCTGGTTCCGGCTCTGAGAAAAGCCCTCGACGATGCCGGTCGCGAGCACACCGCGATCGTCGTCGGCGGCGTGATCCCGCCGGTCGATTTCGAGCCACTGCGCGAAGCCGGAGCTGACCTGATCTTCCCGCCCGGCACCGTGATCGGCGAAGCGGCGGCCGAACTCCTGGCGCTGCTGATCGAGAGGCTCGATCTGGATGTCGATACCGCCGCCGCCGGAGCCGGCGCCGACTGATGTCCGAGCGGGATCCGCTCGAAGACCTGAAGCAGGGAGTCACATCCGGCGACCGCGGCGCCCTGGCCCGGGCGATCACGCTGGCCGAGAGCCGCCGCCCCGATGACCAGGAGCAGGCCCAGGAGCTGATCGCCGACCTGCTTCCCCGGACCGGCGGGGCCCGGCGGGTAGGCATGACCGGCGTCCCCGGCGCCGGCAAGTCGACGGTGATCGAGGCCCTCGGTCTCTGGCTGATCGAGCAGGGCCACAGGGTCGCGGTGCTGGTCATCGATCCGTCGAGTTCGCGCACCGGCGGCTCGATCCTGGGAGACAAAACCAGGATGCAGGAACTCAGCATGCATGAGGATGCGTTCATCCGGCCGTCGCCTTCAGGCGGAGTGCTCGGCGGAGTCGCCCGCAAGACGCGCGAGGCGATGCTGCTCTGCGAGGCCGCCGGCTTCGACGTGGTGATCGTCGAATCGGTCGGGGTTGGGCAGTCGGAGGCCGAGCTTGCCGAACTGGTCGACTGCCTCTGCCTGCTGCTGGTCCCCGGGGCCGGCGACGAGCTTCAGGGAATCAAGCGCGGAATCATGGAGCTGGCCGACCTGATCGTCGTCAACAAGGCCGATGGCGACCGCATCCCGCTGGCCAGGCGGGCCCGCGGCGATTACCGCCATGCCCTTCGCATGCTGCCGCCCTCGACCCCCGGCTGGCAGACCCCGGTCCAGCTCGCCTCGGCGATCGAAGGCACCGGGCTGGCCGAGGTATGGGAGGCGATCGAGGACCACCGAAAGCTGCTGGAAGAAACCGGGCTGCTCGACGAGCGCCGCCTGCGCCAGCAGCAGCGCTGGCTCAGCTCGATGATCGAAGAGGCCGTACTGAACGCTTTCCACTCCCGTGCCGGGGTCGAAAGCGAGATTGCCGAAGCCGAGCGGCTGGTCGCTGAAGAGAAGCTGACCGTGCCCCAGGCGACGCTCAAGGTGATCGAAGCCGCCGGTCTCGACGGCCCGAATGGCTGACCGGGATACCGGCGGTAGGATCCCGGCCAGATGATCGCTCCAGACGATGTCGAGATCCGGGTCGTGGCCTGTCTGGTCGAGAAGCAGCGCACGACCCCGGACCACTACCCGCTGACCCTGAACTCGCTGCGGCTGGCCTGCAACCAGTCGACCAACCGCGACCCGGTCGTCGAATATGACGAGGCTACGATCCGCCGGGCATTGGGCGAACTCGGCCGGCGCCGCTGGATCCGGTCGGCATCGGGCCATACCAGCCGGGTCGCCAAGTACCGGCACCTGATCGACATCGAGCTGAACCTTCCCGAGGACCAGCTCTCGATCCTCGCCGTGCTGATGCTGCGCGGACCACAGACTCCGGGCGAGCTCAAACAGCGGACCGAACGCCTTTTCGGCTTCGATGAGCTGGGCCTGGTCCAGCGCACGCTGGAGGACCTGATCGAGCGTGATCTGGTCGAGCGGCTCGAGCGCCGTCCGGGCCAGAAGGAAGAGCGCTACCGCCACCTGCTCGGCGGAGGCGACGGCGACGTGCCCGCGCCCGCGATCTCCGGCGGGGTGGTCGCTGCCGACTCGCCTGCGGACCTCGATGAGCTCGCGGTAGAGCCGGATGCTGTCGCCGTTGTCGAGGTCTCGCAGCCCGCGGTGGCGACCCCGGTCGACTCCGACCGCATCGATCGCCTCGAGCGTGAAGTCGCCGACCTGCGGGCTGAACTGGCCGAGCTTCGCGACCGGCTCACCTGAACCCGGAGTCCGGCCGGCGGGTCGTTATCGCACTCAGGCCACACGTTCATGGCCGGCCTGGAGCGACGGGGAGAAAAGATTCGGGCTCGCGCGTAAGAAACGGCGGAGTCTTCCGTTGAAGGGTCACAAGGGCTCAACGGAGTCGAACCGATCCAAAGGAAGCAAGAGATGAATACCGATTTGATCAGCAGGTGGAGGCGGGCATCAGGAGTGGGCTTCGCTGTCCTCGCAGCGCTGCTCGCTGCCGCGTTCGTGGCAGTCAGTCCGGCGATGGCCGGCAAGAAGGCGACTCTGGCCGCGGACATCAACCCCGGGCCCAGCAGCTCGGACGCGGGCAACCTGTTTCCGTTCAAGGGTCACCTCTACTTCGCCGCCGATGACGGCAAGCGTGGCTACGAACTCTGGAGAATCCGCAACGGAAAGAAGCAGCTGGTTCGCGACATCAACCCCGGCAAGGAAGGTTCGAATCCAGGACAGTTCGCGGTGCTCGCAGGCCGGTTGTACTTCCGGGCCAGGACAGAAGCCGGCGGTAGCGAGCTCTGGAGGACCGACGGAAACGTGACCGAGCAGGTCATGGACATCCATCCGGGCCCCGACTCCTCGAGCCCGTCCCAGCTGGTCGTGCTCGGAGACAACATCATCTTCAACGCAAGCGATCCCCTCGCGGGCCGCGAGCTCTGGCGGACCGACGGTGTCGTTACCGAGATGATCGGCGACATAAACCCCGGCGGTTCCAACTCCTCCCCGAACGGGTTGACCAGGCTGGGCGACTACGTCTACTTCCGTGCCGACAACGGAGTGTCCGGACGGGAGCTCTGGCGGGCGGATGAGAACGGACCCACCTTCTGGGCGAACATCGAGCCCGGCGGCGGGAGCTCGGATCCGAGTGAATTTACGGTGTTCAAGGGGATGCTCTACTTCCGCGCCAGTACTGCCGCCAACGGCTCCGAGCTGTGGCGGGCGGACGGAATGGTGCTGGACGCGGTCGCTGACATCGCGCCCGGCGCGGCGTCGTCGAGCCCTTCCCGTCTGACTGTGATGGGAGGGCACCTCTACTTCGGTGCCGAATCACCCGGTTTCGGGCGCGAGCTGTGGCGGACGGATGGCGCAAAGCCGGTCGCCGATACGCAGCTCTTCAGGGACATCAACCCCGGTCCGGCCGGCTCGAACGTTTCGGAGCTCGAGGCGATCGCAAACCGCCTCTACTTCAGGGCGGATGACGGCGTGACCGGCAGCGAGCCCTGGCGGACGGACGGCGTCACCACCACGAACCTCGGTGACATCCTTCCGGGCCCGAACGGTTCGGGCCCGGCTGACTTCACCGGTTTCGGCGGGCGGGTCTACTTCATCGCGTCGCCGACTGACAACAGCAACTACGAAGTCTGGACCCTCGCGGGAGGCAAGCCAAAGCTGTTTGCCGACATCCTCGAGGGATCCGAGAGCTCCGATCCCTACGATTTCACGGTCTTCGGCGACGAGCTCTATTTCATCGCCGACGACGGCATTCACGGCTACGAAATCTGGAAGATCAGCGAAGCCGAGGTCAAGGGGCTCAGCATTCTCGGCAAGAAGATCCGCATGAATCAGGCCGGCCGGGTGAAAATGGCGCTGCGATGTGCCGCCTCGCATGACAAGGGCTCCTGTACCGGCAAGCTGACGCTGAAGGTGAAGGGCAAGGGCGTGATCGCGGGCACCGGCTTCAAGGTGCCGGCCGGCAAGAAGCGCAAGGTCACTCTGAAACTGGGCAAGGGTGCCCAGCGCCTGGTTCGCCGCAAGGCCGCGGCGAGAAAGCCGGTTGCGGTTGCCACGTACCAGGGCGAGACGACCCGCAAGAAGCTGAAGCTGAAGCTCGGCTGACCCGTTTCCATCGCCGTCGGGCGCGAAGCGGGGCGGCCCGCAGGGAAGCCCGAAAGCGAGAGGCCACCGGCATCATGTGCCGGTGGCCTTCTCGCGTTTGCGGACCTGCCCGGCCGCGCACGAGCGACCCGTCGAGCCGGCTGCGAGAGGGTGCCGAGCCAAATCCGGAAAAGATTTCGTCGTCGGCGTAATAAACCGGCAATGGCCCCGTTGAAGAGATACAAGGGCTCAACCGGGCCGAACAGACGTTGAAGGATGTGAGATCAGATGGAAAGCGAATCGAAGAGTTACTCAGGCAAAGCAGTCAAAGCGCTACTCGTTATGGCGCTGGCCTTGATCGCCGGCGCTGTGGCTTCTGTGGCTCCGGCCTCTGCCAAGTACGAAGCGACGCTCGCGGCCGATGTCAACCCCGGTCCGAGCTCTTCCGATGCAGACGGTCCGGCAACCCTCAAGGGCTGGCTCTACTTCGGTGCCGACGACGGCGAGCACGGTCGTGAGCTCTGGCGCCTCAAGGGCGACCGCAAGCAGCTGGTGAAGGACATCAATCCGGGGTCGAGCGGGTCGTCACCCAGCTACTTCGAGAAACTGGGCGGCAAGCTGTACTTCCGGGCCAGGACGACGGCCACGGGCTACGAACTGTGGCGCACGGATGGAAAGGTCACCGAGATGGTCGCCGACATCTACCCGGGACCGGACTCCTCCCATCCTTCGAATCCCACCCGCCTCGCAGGCAACATCTTCTTCAGCGCCGACGACGGTGTGGACGGACGGGAGCTCTGGCGGACCGACGGAGTCGACACCAAGCAGGTAACCGACATCAACCCCGGAGCCCCCGGCTCCTCACCGGGTGAGATGACCGTGCTCGGCGACAAGATCTACTTCAGGGCCAACAACGGTCTGTTCGGTACCGAACTCTGGTGGGCCGATGCCACCGGCGCCTCGCTACGGGCGAACATCCAGCCGGGAGGTGGCGACTCCAATCCCGCCTTCTTCACCGAGTTCAAGGGCATGCTCTACTTCCGCGCCACGACGGCGGCCGGCGGGTACGAGCTCTGGCGGACCGACCCAGGGACCGTCGAGCAGGTCGAAGACATCGACCCCGGAGCATCCGGATCGGACCCCGCCAGTCTCACCGTCCTCGGAGACAGGCTCTATTTCCGCGCGAACGACGGTGTCGCCGGAGCCGAGCTCTGGCGGACCGATGGCCAGATGCCGGTCGCGAACACCAGCATGGTCGCGGACCTCAGGCCCGGGGCGGACAGCTCCTCACCCTCCTACCTGACCGCCGTCGGCAATCACCTCTACTTCTCGGCGAGCGATGGTGTTCACGGCCACGAACCGTGGCGGACCGACGGCAACTCCGTCTCCAGTCTCGGCGACATCGAACCAGGTGATTCGAGCTCGAGTCCCGACGATTTCGCCGGTATCGGCGGCAGGGTCTTCTTCATGGCCGACGACGGCAGCCACGGCGACGAGGTCTGGACGGTTGCGGGCGGGCAGGCGAAGCTGTTTGCCGACGTGCTCGCGGGCTCCCAGGGCTCCGACCCCTACGAGTTCTACGAGTTCCGGGGCGAGCTCTACTTCACCGCCGACGACGGTGCCCACGGCTACGAGCTCTGGAAGATCGGAGAAGCCGACGAAAAGGTCAACCTGAAGGTGCTGGGCAGCAATCTGAAGATGAGCGGATCCGGCAAGGTCGCGTTGCGGCTCCGCTGCCCGGCTTCGGAACAGACCGGGCCCTGTCGCGGGCGGGTGGCGCTGAAGGCCGGAAAGGCCGGCACCCTGGCGGTCTCGTCCTTCCGGGTTCCATCCGGCAAGACGAAGACGGTTAGGCTCAAGCTGAGCAAACGGTCCCGGAATCTGGTCCGGAACACTCCGGCGGCGAAGAAGCCGACCGCAGTCGCGAAGGTCAGGGACGGGAACGGAAACAAGCGCACGGTCCGCAAGCGCGTCCGACTGGCAGCGAGCGGATCCTGAGACAGGAAAGATCGAAGGCAGTGACCCCCGACCACGGTGACAGAGAGTGAGCAGCGGCATTCCGCACGGCTCCTCCGTGGCCGGGGGGCACGATGCCTCCGGGGTCGACGTGGACGGCCGGGACGCCTCTCGCGAGTCCGACCTGGCCCTGGCCGCGGCGGCCGGTGACGGCAACGCCTTCGCCCTTCTCTACGAGACCTATGAATCCCGCATCTACAACTACTGCCTTCGCATCCTCGGAGGTACCAGTGACGCCGAAGATGCGACCCAGGAGGCTTTCCTCAAGGTCTTCGGCAGGCTGCCGGAACTCGAAGGCGAGCAGATCAACTTCGGTGGTTACCTGTTCACCGCCGCCCGGAACGCGAGCTACGACATGATCGAGCGACGGCGAAGGACCGAGCCGGTGGCCGACCTCGCCGACGACGGCAGCGGGCACCTGCATCGCGACAGGGCCGACGCCGACATCGAGCCCGAGCGGGCCGCGATGCTCACGAATCAGCAGGCTTCGGTCCGGGCTGCCAACGAAAGGCTGCCCGCCCGCCAGCGGGAGGTCCTCGCCCTGCGCGAGGTCGAGGGCATGAGCTACGCCGAGATCGCGAGCACGATGGAGATGAACTCCAATTCGGTCGCCCAGCTGATCTCCAGGGCACGGACCAGCCTTCGAAATGAACTCCACCTCGAGGTCGCTTCGGCCGTAGCCCCGTCGTCACCCGAATGCGAACGTGCGCTGCCGCTGATGGCGATGAAGCAGGACGGCGAACTCGCTGACCCCGCAGACCGCGGCTGGCTCTCGACCCACCTCGCCGGCTGCGCCGGCTGCCGCCTCTCTTCGGAAGAGATGGCCGAGTCCGGAATCTCGTACCGCGCCTGGGCTCCGGTCGCACCCGGGCTCTACCTGTTCCGCGACACGCTTGCCAAGGCGGCCGACTCGATCGGTGCCGACTGGTCCGGCGTCGAGCGACCGGGCCCCTCAGGCACCGGGGCGGCTCCCGGGGGCATGGCGACAACCGCCGGCCTCGGCGGGCGGATCAGGGCGACCGTGGCTATCGGAGCGGCGCTCTTCGTCGGCATCCTGGTCGGGGTGACCGCGGAGAGGGTCGCGGATTCCTCACCGGATACGACCACCACGATCGAGGCGGTCTCGTCCGAAACCGAAAAGGCTTCTGGCCGCAACAAGAACGGCAACGGCGGTGGCAACTCAGGCAACCGGTCGAATCCGGAGCCGGCCCCCGCGGCGCCGTCCCAGCCGTCGCAGCCCGCGGTGGTGCCGGCAGTGCCGCCGGTCACCGGTGGCCCCGACCCGGCGCCCGAAAGCGGCGGCGGCTCAACCGGCCCGTCGCGCAAGCCGACGGATGAGCGCCCGCCCGTCACAGACTCGCCGGTGACTCCACCGACCCCTGCCGATCCGCCGCAGGAGCCGAAGCCGACCGACCCGGCACCGGTTGATCCCGGTCCGACCGACCCCGGCCCGACCGACCCGGGCCCGACGACCCCGCCGCGGACCGACCCACCGCTGACCGGTCCGAGCGACCCCAAGAACCCCGCGCGCTAGCCGCGACGACGGTTCGGCCGGTCGCCGGTCGAAGCGCGCGACGGTCGGGTAGTTTGCGGCCGATGTCAGACTCCCAGCCGACCGGAACCGATCGCGACACCTCCTTCCTGGCGACCGCCAAGCGCACCGGGGTCGAGTTCGTAGAGGACCAGATGACCGACAAGGCAGCGGCGCTCACCTACTACGGACTGCTGTCGCTCTTTCCGGCCCTGATCGCGCTGGTCTCGATCGTCGGCCTGTTCGCCGATCCGCAGACGACGACCGAGAAGCTGAGCGAGATCGTCGGCAACCTCGGTCCCGATACCGCGGTCGACACCTTCACCGGGCCGGTCGAGTCAGTTACCTCCAACCGCGGCTCGTCCGCCTTCGCCCTGGCGATCGGCATCGGTCTGGCGCTGTACTCCGCTTCGGCCTATGTCGGTGCCTTTTCCAGGGCCTCGAACGTGATCTACGAAACCCGCGAGGGGCGGCCCTTCTGGAAGCTTCGCCCCTTCCAGCTGCTGGTCACCCTGGTGATGATCCTGATCCTCGTCCTGCTGGCACTCGGACTGGTTATGACCGGATCGATACTCGACGCTGTCGCCGAGCCTTTCGGACTCAGCGAGACGGCCGTGGACATCTGGTCGATCGCCAAGTGGCCGGTCATGGCGGCACTGGCGATCCTGCTGATCGGCGTGCTCTACCACACCTCCCCGAACGTCAAGCCGGACGGCATCAGGTCGATGGCCCCCGGCGCCGCGGTCGCGTTCTTCGCCTGGGTCATCGCCTCGGGCGCCTTCTCCCTCTACGTCTCGAACTTCGGCTCCTACAACAAGACTTACGGCGCCCTGGCCGGAATCATCGTCCTGCTGATCTGGTTCTGGATCTCCAACCTCGCCCTGCTCTTCGGTCTCGAGCTGAATTCCGAGCTGCGGCGAAACCGCGAATTCGAATCGGGGCTCGCGCGTTCGGAGCGACAGCTGCAGACCGAGCCGCGCCAGGCCGCGAAGCCGAAGAAGACGGTCTAGGAGGGAACGACCCGCATCGCTTCGGCGAGGGTCAGGCCCAGCACGTGGGTCTGTTCGCCGATCCGGATCGAGACCGGCCCGTCGAAGGGCTGGCGCTCGACCATCTCGAAGTCGTCGCCGACCGATATGCCGCAGTCGGACAGGTAAGTGAGCATGTCCGGGTTCGAGTCCGAGACCCTTACGAAGCACGCTCTCTCGCCCGGCGCCATCGAAGCGAGCGTCTCGGTCGCCGCCTCCTCGAGGTCGAGCTCGCGGGTCGGGATCGGGTCGCCGTGGGGGTCGAAGGACGGGTCGCCGAGCTTGGTCGAGATCAGCTCGGTCAGGTCCTCCGACAGCGCGTGCTCCAGTACCTCGGCTTCATCGTGGACCCTTTCCCAGGGCACGTCGAGCACCTCGGCAAGGAAGAGCTCCAGCAGGCGGTGGCGCCTGAGCACGGCCAGGGCGACGCGTGTTCCGTCGGCGGTCAGTCGCACACCGTGGTAAGGCACACGTTCGACCAGACCGGCGTCGTCGAGCTTCTTGATCATTGCCGAGACTGAACCCGGCTTGACATCGAGACGGGCCGCGAGGTCGTTCGTGGATGCGGTTTCGGGCCCCCAGCCGGTCAGCGAATAGATCGCCTTGGCGTAATCCTCAACCGCCGCGGTCGGCAGGGAAGGGGTCGAGAAATCACCGGTGGTGCTGGCCGAACTCATATTTTGAGTCTAGCCTAAATTCAGGCGTCGCCCCCTGCCAGGGAGCCGAGCAGTCCAGCCTGCTCCTCCGCTCCTGCGGCCATCTCTTCGAGGTCTTCGACCAGCGCCGGATCCGCACAGAAACCGAAGCACAGCCGGTCGTCCACCGACAGCACGGCGATCCTCAGCGCGTGGTGATGGCCGATCTCGACCACCGAGTGGATGGTCTCGACCGGCGCTCCACCGATCGTCACGCTACTCGGGGGACCCTTGACGTTGGAGACGCTGAAAGCGAAGCGGCGCGGACTCGCTTCTATCTTGCTGAGCAAGCCGCCGAGTCGCGTCGATCTGCCGGAGACCCGGTGCAGGATCTGGTCGAGTTCCTCGGCGTCGTGCTCGACCTTGCGCTGCCCGGTGGCTTCGGTGATCGCTCGCAGCCTCAACACCGGGTCGGGCTCCCCGAGCGGCAGCGGCACCGAGAAGTAGGAGTCCCGGTTGGCCAGGCCGTCATCGCCGTGATGCAGGCTGACCGGCACCTTGACCCGGAGCGAATCAGCCTCGACGCCGTCATGGATTTCCAGCCAGCGGCGCAACGCGCCGGCGATCACGGCCAGCACCGCGTCGTTCAGGGTCGCTCCGGCAAGCGACTTCGCCGAGTCGTGCAGGCCGGACAGGGAGACCGTTGCGAAAGAGACGGTGCGGGCGGCCCCGGGCTCGCCGTCGAATGGCGAAGCCGATCCGGAGCGGGAGAACTCCCGCTCGTAGAGCCCCAGCAGATTCCGTCGGCGCCGGTCATGCTCCTCGGCCGGGACTGCCCGGTGGGCACCCTGCGGGCTGCTGCCGGAGTTGACGCCTTGCCGCCCACCTTCTCCCGCGGCGTCATCGGCCTGGTCCCAGAGGATCTGGCGGGCCAGTCGCATCGCCGTCGAGCCATCGGCCATCACATGGTGGATCCGCCAGATCAGGGCCGTGCCGCCGTCGCTCGTCGGCGCGACGTCGATCCGCCACAGCGGCAGGTCCCGGTCGAGCTTCTCCTCCAGCAGGTCTGCCGTCGCCCGCCTGATCTCGTCGCCGCTGATCTCTTCGCCGTTCGAGTGGACGGCGATATGACGGTCGAGGTCGAAGTCGGGGTCGCTTACCCAGCAGGGGGCGCCGGGTTCACCGCCCAGCTTGCGCTTCAGCTCCGGCGCCGAGTCGATCCGCCCGGCAACCGCCTCCCTGAGCTGCCCGGCGCTCACCCCGGGTTCGGCCACGCGGATCACCTTGACCATATGACCGGCCACGTTCGGGCCCTCCAGGTCGAGGATCGCCCGGTCCTCGGCTGTCAGCGGGAAGCGTTCGTCCATCGGGCGATCGTATTGCCAGGAGCGACGACGCATGATTCGTCCCGGTTTGCAGGGCGGGCAGGGTAGACACGCCCCGGAGCGAAGCCTTAACCACTGTCAGTCCACGCCGAGTGCCCTGAAGGCCACTCCGCAGCCAAAGGAGATCTCAAATGCAAGGTGCAGGCCGTGTTGCTTTTGCGGGAATCATGCTTCTCGTTCTCGGAACGCTCAACATCATTTACGGAATCGGGGCGCTCGACAACGCCAACGTATTCGTCAACGACACCAGGCTCGTCTTCGACGACCTCAACACCCTCGGCTGGGTCCTGATCATCTGGGGTGTGGCGGAACTCGCCGGTGGCTTCTCGCTGCTGGCCGGTAACGCCTACGGCAGGGTGCTCGGAATCATCGTCGGCAGCGTCGGCGCGATCCTGGCCCTGTTCTCGATGGGCGCCGGCTTCCCCTTCTGGTCGCTCGGCGTCTTCGCACTGTCGTGCTGGGTCGTCTGGGGAATCATCATCTACGGGGAAGAGGAGCGCGTCTGATCACGATTTGCTGAACCAGGTTCTCTTGGGGAGAGAGCCGAACGGGCCCGGCCGGACTTCATCGTCCGCCCGGGCCCGTTTCTTGCAGGGCCCTTCGCAGCTTGGTCGGTCGACCGCTCAGTCGGGGCTGGTCGACTCGTTGATCTTCGGCGACCGAGGTGGCGATGATGTGCGCCTGGGCGATCTGGGGTGAACCCGCATTCTTCAGGCAGTTCAGCGAAACCGTTGCCGGTTCGTCAAGGACTGCCGTGGCCGACATCGAGAGCGGGAATACGTTGCCGCTCACGACTTCGAAGAGCTGCGCAGCGTCGTTCAGCATCGAGCAGATCAGCCGGCTGGTGACTCCGCCTCCGCCGAGCACGTTCGCCCGGGCCGCGAGCACATAGGAGCCTGCCGGCAGCGTCTCGGTCGTGACCACCGGCGCGAAATCGTTGGTCACCACCAGCAGCGGGACGGCGGGCTCCCGGGGTGCGTACCAGGCTTCGCCGGCCAGCTGTCCCGGCTCGAAGTCGCTCCTGAGCAGCGACCCGTCCTCGACCTTTGCCGAGTCGACCGCTCCGTCCCGGAGCTTGTCCGAGGTGACCGACCCGCGCTTCAGCTTCGCGGAGTTGACCGCGTTCTTCTTCAGCTTCTTCGCGGTCACCGAGTTCTTCTTGAGCTTCTTGCTGCGTCGACGGCGTTCTTCTTCAGCTGCTTGCTGCCGACCGAGTTCTTCGGGATGTGGACAGCCGCGTAGCTGGCGCCGCCGAGGGCGACGATCAGGGCGATGATCGAAATGACGAGTGACGGGCTTATTCGTTCGCGCATGCTTTAGGCATAGGGCAGCGGTTCGCCGCTGTCAAGCCCGGGGACCCCGGCAGCATCTAGAACGAGCGCCGGAACGAGCGCAGACGCAGCGAGTTGCTGACCACGAAGATCGAACTCAGCGCCATCGCAGCGCCGGCCAGGATCGGGTTCAGCCGGCCGGTCATCGCGACCGGGATCAGGATCACGTTGTACATGAAGGCGAAGACCAGGTTCTGCTTGATCGTCTTCAGGGTCGCGCGGCTGAGCCGGATCGCCTCGACCGTTCCGCGGGGGTCGCCGGAGACCAGGGTCAGGTCACTGGCTTCGATCGCAACGTCCGAGCCGGTACCGATCGCGATGCCGAGGTCGGACTGGGCCAGCGCGGGGGAGTCGTTGACGCCGTCGCCGACCATCGCCACGGTGCGGCCGGCCGCCTGCTGCTCGCGGACCGCGTCCACCTTCTGCGACGGCAGCACCTCGGCCAGCACGTGCTCGATGCCGACCTGCGCCGCCACCGCCTCGGCCGTGGTCTGGTTGTCACCGGTCAGCAGCACCGGCTCGAGGCCGAGTTCCTGAAGCTCGCCGACCGCCTCGGCGCTGGTCTCCTTGACCGTGTCTGAAACGGCGAAGACCGCCTTCGCCTGCCCGTCCCAGGCGGCGACGATCGCGGTCTGGCCCAATCCCTGGGCCGCGGTCAGCGCCTGCTCCAGTCCGGGCTCGAGGCCCCCTCCATCCGCGCTGGATTCGGCCAGGATCATCGAAGCACGGCCGACCAGCAGCCGGCGGCCCTCGACCTCGCCTTCGACACCGGAGCCTTCGCGGTTCCTGAAGCCCGAGACCGCGGTGAGCTCACCGACCTCATCGCGCGCCCCTCTGGCGATCGCCCTGGCGATCGGGTGCTCGGATGCGTCTTCGAGCGCTCCGACCAGCCGCAGGGCCTCATCGCGATCAACCCCGGGAGCGGTCTCGACCGCGACCAGCTTCATCTCGCCGGTCGTGATGGTTCCGGTCTTGTCGAGCAGGACGGTGTCGATGCGGCGGGTCGATTCCAGCACCTGCGGCCCCTTGATCAGCAAGCCCAGCCGGGCCCCGCGGCCGGTGCCGACCAGCAGTGCCAGCGGGGTCGCCAGCCCGAGCGCACAGGGGCAGGCGATGATCAGCACCGCCACCGCGGCGCTGATCGCGAACGAAGAGCCACTGCCTTCGATCAGCCAGAAGGCGAGGGTCAGCAGCGACAGCACCAGCACCACCGGTACGAAGACGGCCGAGATCCGGTCGGCCAGTTTCTGTACCGGCGCCTTGCCGGTCTGGGCCTGCTCGACCAGCCTTGCGATCTGGGCCAGGGCCGTATCCGAACCTATGCGCGTCGCCTCGACCACCAGCCGGCCGCCGGCGTTGACGCTCGCGCCGACCACCTCGTCGCCGGTGTGCTTCTCGACCGGCACCGACTCACCGGTCAGCAGCGACTCGTCCACCGCCGATGCGCCCTCGACCACTACGCCGTCGGTCGCCACTTTCTCGCCCGGGCGGACCACGAAGTGGTCGCCGATGCCGAGCTGCTCGATGGCCACCTTGTGCTCGCTGCCGTCGGAGTCGATTACCGATACCTCTTTGGCGCCCATGTCGAGCAGCGCCTTGAGGGCGTCTCCGGCGCGGGACTTTGCCCGCTCCTCGAAGTAGCGCCCGGCCAGCAGGAAGGTCGTGACCACGGCGGCCACTTCGAAGTAGAGATGGTCGAGGCCGCCGCCGCTCTCCGGAATCAGCTCGAAGGTCATGGTCATGCCGATCTCGCCCGCCATTCCGAACAGCAGTGCATAAAGGCTCCAGAAGTACGCTGCCAGCGTGCCCAGCGAGATCAGCGTGTCCATGGTCGAGCTGCCATGCCTGGCCGCCTTCCACGCCGACCGGTGGAACGGCAGGCCGCCCCAGAAGACGACCGGTGTCGCCAGGGCCAGCGCTACCCACTGCCAGTAATCGAACTGCAGCGCCGGGATCATCGTGATCAGGACCAGCGGCACGGTCAGCACCGCGCTGACCACGAAGCGGTGGAAGAGGGTCGACACCGGGGCCACCGAGTGGCTCATGTGGTCGTGCGAGTCGGACTCGATCTCCGGCATCACGGCGGTATATCCGGCCGCATCGACCGCACCGGCGAACTGCTCCGGCCCGCAGAGCTCCGGGTCGAAGCTGATCGCAGCCTTCTTGGTGGCGAAGTTGACAGTCGCTTCGGCGCCTTCGATCGAGTTCAGCTTCTTCTCGACCTTGCTCACGCAGGAAGCGCAGCTCATGTCGGGCACCTCGATGTCGATCTGCTCGCTCATGCCTTCCACCCTATACCCACAGGGGGTATCAGCCAAACTGTCGCCCTCGAAAACATCCCGCCCCCAACGTACCCCGAGGCGGCGAAGAGCCTCGACCCGGCCCGACCCGGCCCGGACCCGACCCGGCCCGGCTAGACCCGGCCCGGCCGATGTGATGTCCCTTTTCGAGATGCACAACCAGACGGTTCTAGGAATGCGTAAAGGGACACCCCGAACCCCCTGCACTCGTCTTGCTCGAGACCACGCGGGACCTGCGCGAGCTGCTGCCCCGCCGGCGCGGGTCCTGCGCTGCGTTCATACTTGCTGCGATGAGCACCGATACCGCCGAATCGCGATCTTCCTCTCCCGTACGCGCCCTTCTGGAAGGCCTTCACGCGCAGCACAGCCCCGACCGCTCCGGTGAGGTCGCCTCGTACATACCGGAACTCTCGACTGCCGACCCCGACTGGTTCGGGATCTGCCTGGTCACCGCCGGCGGGGCGATCTACGAGGTCGGCGACACCCGGCGCGAATTCACGATCCAGTCGATCTCCAAGCCGCTCACTTTCGCCCTGGCCCTCGAGGCGATCGGCGAGGCCGCGGTGCGCGAGCACGTCGACGTCGAGCCGAGTGGCGAGGCCTTCAACTCGATCACGCTGAAGCCCGGTGCCGGCATTCCCCTCAACCCGATGGTCAACGCCGGCGCGATCGCCACCGCCTCGCTGATCCGGCCGCTCGGATTCGACCGGCCGATCGAGCGCATCCTGACCGAGTACTCCGCCTTCGCCGGTCGTGAGCTCCGGGTCGACGAGGCGGTATTCGAATCCGAGAACCGGACCGGAGACCGCAACCGGGCGATCGCCTATCTGATGAAGAACTCGGGCGCCCTGCCCGAGGACGTCGAGGTCGAGGACGTGGTCGAGACCTACTTCCGCCAGTGCTCGACCCTGGTCGACTGCCGTGACCTGGCCACGATGGCCGCGACCCTGGCATCGAACGGTGTCAACCCGGTCACCGGCGAGCGGGTCCTGCGTGACGAAACGGTGAGAAACGTGCTCAGCGTGATGGCCAGTTGTGGAATGTATGACGCAGCGGGGGACTGGCTCTACAGCGTCGGCCTTCCGGCCAAGTCGGGAGTGGCGGGCGGCATCATCGCGGTGCTGCCGGGCCAACTCGGGATCGCCGTGTATTCGCCGCCGCTGGACGAGCACGGAAACAGCGTGCGCGGGGTCAAGGTCTGCGAGCAGCTTTCCGAGGCGCTGCGACTCCACGTGATGAGCCCGGCCCGCCGTCCGGCTCCGCCGGTCCGGGCCAGGCACAACTGCATCGACACCCGCTCCAAACGCCTCAGGTCCGAGACCGAGCAGGAGGTCCTCAACCACCAGGGCGGCAAGGTCCTGGCGATCGAGCTCCAGGGTGAGGTCAACTTCGCCGCCGGCGAGCTGATCTCGAACACGGTTCTCGAGAACTGCGACAGCCTCGAGTACGCGGTGCTCGACTTCGCAGCCGTGCGCGACGTCGATCCGGTCGTGGTGCCGATCATCGGCGACATTGTCGAGTCCTTCGAAGCAGCCGGCGGCAGCTTCGCCCTTTCCGAGACCCGACGCCTGCCCGCCTTCGTCGACCGGCTGAACGAACTCCGGGCCGGCCGCGGACTCGAGCCGGTGCGTGACTACCGCGACCTCGACATGGCGCTCGAGTGGACCGAACAGGGTCTGCTGGCGAGCGCGGGGCTGCTGCCCGAGACCGAAGAGATGCCGCTTTCCGGGCATCGGGCGACGGTCGGCATGAGCGAAGCCCAGCTCGCCACCCTTTCCGACCTGCTCGAGCGGCGTGAGTACCCGGCCGGTACCCGTGTATACGAGGCCGGGGAGGACGTGCGCGAGGTGCTGCTGGTCACCCGCGGCACGATCAACGTCCTGGGCACCGACGCCGACGGCGAGGCCCGCCGGGTTGCCTCTCTCTCCGCCGGCATGACGCTCGGCGAGATCGCGATGCTCGGCCGGCGGCCCCGGCATGCGTCCTCGAAGGCCGCCGACGACGTGCTCGCCTGGGCGATCAGCGAAGAGGCCTGGGACGGTCTTCGAAAAAGCGATCCCGAACTGCTCAGCATCCTGCTCGAGAACATGATGAGGATCATCGCCCTGCGGGTCGACGGCCTGCGCAGCCAGTTCCGACGCTGAGCCGACCCGGCCGGTGATGCCCGCCCGGAGGGTCGACTAGGGTCGCAGAATGCGGGCAAGGGCACAGGGGGCTGCGGCCACGGCGTTCACGCTGTTCACCCTGTTCGCCTTCGCGGTCATCAGTGCCGAGCGCCCGGCCGCGGCGGAACCAACCGAGCGGGTACCGGTGATCCTGCTGGTCTTCGACGAGATGCCGACCGTCTCCCTGCTGAAGGACTCCCGGTCGATCGACGAAAATCGCTTTCCAAACTTCGCCCGGCTCTCACGGGAGGCGAGCTGGTACTACAACCACACGACTTCATCCCAGGTCACGATCAGGTCGATCCCGACCCTGCTCACCGGCAGGCGGGCCAGCGACGACGATCCCAATACCGAAGGCAAGCCGGCCACCGCCGCCAACTACCCCGACAACCTCTTCGCCCTCACCCGTTCGGCCGGCTACAGGCAGCGGATCATGGAGTTCACCAGCGAGATCTGCCCGCAGCAGCTCTGTCCCCTACCGGAAGGAGAGATCGGAGCCGAGCTGGGGCTGACCGAACCGTGGGACTTCCTCCGGTTCAAGATAAGCAAGCGCTTCCGCCTCGCGCGCGAACTCTTCCCCCGCTGGATCGAGAGGGTGAACCTGGACACCGATTTCGTCTTCGCCCACTCCTTCCTTCCTCACGAGCCGTACTACTACCTGCCCGACGGCCGGCGTTACCGCAGCGGCTCGATGCCGCGGCTGGCCGAAGGCGGGCTCGGTCCGATCGTCGACTCGCAGGCTGCCGCGGGTCAGGCGTGGCAGCGCCAGACGATTCAGCTGGCCAGGGTAGACGCGCTGATCGGCATGTTGCGCGATCGGGCTGTCGAGGCCGGCCTCTGGGACAGGGCCATGGTCGTGGTCACCAGCGACCACGGCTCGTCCTTCAGGAGCGGCACCGAGCGCCGCGTCCTCGCCAAGGAGAACCTCGCTTCGATCGGGCTCACGCCGCTGTTCATCAAGTACCCGGGGCAGACCGAGGGTGGATCAGCTGCAACCCGGACCCAAGAGGTGGACATCCTGCCGACCATCGCCGAGGTGACCGGGCTCGAGCCTTTCCCCGACCTCGACGGCATGCCGATTTCGAAGATCACGGACCTCTGGCGCCCGGCCAACATCGACGGCTTCGAGTACGGCCGCGGGCTGCTCCAGAGGCGTCTGAAGCAGGACCTCAAACTGAAGCGACGCATGCTGGGAAGCAGGGGGATCTGGCAGCTGGGACCGAAGCCGGGCCTGATCGGCAGGAAGATCCCGCCCTCGAAACTCGTCAGGCCGCGCAGTCCGGCGCTGAGCATCGACAACCGCAAGGCACTCAACCGGGTCAAGGCCGGATCGGACTGGGTTCCGGCCATGATCTTCGGCAGGTCGAAGACGCTGAAGCCGGGCACGGTGCTGGCGATCGGTGTCAACGGCCGTCTGGCCGGCACCGCCAGGCTCTTCGATGACGGAAAGCTGAACCGCTTCGGCACCGTGGTCAACCCGAAGCTGCTCCGCCGCGAGAACCGGGTCACCGTCAATCTGGTCCGCAAGGGCAAGCTGGGCCGCCGCATCTCCTGACCGCGGCGTGCCCCTCCGGTGCTGCGGCGCTAGGGTCGCAGGATGAGTCCTTCCGCGATACCGAGCTTCGCCGACCTGAGTGGCCGGACAGCGCTGGTCACCGGCTGCGGCAGCTCCGCCGGCATCGGCTTCGCAACGGCACGGGCTCTGGGCAGGCAGGGGGCGGGGGTGGCGATCTCCTCGACCAGCGAGCGCATCCACGACCGCGCCGCCGAGCTGAGTGAAGAAGGCATCGAGGTCAGCGCCCACGTGCATGACCTGATCGACCCGTCGGAGGCGACCGCGCTGGTCGAGGCGGCGACTGCCTGGCACAGCAGCCTCGACATCCTGGTCAATAACGCCGGCATGAGCCAGGTCGGCACCGACGACCTCGGCCGGAGCTTCGACAGGCTCAGCCACGCCGAATGGCGAGCCGGAATCGACCAGAACCTCGACCTCGCTTTCAACGTGACCCGCACCGCCCTGACCGCGATCACAGACTCGAAGCACGGCCGCATCATCTTCATCAGCTCGGTCACCGGGCCGATGGTCAGCGCCCCTGGCGACCCCGCCTACAGCGCCGCCAAAGCCGGGATCGACGGCCTGATGCGCTCACTGGCGATCGAACTAGGCCCGACCGGCACCACGGTCAACTCGGTGAACCCGGGCTGGATCGAGACCGACAGCTCGCCGCCCGAAGAGATCGCCGCCGGCCGCCACACACCGATCGGCCGCCCCGGCACCGCGGATGAAGTCGCCGCCGCGGTTGTACTGCTCGCCGCTCCCGAGGCCTCCTACATCACCGGCCAGACCATAGTCGTGGACGGCGGCAACATCATCCAGGACTACAAGGGCTCCTAGCGCCTCACCACTTCACGGCGCCGCCTTCACGGCGCCCGAAGATCGCGCCGAACTGAGCCCGGGCGCGCAGCACCGAACGTGCCGGGCAGAAATCAGTCTGCCCGATCTGTCAGATATCGCGTTCCCGCCCCGACGCTCTCCCGGCAAGCGAAGAAGTGGAGGGGCGAGATGACTACAAGACCGAAAGAAGAAGTGAAGATCGAGGACTACCAGCGCGAACCGCTGACGGTCGGCGAACCGGATGTCTCGGGGCCGATCGCGGTCTACCCGGTATTCGGACCGGCGCCGGTCCAGCAGTACACCTCGATGAGCCGCGCCCAGGCGCTCGGCTTCAAGGTCAACGAGCAGCCCGGCGGCGGCTCCGTCCGCGACGTGCTCGTAACCAACCCGACCGACTCCGCGGTGCTGATCTACGAAGGCGAAGAAGTGATCGGCGGCCAGCAGAACCGCACCTTCGACAAGAGCCTTCTGATCGCTCCGGGTGAGACCCTGGTCGCGCCGGTCAGCTGTGTCGAGCAGGGTCGCTGGGACGGCTCTCGCAACTCGGAGGACTTCCAGCCTTCCCAGCAGGCTGCCGACCCGGACATGCGCCGGCGCAAGGCCAGCTCCTCTCACCGGGCCCGTGTGTCCGGAATGGAAGAGCGGGCCGACCAGGGCGAGGTCTGGGACATGGTCTCCAGCCGCTCGGCGAGCCTCGGTGTGAACTCGCCGACCGGTGCCTCCAGCGAGACCTACGACCGCCACCGCGACCGACTTCGGGCGAGCGCCTCGGAGATCAACCTGCACGAAGGGCAGGTGGGAATGGTCTTCCAGATCGGAGCAAAGGTCCTGACCCTCGACCTGGTCAGCCGGCCAGAAGTTTTTGCCGACCTGCATGCGCCGCTGGTCCAGGGCTACTGCCTGGACGCGCTCGGCGAGAATAGCCCGGCGAAGGTGAGGGGAACCAGCAAGGCCGAGCGCTTCCTGCGCAAAGTGGCCGGCAACCGCATCTTCGAAAACGACGGCATCGGCATCGGCCGGGGTTTTCGTTTCGAGAACGATCGCGCGGTCGGCACCGGGCTGGTCTCCGGCGAGGAGCTGATCCAGCTCTCGGTCTTCACCAGCCGACCCGACCGCTCCGAATCCTCAGAAGCCACCGGACGAGCGACCCGCCGCACGCGGATCAACCGCCCGTCGAGGCGTCACCCTTGAGCCGCGGCAAGGACGCCGGTAGCGGCAAGGAGGCCCGGCTCAGGAACCGGCCCGCGGACCCGTGCGCCTTCTGTGGCGTGCGGGTCCCGCGCCGCCGGTCCACCGACAAGGATGAGCCCAGGCTCTGCCACCCCTGCGATTCCGGAAGCAGCTACCAGTTCACGGTCAAGCGGACCGTGCGAATGGTCGCCCCCTTCGCCGAGAGTCGCTGGCGCCGCCCCGACCTGGTCGATGCCGAGGCGTCACTCCACCTGGGTGGTGGGCGGCGCGGTCGGAGGGCCTAGGGCTGGCGCCGGCTACGCCTCGTCGGCTTCGCTGTCCTGTAGTCCGGCAGATCGCTCTCTGTCTCATCCGCGTGCCGTTGCCTCGGTGGGCTGTCGCGCAGTTGCTTCGCCCAGCCGGGGGTCACCGGCTGCACTTCGGTTCGCCTGCTTCCGCCGACCTTCTTCCAGCCTCGGCGGCCGACGGGCACCCAGCCCTCGCGCTCCTCATCACTCCTGTCCGACATGAACGTCACCTCCATTGAGTCGGGCTTTCGCACCGTGTCCCCGTGGGGATCGGTTGCGGCGGCGTCATCGGGCCCGGACCCTCGACCGCTCTGAATGGACGGTGCGTATGTCGCACCTGTCCCATGAGTCTGACAGCGACCTTGTTTGCCGACAAGCCTGTCGCCTTCCCGGCCTGTGGTGCTGACGGGGCCGTGGGTTCCGTTACTGCGCGTCCTTGCGCCCTCCTGTGACGTAATGGACGTGCCCCGATGAGTTGCGGTTGATCTCGAGCTCGACCCCGGCGTTGTCGGTCAGTTCGAGGATCTTGCGGGTCAGTTTCTCTATGCGCTCTTCGTCTTCGATCCGCTCGGTCAGGCCGTCCCGAGGCCAGAACACCAGGTTGTACTCGTAGAAATTGCTCGCGATGAAGTCGACCAGTTCACGGGCATCGCACATCGAGTACTCGACTACGATCTGGGCGAGCATCAGCTGGCGAAGGTCGGCGAAGCTTCTGACCCCGACCCAGCCCTCGGGGGCCGACCTGGACTCCTCGTCGCAATAGACACGCAACGGCCCTTCTGCCGGCAGGTACTCACCCGCCGGGTCGGTCGGCCAGGAGTGCGGCGGCTCCTTCCCTCTCGAACCGCATTCATGCTGCTCTTGGCCTCGCGGAACTCCTTGCCTGTGCTCGACCTGATCCAGGCCGCGTACAGCGGATCGATCTTCGGCAATTTCCGAAGTGGATCTCCGGCGGCGTACCCTCTTGAATGCTCGTCTGACGACATGTGTCACCTCCATTGAGTCGGGCTTTCGCACCGTGTCCCCGTGGGGATCGGTTGCGGCGGCGTCATCGGGCCCGGACCCTCGACCGCTCTGAATGGACGGTGCGTATGTCGCACCTGATGGAGAGAGTCTGACAGCGGCACCGCTTTCTGACAACTGCCTGCGACGCGACCCCGGGGAGCCGGCCAGATGCGTCCCGGCCCGGAGTGCGGCCGTTCCCGAACTCGGCCGGCGGTTCTCAGAGGGTCTGGAGGAGTTCGACGTCCTGACCGTCGGCGAGCCCCTGAATCCCCGAGTCGAACGTCACCAGCCTGACCTCGTGGCGGCGGGCCAGGGTGAGCAGGTGGGCGTCGGTCACCTGGCGGTGGCCGGCCAGTCGTGGGAGGTCGGGATCGGTGAGCGAGACGTCGTCACGAAGGAATACGTGGCCTTCGATTGACCTGAGCGCCGTCAGTACGCCGATGGCCGCCTCTACTCCGACCGGGTGGGGCATCACCTTCGGGTTGGAGGAGACCCTTAC
This sequence comes from uncultured Solirubrobacterales bacterium, assembly GCA_963709375.1. Classification (GTDB taxonomy): domain Bacteria; phylum Actinomycetota; class Thermoleophilia; order Solirubrobacterales; family 70-9; genus 67-14. The sequence continues at coordinate 102,824 of CAVPWA010000017.1, forward strand.
GAAACCGCTCTCCGTGATTGGGCAGGTCGCCCACCCGTCTTGCCGGTTGGCCGAAAACCATCCCCGAATGGCCGCGTGGTGCACGTGCGAATCCCACGCCAGCGCGACCAGGGCGTTGACGTCGAGCAACGCCACCGGTCAGTCTTCGTCCAGCGCGCGCCGCACCATCTCCGGTGTGATCGGCGGGGCTCCCTGCGGCACCCTGATCACCGGAAGGTCGCCTTCGGTTTCGACCTGGGCCGGGGTGAGCCCGCGCCTCGCCAGTTCCGAGATCACCGATCCGAGCGAGCGCCTCTGGTCGCCGGCGAGCTCGCGGGCGGCCGCAACCACGTCGTCATCGAGTTCAAGAGTCGTACGCATAAGTTGATGATAGTGCATCACCGCATCAATCCAGCACTTTTGTGGCGTGGGGGTTGGTTTCGATGTTCACCAAAGCGACCAGCCGCCAGTATTCGCCCCCGGTGGTGAAGCGTCTGAAAGAGTTAATGCCGAGCCGCAGATCGAAGGAGAACCACAATGGCTGATGCGAAGAACACTGGGCGAGAGATTCGACCTGGCCCTGGACATGGCCCACGAGTACCACGCGGACCAGAAGCGAAAAGGAGCCGAGACTCCCTACTTCGGCCACATCCTCGGGGTTGCCTCACTGGTCATCGACGAAGGCGGAGACGAAGACGAAGCGATCGCCGCCCTGCTCCACGACGCCCCAGAAGACCAGGGAGGGGAAAAGACCCTGAAGGAGATCCACGACAAGTTCGGGGGTCGGGTGGCGCGAATCGTCTTCGGACTCAGCGACACCTTCGAAGACCCGAAGCCGCCGTGGAAAGACGA